>JAZQFN010000065.1:0-72313 GCA_045539515.1 Clostridia bacterium
CTTCGACCTGAAAATCTTGTATTTTTGAATAGATTTTGGTGCGGAGGACGCAGGAAGGCTTTGTGCCTTTCAAGGACGACAAGCCAAAAGATGCCGAAAATACTGGTTTTCAGGCAGGTTCGGATAATACTCCAATGGCTACTGATTAAAAATAACTTTAAATAAAAACACACCGCACTTTAAATGCCATATGGGCATTTAAAGACGGTGCGTCTGATTCTAATATGTATTATTTTCTTCCTTTAAACCAGTTTTTACCTTGAGTGTTTTTTACGTACATTCTGACTATAGTACCGCAATCAAGGCACAGGTCTGAATAAATATCCTCGGCATCTACAAAGATTCCCTTGAGGTGTTCAAGCCCTACCTCATTGGTACCGCCGTCCGAAGACAAAATACCAACTTCGATTCTCTGACTTCCGCAATATGGACAAAACATAGTTAAAACCTCCCAAAAAGTTTTCTTGAATTTATTATACCTTCTGACCCATTAAAACTCAATAAAAGTAACCCATTTGTAACAAAAAAATATTACTTTCCGGATTCCTTATAAGCACGAACTATCTTACGGAATGCTTCTTTATTTTCACGGGTATTACCGCTCATAATTACATACTTATCCGCCATTGCCATAAGGGTTGGGGTTTTAAGTGTGGTAGAAAAGCATAGTCCGTTTTTAAGCCCTATATAATTGTAAGGTTTGCCCTCGTTATCCGTGCGCTGATAAACCCATACAATATCTTGGTAAGACATAACAGTCATTGATGGCTTATCATAGAGAATGTGCTCCGCTAAAAAGGCCTCTGTTCTGTCACTTTTAGCATAGGGTATAACTTCTTCCATATACTTAAAGCTTTCGCTTTCTTCAAGAAGACGCAGGCATTTAATTATCCTTCGGGTGCGGACTCTGTTTACAAAGGTGAAAGGAATACCCACTCCCACCGATGCCATCATAAGCAATATCATAACGAAAAGCAATCCGCCGTTTGTTTTATTTATATATTCCATTACCGGCAACAGCGACAAAAAAATCACCTGATACAAAAGACATACGAAAGTGACTACGCCCTTTTTAATGTGACTCTTACCGCAAAGGTACTTGCAAGGGAGCCACAATTTCTTTTGAGATAAAAATCCAAAAGGAACTATACCTGCAATGGCGCAGAGTGTATACCATATTCCAAGAATCCCGGAGGGTTTATTATCTTCCGAAGAAATCTCGTCAGCACCGGTAGTATCTGCTTTAAAGGTGCTCCTGTGAGTATCTATGTAAGTTTCAAAGGAACCGGGTCCTGCCTCAAATTCTCTCTTTTTGTTCCAAATGTCAACAAAGAGATATGTCCTGTCTGCAGGTGTTAGTGAGTCGACGGATGGAAATTTGCCCGGATGATTGGAGGCTTCCATGTACAATCTTCGCTTTTTAACAGCAGGTATAAATCTGAATAATGTGAATCCAAGCGGTACACAACCTATAGCAAGAAGCAGAATATAGGCACCGTTGAAGTCACCGCCAAAAATTGCCGAAACAAGCACATATGTCAAATAAGCCACAAGCAGAATCGCCAATACAAATTTTGTAATGATGCCGCCAATGGGGTTCTTGTGAGGATCATAATCGGAAAGTATTTTTTCCTCAGGGTAGTTTTTCTTTTTTATTTCCGTCCATTGCTGTTTCTTTATGGTGCGGTATTCCTTAATCCTTAGCTTTTTAAATTGACTGCAACTGTCGCATTGGATAAAACGGTCATCGGTTGCCGTAAAATACGGTATGCCTATAAACCTTGCGCTGGCAGTATTGTACACAAGGGAAAAATCCGTCTTTTTTTCGCACCATGGACAGTGGGCCTTTCCTGCCCATACCTCCTTGTTCCAGTCGCCGTTTGTTGTACGGCTGAACAATAAATGTGCCAAAAACAAATCGCTCATTATACTTCCCACCTTTCGGGATTATCCTACAAAAATAGTAACATAGTGCATATATTTTGTCAAATAAATAAAACAAAGACCTCAAGTGCCGAGATCTTTGTCCTTTTAAAAGCTATGAGTTTTTAGTAATTACTGATTGTTTTCCTCTTTGTTTTCTTCCAATGACTTATTTTGCTGAGGATAGTCTTCGCTGTTTGCCCAATTATCAGCCTTTTTGACAGCAGTTGCACCGGATTTGATTATAGCTTTGCCTAAATCACGGAATGCATGCCCAAGACCAATACCGGTTTCTTTCCACTTACCTCTTAAATCGTCTGCCACTTTATATCACCTCTTGAAAATTATAAAAGATATTGTAATTATTATACATCAATGTGATATATCTGTCAAGAATTATGCCATATGGATAAATAAAGAAAAAGTTTTTGAGATATGTTAGTGCAAACCGGGCTCAATGTTTCTTCAGACAGATGCAAAGGAGTTTAATTTGAGGTTGCCAAGTTAACCACTCTTTCTTTATATACTTATTAATAATTATATATTTATATAATAATTATTATATGTGGTTATAAGATGGTTAGCAGGTGGTTGGCAGGTGGTTAAGTTATTGGTTAATTATTGGTTATCTTTTGGCGAATCAACACAAGTAACCCTTTGAACATAGCTTTACAAAACCTGAAACCATCGGGGTTATAAGCCGATGTGGAGTTTGGTTTACATTTGGTATTTTTATAGCTCAAATTACGTAAAGAACTTGGTTAACAAAGAGGGGGGACTTTAGGTGATTTAAGAATTTGTTTACTTAAACCTATCCTCTAAATCATCGTCCAACCCATAAAAGAAACCATCCTCGGAGCGACCATATGCTGTTTTTTCTCTTTGCCCGAAGTTCGATCTGAAGGTGGTGGTTGCTTTCGTATCTTCCTGATGGTTCTGGTAGAAGGCAAAGCTGTTAATATGCACCACAGTAAATTTGCCCGCATGCTTTTTTGTGATTTCATCGGTTGACTCAAGGTGTTTTAAAGCCGTACGCACATTTTGTTCCGATATACCCAGCCTTTGGGCAAGCACCTTTCTCCCGATAACTGCGTCCCCCACCTCAAGGTCAATTCCGTTCCACTGGGTTTTCTTCCAGTTGGCTATGAGCAAAAGCTCAATAAACACACTTTTGGTTATAGGGTCGCTGTACCAGCCCCATTCTCGTATTTTTCTGTGCAACATAATCCAGGATTTCATTTGTTTTCCTCCTTATAATTTAATCTCTCATTTTAATTATAAGTCGTTTATACTGCACATTTCGCCTACTGTATTTAAAAAATCCCATCACTGTGCATTACCACAATGGTGGGATTGTTTTTCATAAAATTTATTCTGCCTGACCGCAGAAATTATTTAACTGTTTGAAATAGTGCCAAAAAATGTACGTCCCCAAATGGCAAAGTGCTGAAATACTATGACTTATATGCTGAGGTTATTACATACTCAAAATATAAACCCTCAAATGGTCTTAAAATAGTTTCTTTCTTTTTATACCCAATACATAATCCGCACTTACATTGTAATAATTGCAAAGTGTTATCAGGTGATGAAGGGGCAGCTCATTAGCTCCTCGCTCGTATCTTGCATACATGGTTTGCGATGTACCCAACACCTCTGCAATTTCCGATTGGGTTTTGTCGTGATCTTCCCTCAAATCTCGGATTATTTTGATATAATGCGCATCCATAAGCACACCCCATTACTTCGATATAGTTATATTATATCAAGTAAATAAATTTACTATTGACTTTAGTAAATATTTGTACTAAAATGTACTTATATAGAGCGATATATCCACAAAAGAAACGAATAGAAAGGATGTTTATTATGAAAAAATTATTATGTTTGTTATTGGTAATGATTATAAGCATTTCACTTGTTGCTTGTGGTACAGGCGACGATTCAAAGACCAAGAAAGAGTCTGAAACGAAAGCAAACGAAACCTTAGAAAAATGTCCGGAAGATAAAAACGGAATTCACGATTGGGATGAAGCCACTTGTGAAGAACCTGCAAAATGCGATAAATGCGGTGTGTATAAGGACGATAAACTCGGAACTCATAGTTGGGAACCTGCAAACTGCACACAACCTGCAACCTGCTATCATTGTGGGGAAATTAAAGATGATAAATTAGGAAGTCATGAGTGGTGGGAAAACGAAAACGATATTCGTGAGTGCTATCATTGCGGAATGTTATACGAAGATTATGTTTCAATCCAGCAAAGTCAGAACTGATAAATATAATTCTTAATTGTAAAAACTCGTCTCTATATTGGACAAACGCCACTCTTTCAAAAGTGGCGTTTGTTTCTTTACATGCAAAATACTTATTTGGGTTTTCAGACATTTACAATTTCTTCATAGCAAAATCCCTTTCAAATTAACAAAAAAGTTTTACATTTTTAAATTTGAGAAACCTTCAAAAGTCCTAAAACCCTTGTAATTCCTTATTACGACAGTAACAAGGTTCTCGGGTACCCAACAGAAATCTTGATTTCGTGTTGGGTGGGGTTCTTATTTATTCATACATTCCCCAATAGTCTCCACAAATGTCACTAAACAGCGTGTCAATCACTTTCCTTTTTATCTACAGGTATAAGTTTTACTATTTTGTTATCATCATTCTCACTTGAGTCAATATATATTTCTTCGGTTTCCTGCTGTGCCTTTTGCAATATATCTATTGCCTCGGTTACTGCAACAAATAACTTTTTGTACATAGTTTTATAATCCGGCATTGTGATTCTCCTTTGCAATAAAAAAATGCGCTCCCGAAGGAACGCACGAAAAAGTGTATTCCCTCGCAGTTGTCACACAGCTTCGACATTCAACAGAGAAACGCGAAAAGAGAGAAACACCTTTTACCAAAGGTATGTTTCCCTGTTGAAGACATAATATGAAGCTATGTGACTTTGTAATTATATCATAAAATGTCAGATAATACAATATCTTTTAAAAAATATCAAATTTATACAAAAAAATAATCCCATCACTTTGATTTTACTCCAAATGATGGGAATTATTTATAATATTTATTCTGCCTGACCGCAGAAATTATTTAACTGTTTAAAATAGTGCCAAAAAATGTACGTACCAAAATTGTTTGTGATATCAAATCTTATTTTATATCAATCCACATAGCAGGACGGATATATCCTGAAGAACCTCCTATATACTGGTCGTTTCCTATACTGCCGTCATTGTTAACACACTGCGTATACAATTCTGACTCTCCGGGGGAACGCAGTACCCATTCAACCAAGTCAGCAGGATAATGATAACTGTCATATCTGTCTATTGCATACGCAGTCGCCTCTGCTAATCGTTGTTCATTTTCCGGAAAGTATTGCTCCACTTCATTACCGCTTAACAAAAACACCTTATCTTCAGTGTTGCCTCCGCCGTTTGTGCCAAATTCTGTGTTGCTGCTATTTTCAACCGCATGCAAAAGAATCTTTTCTTTTTCTTCATCAGAAAAGGCTTCCTGTATAAAATCTTTGTTAAGCCAATTTCTCAAATCGCTATCTTCCCAAGTCATTATTTTTCCGTTTGCACTAAATGGAATTTCAGTATCTAACAAACACTTGCTGATAACAAGCAATTTATCGTCAGTTTTATCAAGGACTATCCATTCTATATCTTCTTTTTCCTCTGAAACATTGTCCTGCTCATATTTTCCGAATGTTATTATACTTCCTACATTTGCTGCTTTAACTTTTTTCATAACTTCATTAAAGTCTGATTGTTCATTTTCTTGTATGTTATTTGTTGAATTATCACATCCGGTAAACGCCAGTAATATAGCAATAACACACAGGAATATACTTAAAAATTTTTTCATGATACACTCTCCTGTATAAAGTTGGACACATCATGGGTAAAAACCCAAAATGATGTGTCCAACTAAAAAATTCTACATTTTTAAATTCAAGAAATTTTCAAAAGTCCTAAAACCCTTGTAATTCCTTATTTATTCATACATTCCTGTACTGCAACAGCAACTGCAACGGTCATACCAACCATGGGGTTGTTACCTGCGCCGATAAGACCCATCATTTCAACATATCAAGCCCACTTCGTGGTCTTGATTGGGTGGTGCAGTAATGCAGAAACCTTGATTAAATAAGGCTTTGTTTTATGTATTACTTATTTGTCGGTCACATCAATGATGTGATTCCATGCATACGTTATACCATAACGTGATTAGTTTGTCAAAACCTATTTTTGAAGAAAATTTAAACTTGACATATTTAATAAAATATGATAATATAAGTGTAGCAAGAGGGAACGACATCAGTTGTTTCCGCAAAGTAAATCGTTTTATTTAAAGCCGTCTACTTGGCAGAGTAGGCGGTTATTTCTTTATGTAAATAATTATTATCATAACTAATAATGTAAATGACAACACATATTCCATAACAAACACCCCCTTTCATAGAGGTGTCGGAAACAACCGCCGCCGTTTCTCTTGCTACGAATGGTATTATAGCATAAAAGGCAGATTATGTCAAATTAAAGCTATCACATAAAATCAACCTTTATACATTTTTCAAACAACTAACTAACATCTTTTATACTTCTTTAATACATCTCTCTTATCTTATTAAGGTAAATGGCAAATCCTTCTCTTACTTCTGGCGGTGAAACGATTTGAACTCTTTTACCAAATCACAGCATTAAAAAATTCTTTCATATTTGACGAAATTTGAAAAGATATATTGATTTGAAAATCCAAAAGTGGTATAATATAGTCACCACAATAATAATTTCAAGAATAGAAATCTGGATATTTTAACGAATATCTCTTTTGTGTTACCATTTTTTATGGTATCGCAGGACAATTTTGTGTTTTGTTAAAAAACGCAGGCTTTAATATGTATTGTCTTGTGATATTCATATTTTGAGATTATTGTTGTGGTGACATGAAATCAAGCCTCGTTTTTTTGTGCGTGGTACAGATTTCTCTTGCCACGCATTTTTTATTGCGTGAGAATTTAGAGAGGAGTAAAATTTCAATTTATATAAAAAATAAAGGTTAAAGAAAGGGTTTTGAAAATGAAAAAAATTATTTCAATTATCTTATCATTAGTATTGGTATTGTCAAGCATTCAAGTTGTTTTTGCCAATAACGATATTACCGTAAAAATTGATGGACAACAAATTGCTTTTGACGTATCTCCGCAAACAATAAACGGTAGAACAATGGTACCTCTACGTGCGATTTTTGAATCTCTTGGTGCAACTGTTGAATGGAATAACAACACAAGGACTGTAACCGCAGAAAACGAAAGTACTATAATTCGTTTAACAATAGATGACGATATGATGTCCGTAAATGGAACAATAAAATTACTTGATGCACCTGCGTGCATAGTAAACGGAAGAACTTTGGTGCCTGTTAGGGCCATTTCAGAAGCATTTGGCGCAATTGTAGACTGGGATGGGACAACAAATACAGTTATAATTACAACTGATAATGATTCGTACAAAACAGCCATTAAATCAAAAGATGATTTTATAAAGTACGTAAAAGAGTATGGAAGAAAACAAAATTCATTTTATTATGTTAGTGCCATAGATTCAAATAACAACAAAATTTTCTTGTATTATATGCCAGAAGAATCCGACTCTATTTTAATTGGTTACAACTCCACTTATGGCACTGAAGTTTTAGATTTGGTTTATGTTCTAAAAGAAAATGACACCACATCTTCCTATAGTGGAACATACACTGTAACACAAGGTAATAAAAAACTGGAATATACATTCGATGGTTCTTATAAAGCAATCGATATTAATAAATACTATACACCTAAAATATCAGGTTTCACAGTTGAATTTGAAGGCGTAGATATGACTGGACGTGATCTTCAAAACGATAGAGAATCCAAAGAACTATTACAAACATTAATTACAGAAAATTTTGTACTTTCAATTATATCAGCTCAACAAAATTTTAATTTATATCCTGCATCATTTAATTTTAAGTCTCTACTTAAGGTTAATAATACTGATTCGGAAAAAAATGTATCTAAGACAGAAGAAAATAATACATCAAAGTATGAAGAAGAATATAATGTGTTAATTGAATGGGGGAACCAAAAAGTTCAAGAAATATCTGAAGAGGCACAAAAAATTTATAATCAAACCATAGAATCTGAAAAGAGAAGATATTTTCCAAATTACGATAGTAGTAATCTTGATGGATACGCGGCTTATAACATGCAAAGACAGTTGGATGCATTAATGCCAACAATAAAACAATCTGCAGAATTAGCAAGTAAAGCATATGAGGCAGATGCATTAGAAACTCTTGCGGCATTTTTGCAAGATGAAATTGCAAAATTAAAACAAAAATATAATATAAGATAATATTATCTGACAGATTAATTAGAAACATCAAAAAATAAAGTCAGACAATTAACAAAAACCATTTTAAAATATTGGTGTTAATTGTCTGACTTAAATTTTATCTATTTTTCCAAAAGAGAAACATATTTATAGACGGTTGTACGGCTCATGTCGCACACTCTGGCAAGTTCTGAAACATTCAATTTGCCAGACTTCAAAGACGGATAATGCCGTAAAAATATAGACGGTATATCTTCTTTTGTTAATTGCGGTCTGACGATATTTGCTTCTTTTGCTCTGGCATTTTTACACAAAAAGTTGGACACATCACGGGTAAAAATCCCAAAATGATGTGTCCAACTAAAAAATTCTACATTTTTAAATTCAAGAAATTTTCAAAAGTTCTAAAACCCTTGATATATCTTATTTATTCATACATTCCTGTACAGCAACAGCTACAGCAACAGTCATACCAACCATGGGGTTGTTACCTGCGCCGATAAGTCCCATCATTTCAACGTGAGCGGGAACGGAGGAGGAACCTGCAAACTGTGCATCGGAGTGCATTCTTCCGAGAGTATCTGTCATACCGTAGGAAGCGGGGCCTGCAGCCATGTTATCGGGGTGAAGTGTACGTCCTGTCCCGCCACCGGAAGCAACGGAGAAGTACTTCTTGCCCTGAGCTACACATTCCTTCTTATATGTACCTGCAACAGGGTGCTGGAATCTTGTGGGGTTGGTGGAGTTACCTGTAATGGAAACGTCAACGCCCTCTAAGTGCATTATAGCAACACCTTCTCTAACGTCATCGGAGCCGTAGCAACGAACCTTAGCTCTTTCGCCGTCGGAGTAAGCTTTTTCTTTAACTACATTAACCTTACCTGTAGCGTAATCGAACTGAGTCTGTACATATGTAAAGCCGTTGATTCTGGAGATAATCTGAGCAGCGTCCTTACCAAGACCGTTGAGGATTACTCTAAGGGGTTCTTTTCTTACCTTGTTTGCACTCTTAGCGATACCGATAGCACCTTCAGCAGCTGCGAAGGATTCGTGACCTGCAAGGAATGCAAAGCACTTTGTTTCTTCTCTTAAGAGCATTGCGCCAAGGTTACCGTGACCTAAGCCAACCTTTCTGTCGTCTGCAACAGAACCGTCGATACAGAAAGCCTGGAGGCCTTCACCGATAACTTCTGCAGCATCAGCAGCAGTTTTGCAACCCTTCTTAATAGCAAGAGCAGCACCTACAACATATGCCCAAGCAGCGTTTTCGAAGCAGATAGGCTGAATTTCCTTAACGATTGTATAGGGGTCGATGCCCTTTTCGTCGCAGATTTTCTTAGCTTCGTCGATGTCCTTGATGCCGTTGGCATTGAGAACAGCGTTTATGTTATTTATTCTTCTTTCGTAACTTTCAAATAAAGCCATTGTAACTACCTCCTCCTGATTATTCGTGTCTGGGGTCGATGAGCTTAGCTGCGCTGTCTACACGGCCGTACTGACCGGAAGCCTTAGCGAGAGCTTCGTTAGCATCCATACCCTTTTTGATCATATCCATCATTTTGCCGAGGTGAACGAACTTGTAACCGATGATTTCATCATCTTCGTCAAGAGCAACGTTTGTTACATAGCCTTCTGCCATTTCAAGGTATCTGGGACCCTTTGCAAGAGTACCGAACATTGTACCAACCTGGCTTCTTAAGCCCTTACCGAGGTCTTCAAGACCTGCGCCTACGGGGAGACCGCCTTCGGAGAAAGCTGTCTGAGTTCTTCCGTATACAATCTGGAGGAAGAGTTCTCTCATAGCTGTGTTGATAGCATCACAAACTAAGTCTGTGTTGAGAGCTTCAAGGATTGTCTTACCGGGAAGAATTTCGGATGCCATAGCGGCAGAGTGAGTCATACCGGAGCAACCGAGTGTTTCAACAAGTGCTTCCTGGATGATACCGTCTTTAACGTTTAATGTAAGCTTACATGCACCCTGCTGAGGAGCACACCAGCCTACACCGTGTGTAAGACCGGAAATGTCTTTAACTTCCTTGGATTTGGTCCACTGACCTTCCTGGGGAATGGGAGCAGGACCGTGGTTAGCGCCCTGTCTGACTACACACATATTTTCTACTTCTGAACTGTAAATCATTAGAGTAAACCCCTTTCTGTTCATTATAATTAAATTAGATATATTTTAGCATATTATTGCAAAAGATACAAGTAAAATTTTTTATTTTCACCAAATTATACATTATTTATACTTTTTGTACCTTTTTTTATATTGCAAATATCATAATTTTATTGCATAATAAAAATATAAGACTATAAAAGTCAAGGAGAAATCACTATGAATAATTACTACGGAATAACCCCTTACGGTGCCCTTCCCTCCGCAAGACAGTTAAAGCACCTTAAAGAATTCGGCAAGAAGGCATTTTTCCACTTTGGAGTAAATACCTTTTCAAATATGGAATGGGGCAATGGCGAAGAGGCTGAAAGCCTTTTTAATCCATCGGAAACCGATGTGCGTCAATGGATTAAAACTATAAAGGCGGCAGGCTTTACCCTTGCCATACTCACAGTAAAGCACCACGACGGTTTTTGTCTGTGGCCCAGCAAGTACACAGAACACACCGTGGCAAAAAGCCCCTACAAAGGCGGCAAAGGCGACATATTAAGAGAATTCACCGATGCATGCCACGAGTATGACATTGCGGTAGGTATATACATATCTCCATGGGACAGAAACTCCAAGTACTGGGGCAGCAATGAATACAGCAAGTTTTTTAACAGTCAGCTTACCGAAGTCCTCTCAAACTACGGCAAAATAGACGAAGTTTGGTGGGACGGTGCCGGAAGTACGGAAACACCCTACGACTGGGGTATGTGGGCACACACCATACGCAACCTTCAGCCGGAAGCGGTAATCTTCGGCTCCCTTGGTGCCACTCCCTATGTGGAAATGCATTGGGTAGGCAATGAGCACGGTCACGCAGGTGACCCCCACTACTGCACCATTGATGCTATTTCCGTAGAAAAGGAAATAACCCCCGAAATGAACAGCGGAAAGATTGGCGGAAACCGCTTTATAGTTGCGGAGGTTGACACCTCAATCCGCCCGGGCTGGTTCTATCATAAAGAGCAGGACTACTTTGTAAAGTCCACAAAGCAGCTTATAGACCTTTGGTTTGACTCCATAGGCAAGAGTGCCGTGATGCTCCTTAACTTCCCGCCGGACAGACGGGGACTTGTTCACGAGTTGGACAGCGCAAATGCCATAGAAGCACACAACATTATCAGCAAAGCTCTAAGCGTAAACTATGCTTTAGAGGGCACAGCAAAGGCATCCTCCGAAAGATGCCCCGACTTAAGAGGCGAACAGATACTAAACGGCAACCCCGACATCTTCTGGTGCCCCGATGAAGGCGACCAAAAACCATCGGTAGAAATAACTCTCCCAAAAGAAAGAACCTTTGACACCGTGATAATAGGCGAATTTATAGAGCTTGGTGTAAGAATAGGCGGATTTACCTTTGAAGCGGAAATTGACGGCAAATGGCAGCTAATTACCGAAAAGAAATCCATCGGTTATAAAAAGGCTGTGCACTTTGAGCCCATAACCGCATCCAAGGTTCGCTTAACCCTTACGGAATTTGCAGATATTCCTCTAATCCGTTATTTCGGTCTGTACTCCTTCCGCGAGGCAGGCTACTCCCCCATAGAAACAAGAGTTGCCCCCGGAGATAAGTTCGACATTACAACAAATCCCAGCGTAAGCTACGAATACCACGACGACGGTCTTGTGGTAATGATAGGCGGTCTTTTCCCCTTCAACACCATAAAATTCTGCGGTGACGGCATAGAGGAATTTGAGGTACTTGCCTTTAACGGCACACAGTTCTACAGCGTATACAAGGGCACAAACCCTGCTCATGAAGAAACTGTACGCCTTAGCGAAACAATTACAGGCTCATATCAGTTTAAACTCCTTACACACAGAAAAGAAACCACAAATCTTGATGTGCATGTTTATGAATGCTGATATGTTCTTTGAGACCAAAGAACCAAAGTCGTCAGGGATGCCTGCAGGTGCATCCCCGACACCTCTCCCCGTCCGCTTTTCTTAAACTCCGAGCAGATACGAGACTCAAATATTCAAAAATGTCGCCATTGCGGAGGCGGCGAATTACGCCGCTGTCCTCATTAAAACAAAGAAACATAAGGAAACTGAATAATTATTTCTTTGTTTTACGCCATTTTTGAACATTTTTCGTTCTATCTGCTTCCGAAGTTTAAAAGATGCGGAATTTACTGAACTGATAGTTTACTTCTTTATTACTAACGAGGCACTTTGCCCCGGTATGGTTTATTCCGCATTATTTTGATGCAATAGCAAACAAAACGAAGTACGGTAATAAATCAGCGAAAATCAAGCAAAAAATATTTCAGTTCCATTATTTGTGCTTGATTTAGCGAGGACAAGTGCCGAAAATCGGCACCTCCGCAGCATTCGCTGATTTTACCGGACAAGTCTTATGTTTGCATTGTATTAAAATACAGCGGGAGCCGGGAGTGGAGAGGGGGCGGCGGTGAGCCCGCCTCTTCAAATAGTTTTAGTTCTTTCACTTGAAAGAACAAGTTTGATTAAACTTTCAAAGTTTTAAATAAGCCTTACGGCATTTAATAATAATTATTGAGAAGGGAAAATGAAAAATGAATTACGGTTATTTTGATGTAGAAAACAAAGAATATGTAATCACCCGTCCGGACACCCCTACCCCCTGGTTTAACTACCTGGGCAACGGCGGTTACAGCTGCATTATATCCAACAATGCAGGCGGCCCCTCCTTTGACGGCGACCCCGGTAACAGAAGAATTACCCGTTACCGCTACAACACCATGCCAATGGACAGACCCGGCAAGTACATCTATATAAAAGATATGGAATCCGGCGAATACTGGTCTGCTTCCTGGCAACCGGTTATGAAAAATCCGGACTTCTACGAATGCAGGCACGGTCTTGGTTACACCATCATAAAGACAGTTACCTGCGGTATAGAAGCGGAAACCACCTACTTTATACCCGATGGCAAAAGCTACGAGGTATGGAGCTGTAAGCTTAAGAATGTATCCGGCAGAGAAAGAAAGCTCAAAATCTTCTCCTATGTGGAGTTCTCTTACTGGAGTGCAAACATAGACCTTACCTGCGAATGGGCAAGATACGAAATGCTCGGTGAGTGTAAAGACGGTGTTATAATCTCCGACCCTGCTGCAGAAATGTGCACCACAGGTCTTATATACGGCGTAACAGGTATGAGCCTTCCCGTAGAAGAATATGAGTGCTCAAGAGATAAATTCCTGGGTGCATACAGAAATGAGCAGAACCCCATCGCCCTTGAAAGAGGAAGCCTTACAAACAGCAATGAAAACGCAGACAACATCTGCGGTGCTCTCTCCTCTTCCCTTACTCTGGGTGCAGAGGAAACAAAGGAATTTATTGTAACCTTAGGTACTGTAAGAGATAAAGCAAAGGCAAAAGCACTTGTGGAGGAAGCCACCAATGCCCAAACTGCAAAGGCTGACCTTCTCGCAATTAAAGAAAAATGGGATGCACACATTAAAAAATGTCAAATTAAAACTCCCGACAGCGATGTAAACAAGATGATAAACATCTGGCACGCATATCAGTGCAAAATGACCTTTGACTGGTCAAGATTCATTTCCTACTACGAAAGAGGAATTGTTCGCGGTTGGGGATTCCGTGACAGTATGCAGGACGTGCTCGGCGTAATGCACGCTATCCCCGAAAAGGCAAAGGACAGAATAAAGCTTCTCCTTTCCATTCAGCGTCAGGACGGAAATGCCCGTGATGTTTACTTCCCTGCTACCAAGGAATCCACCGGCGGTAACCGTTCCGACGACCATATCTGGTCAATCTTCTCCACCTGTACCTACATAAGAGAAACCGGTGACTACGGCTTCTTAGACGAAATGGTACCCTTTGTGGACGGCGGTGAGGGTACTGTAAAAGACCATCTTATGAGAGGTCTTGAATTTACAAGAAATCACTTGGGTGCCCACGGCATACCCTTATTCCTTAACAATGACTGGAACGACAGTATATTCTGGATTCACAAAGACGGAAAAGCGGAATCGGGCTTTGTATTCTTCCAGCTCTCCCATGCACTTTATGAATTAAAACAGCTCTTTACAGCTACCAAAGATACCGAAAGCTACAAGTGGGCTGAGGAATACTATGACTGGTGCAAGGAAAAGTACCACGTACTCTGGGACGGCAAGTGGTTCCTCAGAGCCTTCCTTGATAACGGCGAAAAGTTCGGTACACAGGAAGACGAAACAAACAACGTATTCTTAAATCCCCAGTCCTGGGCGGTTCTTTCCAGACTTCCCTCCAAGGAAGAAGCAAACTCCGCCTTTGACGAAGTGTATAAACAGCTTTTCTGCGAGTTCGGACTTATATCCCACTCCAACGCATCACCCAAGTACGCTCCCGAGAAAAAGAGCTTCTTTGCAATGAGTAACGGTGTTAAGGAAAACGGCGGTGTGTTCTGCCACGCAAATACATGGGCTGTAATTGCAGAAACAATCCTGGGCAGAAACAACGAAGCCTTTGAAATCTACAAGGCATCTCTCCCTGCAAGAAGAAACGACATCTCCGACAGAACCCTTACAGAACCCTACGTATACGGTTCGGCTATGCTTGGCCCTGCTCACCCGAGATTCGGTGCAGGCTCTAACTCCTGGCTTACAGGTACAGCTTCCTGGATGTACTTTGCGGTTACTCAGTACATCTTAGGCTTCAGACCCGACTACGACGGCATAGTGATTGACCCCTGTATCCCCGACAGCTGGGAAGGCTTTGAAATGGAAAGACAGTACAGAGGAACTCTCTGCAAGCTTAAATGCCCCAAGCTCCCCAAAGAAAATGCAAGAGCAAAGGCGGTTACCCTTGACGGCGTAAAGCTTGATACAAACTTTATACCTGCAGAAATGCTTAAAGGCAAGAAAGAAGCAACAATCGAAGTCATTTTCTAAGATATTTATTCAACTGAAAGGCGTTTGTCAATTAGTATTTGACAAATGCCTTTTCTTGTAATATAATAAGTAGGATATTTTTTAGAAAGAAGATGAATTTTATGATAAGAGTCGGCGTTCTCGGTGCTACAGGCTACGCAGGCATAGAAACTGTCAGAATACTCACAAAGCATCCCGAAGTTGAAATAACAAAGCTCATTTCCCACAGCTTTGTAGGCAAGAAGATTTCCGAAGTTTACCCCGCATTTAAAAATGTGTGCGATATAGTGTGCGAAGACCTTGATGTGGACGATATTGCAGAAAACTGCGACATAGTGTTTACAGCTCTCCCTCACGGTGCTTCCAAGGAAGTGATACCTGCAATATACGCCAAGGGAATTAAAATTGTGGACCTGAGCGGTGACTTCCGATACGACTCCAAGGAAGTTTACGAAAAATGGTACGGTGAGCCCCATTGCGCTCCCGAAATCCTTGAAAAGTCCGTGTACGGTCTTTGCGAAATCCACAGAGATAAGATTAAAAATGCTACTATAGTAGGCAATCCCGGTTGCTACACAACCTGCTCCATACTTGCCACCTACCCTCTCCTTAAGGCAGGGGTGGTAAAGCACGACAACATTATAATCGATGCCAAATCCGGCGTTACCGGCGCAGGCAGAACAGAGAAGCTCCCCTACAGCTTCTGCGAATGTACCGAAAATTCCAAGGCGTACAAGATAGCCACACACCGTCACACCTCCGAGATTGAGCAGGAACTCGGTCATGCAGCAAATGACGAGATACTGGTATCCTTTACACCTCACCTTATACCTCAGAAAAGAGGCATACTTGCCACAAGTTACTTAAACCTTACCGAGGATATATCCGACGAGGAAATCTACAATATTTTCTCTAAGTTCTACAAGAACGAATACTTCATAAGAGTTCACAAGCCCGGTTCGCTGCCCGAAACAAAGAATGTAGCAGGCTCCAACTTTGTGGAGATAGGCTTTAAGGTAGACCACAGATTAAAGAGGGTTGTAGTATCCTCCGTAATAGATAATCTCTACAAGGGTGCCGCAGGTCAGGCTATACAGAATATGAACATAATGATGGGTCTTGACGAAAAAACCGGCATAGACAACCCCGGATTTAATTTATAAGATTTAAGGAGAATTACCCATGAGCGGTCTTCAGCACAAAAATGATACAATAGAAACAATGATTAAGAAAGCCGATATACTTATAGAGGCTCTCCCCTATATACGCAAGCTCTACAAGAAAAAAATCGTTATCAAATACGGCGGTAACGCTATGATTAACGAGGACTTAAAGAACTCCGTAATGGACGACATTACCCTTCTTAAGTATGTAGGCATCAACCCCATAGTGGTACACGGCGGCGGACCCGACATTACAAACGCCCTTAAGACATACAACATTCAGAGTGAATTTGTTAACGGCTTAAGAGTTACCGACAAGGATACCGTGGGCATTGCCCAGATGGTTCTGGTGGGTAAAACCAACAAGGACATAGTATCCCGTCTTAACCATGCCGGCGGTAAAGCCATAGGTCTTTGCGGTCTGGACGGAAACCTCATCAAGTGCAAAAAGCTCTACACCGAGGTTGACGGCGAAAAGAAAGACATAGGCTTTGTAGGCGATATAGTAAGCGTAAACACCAAGGTAATAGACCTTCTGACCGACGATGAATACATCCCGGTAATAGCTCCCATAGGTGTAGACGACGAGGGTAACAGCTACAACATAAATGCCGACTCCGTGGCATCTGCCGTTGCAGAAGCTCTTGATGCGGAAAAGCTTATGTACTTAACCGATGTACGCGGTGTACTTGACAAAAATGATGAGCTTATCCACCGCATCTATACCGACGAGGTTGAAAAGCTCATAAACAACGAAACCATAACCGGCGGTATGATACCCAAGGTAACCGGTTGTAAGGAAGCGGTAGACAACGGCGTTGAAAGAGTACATATAATTGACGGAAGAGTGGTACACTCCATACTTCTGGAAATCTTTACCGACCACGGTATAGGTACTATGATTCTGGAAAGAGAATAAAAAAAACGGTCTGTAGAAAAACTTTAGTTATTCTACAGACCGTTTTTTATGCTCCATTGTATTCTGATTTTATATTAAATCCATTATGCCAAGAAAACACATCTGCGAACATGGAACAATGTATTTTCTTCTGTTTTGGTTTACAGCTTCAATCTCTCTGTCATCATAGCGCATTGCCGCAAGCTTAAGTGACATTTTTTCATAGTAACACTCAGCAGCATTTATTTCCGGGTATTGCCAAAGGAATGGGTTCCGGTAATAGGGTTTAAAGAAATCTACACACTTTTTAAGAGATTTGCCGTCGGTTGTTTCATAGTTCCACAAATCCACTCCCTTGTGATATGCCACCTCACTTATAAGAGTGCAGGCATCCATATTATAAAGAGTGTAGTGATAGGAACGGGTACGGGTTATTTCGTCCACAAACCTCCCCTCCGGGTCTGTCTGCTCAGAAAGTATACGGTTACGATAGCTGTCAAAGCACTCATTAAGCTGATTTTCATCACCTGTGAACGCTGAGAAAACCGCCACCTGTGTGTTCCACCAATTGGAGTGGTTATTAAAAAAGTTCTTCTCCTCAAGACCTTTTTCACTGGTAGTAAGCCAGGTTATATACTCCGCAAACCACTTTTTAAGTCCGGAAACGAGTTCTTTATATTCACCTGTCCTGTCAAGAATATCCGCACCGTACACAACCCTTATATAATTGGACGTGTCGATGATTCCTATACCTCTGCCACTGCACACGCCACGGATTGCCTGACCGCACTCCATATGAGGAGTTACCTTGGTTTCTTCATCTATGAACCACACATTTAAAAGTTCCGCCGCCTTGTCAAAATATGCTTTTTTATCAAGATAAAGTCCTGCCTGGCAAAGAATGGAAACCGCATCTGCCATAGTAACCATATCTTCCATATGAGCATTGAAACGGTCGGGATTAAATTCACCGTCACGCTTTATATATGGTCCTTCCGGATTTTTGGGGTCGGGCCACCAGTAGGGACCTTCACTGTAGAAATCGTGAGAATTTCCACTTACTGCAGGGCTTTTGTGAAAGGTTACACTTAATGGCTTTAAAAGCATTTTTTCCTCTGCAATGTCAGTAAGCTCTCCTTTAAGACGTTTATCGGCATTTACCTTTTCCTTAATTTTCCTTATTCTTTCTTCTGTAATAAATATCATAATATCACCTATTCAAGATACAAGCCTGCCTCAGGCATAATAAGGTGGGCAAGGTTGTAGTATATGTAGTATTTGTTTGTTATAATATCCGAAAGCTTCATAGGGCTTATGGCAGTATAATTTATGCCAAGAAGAATTTTGGCTATTTCACCAAGCACCGAGTAGCTTCCGTAGGTAAATACATCTATATCCTCAAAGCCGTACTCGGTCTTTAACATTTCCACGGTTTTAACAAGGTCATATGCCATAAGAGCAAGAACAGAATCTCCCATATACACCATATCCTTGTTTAGCTTTTCCAAAAGTCCGTATACGGATTTTGGGTGCTTTTCTCCACTTATATTTATGGGGAAATTTTCTCCGATGCAGGCAATATCCGCCACGAGGACTGCTCTGCCTTTATTTATAAGGCTCTGAATTTCTTCCTTGTGCCTGCCTATATCGTTGGTTCCGTCTTCCCAAAGGCAGATTGTAACAGGTAATTTTTTGCCCTTTTGGTCCATACTTCTTATAAGCAAACCAAAATCTATGGTGTAGTCCTGAGGATGCCAGAATATCTTTTCGGCATATAAACCGCATGTAATCTCAGTATCCAAATGAACCACATCAAGGGGACAGGCTTTTCTGTTTTGGTAAACTTTTTCTTGGAAGAAGGCTCTTTTCTCCTCCGGTGTTTTTGGGTTTGCCTTTGATTTTTCGTATATTGCCTTGTTTTCTTCAAAGGCTGAAAGAGAATCGGCAAACTCAAGGTGAACATTGCCGGTTTTTGTGCAGCAAAGGTCCTTCTCGGGCAGTACTTTAAGAGCTTCTGTGCTTACTTCCACAATTTCTCCTCCAAGGTGCTTTGCAAAAAATTCGCTTGCCGCCTTTGCGAGAACTTCTGTGTATCTGTGCTGTGAATCGTCGTACACAATGCCAAGGGAATCCTCTGCATCAAAAAATCCATAGAACTTTCTATTGGTGTTATACACCCTTCTTGCACCCTCCACGGGGAAAAAGTCACTCTTTACCGCAAGTATAAGGTAGGGTTTGGGACAAAAACATGCCACAAGCTCTTGATGGTCAAAACCATTGTTTGTGATTCCCTGCCATATCTGTTCGGAATCCTGTGCACCTCCCTGATGGAATATATCTCTGCGGGTGGACACAAAGGTTCCCGGAGCTGCAGCCTTTATACGATCGTCTATTAAAGATATTACACAGGTCTGTGTGCCTCCTCCGGAAGAACCGGTAGCTCCTATTTTGTCGGAATCTATTTCGGGTCTGGATTGCAAATAGTCTATGGCGCGCATGGCATCTGCCACAAAGTATTTTGTTGGGCTTCCCTGGGTTAAAAACATCTGTGCACCGAAGGTCTGATGATCCATAACAGCTCTGGAAATCAGAGGTTCACTAAATCCGGGTTCGGTGTAGTTGCTTCTTTCTCCCTGACCTGTGGGGTCTATGAGAAGAACTGCACTTCCCCCTCTTGCAATAAGCCTTGCAACCTTTTGATAATCCTCGCTGAACTTACCGTTTTGGGCGTGACCGGGCTGAAAAAGAACACCGGGGCATTTATCCTTACGCTTTTTGGGCAGATAGAAATTAGCCGTTACATACACTCCCGGTCGGGAATTGAACACAACCTTTTCTATGGTGAGGTCGTCCTCTTCTACAACACCTACAGTAACCGCATTAAGAGGCAACGAGTTGTCGTATGGTATCTCGCCTATACTACTTAGGAAAACCTCCTTCATATTCTGCTGATACTTAAGAAACTCTTCTTTATCGGCTACGACATCTCTTATGGTGTCGCCCTTTCTGAAAAACTCCTCTGACATATGCTCTATGTACCTGTAAATGTTCAAGTTGAGATTACGGTCCCATGTTCCCGGAGTATAGCTCTGCAAAGCATCAAATTGAATCATAGTTATGTCTCCTTTTTAGTTGAGCATGGCTTTCATATCGTACATTCCGGGGAGTTTATCTTTAATGTAAATTGCCGCCTTAATGCTTCCAACAGCAAATACTTCCTTGCTCATTGCAGTATGTTTAATCTCTATAATTTCGTCATTGCCGGCAAATATAACCTCATGTTCGCCAACTATTGTACCGCCGCGTACTGCGTGTATGCCGATTTCCTTTTTGCTTCTCTTTTTACGTACAGAGTGTCTGTCATATACATATTCAGGTGTTTCTGACAGAACTGAAGAAATTTCATCTGCTATCATAAGGGCAGTACCGCTGGGGGCATCTATCTTCTGATTGTGGTGCTTCTCGATTATTTCTATATCAAAATTATCTTCAAGAATCTGTGCAGCTTTCTTAACGAGATTAACAATTAAGTTTACACCAAGGGACATATTTGCTGTTTTAAATACGGCTATCTCATTGGAAAGGTCACCAAGAACTTGAATTTGCTCACTGCTTAACCCGGTAGTAGCCATTACCAGGGGAGTTTTGGTTTCTCTGCAGTACTTAACTATACCGTTGAAGGATGCAGGGTGAGAGAAATCTATAACCACGTCGCCCCTGCAGGGTGCATCGGCAAAGTCGGAATAAACCTCATAGTTCCACTTCTTTTCAGTATTGATATCGTAGCCGAAAGCAATATTTACATCTTCCATATCAGCTGCAAGACGGGAAATAACCTGCCCCATCTTGCCGTTACAGCCGGATAAGATAATATTTGTCATATGTTTTTCCTCCAAAATAGTATTAAAGGGTACAGCAAAATGAGTTTATTCATTTTACTGCACCCATATAATCGGTTTATTTAAGCAATCCGTAATTAACCATTGCTTTTCTTAATACTTCCTTATTTGCTTCGCTCATTTCGCAAAGAGGCATTCTTAAATCTCCTGCGTTGTAGCCCATCATATTCATAGCTGTCTTAACAGGAATGGGATTAACCTCTATAAAGAGCGCATCCACAAGGTCGAGAGCTTCAAGCTGAAGCTTTAAAGCGGTTTCGGTATCGCCTGCAAGGTAGCTTGCAACCATATCGTGGGTCTGCTTTGGAGCCACATTGGAAAGAACAGAGATAACGCCCTTACCGCCAAGGGAAAGAAGGGGTACTATCTGGTCGTCGTTACCGGAGTAGATTGTAAGCTCGTCACCGCAAAGCTGAGCAATTTTGGCAACCTGAGAAATATTGCCGCTTGCTTCCTTAATGCCTACTATGTTTTCCACCTTGGAAAGCTCTTTTGCAGTTTCGGGAGTAATATTGAGCCCTGTTCTGGAAGGCACATTGTAGAGAATAATCGGAAGCTTTACAGCATTCGCTATCATTGTGTAGTGTTTTATAAGACCTCTCTGGGTGGTTTTGTTGTAGTAAGGTGTTACAAGTAAAAGTGCATCTACCCCAAGAGCTTCTGCTTTCTTGCTGAGCTCAATACCGTGTTTGGTATCATTGGAGCCGGTACCTGCAATTACGGGTACTCTGCCTGCTACCTTCTTCACACAGTAGTCGATAACTTCAAGATGCTCTTCGTCGGGCATTGCCGCAGATTCACCTGTGGTACCGCATACAACTATGGCATCGGTATTACCCGCAATCTGATCTTCGATTATTTTGCCGAAGCACTCAAAATCAACTGTGCCGTCTGCCTTGAAGGGAGTGATAATTGCAACTGCTGCGCCTGTAAAAACAATAGGTTTCATAGGACTTTTCCTCCATTAATTATTTTCCCAATAAGAAATAAGCTTCTGGGCAATCTGTACTGCGTTTGCAGCAGCGCCCTTTCTGATGTTATCTGCAACAACCCAGAGATTAACACCGCTTTCAACGCTTTCATCGCGGCGGATTCTGCCAACATATGTTTCGTTAGTACCTGTAGCGTTAATAGCAAGAGGATACACGTTGTTTTCGGGGTCATCCTGCACTACAATGCCGGGGGCATTCTTAAGTACTTCTTTGAGTTCGTCTAAGTCAAACTGCTTTTCAAACTCAAGGTTTATGGATTCGGAGTGACCGTTAAATACGGGAACTCTTACAGTAGTTGCTGTAATCTTAAGGCTGCTGTCGCCAAGAATCTTTTTGGTTTCATCTACCATCTTCATTTCTTCCTTGGTGTAACCATTGGGGAGAAATACGTCGATGTGAGGTATACAGTTGTTTGCAATGGGATGGGGGAACTTCTTGGGAGCTTCGCCCTTAAGACCGTTTTCAAGGTCATTCCAGCCGCCCATACCTGCACCGGATACTGCCTGATATGTAGAATAGATTATTCTCTTGATGTTGTACTTATCGTGGAGAGGCTTAAGTGCTACCATAGCCTGAATTGTGGAACAGTTGGGGTTTGCTATGATGCCTTTGTTCTTCATAATGTCTTCGGGGTTAACCTCGGGAACTACGAGGGGTACCTCGGGGTTCATTCTCCATGCGCTGGAGTTATCTATAACAACTACGCCCTTGGAAGCTGCTATGGGAGCAAACTTCTCACTGGTGGAACCGCCTGCGGAGAAGAGAGCAATGTCTATGTCCTTATCAAAGGAGTTTTCTGTAAGCTCTTCAATAACATACTCCTTACCCATAAACTCTACCGTGGAACCTGCAGAACGTGCAGAAGCCATAAGGTAATAGTTCTCTACGGGAAGGTTAATTTCCTCAAGAACTTTAAGGAAGGTTCTTCCTACCATGCCTGTAGCGCCTACTACGGCAACATTATACTTTTTCATAATATATCATCCTTTCACATTGTATACAAATTTAAATCCGGACACAATAAAAGCCGGCTTATACGAGAGCCGACTGCACACACAAGATAACGAGTACAGATAGCCCTCCGCAAATGCTATACACATCGGGAGAAAACACCATATTACAAGAAGCTCTCCGCAATATAACACATAATATGCGACAGTCACGGCGCTCTTAACGCCGGAACCAGAAACCCTGCCTTCGGGGACAAAACCTCTTCGGCACTTTTGCCTTTCCGCACAAGCTACGGAGCCCGAACTCCTGGCCTGCAGTACTTATAAAAAGTGCACCTCTATCTAACTTACAACAGTATACCACTTTTAGGTCTGCAAGTCAATGGGTTTTAAGCAAAAAATACCACCAACTTATGTTACATTTACAATACCTTTTATTGACGATTACGTGAAAAACTTGACTAATTGATTGCGTAATATTATAATATATAATGCGAATTTGTGCAATTAACCTCTTTTCGTAAAGGAGATGCTATATTGAAAAAATTACTTCTGCTCATAATAATTATGCTGAGTTTATTCATTTGTTGCTGTGTAAGCGTAAATGCGTCAGAATACGACACCATAAAGGTGGGTCTTTACTACGCCTCCACCGCCAAAAGCACTGTCAGCATTAAAGTAGACACCGGCATAAGCTACGGCTACCACGACGGCACATCACATATTGAGTTGGGTCAGCTTGCCCTTACCGAGCTTACCTTCCGTGCCACAGGTCAAAATCAGGTGATAATAAACGAGGTTCAGACCTTTACCGGCGAAAACGGTAACATTTCAATTGTGCCTTTAGAGGGAAATATTACAATAAACGACAAAGAGTACCGCGGCTCGGTGCTTCTTACCAATGTAAGCGCAGGCTCTATGTACATAATAAACCTTGTTACTCTGGAAGAATACCTCTACGGGGTAGTACCCAATGAAGTATCATCCTCATGGGATTCTGATGCCCTTAAAGCACAGGCAGTATGCGCAAGAGGCTTTGCTGTATCCAACTACAACAAGCACGAAAGCTACGGCTTTAATGTATGCGCCACCACCAACTGTCAGGTGTATGGCGGTGTAGCAAGCGAAAAGGACTCAACCACCAAGGCGGTTGACGACACTATGGGTGAAGTAGTAATGTATGAAGACAAGCCCATAGAATCTCTGTTTTTCTCCTCGAGCGGAGGTCACACGGCAAATGTAAAAAATGTGTGGGGAAGCTCCATAGAATACCTAAGCGGTGTACCCGACCCCTACGAACCCGAAGGTTCACCAAGGCACTCCTGGAGTGCAACCCTCACCTTAAATGAAATAGAAACTGCCCTTAAGGCAAGTAATATTGATGTGGGAACAGTAACCGAGCTTTCTGCCGTAAATGACGAAACCGGCAGAATCTGTGAACTTACGGTAAAGGGAACCTCAGGCACCAAAACCCTTACAAGAGGCAGTGCATATGCACCATTTGTATCCTACGGAGTAATAAGTCAGAAGTTTACCCTTATACCTGCATCCACAGGAGGAAGAGAGCTGTATGCCATAACGGAAACGGGAACCAAAAAGCTCTCCGGTTACAGCATAATTGACTCCACCGGCAAAATAAAAGCTCTGAACTCCGGATTCTGTATGCAGACTCCCTATGGCCCCGAACCCTACGTAGGCGGTGATGTAACCGGCTACACATTCTCCGGCGGAGGATGGGGACACGGCGTAGGAATGAGCCAATACGGTGCTATGGGTATGGCAAACGAAGGCTTTACCTACGAGGAAATTCTCGCTCACTACTACCCCGGTACATACATAGACACCTTATATTGATAAAAGCACTACCGAAAGGAATAATATACATTGAAAACCAGCGATTTTTACTACGATTTACCTCAGGAGCTTATTGCTCAGACACCTCTTACCGACCGTTCTTCATCAAGACTTTTGTCTGTGGACAAAAACACCGGAGAACTTGAACACGGTGTATTTACGGACATACTGCAAAAAATAAATCCCGGTGACTGCCTTGTGGTTAACAACACAAGAGTTTTGCCTGCCAGACTTTACGGAGTTAAAGAAGGAACCGGAGGTAAAATAGAATTTTTGCTGTTGAACCGAAAAGAGGGAAACATCTGGGAAGTAATTCTTAAGCCCGGAAAAAAAGCCAGACCGGGTGCAAGATTCATATTTGGTGACGGACTTCTCACAGCAGAAATTCTTGACACCGTAAACGACGGAAACCGTCTGGTGGAATTCCACTACGAAGGCATATGGGAAGAAGTGCTGGATAAACTGGGAGAAATGCCCCTTCCGCCTTACATTACCTGTAAGCTGGAGGATAAAGAAAGATACCAGACCGTGTATTCAAAACACAACGGAAGTGCCGCCGCTCCTACCGCAGGGCTTCACTTTACAAAAGAGCTTATGTCGGCACTCCAGGAAAAAGGCGTTAAAATTGCCTATGTAACCCTCCACGTAGGTCTTGGAACCTTTCGTCCGGTAAAAGTTGACGATGTGGAAAACCACAAAATGCACTCTGAATTTTACATAATAGACAAAGAAACTGCAGAGCTTATAAATACCACAAAGAAAAACGGCGGAAGAATAATTTCAGTAGGTACCACCTCCACAAGAGTGCTGGAAACTGTAGCCGATGAAAACGGATATGTAAAAGAAGCCACCGGCTGGACTGATATATTTATATATCCCCCATACAAGCTGAAATGCCCTGACGCACTCATTACAAACTTCCACCTGCCGGAATCTACTTTACTTATGTTGGTAAGTGCGTTTTCTTCAAAGGAAATTATGATGAACGCTTACAAAGAAGCTGTAAAGGAAAAATACAGATTTTTCAGTTTCGGAGACGCGATGTTCATTTGCTGAAAGCAAATGAACAGGGAATAGGTAATAAGGAATAGTGAAGAAGTGTGGTAGCTTTTTACTTTGGCGAAAGGCTTCATTTTTGAAGAAAGAACAGGTAATAAATTATGTTTAAGCTTATAAAACAAGACGGTCTTACAAGGCGAGGCGAATTTAAAACTGTACACGGCACGGTGCAGACACCGGTGTTTATGAATGTAGGTACACTCGGCGCAATTAAAGGTGCTGTTTCGTCCATGGATTTAAAGGAAATAGGCTGTCAGGTGGAGCTATCCAACACCTATCACCTGCATGTACGCCCCGGCGACAAGATAATAAAGGAAATGGGCGGTCTGCACAAATTTATGAACTGGGACAGACCCATTCTTACAGACAGCGGCGGATTTCAGGTATTCTCTCTGGCAAAGCTCCGCAAAATCAAAGAAGAGGGCGTATACTTTAACTCCCACATAGACGGCAAGAAAATTTTTATGGGTCCTGAGGAAAGTATGCAGATACAATCCAACTTAGGCTCCACCATTGCTATGGCATTTGACGAATGTGTGGCTCTTCCCGCAGAGTACAAATACGCAAAACAAAGCCACGAAAGAACCATCCGCTGGCTGGAGCGTTGCAAAGCGGAAATGGCACGCCTTAACGCCCTGCCCGACACGGTAAACCCCAAACAGATGCTATTTGGCATAAATCAGGGTGCCACCTTCGACGACCTGAGAATAGAAAATATGAAGGAAATTGCAAAGCTCGACCTTGACGGCTACGCCATAGGCGGACTTGCAGTGGGAGAAACCACAGAGGAAATGTACCACATACTGGATGTAACCCTTCCCCACGCTCCGGAAAACAAGCCACGATACCTTATGGGTGTAGGCACTCCCCAGAATATACTGGAAGCGGTAGACAGAGGCATTGACTTCTTCGACTGCGTAATGCCGAGCCGTAACGCAAGACATTGCAACCTGTTTACGGAATTCGGCTATATGAACCTTAAAAACGAAAAATTTGAAAAAGACCCCCTCCCAATAGAGCTGGGTTGCGATTGCCCTGCCTGCAGAAATTACTCAAGGGCATATATAAGACATCTGTTTAAAGCCAAGGAAATGCTGGCAATGCGTCTTTGTGTTCTGCATAACCTTTTCTTCTACAACAGACTTATGGAAAACATCCGCAAAGCCATAGAAGAAGGCAGATACAAGGAATTTAAAGAAGAGAAGCTTAAGGCTTATTCAAAAAGAGTGTAAACAATTTGTAAAAATCAGGCGAAATGATATATTTTGCTTGATTTTTTACATTATATGGTATATAATATTATCTATATTATTTAATTTTTCAGGAGGTAGTAATTATGGGTCCTTACGGCGGCATAATAATGATGGTGGTTTTATTTGCAGTAATGTATTTTATGATAATAAGACCTCAGAAAAAACGTGAAAAACTTATGAAGGAAATGCTCTCCCAGCTTACAAAGGGCGATGTAATCCTTACTATAGGCGGCATTGTAGGTAAAATTGTTTCCGTTAAAGATGATGAGCTTCTCATCGAAAGCGGCAGAGGCAACGAAAAGAGCCATCTCCGTATGAAGAAGAGTGCCATAAGCGAAGTTCTTAAGGCTGCTCCCGATCCGGACGACAACTATGATGAAGGTAATCCCATCCCACAGGTTGAAGAAAAGGCTCAGGAAACAAATACTGAAGCAGAAGACAAATAATAGTATATTGTTTATCTGAATACTAATGGTATAATATTTTTCACCTCCGAATATTCTTGTAATAATCGGAGGTGGATTTATGATTAAAGCAGACACTAACCCCCGCCAAAACGGAGGGTTAACCCCTTTTTACAGCATAAAATCAGTGATAAAAGGTGTGGTTTTTTCCTACATAATCCTGATACCGGCGTTTATTGTGCTGGCGGCGGTGTACACCTACACCCCTATGCCCGACAGCTACCTTAAACCTGCAATTATCGTAATAAGTATTCTAAGCATATTTTTATCGGGATTTATGTCCTCGGTAAGGGTTAGGTCCAAAGGATGGCTCCACGGCATCATAGCAGGGCTTCTGTATGCAATAGTCCGTCTTATTACCGGACTTGCGGTATTCGGAAGTTATGTTCCAAATCAATCTGTAGCTTTAACATTTATTGTTACCATGCTTATAGCTGCTGCAGGAGGCATTGCGGGAGTAAATTTCGGAAGTAAATCACAAAGGAACTATTAAAACACGGAGTGACGGTTTATGAAGCATATTCTCACAGCTGTTTGCCTTGTAATTTCCCTTACTGCGGGTGGTCTGTCAAGCAATCACGACCATACCGAAATCACAACTAAAGCCGGCAAATACGTAGTGGTGCTTACACCCTCCTCGGACACAACAGATATTTCCGACAAAGATATGGAAGCAGCTGCGGAAGCTATGCGCACAAGGCTTGATTCTGCAGGGTATACTGAATCTGAAGTGGCTGTAGCCCACAACAAAATAGAAGTTACATTGCCCGTAGAAGTATCTGAGTATATTCAAACCCTGCTTACATCTGCTTCAACCATTACCTTTACCGACTACGAAGACAACATCATAATCGATGCAAGCCACATATCCGATGTTAAATTTGCAGAAGTAAATATGGGACACGGCACAGAATATGGCATAGACATATTGTTTACCACCGAAGGTGCTGCTGTGCTGAAAGAAGAAACCACAAGAATATCCGCACTTCCTCATGGAAATAATATCATAAAAATAGCGATTGACGATGCATTTATATCGGCTCCATATGTTAGTTTCCCCATTGAAAACGCTGAATGTCGTATACTTGGTGATTTTACTCGGGAGGATGCAAAAAAATTTGTGAATCAGATGCGCGGAGGTTTGCTCCCCTATTGGTTTGAAATCGAAAGCATTAAATCCTCCGAAGAATAAGAGGAAAGCCTATGAATGATAATTCCTCCGGCAAAAGAAATCAGACACTGACTTCAATAATTGCAATTATACTGCTTACTGTCGCAATTATACTTGTGGCAACAAGCTGTATTAAGGATGATGCTTCCTTGATACAAAATGATGAAGAAACTGCGAAGTTTAAAGGTATCATCCTCACCTACTCCCCCAAAGACGGTACTTCGGTAACTGAAAAAGACATGGAAGTATATTCGGAACTTATTGTTTCGAGGCTAAGGGGAAAAGGATATACCGATGCCATAGTAATAAACAGAGGCAAAAGCCTCCTGGTGGAAATTCCGGATATACGGGAGTTTCCCCAAGCGGAAAGCCTTGCGCAAAGGCCGGTTACAGAAATAACCGATGCAAGCGGAAATGTGCTTGTGAACGCCTCTCACATTAAAGACGCAAATACAGAGCTCGGTAAACTTACAGAGGACTCCAAAGGATATAAGGTCACAATTAGCTTTACCGACGAAGGCTCTTTAAAATTCGGACAGGCTACCGGGGAAATAAGTACCCGGGAAGCAGACAACCGTATATACATTAATCTTGACAAGATAACCGTAGCTTCCCCCGAAGTTTACGGTGCCGTAGAAAACGGTGAGTGCATTATAGAAGGAAACTTTAGCGAAAGCGAGGCAAAGTTACTTGCAACTATGATAAGAGCTTCCGCAATTCCCTTTGAAATGGAACTTACAGATAACAAAACCAATTAAAATACATTGGCAGGTAACTTACTTATGACAAAGACAAGAAGAACAATTTGCATATTAACTGCAATAGCGCTGTGTGTTCTTACGCTCTTTCAGGCATTGTGCATCATATCGGTGCATTGTGCCAAAGGCAGCGGAAGCTACTCACGGTTTGTTGCCGTGTATCCAAATGTGTTTTTCTCCAATGTTCGGTCCCAGTCGTTGGTGGCAAGTCCCAAAGCACTTACCCACACCTGGATAAGAAATAAGGAGCCTGTAACCGATGAGCAAAATGAGTACAAGCTGTATAAATCGGGCAATATTGCCATAAGTTCTCCGGATTCTTACGAAAGCCCGGCTTTAGAAATTCAAAATTCATATAACGGCAAGAAATTCACAACCTATCATATGAGAATTTGATACCAAAGATATTTAATAATATTTAAATATAAAAACAAATTTAAGAAAGGAAGATTTTTTTATGAGTTCAAAAAGCATAGGAAAATTTGCAATAGTAATTGTTATTATTGCTCTGCTGGCATATATTGCCGCATTTGGCCTTCAGATAGGCAACTTTAAGATTCACAATGTTCTTGATGAAGAACACGGTATTAAGAGAGGCATTGACCTCGCAGGCGGTTCCGAATTGGTATTCGAGCCCGGTGACGATGCCAAAGATGTAACAGAAGAAGACATGGAAGCTGCACAGGAAGTTCTCCGTACCAGACTTAGCGCTCAGGGCTATACCGAAGCTATAGTTTCCAAGCACGGTGAAGGCAGAATCAAAGTAGAAATCCCCGGTAAAGACATTAAGGGTGCCGAAGAGCTCCTCGGTAAGACTGCAAAGCTCAGCTTCGTAGACTACCAGGGCAACGTGGTACTCGAAGGTGACGACGTTAAGGAAGCTAAAGCTGAATGGGCTCCCAACGGCAGTGGCGTTAACGCAAACATCGTAACCCTTAAGCTCACCGACGAAGGTGCTAAGAAGTTTGAAGAAGCTACAACAACCATAAGCGCTCTTCCCGAAGGAAGCAACATTATAGCTATCGTTCTTGACGATGCTGTAGTTTCCTCCCCCAGAGTAAGCACACCTATTACAGGTGGCGAATGCTTTATTGAAGGCGACTTCACCGAAGAAACTGCCGGCACTCTCGCCAGCCAGATTCAGGGTGGTAAGCTCCCCTTCTCCCTTAAGCTTGCAGAAAGCAGAACAATAGGTGCTACACTTGGTGAAAAGGCTCTCTCCAACTCCCTCTGGGCAGCACTTATCGGTATGATTCTTGTAATGCTCTTTATGATTATCCGTTACAGAATGTGCGGTTTTGTATCCTGCATTTCTCTCGTAGGCTACATCTCCGTAGTTTGCCTTATCCTTGGTGGATTCGGTATTAACCTTACACTTCCCGGTATTGCCGGCGTTATCCTTACAATAGGTACTGCAGTTGATGCTAACGTAATTATATTTGAAAGAATCAAGGAGGAACTCTCCAACGGCAAGACCATAAGAGCTGCCGTAGATGCAGGCTTCCACAGAGCATTCACAGCAATCATTGACTCCAACATTACTACAATCATTGCAGCAGGTGTACTTTACTTCTTTGGTACAGGTACAATCCAGAGCTTTGCAATTACACTCTTTGTAGGTACATTAGTAAGTATGTTTACTGCTATTACTCTTACAAGATTCTTACTCCGTCAGCTTATGGGCTTCAACCTTAAGAACCCCAAGCTCTACTGCGCATATAAGGAGGTAAGTAAAAATGCTTAATAACATAGTAGAAAAAAGATTTATTTTCATTATCATTTCTTTGGTAATTATTGCAACAGGTGTTGCTTGCTACTTTATAAACGGCGGTTTTAACCTTGATATCGACTTTGCCGGCGGTACAGAAATCATCATTTCCGGCATAGAATACGATGAAGCCAAAATCACCAAGTCCTTAGAATCCATCGAGGGTGTGGACGTTTCCACAGTACAGAAGACTGAAGATGGCGTACTTGTAAAAACAAAGTTCCTGAAAGATGCACAGAAAACAGCTGTGGAAAATAAGATTCCTCAGGACTTTAAAGATGCTAAAATCTCCAGTGTAGACAGCATCAGCCCCTCTATTGGTAATGAGCTCTGGACAAGTGCAGCAGCTTCCATTGCTATTGCAGCACTCCTCATGCTCCTCTACATCACATTCAGATTTGAAGTGCTCTCCGGTATTGCAGCAGTTATTGCTCTTATCCACGACCTTCTTATTATGATAGCATTCTATGCAATATTCCGCATCCCCGTAAATACATCCTTTATAGCTGCTATCCTTACAATTCTGGGTTACTCCATCAACGCTACAATCGTTATCTTCGACAGAATAAGAGAAAACTCCAGACAGGCTTCCAAGAACGAAACCTTCTTTGGCGTTGTTAACAGGAGTATAAAGCAGACCTTTGCACGTTCTGTAAATACCTCCTTAACAACACTCTTTACACTTGTAGTTCTCTACATTATAGGTGTAGACTCCATTAAGGAATTTGCTCTTCCCCTTATTGTAGGTATCATAGCAGGTACTTACTCTTCAGTATTTATTTCCGGTTCCATCTGGGCAATGCTCAAGGGCGACAAGAAAGCTTCCTTAAAGTAATAGTAAACTCACTTTACAACAAAATCCCCACTCTGCATAATAAAATGCCGTGTGGGGATTTTTTATATTACTATTAATATAAGACAAGATTAATATCATGATTGCAAAGGCATATTTCATATTGCGTAGCAATATTTCATACGCGTAGCGTATTTCATTTGCCACAGGCAAATTTCATTGAAAAAACGACTTGTCAAAACAAGCCGTTTTTTCTGGTGCCGGTGGTCGGGGTCGAACCGACACGGTGTTGCCACCACGAGATTTTGAGTCTCGCACGTCTGCCAATTCCATCACACCGGCGTTTATTTAACTACCCAATTATTATAACACATTCCTTTACACATTGCAAGATGTTTTTACCATTTATTTTTATTGTGTTTTTTTCTTCTTAACTTTCCCAAAAAGGACATAATAACCCACAACAAGTACAACTGTAGCTCCAAACCATGCTATGGGTTCAGCATAGAAAAGATACATCCTGCCAAACATTTTGGGGAGTAAAATTGCTGCGCCCACACGCATTACAAGCTCTGCAACTCCCGAAAACATAGGCACTGTGCCGTTACCCAGACCGCTTATTGCCGAGCGGTAAACATGAAGTATATAGAGTATCGGCAGGAAGATACACATTACCCTGAGGTATCCGTAAGCTATATGCATTGTAGCCTCATATAAGTCGGAGCCGGATTCAATAAACAGCGAAAGCACATTTTCGCCAAAGAAAATAAGACATACGCCTATTATAACAGAAGTTGTAATGCCTATTATATTGCCCCACCTTACACCAAGAGAAATGCGCTTTATATTTCCCGCACCGAGATTTTGTCCCACATAGGTAGTAACGGCATATCCATAGGAAATGCCGGCAGTTTCAAGCAGACTGTAGAGTCTTCCCGTAGCAGTAAAACCTGCTACAAACACAAGACCAAAGCCATTGGTAACAAACTGCACCACAAGACCTCCGAGAGAGATAATAACATTTTGAAGCAGCATAGGTACACCAAGGTACAAAAGTCTTTTTACAAGAGCAATTTTCACCTTAAAATACTGTCTGTCAAAGGATACCACATCTATCCTCATAAGACATACAAGAGAATAAAGCGCAGCCACAACCTGAGCAATAACTGTTGCTATAACAGCCCCTGCAATGCCCCAGCCAAAGGGCCATACAAAGAGAATATCCAAAACCACATTGGTGACCGAAGCTATAATCATAGCCTTTAACGGTGCACTGCTGTTGCCAAGGGCTCTTAAGTGGCAGGCAGCATAGTTATAGGCAACTATTGCCGGGGCGCCAAGATAGTATATGCGCATATACAAAAGTGCCTCATCCATTATCTCCGAGGGAGTATTTAAAAGCAAAAGCAGAGGTCTTAATATAAGCTGACCTCCCAATGCAAGTATTACAGATATCACGGCCGAAAGTATAGCAGAATTAGCCATGTTCTTTCGTATGGCATCCACATTATCCGCACCGAATTCCTGCGCTACAGGCACAGAAAAGCCCTGAGTAAAGCCCTGAATTGCCGACAGGAGCATCCATGTAACCCATGCACCTGCTCCTACTGCCGCAAGGGCATTTACACCTAAAAACTGCCCTACAATGGCAGTATCGGTAATAGTATATAATTCCTGAAATACGTTGCCTGCCATAAGAGGCAGAGCAAATTTAAATAAAAGGGCACCGGAGTGCCCTTTTGTCATATCTTTTGTTTTCATATCAATAACCCAATATACATAACTTAATGCCTGCACCAATGAGGAAAAATGCCCTTAGGGACTCTATGAGGTACTCACCTGCATTATCAAGCTGAAGATACTCATATACGCTTTTGACCCATGCTTCAAAGAGATAAATTATAAGTTCTCTGAAATTGGTCTTATCTGCATCGGAGGAAGCCTCGGCAAGAATAAAAATATTCTCCCATACGCTTCCGTCATATATTTCATCGTACCTTAAAAGATTGAACTCCTTTATGTTATCTGCCCATGCGTTTGCATAGAGCATACCTCCGCCTATAGCGTTGGAGCAAAGCCCAAGATAGTAGCCTGTGGTGTTGCCCTTGAAAGTGGCTTTGAATTCCTCATTCTTAAGCCACTCCATAGAGTATTTAAGCCCTACCTCGGAAAGCTCGGGAATCATAATGAGCTCTTCGTCGATATATTCCTTTTCTCTGGCTTTATCCGCCAGAAGCTTTAAAAGATTGTTGAAATATTCTTTACTGCTATGCATACTGTTTTACCTACTTTACAATTGATACTGCAGTCTGTATGTTGGATATTTCCACTACAGAACCGGTTTTTGCGTGTTCGCCGTCAATGGACCAGTCCATATCACCATCAAAGATCATTTCCACGTGCTTACCTTTAACAAACTCAAAGGAATCTCCCTCAAAATTTGAGGTTGTAAGTCCGTTGATAATATGAGTAAAATCGTTAATGTTCTTGGGTGTCTTTACAAGTACCATTTCAAAAAGTCCGTCATTCATTTTTACCAAGTCTGAATTAAGCTTTACAATACCGCCCACAGAGGTGGTGTTGGTAACACTTCCGAAGATATAGTCACCCTCAAGCCGGGCACCGTCAACAACGGTTTTAACGTGGTAAGATACTATTTTGGTAATATCCTTTACCCCTTCAAAAACATATGCCAGATGTCCGAATATATTTTTGAAGTTCTGAGATGTATTGTAGGATACAGCCGTAAACACTCCAAAGGATGCAATATAGGAAAAATACCTTTCGTTATTGAAGTTACCCACATCTATTGAGTAATGGTATCCGTCCACAATTGCCTTTGCCGCGGTCTTGCAGTCGGTAGGAAGCTCCAGTGTTTTGGCAAAATCGTTGGTACTTCCTGTGGGGATATACCCCACAGGAATATTTTTGCCGGATTTCAGCAAACCAGTTATTACTTCATTTAATGTTCCGTCACCGCCGCTTGCCACAATAATATCCGTATCATCGGGCACATTCTCGGCGATTTCGGTAGCGTGACCGCGATATAAAGTTGTCTGAACCTGTACAACGTAGCCTGCTTCGTTAAATATACGAAGCACATCTAAAAGTACCGGCTTAATCTTTACTTTACCCGAAAAGGGATTGATGATAAAAACCATTTTTTTCATATCCGGAAACACCTTTCCTTAAAGGAACACATATTTAAGCATTCTTGGAAGCTGTAACTTTCTTAATGATAATGAGTGCAGCAATGGTAATTACTACAAGTATGGGGAATACTACAAACCAGCTTCTTAAAGCTTCGAAGCCTACCATTAAGTATCCGAGGAAGGATATAACTGCAACGGTAATTGCATAGGGAAGCTGTGTGGAAACGTGGTTCAAGTGGTTACATCTTGCACCTGCAGAGGACATAATTGTGGTATCAGAAATAGGTGAGCAGTGGTCACCGCAAACCGCACCTGCAAGACAAGCAGACATACCAATGATAAGAAGGTCTGAGCCGGGCTCAAATATAAGGGTAACTATAGGAATAAGAATACCGAAGGTACCCCATGATGTACCTGTGGAGAATGCAAGCACACATGCCACCAGGAAGATAACTGCAGGCAGGAAGTTTGCAAGTCCGGGAGCAGCGTTTGTCATAGCTGCGTCTACGAATACACCGATACCGAGTACATCGTTTGCTACGTTCTTAAGTGCTGTAGCAAAGAAGAGGATAAGAATTGCCGGTACCATTGCATTGAAGCCGGAGGGAACTCTTTCCATAGATTCCTTGAAGGAAACTATGCCTCTTAAAGCATAGTAGATAATAGTAATAACCAAAGCTATAAGAGCACCCATAGGAAGACCTACTGTAGCATCTGTATCACCAAATGCGGTTATAAAGTCTGAACCTGCCCAGAATCCGCCTACATAGAGGAGAGAAAGTACGCAGGAAACTATGAGTACCAATACCGGGAAAAGTAAATCTATAACCTTACCCTTTACATTGGGTGTATCGTCTGTATCGTTGTCAACCGTTTCTTCAGCGCCCTGAAGAGCGAGCTTATTCTGCTTAACCATAGGACCGTAATCAAACTTCATAAGCACAAGAGCAATTATAAATACAAAGGTGATAAGAGAATAGAAGTTGTAGGGAATTGCACGGATAAAGAGTTCCAGACCTTCACCTTCGGGAGCGTAGCCTGCAACAGCTGCAGCCCAGGAGGATACAGGAGCTATCATACAAATAGGTGCTGCTGTAGCATCTATAAGGTATGCAAACTTGGATCTGGAAACCTTCTTGGAGTCGATTACGGGACGCATTACGCTGCCTACTGTAAGACAGTTGAAGTAGTCGTCTATGAATATAAGCACACCAAGTACAAATGTAGCAAGCTGTGCACCTACTGCAGACTTAACATGAACCTTAGCCCACGCACCGAATGCCGCACTTCCGCCTGCCTTATTGATAAGAGCAACCATTACGCCCAGTACAATAAGAAAGATAAAGATACCTGCATTACCTGCAAACGAAGGAATAAGACCTACATTGATAACGGTATCTATTGTGTTTACAACATTGAAATCTGTTGAGAACAATGCCGCAAGCAATACACCTATAAACAATGAGCTGTATACTTCCTTTGTAATAAGTGCAAGGAGAATTGCAATAATCGGAGGAGCAATAGTCGCTACCGTTCCGAAATAACGGGAAGATGTTTCAACTTTGCCTTCGCCGCCACACTCACCGCAGGTGATTTCTGCGTATGTGAGTTTACCTTCGCAGGCTTTACATTCCGAAACTATTACACCTTCACCCTTACAATCTGCACAATCCTTGGATGCTTCATCCAATTTGGAGCAGGGCTCGCAAGAGTTAATCAATTTACCTGTGCCCGAACAGGGAATACAATTAGCCGGGTCATCAGGACATACATAACCGCTTCCGCCACATTCGGAGCAAGTTGTAGTGCCGCTGTTCTTAACGGTTGTTGCAAGGACAACTACTGCAACAAGCATAATCAAAACAGCAACAAGCTTCAAGATTTTGCTTTTGTTCATTTTCTTGACCATCCTTTAAATTTTTTTATTTTGAGCGAATACTTTATTCGCAATCAAACGAGTAAATAGTTGTGTAGTCATACTTATCTCCGCACTTAACCACAGCCGAGGGGAAGTGAGAGTAAGATGTACAGTTGGGGAATATCTGGGTTTCCAGAGCTATGCCCTGATAAGCTTCATAGGTAGAGCCGTCCTTAAAGGAATCGGTATTGGATATTCCCTGACCGGAGTAAATCTGCACACCGGGCTTATCGGTAATAGTTGTCATTGTAATACCGGTCTTGTCGCCGGTAAGGTATGCAACTTCTCTTAAGCCGGTACCGCGGAGCACAAAGTTATGGTCGTAGCCATTAACCTTTTTAACCTGCTCAAAGTCGGAGAATATGTCCTCTCCCACCTTCTTGCCATCTGTAAAGTCAAAGGGTGTACCCTTTACGCTTAAGATTTCGCCGGTGGGGATTACGCCCTCGCCTATGGGTGTATAAAAATCCGCATTAAGCTTTAATGTGTGGTTGAGCATAGTGCCCGAGTTATGACCGTTCATATTGAAATAGCTGTGATTTGTAAAGTTGATTATGGTATCCTTATTTGCCACAGCCTCATAGTGTATGCGCAAAGCTTTGTCTTCCAGAGTAAAGGTTACAATGGCATTTAAATCTCCCGGAAAGCCGTTTTCACCATCCGGGCTGAAGAATTCAAAGGACAAGGAATCAGCATCTTCGCTTTCAAAGCTGCCCTTCCAGAGACGTCTGCCGAAATTTGCCCAGCCGGAATGAAGAATATTTTCGTTTTCGTTGGCTTCACAGGTAAAAACCTCGCCGTCTATTTCAAAAGTCGCGTTTTCTATTCTATTGGCAAATCTGCCTACGGTCATACCGTGGCAACCCTTATTAACCATATAGCTTTCCAGGGTATCTCTGCCGAGCAAAACATCCACATCGCCGTTTTTTGTACCGCACAGGGTAAGACTTTTTATTATGCAGCCGTAGTCAAGAAACTCTGCCTTAAGACCCTTGTGGTTATCTACAGAGTAAAGAAACACATCCTCGCCGGTAGGCAATGTGCCGAACTTTGTCTTAGTAATACTCATAAAAACCAATCTTTCCTTTCGTTAATAAAAGTCGTAAATACACATATATGATAATTTTAACATATTCTATGTAACAAGTCAAACAATACTTTACAGTATTTGACGTTATTTTATTCAATTCTGTAAAAACAGATGTTTATTTTAAATTTGACATACGCCTAAAAAAATGCTATAATTATTCTGTATATAATGGATGGTTGTATTCATTTTGCGTGCACATTACCGCAGCTATGTAAGGAGGTACACTATGTTTGCACTCAAAAATTTAAAAATAAACAGTAAGAACCACCTGGAAACAGGCGGCTGTGATACCGTGGAGCTTGCCAAAGAGTACGGCACTCCCCTGTATGTAATGGATGAAGAGAAAATACGCTCAAATATGCGTGCCTACAAAAATGCCATTGACACCTATTACGGATGCGGCATGGCTCTGTATGCCAGCAAGGCACTTTCGGCAATAGGTATGTACAAGATTGCCTCCGAGGAGGGCATCGGTGTTGATGTGGTATCCGGCGGAGAGCTTTATACTGCCCTTAAGGCAGGTTTTAACCCCGAAAACATATGCTTTCACGGTAACAACAAAAGCTATGACGAGCTTGATATGGCAGTAAAGGAAAATGTGGGCTTAATATGCTGTGACAGTCACTTTGAATTGGATATCTTAAATTCCCTTGGTGAAAAGTACGGCAAAATAATTAAGGTTATGTTCCGTATAAAGCCCGGTGTGGAGGCTCACACTCACGAGTTTATAAGCACAGGTCAGATAGACTCGAAGTTTGGTTTTTCCATAGAAAACGGCGAAGCCGACGAAGTGGCAAAATACGCCCTTACTCTCGCAAATATAGAGGTTGTCGGTATCCATTGCCACATAGGCTCACAGATATTTGACCTGGAGCCCTTTAAGCTTGCAGCTGAGGTTATGACAAATTACTACATTAAGCTTATAAAGGACATAGGTCTGCCCCTTACCACTCTGGACCTTGGCGGCGGATTTGGCATAAGCTATGTTAAGGAAGACAGACCCATAGAATATCCAGAGTTTATAAAGGCAGTATCTAAAGTGGTTAAGGACATCTGCACCAAAGAGGAAATTAAACTCCCTTACATCCTTATGGAGCCGGGTCGCTCAATTGTGGGTGATGCAGGTATTACCCTTTACACAATTGGCAATATTAAAGATATCAAGAATGTACGTAAGTACGTATCCGTAGACGGCGGAATGGCGGACAACCCTCGTTACATTCTCTACGAAGCCGAGTACGACGGTATTCTGGCAAACCGTGCAACCGATGAGCCCGAGGAGATTGTTACCGTATGCGGCAAATGCTGTGAATCCGGTGACATCATCATAAAGAATGCCCACCTGCCCAAGGCAAAGGAAGGCGATATTCTCGCCGTAATGTCCACAGGCGCATACAACTACTCCATGTCATCCAACTACAACAGACTGCCCCGTCCTGCCATTGTACTGGCTAAAGACGGCAAATCAAAAGTAATGGTAAAAAGGGAAACCTACGAAGACATCATAAGAAACGATGTCATTTAAATAAGGAGATTATAGATGCTTACTTCTTTATTTAGTAATCCCAAGGCTTTTATTACGGGATTGTTGCTTAGCATACCCGGGCTTATAATAGCCCTTTCCATGCATGAATTTGCTCACGGTTTTGCCGCCTACAAAATGGGCGACAACACCGCCAAATACAGCGGAAGACTTACATTAAACCCACTTCACCACTTGGACCCCATAGGTACACTGTGCCTGTTTTTGTGCAAATTTGGCTGGGCAAAGCCCGTGCCCATAAACCCATACAATTTCAGACATCGCAGACTTGGGGTAATAGTGGTTAGCCTTGCAGGGCCTCTTATGAATTTCCTGGTGGCGCTTATATCCTATTCCTTATTTATAGTATTGCCTCGTTTCGACATAATCATTTATGGCGATTTTTGGAGTAAAGTTTTATGGGAATGTCTCATACTCAATATAGGTCTCATGTGCTTTAACTTAATACCCATTCCTCCACTTGACGGCTCCAAGGTACTTTTGGAACTTTTACCCTTTGGATTGAGACGAAGCTACTATCAGTTGGAACGTTACTCATCTTTAATACTTATGGCATTACTTCTGACCGGAGTTCTCGAACCGGTTGTTGATATAATGTTTAAGGGTGTATTTTTTATAATTTCAAAAATTGTAGGATTGATTTTTTAATGGACGAGCTTATATTTAAAACCGAAAGCTTCGAAGGTCCCCTTGAGCTTCTGGAAAATCTTATAAAAAAGAATAAACTGGACATATGCAAGGTATCTCTCATTGCCATTACAGACCAGTACATTGAGTACATAAACAATATGGAAGAGATGAACCTTGAGGTTTCTGCGGATTTTCTTCTGGTGGCATCAAACCTCTTGTACATTAAGTCCAAGGCACTCCTGCCCAAGCACGACGAGGAAGAAGACGACAGCGAAGAGATTGCACAAAGCCTTACGGAAGCCCTTAAGGAACGCGCCCGTATGAAGATAATATCCGAAAGATTCCGCACAATGCAGTTTGACGGCACCTTCCGTTTCTTTAAGGAAGAAGAAAAAATTGAAAAGCGCAAGGTAGAGCAAAAGTTTGAAAATTTAGATATAAACAAGCTCTACGATGCCTTTATGACAGTACTTGAAAAAACTCAGCGAAGAGCTCCCCCACCCAAATCCAACTTTACAGGTATCGTGGGAAGAGAGCCTGTATCCGTAAGAGATAAAGCAGGCAAGCTCATACATAAACTGAGAAATACCAAGAAGCTTCGCTTTGAGGCTATATTTGAAGATGCAAAACACAAAAACGAGGTTGTGGCAATATTCCTTGCCATACTGGAGCTTATGAAGCTCAATCAGATTCTCGCCTACGAAGAAGACGAAAAAATAATAATCCGTCTGGGCGATAATGCAAGCGAAAATACAGAGGAGATATTGTCTAATATCAGCGGTGATTTAAATGAATAGAAAACCAAAAGCAATACTTGAGGGAATACTCTTTGCCATGGGCGAAGCAGTACCCGTAAAAAGAATAGCCGAAGTTATGGAATTGGAAGAGAAAGAAGTGGAAACACTATTGGAAGAGCTCTCAAACGACTACAACTCTTCTTCCGAAAGAGGCATACACCTTATACGCCTTGAAGACAGCTACCAGCTATGCACCAAGAGAGAATACTACGACTACATTCATCAGCTTAAAGAAAAAGCAAGACGCTCTGCCCTTACCAATGCAGGTCTTGAGGTGCTCTCGGTTGTAGCCTACAATCAACCGGTAACAAGAAGCTCCATAGAGTTTATCCGGGGAGTAAACAGTGACGGTCCCTTAAATAATCTTGTGGCGGCAGGCCTTGTAAGAGAAATGGGCAGACTTGACGCCCCCGGAAGACCCATACTCTTTGGTACAACAGACGAATTTTTAAGGTCATTTAATCTGTCTTCCCTTACAGAGCTTCCCGATGTAGACAAGGAATACTCATTTGAAGGACTCAATGCCGAGCTCAGCGGCGCACCCATACTCATAGGCGAAGACGAGCTCAACAAAGACCAGATTAAGATTGACTTTGAAATAGAAGACCCGGACAAAGACCACGACCCGGAACCTCAGCAACAGACCCGGATGCTCCTGGACGAAGAATAAACCCTTAGACTCCACCCGGAGGTCATAGTATGACTGTACTCTACACTATACTCGCCATATTGATTGTGGCGGTAATATGGCTTTTATTGTCGAAAATAAAAGTGTATTATGAATATCATAAATATCCCGAAGAGAAATTCTCATCTACCCTTAAGCTGAAATTGGGATTTATAGACCTTACATGGCTTATAAAAGAAAAATCCCTTGAAGAAAAGCTTAAGTTCTGGCTGAAGGTTCTTAAAATTCTAAAAGAGGTATACCCTAAAAACAGAACCTTTGTGCAGAAAAGTCTTATAATAAATGACATAGACTTCCACATTAAGTTCGGTCTGTCTGACCCGGACAAAACCGCACCGGCAGCTGCCGGAATATGGGCATTCTTGCACAGTATTCTTTCCCTTGCCAGTTCCCTGGGTACTCTTAAAGACCACTTCTTTGAAGTGGCACCTGTATACACGGAACCCGGACTTATAGTAAAAGGACATTTTAAGATATCCATAAGGTTAATAAATGCGCTTTCCATTTTGTGGAAAATGTATTTGATATATAGAAAATTACCCAAAGAAAGTAAATAATATTAAAAAGGCGGCGATATTATGGAAAAACATCCCCTCGAAGGCTTAACAAGTGAATCTATGGAGCAGATTAAAAAGCTCGTAGATGTCAACACAATAGTTGGCAACCCTGTAACAACCCCCGACGGCACTACTATCATACCCGTGTCCAAGGTTACATTCGGATTTGGTTCAGGCGGAAGCGAATTCAGCCAGCGCCCTGACTCAAAGGCAGGCGGCAACCTCTTTGGCGGTGCTACAGGCGGAACAGTATCTATTAACCCTGTGGCATTTCTGGTAGTAAATTCCGACCATGTAAGACTTCTCTCCGTAAACGGCTCCACAACCACAGCAGATAAGCTTATAGACCTTATCCCCGAGCTTATTACAAAGGTAACCAAGCTCACCAATGAAATGATGGATAAGAGAGCAGCACGCAAAGCAAAGGAAGCCAAAGCATCGGAAGTGGAAGTTGAAGCATCCGAAGACATCGAACTTTAAGACGTTATTAAGACAATAAACCCAAAAAAATAAACCTCCCATCCGGGAGGTTTATTTTTATGTTAAATTATTTGTAATCCTTGGGGTTGGTCTTGTGGGGGTTATCCTTAAGATATGCATTTACTGCTTCTCTGTTCTGACGGAACTGTTCCATAGCTTCGGGATGTTCCTTCACATATGTATCAACCTGTGTCTGTACAAACTTTAAGTACTTATCAATACCTGCTACTTTGAGAGCTTCTTTTTCCTTCTTAATAGCTTCATCAACATTGCTTACTGCACCATAGAGTCTGGGCATGGAGTACTCTTTGTATACATCATCAAGTCGAACTGCCATAGCCTGTGTATCTACTGTGTCGCCTGTCTGGATGGGGCAGTTAACAAGAGGATCGTTTACGGTCTTGTTTGCAAGTTCCTCTTCAAGTGCTACTGCATAAGGATAGTCATACTTTGTAGCAAAGTCAAATTCTGTATTTCTGATGCTTACCCAGGGAGCAGTATATACTTTTTCTTCGGCAACTTCAAGAGGTTCATAACCTGCATCGGTAATATCGAAGTGAACGCCCTGTTCACCATACTGAATAAGGTAGTACAGGTCTTTGTTTTCAAGTACAGCATTTAAAACCTTAAGTGCATTTGCCTTGTTGGTAGATGTAGCACTAATTGCTGTACCATAGCTTACATAGTTGTATGCTCTCTGGTACTTTTCGTATAATGAATAGAAACGGACATCCCAATTCTTTGCTGCGGGAACCTTCTTTAAATCGTTGTAAAGTACATTACCTACAGCAGGAGAACCTACCCACGCCATAGCACTCTTACCGTTTCTAAAGTTTTCTTCGGAGGAAACATCTGCGGAAAGAATGGACTTGGAGAATACACCTGCATCGTACCACTTCTTAACGGTATCAGAATACTCCTTAACTTCGGGAGTATCTACACCAAGGAAGAGCTTATATTCGTCATCGAAGAGATTGTAGTAGTAGTGGGATGCGTAAGAGAGTGAACCGGGATTTGCCCAGCCCCAGTCTGCGGCAAACATTACAAATATCATATAACCCGAACCACCGTTGGTGTTGTAGGGAATAACATTGTGCTCGCCTCTGTTTTTACCTTCGGCAACTGCCATAAGGAACTTATCGATATCCTCGATGGTATCAAGAGTTTCAATGCCGTACTTATCCATAAGGTCGCCACGTACACCGTAGCATCTGTTTGCAGCCCAGCTGTCGCCTATAGCAGGGATTAAATAGTACTTACCTTCGTATCTGGCAACATCCAGCTGTTCCTGACCGTTTTCCCATATGTAGGGAGCGTACTTCTTGAAGTCTTCTTCCTTAATCTCCATAAATGCGCCCTTGGCAACATTCTTCCAGTAGCCCTGATGGTCAGGAGCTCCGATAAGGTCAAACTTATCACCGGCTGAGAAAAGAAGGTCATACTGAGTGGAATCGTAAGCTACAAATTCGATTGTGCATCCGGTAAGTTCCTTAACTCTCTTGTTGATAAGGTCGAATACTCTCTGGTTATCCGGACCCATATCCATGGTTACGTACCATGTTACCACATCGCTTCCCTGTTCCTCTTCCTTGCCACAGCCTGCAAAAAGACTTGCCGCAATAACAAGAACAAGAATAAGGGAAATAATTCTGAACTTTTTCATTTTCTTTTCGGGATTCGATTAAAAAACGAATCCGCCTCCTTTCATAATATTTATATAATATAATCCTACGATTATATTATTACATAAAAATTTTTAAATTGCAATATATAAAATTGCTGTTTTTAATGTTCAAAGTTGTTGTTTTAATACAAAGGGTTATGTATCTTTTCATTTTTATTATGATATACCCTTGTGACGGTATTTGTGTGCAAAAATGGTGCTGATTTTATTTACTGTACTTTTCCCCATTGGTTCTTAAGGCGTGCTCAAGCTCCACAGACTGAATTGCGCTCTCCAAATCGCAGATTACCTCGTCGGAGTGTCTTAAGTGTTCAAAGAAAAGTCTGTTTTCTTCGTAGAAACCGCTAAGCTCAAACATTTCAAGGCTGTCGGACAGGGTATCGCCTGTTATAACCTCCTGCACATAGTTAACCTTAACGTGGGTAAGCTTTCCGGGAACATCTATATTGTTCCAGAAGGGAAGCTCCACAAAGTAGGAATTATCCACAGTGTTTACGGTAATTCTCTCTACCACCGAACCTCCTGCAGGCATAAAGCTTATTTGGGCAAGCACACCGTTTTCCATAATGGCGTTCATAGCTATATTTTTTACATTCCTGCCAAATTCAGGAAGCTGCTGATAAGTAAAGCTTACATCTTTATAATCGGCGCCTATAATGTCCTTTACCACATCTATGGCGTGAATTGCAGTAGTTGCAAAATCTTCTTCATAACGCTGTGTACGATACATCTGATATGTAATGTTTAAAATCTTGCCTTCATCTTTAGCCAAAAGTTCCTTAAGCTTTAATATAAGGGGCGTATACCGGCGGTTAAAGGCAGTACGAACATTAACTCCGCTTTCCTTTGCTGCCTTAAGCATAAGCTCGATTTCTTCCACATTTTTTCCGGGAGGTTTTTCCATTATAATGTTGTAGCCCTTTTTCATGATGTCAATTGACATAGGACAGGTAAGCTTCACCGGGCAAAGAAGGGAAACCACATCGGGTTTTACTTCGTCCAGCATTTTTTTGTAGTCGGTATAGTATGCTTCAAAACCGAACTGCTCTTTAAAGCTTTTTGCTGCCTCTTCGTTTACATCACAGCAAGCCGCAAGGCACACGTTATCATAGTCATTTTTGTACTTTGCAAAAGCAGGTCCGTGGCCGGTTCTTGCCATAGCACCGCAACCTATGGAACAAATCTTAAACATTGATGTTTCCTCCAGTGTTATCAGTTCTTATTGAAAGGGAGATTCTTCGCTTCGCTCAGATAAGTGATGCCCCAAGAGCGTATGCGATTGGGTGGCAGAACTTATCTGAGCGAATGCAATGAGTCGTAATGACATTTTGGTTTTATTGTTGTGGAGATTCTTCGCTTCGCTTTAGAATGACATTCTGATTTTATTGCCGGGGAGATTCTTCGCTTCGCTCAGAATGACACCTTGTTGATGTATTTCTTATTAACCGTGAAATTCCTCGGTTAAAGGCATATACATATCGGGTCGGCGTTCGTACTTATAGATATTTCTGCCCTCTCCGCTTCCTGCACCTACAGACAGACATTTCTCCCAATGGGGCTCATTGATGTCCACAGTTGCCACGGCGTAGTGCTTATCCCCCACTGTATCTATGGATTCACCGGATTTATCCTGAATTCTTGTCATCTTAAGATGCTCCGAGGATACCACATAAGCACCTGTTACGTAGGAAACGGCATATGCCTGTGGAAAACCCCAACCTCTTGTAGGGTTAACAATAATATCGCAATTGTCCTTGTAGAGAAGCTGACCCATTTCGGGGAACCATATATCCCAGCAGATTACAAAGCCTATTCTGCCGATATCGGTATCCACAACTACTGACTTATCGCCGGGGGTTATGCCCATTTCGTATTCCATAATGGTAAGATGTATTTTGTCGTATTCGGCAATGATTTCGCCCTTGCGGTCAAAGAGCAGACACCTGTTGTAGCGGTTGCCCTTTTCTTCAATATGCCAGGAACCGGAAATATATATACCGTGCTCTTTTGCCTTTTCGGCAATTCGTGTTACTGCAGGGTGCTCGTAGGTTACAAACTTTTTATCCAAAGGAATTACCGGGTCGCACATATTGTGCCAATGCTCTGTAAGCACAATAAGGTCGGGGTTTTCCTTGGCTACAATCTTGTCTATTTCATCACAATAGGCCTGAATTGTGGACTCGTGAGTCTGTATTCTGTCTTCCACAATAGTATTGCTGAGTGCCGCCATAGTTACAACCTTCGGCTCATAATTGCCTATACATTCGTAGGTTATATCCCCCAAAATCGCCACTGCATCTTCCTTGCAATGATAGAGAGCATCTATGGTAAATTCCACGGAGCTTTCAGGTGAGGTTATTACATCTTCGGCTTCTATGTAGCTTCTGTACTTTCTGTAGCCGGTTTCATCATACCAGTTTACAAGGAGCTTTTCCTTAGTATTTCCGGGCTTGGAATCAATAGAAATACGGTATTTTTTGCCTTCTTCACAAGGCATTTTGTCACTTTGATACCACACTCTTGCCCACATATCCGTGGTAAATTCCGAAACAACCTTTTTGTCGCAAAATGCAGTTTTTACACGACTGTCTGCAGCCATAACATTCCAGTTAATCATAAGTGTTTACCTCACTTTTTCTTTTTAAGTCCTTCGTGGGTCATTCTCTTACCCTGCTCATAGGAAACTACGTGTTCAAAATTATTTTTTCCCTCTAAGAACTTTTCCACATCGTCTAAAACTGCCAAAGTTACAAGCTCTCTGTAGTCCAATGTAGGTCCGCCCTGATGAGGGAGAAGTATTGCATTTTCAAGTTTTCTTATGGGAGCATCCATGGGAAGGGGCTCCACGGAGTATACATCAATAGCAGCTCTTATGTCGGGTCTTTCTTTAAGAACCTCGGCGAGAGCTTCTTCGTCTATTACGGGACCTCTTGCGGTATTTACGATTACACCGTTGGGTTTCATCCTTCGCATATGCTCGCCCTTAACCAGGTGATAGGTCTTTTCGTTGAGCCCTGAATGAACGGATACAAAATCACAGGTTTCAAAAATTTCGTCAAGAGATGCCACCCTTACCCCGAAGCCGTCTGCCGCATCCTGCTTTAAATATTCGGAGTGAACCAGAATCTCATCTACGCAAAATGCTTTGAGAAGAGGTACAACATCCTTGGCTATTTCGCCAAAGCCCACAAGACCAATCTTTTTGCCTCTTAAGCCCCATACGTTTGTGTTGTACTTAGACCAGCCGTCATTCATCATCTGCTGATTTATCTTAATGAAGTGTCTGCCTGCCGCAAGCATATATAAAACAGTCCCTTCCGCAACGGATTGTGCAAATACCTTGTTTCCGGAAAGAATAGGAATATTTCTCTTTTCAAGTGCACCGTCTTCGGAGAGCAAAAGAGCTATGGAGCCGCCTACATGTACAACCATTTTAAGGCTGTCTGCACACGCCACAATTTCTTCGTCAAAAGGAATTGCACCCCAGCCTGTAAACACTATGTCTACGCCCTTTACGGCTTGTTTCCATTCATCCTTTGTAAATGGTCTGCCAAGGTCGTTGTAAGCTACTTCATCAGCAAGAGGAATCAGTCTGTCCAATACCTTCTTAGTATAGAAAGTATCAAAGGTGTCATTACCTCTGGGATAAGATAATAAAAACTTCATTTAATGTACCTCGTTTCTCTATATTCTGTTGACTTCATTGTAGCAATTATGTTACACTAAATGTAGGGGTAATATTGTTTGATTTAGGGGGTATACATGTTATGAATATGGATTATAGCCTACTCGAATCTGGTCAGGATTTCAGCATAGAAATAACTGAAAGCACCTGGACATCCACTCACAACCACTGGCACCTGGAATTTGGATATGTGCTTGAGGGCAGCGCCATACACGAATGGAACTATGTAAGCAATACCATAGAAGAGGGCAACTTCTACATAATAGGCTGCGGCTCACCTCATTCATATATGGCAACATCCAAAAGCTTAAAAATTATAACCGTTAAATTTAACCCGGTATTCTTTGACCCCAATCTTTTCGGCGCAAGGAGCTTTTTCGAGGTACTTTCCTGCAGAAACTTCGGTTTTCATATGGAGCTGTTTTCAGTACCGCCCGTACCTCACACATACAAAGACCATGACGGCTCAGCTCTCAAACTTTTAAATGAAATTCTGGAAGAATACCAAAACAAAAAAGCCGGATACCTTGAGGTAATAAGAGCAAAGTTTACTCTGCTGATTATAAATGCCGTGCGTCCGCTGTATGCGGATGTAGTGCATCCAACTGCCAACAAAACCGACCGATTTACAGAGGTTATCCGCTATATAAACTCAAGCTACTCTAAAAACATAACCTTAAATGACATATGCTCCATTATAAACTACACTCCGGCACATATGAGCAAGAAGTTTAAAGCCAATATGGGCATAACCTTTTTTGAATACTTAAGGCGGATACGAATAGCATCCGCCCAGCGATTACTGATGAATACCGGCAAATCCATAGACGAAATAATGAATATGGTTGGCTATCAGGACAAAAAGTCCTTCTACGGTGCTTTCCGCAAGGTGACGGGAACTACTCCCGATGCTTACAGGAGAAGACATAATTATGGTAGCCGATAAATTTTTGAATGAGGCTAATACGACCAATATGTCATTCTGAGCGTAGCCGTTAGGCGAAGTCGAAGAATCTCCATAGAAAGTGTGAGTCTCATTTGCAAGGAAGATTCCTCACATGCGTTCGGAATGACAATGTGGTGGTAAATTTCGGTTTATCGCTGTGTCCGATAAGCGAGACGCTCGTCCGTGTATGTCATCCTGAAGCGAAGCTGAAGGATCTCCATAGAAAGTGAGATTCTCAATTGTAAAGAAGATTCTTCGCTAACGCTCAGAATGACAAAACATCAGTATAATAGCTTTATTGGTCCAAAAAGTCCGCTTGGTAATGAATCCTCGTGGAAAATCTGACACTTTTCGTGGTACGGTGTAAGCATCCAGGAAGCCCATTTGTCAAAGGCTTTAGTGTAGTAATATTCGTTTGCCGCCGTATTGGACACTCTTACTTCAAGTTCATTATATTCCTTAATGTCTTTGATATCAAGTGTAAATTTGTATGGCGGCATCACCTTAACTCCTACAGATTTACCGTTTACAAACACCTCGCAGGTGTAATTTACCTTGCCAAGGTCAAGCATAAGCTTCTTTGCCCCTTCGGGTGCAGGGAAGCTTGTTTTGTATACAATGCTTCCCGAGAAGGATTCCCCTGCAAAGGTGCGCCAGTCGCCTAAAGTAATGCTTCTCTCTTCTTCGTTTATATCCTTACTTACGGCATAGAGCTCATCCAGAACAAACTGCTTTGTTTTCTTTGCAGTATAATTGCCGTCTAAAATAGATTCCTTTTCATATACGGTTACTTCATCCGTAGCAATTTCATCATCTGTATACATAAGTACGAACATTTCGCCGCTTTCCAATGTGAAGGCGGTTTTTCCGTCTTTAACTTCCGGCTTTGTGATTTTACCATCGGTTAAGTTTATGAGATATACACCGTCTTGTGCACTTACGCAAATATCTTTTGCACTTACGGCTTCGTTAGATATGTAATACAGCTTGGCATTTTCTGCATTTCTCTGCATAAGTCGGATACCCTTGGTATCACCCGCAAAGTCCAGAGGTGATTTAACTATATCCCATACATCGGCACAAAGTACACAGCCCGATATTTCCCTGAAAGCAGCTTCTGTGGTAGCAATCACCCTACCGCCGCCTTTAATAAATTCGCCAAGAAGCTCCTTAGCCTCTTTTGCCATATATCTGCAGCTTGTAATTACAAGGGTAGTGTAGCGGGCAGAACCCATATCTATTACACCTTTTTTAAGCATATCGCGGTCTGCAAGAAGGATTACATCGTCGTCAAATATATCAAAGGGTATCTGCTTATCCTCCATACCAAAGCCCACTCTGTCGTATTCTCTTACCTCTTCGCCCTCGGGTTCGTATACATAGAAGTCCTTTACGGGAAGATAGAGAGCTACATCGGACACATCTTTACCTACAGAGCATACATAGCTTACACGTTCAAGATATTTGTTGAAGTATTTATAATCGCATAAGCAAGCATACTTTTCTCTGAGATAAGGAGTTTCACCGACTCTCTGATGCCCCTTCTCCTCGCCATAGGGAGTAAGCATCATATTGAAGATATTAATTCCTCTGATTGCCTGGAAGTTAACTACATAGCGTGTTTCATCAAAGGTAAGACCGAAGCCGAACACACCGCAGGTTTCGGTAACGGAGCGGTCACCGCCTATCTGGGATGCTGCAGAGGAAGCATACCTGGGAAAGAAGCGGTTTTCGCAGAAAACGTTGTCGTAGTAATAGCTCTTTTCACCACGGAAAATCTGACGCCATATTACATCTATGCCGGGCACATCAAAACAGCGCATGGCACGCATTATGTTGAAGTTACCGCCCTGAACGGAGCCGTGGGGCTTGTGGTCTATGTCAAGGTGACCGAGAAATGCCATTTCATGCTTGTTTGACCATTCCTTGCAGGGCATCATAAAGTTATTACAGAAAAGGTGTGAACACATATCGTACCAGGCTATTACAGCTTCTCTTGACTTTTCGTCCTGAGGAAGTCTGTGTCCTGCAAGATAAGGAAGATACGGTCTTATGCTGTATCCCTGCTCCTTTTCAAACTTTTCCTCAAGGTCGGGTCTGTAGGGTATGGGTCTTGGAAGAGTGGGTTCATCGGTAAACACAGCCTTGATGTGGCTTCCGAAGTCCTCGCCTATGTGCTTTTTGTATTCCTCATGGGTCATTTCGATAAATGTATCTGTAGTTTCCTTTAAGGATATATCAGGAAAATCACTGTGTCCTGCCCAGTCGTAAAGTGTGGGTTTGGAATAATAAGTTGTAACCTCTGTATCCTGCATAAAGGTATATCCGTCTTCTACTATACCACCAAGACTTGTAAAAGCGATTTCATCATTATTTTTTACATAGGTTTCGCCTGTGGCGTAAAGCTTTGTTTCATAAGTAAGGCATTTTCTTGCATATTCGGGATGCTCTGCAAGCACTCTGCCGCAGGCACCGCCGGAGGGCCAGCCGCCTTCATCATAGAGCCAAAGCTGTATGCCAAGCTCCTTTGCCTTAGCTGCCGCATAGGCATAGTGCTTCATATAATCCTCGCCAAGGTACTCGGTATACATGGTGGTGGGGATACCGCAGGGGCTGAAGTTGCAGGGCTGTGGCAAAACGTACAGAGTCTTTACTCCCATTGATTTAAACTCATTGAGGCCCTTGTCGGTAGCTTCAAAGCTCAATTTTGAATTCCAGAGCCATGCAAACACCGGGGTGCAATCCACAGGTACATCATTAAACTTGTCCTGAGAAAACTTTTCCTCATAGTCAAAAAATACGTTGTTATCTGTTTTTTTCATAATAGTGTTCTCCTTCATAGAATCTTTTACTGCGGACGCACAAAAACAATATAGGGAATTATCGAATAGTAACCCCCATCTTCATTGTATAGTACAACCGTGTCGCCCGCTTTAAATTTTGCTGTATACATATTGCGGAATGAATCAATCTCAGTAACCGCTCCTGCCGGATCGGTCCTCTGTGCCTTATATGGGTCCTCTTCAAGATATGTATATCTCCAGGTGGGGTCTTTCTCACAGAAGTTTACTTCGTACTGTGAAAAAATCATAACCTCGCAGTCGCAATTCACATTGAAGCTAAACCACGGAACGGAATAATCTCCAAAGGCAAATCTGTAAGTTTTGCCGTCCTCAGCTTTATAAAAAGTTTCACAACCGTAAAAAGCCGATTTAATCCAAGTAGATGTATTATCTTCCTGCGATATTCCCGGGTCAGGTGCAATAAGATATGCACCCTCAAGATTGTATCTCTTGTTAATCCAGGTAAATTTTCTCTGACTGTTAAGACCCGTGAGCCTTCCATCGGTTTCCGCAGTAAAAATTTCATATCTAGACGGAATACGATGCCGGCTGCCTTCGGGAGTAAGATAACCCACATCCAAATCCACGTCGTAAATGCTTTCCACATAATCACAATATTCACTATAATCCATACCATCACAAATATATGTAAAGTTTTCTATGTGGCTGCGGATTTCCTCTGCCCCTTCAGGCAGTATAAAATTAATTGTATACACTCTTTCTGCATCAGCAAAGGCTGTTTTCACCTTGGCAAAAGCTGTTTTTTTGTCAGCACTTACAGTATAACTTGTAGTGACATAACACGAATTATTCACGGCTATTCCCTTTACAACAGGAAGTATGCCGTCTGTATCCAATATGTAATCATAATCATATTTATCGCCGGAAAAATCCGCAAGTTTAATATCATCTACAATAATTTCCTTAAGAACCGGAGCACCATTTACTGTTGCCGATTGAACTTTTGGCGCAATGTTATGAGAATCCAGAATAAATGCTTTAACCGTATTCCCGGTATTTTCTATCCTTACGGGCTTTGATATAATAACCTCTCTGTCACTTATCAGTCTGTAATTATCAACATTTGAATTTACAAGATTACCGGCGGAGTCGTGCTGCGCTAATGCCAGGGATATTTCATCCCTGCCTGCAGCTGCTACATTAACTTTTGCATATATCTCTTCTCCTTCGCGATAAGAAGTAACCACTTCGTCGGAATAGGGACTTTTTACAAATTCAACATAAGAAACCTCTGTTTCTCGTTCCGGCTCAAATAAATTCTCTTCCGTCCAGGAAGATTTTATTCCTTTTTTTTCGCCCATAAGGCTTATGAAAAACTGTTGCTCATCTTCTATGCTGAAGTTATACGGAAAGCTTATATTGCTGTAAACATTGCCATTTATTCTTACAGTATAGTTGACATCTTCGCGGTAATTATCCCATGTCAAGATGGCTGTACCGTCGCTTTCCTTATTAACTACAACATTTAACGGCATATACTCGTCACCGCTTACAGGCGCATCTTCGTCAAAGGTTAATCTGTAGTTCCCCTTGTGTGCGTATAACTTTAAGTTGGTATTTGTAAGGGATGCCGTTATGCCATTAATCTCATCGGTAAAAGCTGATGGGTCATTCTCTTTGAGACTTCTTCCAAAGCTATCTGTAATATTTGAGATATCTTTCGGAAGATATGAACCGATTATATTATTTCTGCGAATGGTAATTTCCGTGTCGTCATCCGAGGAAACACTTAGCTGCCCTCTGCCCGCCACAAGAGTTACAGGCTCTGTAAATCTGTTTACAGAGTTAAGAGAGGATGCGTTTACCAGCATAATTGAAGAATCGCTTACGACAAGTGCCGTACCATCAAATATATATTTATTGTCTATGACAACTGAACCGGATTGACCGATGGGAATATATATTACTGTATTTTCATCATCGTTTTGAGGAGTAATTTTTATATAACCATCAAATTCCTCTGTAATAAAATCATTTTCGCGGTTTACCGACATACATGCTACGATTGTGGTTTTGTATGCATGGTTTGTTCTGAACATAACCCTGTCTGCAACCGGCTTTAGTGCATAATTGCCGGACGGAGCATATTCTTTGCCGTTAAAAGGACTTATATAATCACCGGAATATTCTCCGTTTAATCCCTTGGGATATACCATTTCCACATCCAGCGACGAGCCATTATTGCTAATGCTTACATTAGTGCCATCAACAGTCATTGTACCTTCGGGAGAATGAAGCCACCACTCATAAGGTTGCATGGCATCATCGCTTAGTTCATCTACTACTATATATCTGTCGGGCCTTAAGTATATAATGCTTCTTTGTGCTTTATCGATACTTCCCATATATGCATCGGTTGCATCTCCAACAACTGCATCAAAATCATAATGAGTTACAAACTGCTTTATATTGCCTTTGGCATCCATAGAACTTGTTTTCTGTCCTTGTCCACCCGCATATGTAATGGCATTGTGTGCAAAGGTCTGTCTGGAAAAATTCTTATGATGCTCCGAATCATAATAATCATAATATCCGCTTTGAGTAGCAAGCTTGTTGCCATTGTCCTCTATGATAAATGCATTTTGATCTGCATGCAGATGATTGTAGGAGCCGTATTCACCAGAATGAAAATATAAAGACGTTCTATTCTTATTAAGAAGGGTTGAATGCATAGCTACCATACCCTGATCCTCAAAAAGATGTGCCTTGGGATAATCTATGGGTGCAAGGGTTTGGGCATCTGCAGTATCTGCATACATTATGGCATCAAAGCTCACTTCATTAAGGGTTGAACCGACTTCCCCTATTCGGTTTCTGAGCCAGTACGCAACTGGATTATCCGTATGCTTACCAAGCTTTGACAGCCCCATTATATGGTAGTTCGCCGGTTTGTACATACCTGCACCGTCTCCAAAAGAACTCCACGAATTGTCCGGATATGTATAGAGTGCCCACTTAAGCTCATTGCGCGTCCAGGCTTTGTCGTAGTAATTTATGTATCCCCCGGCTGCCATTACATCCATAAACCACTTATCTCTTGCAAATGCGTATCTCCAGTAGCCTGTACCCTTGCTCCAGCCTCCGTCCTCAACGGACATTGGCGGAACCTGCGCTGTATATAATTCCAGCATTTGTTTAAAGTAGTTGTCAATACCCTCTATATCGTGCAAAAGTGCCATGCTTGCTATACCGTAATATCCCAAATAGCTCCAGTAATGGGATTCGTAAGGCTCTTGGCGGAGCTTTTGGAGCTGATAATCTTTAATATAATCAAATCTGCCTGAGAGCATATTGCGGATTGTTTCCAGGTCATCCTCCCTATCCTCTTCAACCATATAGTTATACATCCAGTCATATGCCATAGAAGCTCTCATAAGCACGTCAAAAAATGCCTGGTCATTGCCGGCAAGAGCTGAACCGCCATTTTTGTAATCCCACGAAGATAGGTGCACAAGTGCATCTACCGCAAAATCTCCATACCGTTTTTTTTGGTCCGGATCATCTGTAAGGTGATAGCACAATGCCGCCTTCTGTATTTTTGCTCCGAGATTCTGCGAGCGATCGGTTATAGTCTGAGAAATATCCGTGGTATCCTGTTCAAGCCTTGAAGTCATGGCTTTTTTCGTATCAGAAATCATTTTTTCGTATATGTCATTACCCCTTGGACTATTTTTTAATTCTTTAAGCTCAGGAGCCCCATCTTCGGTAAAGTATATCCGCGGATGAGTCACACTCACAGATGCAATCAACTCGTCAAAATCGGGAACAACAAATTCATATGCTTCAGAATCTATTCTGAACCGCCTTGCAACAGACCAGTCGCTTGCTTCTCCGCTGGAAGTTATCCTATAGCGTACCGACCACCAATACACACCGGGTTCAAAAGTATAGTTAAAGTTGTAATATGCATATCTGATATCATCTTTTCTGTAAACAATATCTGTAAGTGCCTCATCTTTGCAAACTATGACGTCATAAGAATAAGCACCGTCTATCTGAGGCCAGGTAAAATCCGGAGGGTTCTGCATACAAGCATACTTATGTACAGGTTTAAAACGCGAAGCAAATCCAATTTCCACACTGTGGCTTATAAAAGCCTGCGGCAAAGAAGGCTTTGCCCATACAGCTTCCTTGTGGGACATAAAAACAAATACTAAAACTAATATAAACAAGAAAATTTTATGAGAATAAATTTTTTTCATTGTTTTCTACCCCTTCATTATACATCAAAAAAATCCCTGATTTGCCAATGTCATTCTGAGTAAATCCAAAGAATCTCCCTTGCAATAAAGATTCCTTAATGACTCTGACCAATTTTTCGGATATATTTTTTATATAAAAAATCTGCGGCACGGCATTTCTGTCGTGCCGCAGAACTTTAAAGCACTCTCTTACACAATCTTATTCGGATTTTACAAGACCAATCCAGTCATAGTTCCAATATGAACCATTTTCAAAAACCTTGATCGTAAAGGTATGCTTTCCTGCTGTAAGAACCATATTGGTATCAATTACCGCACCCTTAAAGTCATCGGGACCATTTCCACCCCATCCTCCTGTCTGGGGAAGAGTGAAGACATATACCGCATTATTCATTTCTATCATACGTTTAGGGAGCGGATCCATCCACACGCCGTAACGAAATGCAATATCATAAACACCGTCTTCGGGAACTTCTATCTCATAGGTGATACTATCATTTGTAGAATTCAACTGTGTAATACCTGTGAGGAAGTCAAGACCGTTTGTAAGTCTTGCCACGCCAACCTTTTCTTTGAAATCTTCTGCCTCCACTTTAGCAGAAAGCCTTGTATTCAGGGCATTCCAGTCGGGTTCGGCAGTTACATCACAAACATAGGTGGGAACCGATTTTAATTCTACACGTCTGTTTTCGCCTACAAAAGTAATTTCATGGTTTCCTCCAAGTGAAGTCGCAACTGTCTTGGAAAGCTTTCCTTTTTCTCCAAGGGAAATTTTATCTGCATTTCCGACAAGCAGATAGTTGCCCATCGGTATTTCAACTTCGGCAATTGCCGCAAGTTCATAGTCAGCATTGTAGTATGCAGGAGCTGAAACAGTCTTCGTAACTCCGTCTATAACCACATCAATGCTTATGTTTTTGCCGGAATCATATCCGTGACGTACGGCCTCATTTACAAGAAGTGAATAATGTCCTTTTTGTGCATCCACATACACTTCTCCATTTTCGCCATAGGTTACACCTATACCGGTAAGCTCCGCCGATACAGGAGATGCACTATCCATAAATTCCTTTACACTTGTAATTTCAGAAATAAGCTCATTGCCTGTGTAAAGAGTAAGCTTATAGTCATCCTTGGAAGATACTCCAAGCTGACCTTCGCCACACACAACACTAACGGTATCTTCTGACTCAATGAGCTTAATACCGTACATGGTAAGTAACTTACCTCCTACCAGCATTATGGTATCCTCATTATAAACAACAGCAGTACCCACAAAGGATATATCACCTGCATTTATAACCTTTTCGTCATCCATGACCGTACTTACAAGTGCTACTGTGCCATCATCAAATTCAAGTGAAATATAGTCATCATATTTGGTTTCATTTACATATTTATACGGTTCGTCTGCACCGTGAACATTTATGGTAGCAATAATCTTTGTTTGACTCACACTTTCCGTTTCAAACCATATTCTCTTGTCTACGGGTCTGGATGCAAATTCACCCATAGGCGGAATATTTACAAGTTCAGGTCCCGAAAAAATGTTGGAATAATACGGAGTCAGCTTTTCCGGATAATGCATTCTGGTATCTGCAGCCATCTTGCTTGCTGTAATATTGATACCTCTTTTATCATCGTGTATATAAATACTGTTGTCGCCTTTGGTGTTCTGCCACCATTCAAAATTAGCTTTATTGCCAATGGCGGAATTTTGCGCCTTCAAACTGTCTATGATAATATATTTGTCAGGACGTATATATACAATGCTTCTCACAAATTTATCCAACCCGCCGTCATAAGCATTTGTTGCATCACCCACAACAGCATCAAAATCCTGACTTGTAACAAACATATCCGTGTTTCCGTTAGCTGTCATAGAGTCGTCCGTTTGTCCCAGCCCCATATCATAGGTTACAGAATTATTTGCATATGTTTGACGGGTAAAGCCCGAATCATGAGTTGAATGATAGGCGTCGTAGTAACCGCTTCTGGCGATAAGTCTTTCTCCGTTAGACTCTATAACATAATTGTTTTGATCTGCCATAAGGTGATTGTATGAACCGTATTTACTTGCTCTGAAATAAAGGGAAGTTCTGTTTGTGGACACTATGTCTGAATGCATCGCCGTGGTTCCCTGGTCTATAAATGTCCATGCTCTCGGATATGACTTGGGTGGTGTGGGTTCTATATCATATCCATCCGAAGAAAGTATGGAATCGTAGGTACTACCCCAAAGTGCGAAGCTTCCTACTTTATCTCTGAGCCATGCTGTAACCGGATTTCCGGTGAAATAAGCATCGTCGGCAAGTCCCTGTATAACCCTTATGTCATTATTTACAAATGCTGTGTTTGCACTATCACCAAATGAACCGTAAGAATTATGAGGAAACATATACAAAGCCCATAGGTACTGATTCTGATGCCATGGTTTTGAATACAAATCCATATATCCATTCTGGGTCAACACCTTGGCAAGCATAGAATCTCGGTTATATGAAAATTTCCAATACTGCGTTCCTTTTGACCATCCGCCGTCCTCGTTGGACATAGGCACGTAAGTTGGAACAAACAGCTGCATAAATTCCACAAAATAGTTTTCAATTTCAGGGTAATCATGCATAAGAGCAATCGCACCTATTGCGTAATTTGACATATACGCCCATATATGAGACTCATATGGGGAATTTCTTATTATATTTAAGGAAGAATCCTTCACTATATCAAATCTTCCCTTGAGCATACCTCCGATTTTATTTCTCTGTTCTTCTGTCATATCATTATAAAGCCAATCATACGCAAAAGAAAAATGTGACAAAATTATAAAAAATGGTTGATCCTGCCATTTGTATGAAGTCCAGCCCTCAACATAATCCCAGTCAGATACATGCATCATAAGTCCTACAGAATAATCAAAATACTTTTTGTCACCTGTAAATACATATGCCATAGCAGTATTGACAGCATCTGCAGCAACCTTCTGTCCTAACGTAGATGCATTATCTACAGCAGCTCTGGATTCCTCTTCGTCATCATAGGTCCTTCCTAATCCCGGGTCTTCGGGATATTTTGTTTTTATGGTAGAATCTGCACCGCTTATGATGTATTCAAGAGCTTGTGCTCCGTATTTTGTTTGCGCCTTTTTTAAAAATTCATCCTTTGTTTCTTCTGTAAACCACAACCTTGGATGCGACTTTGGTATCATATTTTTTATATTATCCGCATCGGGAACTATAAACTCTGTAGCATCGGGATCTATACGAAATCTACGTGCCACACCCCAGTCACTCACCTTGTTACCTATATGATATCGAACTGCCCACCAATATGTTCCGGGTTCAAATGTATATGGAAAATTATAATAATGCCATTTAAGACCATCTTCACGGTAAGCAATATCCGTTAGCTGTTCGTCTCTTGCTACTACTATGTCGTAGCTCTCTGCACCATTTATCTGCGTCCATGTAAAATCCGGAGGATTCTGCATGCTTCCGTATTTATGCTCCGGCTTAAAAGGCGTCATAGCACCGGGATGAGCATTAAGGTTTAAGTGTGTAGCCGGAAGTTGCAGTGTAGGCTTGCTTTCTTCGCCAAATGCTGTAAGAGTGGTACACACCACGATTATAGCTGCCAAAGCGAGACAGGACAATCTTTTTACATTCAGAATTTTTTTCATAGCACTGCCTCCTTAGTTAATTGTAAGTGTCTTTGTACTTTCGTCCCATATAGGTGATTTACCCAAAGCCTTTGCCAATTCATTTATGGAAATATAGCCTTTGGAATCCTTCAACTCATATTTTCCGGAAGAAACATCAACTCCGTTTACAGTCATGTAACTTGCATCTATTGGAACAATAACCTTTACGCCATCTTTTTCTCCGATATATTTACCTTCTGATATTACCATATCCATTTCAAAAAGTCTGAAAGCACTTCTGATACCAACCATTACTTCTGTGTTTTTAAGATAGGGTTCTGAACTAAAATATGCATATATACCGTCTTTCATTACATTGATTTCATAAGGACCGCCCGGAATAATTGATGGAGTTTCAGTTACGGGTATCTCTATGGGGGTAGGTCTTAGGAGCTCGCCCCCGGGCTTTCTGAGCCTGGGAGCATTTTCTGTAATCTGTAAATAGTCTATATACCAATCTGCGGTAAACATTCTTGATTCAAACATTATGGCAGAAACAGCAGGTGTTTCCATAGATACGAAGTCAATAAACATAGGTACATTTGACCTCATAACATATCCATCTTTTAATTCATCACATTCCAACAACAAGCTTGCCGTCTGTTTGTCAATATTAATGTTCATAGATAAAGTATACCATTTTCCGGGTACAATCTTATCCTGCAATTCAGTAGAATATGAATTTGAACTCTGATATTGAATTTCTCCACCGGTTACATTGCCGGCCACAAAAAATCTTGTTGCCCACTTGCCCTCAGGAGTAAGGAAATAGATACCATTAGAAGCAAAATCTGTCTCCTTGTTATCAGAAACTTCCATTTTGAATCTCATCTTAAGTCCCAAAGTTCCCTTTGTATGAATACCAATATCCTTGGTAATAACTACACTGGCAGCCGAAGTCCCGGGAGTTTTATCCGAGAGAAGCAGTGCCTGCTGTTTCTCTCCGTCAGGGCCTTCTGTTTTGGCAAGCGAAATTGATGAATTGCCTGCAACAGAATACTCGTAGCCCATATCTTCAAAATCCTTATCGGCAATCATAAAATCATCGCAGAAAATATCCGTTCTCGTGGATAAATCTCTGGTTATCTTTTTTCTTTTGTCATGTCTGGGAGCGTGAGCGCCTGCCGTAATGCCAAGACATAGTGCAAGCACCAGACCAAAGCTTAGTGTTCTTTTAATACACATACTTACGCCTCCTTACTTAACTACAATAATCACATAGGGAGTACCTACAGACGCCTGAATAATTACAAGAGATGTATCCTCTTCCCCTACTGTTTCGTATGGAAGAATGTCGGTGTAACTTCCTACTTTTACTTTTTTACCTTCCACAGCTTTGGAATCATACAGTATATATGTACAGCTTGAATAATTGGGAACTGCTATGTACTGTGATGTATCTGCCGATGCAATTTGTGATTTATCACGAGTGTAAATTACATTTAACCCGTCATTTCCCTTTTGCATAGGATATGCATAGGATACATAGAACGCCAGATTAAACTGCATTCCGGTGTCAATTATCAGTCTCTTTTCGGGAATTCTGTAATAAATCCATACTCCTTCAAGATACCCTTCGTAGTCTGTGGTATAACGAATTACATCCCCGATTTTTAAGTTATTCGCACTGAGCTCTCCGCTTAAATCCTCAAGCGGATTGCCCTCGGCATCTATAGTATCGGCAACAGACGCCAAAGTGAATCTGAAATCATCCTTAATATAGATTGATTTTCTCCCGCCTTGTCCCACAACAGTTAATTTTGTGCACTCAGTTTCATTGTAAAGGCAACGGCTTATGGCAGAAATTACACTCAATCTGGTTTCGTCACTCACCTTGGATTCAGTATCAGCATTGAGCATAACATAAGGTGCAGTTATTGAATCTTTTTCATAGTAATAAGATGCAGCATCGTATGTATAATCTTCTCCGCCGGTAATTCCGTTGTGAAGATGTACTTTGTATCTGTCTTCATCAAAATAGTCTTTATTTCCTATGCTCGGAGCAGTATATCTGATAACTTTTGTATTTGCGTTAATAATAAACTTTGTGTTTCCGCCTGCTCCGTTTTGCCCAAACAACATACCGCCCATTCTGTATCTCAAATCCGTACCGGAGTGACCTCTGAAAAGCGCATTGTCACCTACAGCATCCTGCCTTGTTGCTTCGATTTCATTCTTGATATCGTTAAATATTGTATCAAGGAATATTATTTCTCCGTTTGAATTAAGACGATATCTTACAGGCTGAGCAATACATCCGTCATCTGCGGTATATATAAGTGCAGATGATGCTTTAAGCTTGGAAATTACTCCGCTGTCTGTTCGGGAATAGCGCACATTGTCCACAGTGTATTTTTCTGCAGAATTTGCTATAATGAACTCTGCGTTTTCCGAATAAATCTTGAACTGAATATTGGATTTAAGACCCGAACCCTCATCTGCACCGATTAAAAATCCAAAGGTCATATCCGAAACAACGCGAACATCGGCAATTTCACCGAACACATTTAATGAAAGCTGTACATTGTCACCTACTTTAAAGGAATTTGTACCAAACGCCTTTTCAAGATTTGAAGAAGCTGTCTTTGTGAGAAGATACTGCCCTTCCTCTGTTTCAACACATATTCTGTCATTTACTGTGCTTAACGATGTAATCTTACCTGTTACCGATGAATTTGTTTTATACAGCTTGTATAATCTCTGGTCAGCATCCTCATTGGATTTGTATACCGAAATCACATCGTTTGTATTTATATCGTTTATGCTTCCTTCTTCTCCACTTGGAAGATACACAATTGTGTATGGGTCGTCTGCATCCACATCCACGGAAATACTTTTTGTATTATCATAGGCATCATATATCTTTTCTCCGGATACATCAACGGCACCCACAACATAATCCTGATATGCTTCCACATAGATTACATCGCCGGATTTGTCGCCATCATTACTCACTACAGTAACACGACCTTCATAATTCCTGAGAGCTTCGTAGGAAAAGGCTTCTCCCGTGGAAGCACCGTTCCATATAACTGATGAAACTATATTGTAGGACACGTCCTCTTTTCCCGTTTCGTCCCAATAATATATTTTGCCGTTTTCTACCTTATAGATGTCGCTTATGGATATGACTGTTTCCCTGTTTTCACTTGTTTTTGCAATATATACCAGGGTATCCTCCGCGCCGGTTCTTGCTTCTTTATAATAAGCATCAACCTCATATCCCAAAAAATTCCATGTGGTTGTATCCAATTCGCCTACCTCAAGCTTGGTATTACCTACAACAATATGCCAGCCGGGAGTTAAATTTTCACCGCGAAGCGAAGATATATCCACAGAGTTTACAATATCTGTAATGTGTACAATACCCATGCTCTGATAAAGCAACGTCATACCGTCCTCACTTCCAAAGCGGGGCTCTTCACCATAGGAAATCTGATTTAAGGTAAGGGTATTTAAAGCATTAAAACAAAGCTGAGCTATTTCACCTTTGGATGCGGTTTCCGCCATATTTATATCTTCGAGGTAATCAAACATATCCAGTCTGTTTGCAGTATAATAATATCCTGCAGGGTAACCGCCTTTTGACTGTGCATAAGCACCGTAACCAAGTACAATTGTAAGTACAGAAACTGCCTCACCCGTCATAATCTCTCTGTCGGGAGAATACGTACCATCAGCATATCCGCCTACTACACCGGCCTGTGCAAGGGTGTTGATATAGGGTGCATACTCGTGTTCCGGTGAGACATCGCTGAATCTCTGCGCATATGTATCCAATACAGGGTAACCTGCTGCAACACATACCAACTTGGCAAATTCGCCTCTTGTCATGGCATCCGAGAGCGTGTATTCAGCCTTTTTATCTATAACTCCGATTGCTCTTAAAAATTCTGCAGCCTGTGCCCCCTTAACTTCAACGATTATCTCGTCATTGACAGAAGTTACAGTGTCCGCAAAGCAAGTAACAGTGAGAGAACATATCAGGCATAGTGTAACAAGTATACTGAGAATTTTCTTCATATTTCATTACTCCCTTCCGGATAAACCATGAATAAGTTTTGCCGACTGTGCACGCGAACAATCACCCAAAGGTGCAAATCTTTCTTCAGTTACACCGTTTATGATACCAGCACCCTTTAATGCGTATACCGCTTCTTTTGCCCAGTCCGCCACAGATGAATCATCTTCAAACAAAATCTGTGCAGGTTCAAAAGCATATCCGAGCTTAATTGCTGTTCTGTAGAGAATTGTTGCTGCTTCCTGACGTGTAATGGTTCTTCCTGTACCAAAAGTATCCTCGCTTATACCGCGTACCATTCCGGCATTGACAGCAGCATTTACATAAGAAGCATACCAGGCTCCCTCGTCCACATCCCCAAAAGCTGTTTCGGTATCGCCTGTAATCTCTATGCCAAATGCCACAACGGCAATCTTGACAAATTCTTCTCTCGTTACACTTGCCTCGGGTGCAAAGCTTCCATCACCTCTGCCCGCTATCGCGCCCAAATCAGTCAGTGCTTTTATGCTTTCGTATGCCCAGTGGTCGCTTGCCACATCACTGTAGACAGAGTATTCTTTAATGTCTAATTCTTCAAAATCAAGAGGAGCTGTTGAACCCCCGTAGAAAGAACCTTTTCCTCCACTGGAGCCGGAACTGCTTTCCTTTACACCCGATTTGATTTTTTTAATTGCATCGTTTACGTCATCGACAAATTTATCTATGCTCGAATAACTGTTCTTAAGATACCGGGTTACATCCGATGGTGATTTAAGATCTTCATAATCATCCATATCTATTCCAAGTGCCTTACCGTGGCTGTCTATAAGGTTTTTGTAGTCCTGCCACCCGTCGGCGGTTTTCAGTACGCTCAAAGCTACACTATCCTCAAACAGGTTACTTACATCCTCCAGGGATTTACAATCGGAATTTTTGAAATAGTCGGACACAAAGCTTTCTTTAACTGCATCCGAAAGGCCGTTATATGTTGTAACAAAGGTTTTATCAAGATTAAGTCTCTCATCGGTAATATTACCGGGGCCGTCATTTAATGACTGAATAAGTGCTGCAAGATACAAGACATCCACAAAGTCTGCAGGCTTTTCACTTACAAGCGAAGAATTATCCTCTTTGAGCAGTTCAAAGAGCACATTGGAAAGTCCGGTTTCGTTTACAGTAAGAATAAGGTTACCTTCTCCAATGTTTAAAAGCATCGCCGTAGCACTGTTATGGTCATCTGCAAGATTAAGCTTTGCCTTTAAATCAGAAGCAGTTGAGGAAGTATTATCCAGAAGTTTTTTTATTTCACCGATATACTTAAGCTTTTCATCCTTGCTTGCAAAATAGAATGTTTTCTGTTCAGCTTTCGTAAGCAACTCTGATGTAAGAACTGCAGTATACACACCTGCAGGCATACCCTTCATACCGAATTCCAGGCTGTAAGAGCCATCATCGGAAGTATAGTACTGATCGTAACTTGCCAGAAGCTCCATAAATTTATCTTCAGAGATTTCAGTAAGGTCATCGGGTGTCTTATCAGGTTTATAAACATACAGAGCAAAGCTGTCTCCGTAGGATGCTCCGCTTATTTTCCCTTCTATTGTAACTATGGCTGTTTCGTCATTGATTGACGGCTGGTTAATTACATCGGCTGATGCAATACTGCCAAAGGCAAAACAAACTGTAAGCGTAAGTAATATTGTTCTTAACATTTTCATGGGAAAGCCCTCCTTTTAAAATTATAATTCTATAATTTACAATGCGCACTTCGTAAATGATTACGCCGCATGCATTATACATTATAATGTTTCGGTTTTGTACGGCAGGCAGAGGGGGCGCCCACCGTACTGACCGAATAACAAAATGATTAAATGAGACAATCTTATTTAAATTTCAGGAATGTGAGGTAGGGATAGGTACCGTATGTACCTGTACCTCGATTATCATTGTAAATTGTTACAATACTTCCTGCCTTGTAACTCTTAACTGCATAATTTGAGTAAATTCCAAAGCTCTCTCCCTGTGATACAACACCCTCAACAGTTGTAGAACTTTTTCTGTCACGCATTAGTGTGAAGGGAGCAGATTTCCATGAACCCGAAGTCCAACCGTCCTCAGTAGCCGTAAATGCCGGGAGATACCTTCCTGTAATAATTACATCACAATCTTTGTTAACCTTAAAGGTAAACCAAGGAACATTTCCTGCAGTTGAAAAATCATATGTTCCATAGCTTTTTGTGCTAGTAACAGATTCTGCATTTGTCGCAAGACCATTTCCATTATATCCGGAAAAAGCATATCTTGCCCAATCCGGGCTGGAACCCGTGTCAACCAGAGACACATTGGAGGGTATAAAATAGCAATTTTCAAAGCCCATGGTGTCCGTAAAATCTACAAATTTTCTATCGTAGATTATAGCTGTTGTAAGAAGATTTGCCTTTCGCATAGTATTCTTTTCTGCACCAGAACCACCGGCTGCATATGGAATCGTTCCTGTTGCAACATTCGTGTCTACAGCGGTCAGTCCTGCATGCTTACAGTATTCTGCATATGTCATACCACCGCAAAGATCTGTGTAATCAGAGTAAAGTCCAATTCTCCCTGTTGGAGATTTTGGCTCAACAACTACAATAATATCTCTTGAAGATGCAGAACTATTTGTATTTCCGGGAACAACAATTTCAAGTTCCGTTTCCTCTTCCTTAAGCTCGTAAGTTCTGGAATATGAATACCTGTATACAGAACCAAAATAGTTTCCTACTGAAGCCCATGCTGTATCAAATGTTGTTTGAGCAGACTCCGAAGCTGCATCATAATAGGTTTTAAGATATGTAGTGTAAAATGCATCTTTTCCGAGAGCTCCGTATTTGGCTGCAAGATCGTATGTAGGAGTAACACCTATGGCACGAAGGGCTTTTGCAAAATTACCATTCATGTATCTTCCCTTAAGCCATCCGTTTCCGCTCTGCATAGTTGACAATTCATACCCTGCAAAACTCATATTGCCGTTGGTTGCCAGAATATGTATTGTACAATCTTTATCAACTTTGAATTTGAGCAACGTATCTCCGGTATATGCATTATCGCCGGCATTAAATGCAAAATAATCCAGTCCTTCCAAAGATGGATCTACATAATAAATTTCGTGATACTGATTGCTGTTTGCAGGGTTATTTGATGCCCAGCGAGAACCTGTGGGATCCAAAACAGTATCATCATCCTTGCCGTGAAGGTTAGTATAGAGAATGCCGTTGGTTGCTGTGTGATGAGCAGTCGTAACCGCCTTCGAAGACATATATCCGTTTGTAACTCCGCTGTCTGCAACAAAATCTGTAGATTTACCGCCTACAACACAATGCACATCTTCATGTTCATAAAGATCTATATTCACAGTATAGTTCACTTCAATTTCTGTTGCAGGATTACGAACAGTGATAGTTGCCGAAGTGAGATCATTTGCATAGGATGTTGTAACATAGAAGCTGTTGTTTGTTGCAATACCCTTAATTACGGGGATATATCCTTTTTCGTCAGTGCAGACTGTCGCTGTCTTACTTTCTGCATCAAAAGCTATCTCTTTGCCATCTGCAGTAATTGCTTTGAGAGAAGGTGATTCCAAAGTATAAAGAGAAGATGATGCCAACGGTGTATTGTCGCTCCATATAAAAGCCTTATAGGTGCTACCATCTTTTCCGCTCTTGCTAAGTGTTGCTGACAAGATATTTTCCATACCCTTGCCAAAAGGCACATCAGCGGACTCTGCCACATCTACTATATTGCCATGGTTATCGTATTCTGCTATATACAGCTTAGGGTTGATAGACGTATCGGTGGCATTTTTAACAAAAACCTCAGCATTAAGTGACGAATCACCATTTACGAGTTCAACATGAGAAGCTGTCATAGCCATTGCTGAACTAAAAAGTATACCGATGCACAACATAGTTGTTAAAACTCTCAATAATATTCTTTTCATTATCGATCGTCCTTTCATTATATTCTGTCAGATTATTTTACGGTTTAATCTGATTTTCGAACTGTCAGTGTCGTTCGCACACAACAAATCAGTATATTAGTTTTTTATTTTATCTGTTTTAACAGATAATTGCATTATTGTATTTCTATCGGTTTTACCGCTATAATAATATCTCTTGAAGATGCAGAACTATTTGTATTTCCGGGAACAACAATTTCAAGTTCCGTTTCCCCTTCCGCAAGCTCGTAAGTTCTGGAATATGAATACCTGTATACAGAACCAAAATAGTTTCCTACTGAAGCCCACGCTGTATCAAATGTTGTTTTAGCAGACTCCGAAGCTGCATCATAGTGGGTTTTAAGATATGTAGTGTAAAATGCATCTTTTCCGAGAGCTCCGTATTTGGCCACAAGATCATATGTAGGAGTAACACCTATGGCACGAAGGGCTTTTGCATAGTTGCCGTTCATATATCTTCCCTTAAGCCATCCGTTTCCGCTCGGCATATGCGACAATTCATACCCTGCAAAACTCATATTACCGTTGGTCGCCAGAATATGTATTGTGCAATCTTTATTCACTTTGAATCTGAGCAACGTATCTCCGGTATATGCATTATCGCCTGCCTTAAATGCAAAATAGTCCAGTCCTTCCAAAGATGGATCTACATAATATATCTCGTGATACTGATTGCTGTTTGCAGGGTTATTTGATGCCCATCGGGAACCTGTGGGCTCCAAAACAGTATCATCATCTTTGCCGTGAAGGTTAGTATAGAGAATGCCGTCGGTTGTTGTATGATGAACAGTCGTAACCGCCTCCGAAGACATATATCCGTCTGTTACTCCGCTATCCGGTACAAGCTCATTTGTGTATCTTGCACCAAGTACTATATGATTACCTTCCGCAAGAACCGGAGGTTCCACGGGTTCCTCAGGCTCTTCGGGATCCACGGGCTCTTCGGGATCTATGGGCTCTTCGGGGTCTTCGCTTCCGGAACCTCCCGAACCTCCCTGTGAAATCTCTCCATTTTCATCGCAGGGAATAACAACAACTATATAGGGTCTTTCCTGCGTTGCCGAAGGCTTTGGTATAAGCACATTGGCAGGGTTGTTCTCATCTGCCTCAACAAACATACTGTATGCATTTTTGTAATTAAATGTTGCATAAGTGATAGTTTTCCCAAGCGGGATAGTGTTTATATTGAAATTTGCCTCAGGATACTTTTGTGTAAAGTATGTATTAAGTGCGACAGAATTAGTGTTGTTTGCATTATAATAATTAACATCTGCATAATTCATATCTATGCCCTGATTCATAAAAGCTTTTATCGCTTCCGAATCACCGGGAAGATATGATGCTGTAAGGTATGTTTTGAAATCCATTTCTTCGTAGCCCAGTATACCCAGCGTGGGCTCTGATGCATATGTGATTACAACTATTTTTGCATTGTGAACAACATCAAAATCAAAATAATCGCAATCAAGATTCATTGTTGCATTTCTGGCAGTGAAGTAATCCCAACCTTCAACAAGCGGATCAACATATCTGATAGTATGGTGCTGAGCTGTACTTGCTCCAAGATTTGAAGTCCATCTGGAGCCAAAATCATTTCCTGAGCTACTCTCACCACAGAGGTTGGTATAAAGATTTCCGTTTTGTGCATCGCTCTTATTTACTGCAGATATTGAAATTAGATTTTTTTCGGAAGCACTATCAACAGTAAAATCACGTTCAGAAGTAGAACCTTTTACAATGTGCTTTACGAAATTGAATTCTATTTCGTAAACGGAAGACTTTGAACTATTTGACGCTGTAATTATTGCTTTTCCGGGGAATGTACCTTCATACGAAACATCCACCTTTGTGCTTCCTTCTGCAACCCTTACACCAATTTGAGGATAATCAGTTGCATCATTCTCCAGTAAATATGTATAGCCGGTGTATTTATCCCTCTTAAATCCGGTAATTGTTTTGCCGTTTACTGTAAGGTCTGCCACATCTGAGCTACCTGCATAATTCATATGTGCACCACTGCCAACAGGAATTTTACCTGAAGATGCACAAAAAAGCGATGTAGATACCGTAACATCCCCATCATTTATATCCTTATCCAAAGATACACTGAGTGGAACCGGAGATTTTCCAATTTCTTTTTTGTCCGATGCGACCTTAATCATTTTTTTGTTCGAATCTCGCATAATCATCATAAAGGTAACCTGTTCGGAACCAAATGTCCTGACTCCGTTTACAGTTGCGGTAATCCGGGTTCCACTGTTGGAAAAAGTAACAGCAGAAAAAACGATATTACCCTTACCGGACACATAGCTTAGTTCAGACGCCAATGCAAAAGAAGTAACTACATAAACCATCAGAATTGCAAGTGCCAAAACCTTTCTTTTCATTGCTTATCCCTCCTGTTTAATCGATATTCATTAAAATATATTATCTATCCTGAATCACTCTGTATATAATCCTCATTATATTTTCCTGTCCTGTGTGGAAATCCATTCTGTTGTATTTATGTTCAATGTTCCACACTCTCTCGCTCATTGTAGTAAGATTATCCACAACACGGGTTATCTCCGATTCAAAGGTTCCTTCCCATGCACATACCATAGCCCCCAGCATACGGTCTGTAGGTTCTATGATTATGGGCTTTTCTGTTGCCTTTGAATGTTCAAACACATTCTGCCATTTATATACATTCCAGTCGTAAACCTCATCTATGCCCCACCAACGGAATTTGGGGTGGGAGCCGGGCACTATGTAAAGAGGTACCCAGGAAGCATTTATAATCTTAAATCCGGCATCAAGAAGCTCAGAAGGTGTCTGATATGAAGCATCCCATGCCACAACTATTGTTTCTTTTGAAATTTTTGCCGTACCTTCCTTGGGAAAACCCTCCCACACCATGGGAGTTCTGCCCAGGGAGAGCACATATTCCGTGAGTCTTGCTATGTAGTCACAGTATAGCTCTTTAACATCTGCTATGCCCTTTTCTTCCATATATTTACGGCATACACTGCAATTATCCCACCGCTTGAAGTTGGCTTCGTCACCGCCTATATGAATATAGGGGGAATCGGGAAACATATCCGCAATTTCTTTAAGCAAAGTCTTATTTGCTTCCCACGCCTTTTCACTTCCGGCGCATATGAGAGTGTCGTCAACACATTCGAACTTTTCTATATTAAGACCCATATCGTCTTTGTCGGAGAAAATTTCGGGATAGGTTTCATTAAACCGCCTTGCGTGACCGGGGCCCTCGTACTCGGGAATTATGATTACGCCTCTGTCTTTGGCGTATTTATTTAAATATTCTATCTCTTCATATGTGTAGCTCTCACCCTCTGTAGTAATAAGGGGAAAAGCCTTTGAAGGGAGAGTATACCTTTCGGTATCTATGAAGTGAAGCTGCAGATATTTGATTTTGCTTATAAAGCACATATCTACATATTTAAGAAGCTTACTAAAAGGGTGCCACTCTCTTGCAAGGTCTGCCATAAAGGCTCTGTGATCTTTATCGGGGTAATCTTCTATGTAAAGATGTTCTATCTTTCCTTCTTTGTCCGGAAGCTGAAGAGCCGAGGCAAGACCGTAGAGTATGCCTTCATCGTCGGAAGCATAAATCTTAATGCCATTGCCTGCCTCTATTCTGTAATTTCCCTTCTCAACAGAGTTATCCTCAAAAAGTTCAATGCCGCCTTTGGAATTTTCCAATTTTCTGCCGTGAGCCTTAAGATACATATCAAAAAATATATCGGCATATTTCTGCCATTTTTCTTTGTAAGAAAACACGGCACACTTAAAGTCCGATATGCCTTCATTTGTAATCTTATAAATTTTTGGAGTGGGTACCGGTCTTGGCATAAAAGCATCTCCTTGTATTTAAAGCATAAGCAGTTGCGTCAGTATCCGAACCCGTTTTGGGTGCGTGTTTTTACGCCACTGCATTGTTAAAATTCTCGCAAATGCGTCAGCATTAGCTCCGTTTTTGCCTCGCATTGTCGCAAAAACACAGCACCGAAAATTCTTTG
>JAZQFN010000066.1:0-5753 GCA_045539515.1 Clostridia bacterium
GCAGGTGTAGTTCAGTGGTAAAACATCAGCTTCCCAAGCTGAGGTTGCGGGTTCGATTCCCGTCACCTGCTCCAGAAAAAAGCATCGACTTTTGTCGGTGCTTTTTTCAACGAAATACCCCGATGCGGCGTGTGAAATATTGCTGTGCAATGTGAAATAGCTTCGCTGTGAAATATTTGCTCCGCAAATGTTAAAGGCGTATTTCATTTCACAGAAAACTTTAGTTTTCTATTTCACAATTTACGAAGTAAATTATTTCACATCAACGAAGTTGATATTTCACTAAACCCCTTGCATCTATTTTGTAGCCGAAAGCCAGAAAAAAACATCGACTTTGTCGGTGCTTTTTTCAATGAAATACGACTTTCGGCGTGTGAAATTTGCCTGTATAAGTGAAACACACTAATTGTGTGATATTATGATATAACGAACAAACCCGCCTTGTGAAAAGCAAGACGGGTTACTTATTTTTAAAGCAGATCCTTTATGATTTGAACTATGGGTACAAGCACTATCGCCGGCAAAAAGTTTGCTACTTTAAGCTTGGATATGCCCATAAGGTTAAGACCCAAGGCAAATATCATAAGGGAGCCGGCACAGTTCAGCTCGGCAATCATATTGGCTGTAAGATAAGGCGCAAGGAACTTTGCCAGAAGCACCAGCGCACCCTGATACACAAGCACCGTACCTGTTGCAAAATACACTCCGTAGCCCAAAGACGCAGCAAGCATTGCAGAGGATATAAGGTCAAGAAGCGCCTTGGTATAGTATATGGTGTTGTCGCCTTTAAGTCCTGCGTTAAGACCTCCGAGAATTGTCATGGAACCAACGCAAAACACCAGCGATGCCGTTATAAAGCCTTCTGCAGGATTCTGCTGTTCCTTTTTAAACTTTGCAGATGCCTTGTCGCTGATGCGGTTGAGCTTGCCGTCTATATCTATGGCGGTTCCTATCATTGTGCCAAGCACCATTGCTATAATAAGCACAGTGGGGTCCTTGCCCTGCATCATACCGCTTACACCTATACAAAGGTTGCAAAGACCTATTGCTACCATAGCAGAGTCGGATATTTTTTGGGGTATTCCCTTGCGGAAAAGAAGTCCCAGGGTAGAGCCTATTAATACTGTAATAACATTTGCGATGACACCTAGCATAGTTTTTCCTCCATTTTTTACTTCCTGTTTATAATACTACTTTTTGACTTGCAAATCAATATTTCTTTAAAATTTTGTGTTCTATAAAATTGACACAAGTCGGTAAGTGTGCTAAAATGATAATAATGATAAAATGGTTCGAGGTGTTATTTGTGAAGAACTCAAAGATCTTCCGAAACAGAATAATTTTTCTATTTGACATCCTGGGTGCACTTTTTATTTATTTCGGCGCGGTGCTTTTTGTGCTTGGTTTTAAAGAGGCGACCATCAGTGCAGCAAAGTATTCGGGAATAGCTATTGCCGTTATTTTATCCACAGCACTTGTGTACTGGCTAAACGGCATCTACCGCATACTCTGGCCTTTTGCAGGCTCCAAGGATTACATAAAGCTTTGCGCATCGGGTCTGCTTGTGCTGGCAATATCCATGCTTATTTCTGTGGTTATGAGATATCTTATGCCCGATGTATTTACCAGCACCTTCCGCGAAGCACTTAAAATATGCGGACTTGCGGCATTGTCTACAGCTGTATATACAGCTTTTATAAGAATGTTAATCAGAGTTCTTATTAAGATTCCCGTACAGAAAAGCGATGCGTCCGGCGAAGACGATGAAGATATGAAAAAGGTCCTCATAGTCGGTGCAGGTGCAGCAGCAGCTATGCTCATTAAAGACCTGCCGATAAATGAAAACCTTAATTTTAAGATTGTAGGTCTTGTAGACGACAATCCCGGAAAAAAGGGAAGTGTTATCTGTGGATACTCGGTATTGGGTAATCGTAATTCTATTCCTTCCTTGTGCAAAAAATATGAGATAGACCAGATATTTATTGCTATCCCTTCTGCAAGCTCTGCAGATAAAAACGAAATTATTGAAATATGCAGCAAAACAAGAGCAAAGATAAAGATTGTTCCTGCCATAGACCAGGCAATATCTGTTCCCGGCACTAAGAAGAGTATGTACAGAGAGGTTCGCATAGAGGACCTTCTGGACAGAACCCCCATTGTTCTTGATAACAAAGAAATATCCGATTACATAGAGGACAAGGTTGTTATGGTTACCGGCGGTGGCGGCTCTATAGGTTCTGAGCTTTGCCGTCAGATTATGAAGTACAGGCCCAAAACTCTTGTAGTTGTGGATATCTATGAAAACAACGCCTATGACCTTCAGATGGAGCTCAACCGTCACTATCCCGACAATCCTCCTCAGGTGCTTATTGCATCCATAAGGGACAGAGCAAGGCTTGAAGATATATTCAAAGAATACAAACCTTACATAGTGTTCCATGCGGCAGCTCACAAGCACGTACCTCTTATGGAGGTAAGCCCTTGCGAAGCCATAAAGAACAATGTATTCGGAACATTCAATGTGTCTATGTGCGCCGACAAATACGGTACTAAGCGATTTGTAATGATTTCCACGGACAAGGCGGTAAACCCCACCAATATTATGGGTGCTACCAAGCGTATGTGTGAGATGATTGTACAAAGTATGCAGAAAATCAGCGATACCGAGTTTGTTGCGGTGCGTTTCGGTAATGTTCTCGGTTCAAACGGCAGTGTTATACCCTTGTTTAAAAAGCAAATCGAAGAGGGCGGACCTCTTACCGTAACTCACAAAGATATTACCCGCTTCTTTATGACTATACCCGAGGCGGCTCAGCTTGTGCTTCAGGCGGCAAGCTACGCTAAGGGCGGCGAGATTTTTGTGCTGGATATGGGCAAGCCCGTAAGGATATATGACCTTGCCAAAAATATGATAAGACTTTCGGGATACACTCCCGGTGTGGATATTAAAATCGAGGTTACGGGTCTTCGCCCCGGAGAAAAGCTCTACGAGGAGCTTCTTATGAGTGAAGAAGGTCTTGCAAAGACCCGTCACGAAAAGATATTTATCGGTGCTCCCTCCGACATTACTATGGAAGAGCTTAAACCCAGTCTGGATTTATTGCAGGAGGCTGCTGAAAGCAATGATATTGCCAAGATAAAAGATATTGTGGAGAAGGTTGTACCTACATATATCAAAAATCCCGATGTAATTAATAAAGCCGTCAACACCGTAAATGCATAGACTTGATATAACGTGAGCAGAAGTTTGCCAGCTTCTGCTCATTTTTTGTAAACAAATTATAAAAATGACAAATTCTCTGTTGAAATATCATATGGATATGTGGTAAAATACAAAATGGCGTATATTATTTAGAGTAAGAGGTAAGCAGAATGAAATTATGCTCTATTTGTAAGAAAAATCCCGCTGTGGTTTTTGTAAGCCGCAGTGACGGTACAAAGATGATAAACGAAGGCTATTGTCTGCCTTGTGCAATAAAGCAGAATATTACTCCCGTAAACCAGCTCGCGGAGCAGTTTGGTATAGAACCCTCCGAAATCGAGAATATGGTTGCAGGCTTTGGCGAGTTTATGGAAAACGGCGATTTTAACGAAGCCTTCGAGGACATTATGGGTGGCGGAAATCTTATGATGCCCGTAGAAAATCGCGATGACGAAAAAATCCCCATTAAGGACAACGATGTTAAGAAGGGTATTAAAAACCAACAGAAAAAGAAAAAATGCCTTAATAATTTCGGCGTTAACCTTACGGAAAAAGCTAAGCAGTCCTTGCTTGACAGAGTTGTAGGCAGAGAAAAAGAAATAGACCGTGCCATACAGATTTTAAACCGCAGAAATAAGAACAATCCCGTACTTCTTGGAGCTCCCGGTGTGGGTAAAACGGCAGTCGCCGAGGGTATTGCCCAGAGGATTGCCGACGGCGACGTTCCCGAAAAGCTTTGCGATGCTCAGGTGTATCTTCTTGACCTTTCCGGCATTGTGGCAGGTACTCAGTACAGAGGTCAGTTTGAAAGCCGACTTAAAAACATCATAGAGGAAGCCCGTCAGGATAATACCATACTGGTAATTGATGAGATTCACTCCATTGTAAGCGCAGGCGATGCCGACGGTGCAATGAATGCCGCAAATATTTTAAAGCCGGCTCTTGCCAAAGGCGACATACAGGTTATAGGTGCCACTACACTGGATGAATACCGCAAGTATATAGAAAAGGATGCCGCTCTGGAAAGACGTTTCCAGCCGGTAATTCTCGACGAACCTTCCGCTGAGGAAACTATAGAAATAATCACCGGAATAAAGGATTACTATGAGGATTTCCACAATATAACCATCGATGATGAGATTATACGTGAGGCGGTAGTTCTCTCAGGTAAGTATATTAACGACAGATTTTTCCCCGATAAAGCCATAGATGTAATAGACGAGGCAGCTTCGCGTCTTAATATGGATAATGAATACGGAAAAAACATCATAAAAGCCAATGCGGAGCTTCAGGTTGTTTCCGAAAGATTATCTCAGTTGGAGCAGGAAGAAACCCAGGAACCTCAGTATGAGGAAATAGCACGTCTTAAGGGCGAAAAGTGCCGTCTGGAGGGTGAACGTACGGGTCTTCGCGCACGTCAGAAGGAATGTAAGGTTACCGTGGCAGACGTTGCCAGAGTAATTGAGCTGTGGACCGGTATTCCCGTACGCAATATCACCGAAACCGATAAAGAAAAATTACTCAACCTTGAAGACAGGCTTCATAAAAGGGTCATAGGCCAGAACAAGGCTGTAGAGGCAGTTGCAAGAGCGGTTCGCCGCAACAGAACGTTGAAATTAAGCAAAAAACGCCCTGTTTCGTTTATTTTTGTAGGACCTACGGGAGTAGGAAAGACAGAACTTGTTAAAGCTCTCTCGGAAAGCCTTTTTGACGACGAGCGTGCACTCATACGTCTTGATATGAGCGAATATATGGAAAAGCACTCCGTAGCCAAAATTACAGGTTCTCCTCCGGGATATGTAGGCTACGATGAAGGCGGTCAGCTTACCGAGAAGGTTCGCAGAAGACCCTACAGTGTAATACTGCTTGACGAAATCGAAAAGGCTCATGCAGATGTATTCAATATACTTCTTCAGATACTTGACGACGGCAGAATAACCGATTCCCACGGCAAAACGGTTAATTTTGAAAACACTATCATCATAATGACCAGCAATGCAGGCACAAGTGTGGGTTCTGCTCAGGCACCGGGATTTACTTCCGGCGGAGATGCCGTAAGCGAAAAGATATCTCAGTCCCTTAAGGAAATATTCCGCCCGGAATTTCTCAACCGAGTTGACGAGGTTATAGAATTCTCCAACCTCAATAAAGAGGATCTTCTTAAAATATGTGACCTTATGCTTAAGGATATGGTGAGCGAGCTTAAGGGTATGGGTATAGGCTTTGATATTACACCCAAAGCCAAAGAACTTCTTGTAGACAAGGGTTACACACCAAGATATGGCGCAAGACCCATAAGAAGAGAAATTCAAACCAACATTGAAGACCCGGTATCTATCATGCTTCTCTCTCAGAGTATAAAGAGGGGAGATACCGTGAAGGTTGCAGTTCAAGGAAACAATATAGTGGTAAAAGGAGACCAACTATGATTTGTCAATAGAAAAATGAAAACTTTTTAAAAAATTTTGTATAGCTAAAAAAGTGTATAGCAAACAAAGCATTCTTTAAAATGCTTTTTGAAAATTGAATATAGTTAAGGTAAGACTTAGGC
>JAZQFN010000067.1:0-2548 GCA_045539515.1 Clostridia bacterium
ATGCCAAAAGCCGCTATTTTACACACTTTGCTTGCTTCGTCATCGCTCATTGCCGTACCTTTGTACTGCCTGCTTCGCGCTTCCTCGCCTGCGTCCATTTTCGTTCGTCTCCTCAGCGTGTCGACTTTATCGACACGCTGAAGGCTGTGCATTTTGCACAGCCTTTTAGGTATAAATATAAATTATTGTTTATTTTGTTTTTCAAGCAAATCTCTGATTTCTGCAAGAAGTTCTTCAGTTGAAGGACCCTTAGCTTCTTCAACAACTGCTTCAACTTCCTTTTTTCTTTTGAGTTTATTCATTACCTTAACTACCATAAATATAGATGCTGCTATAATGAAGAAATCAACGATAGTCTGTATAAAGTTACCGTAAGCGATAACATTGCTTTCGTTGAGTTCTAAAGCAAGGTAACTGAACTTCTGGTCAATAAAAAATGTAGTTAAGGGCATAATTACGTCGTTAACAAGAGATGTAACTATCTTACTGAAAGCTCCGCCTACTACAACACCTATTGCCATATCAATCACATTACCCTTAATGGCAAACTCTTTGAATTCTTTTAATATTGACATTTTAAAACATCCTTTCGACAATTTTCTTGTATTAAGTGTATATCATCGAAAGGAATTTGTCAACAATTAATTACAACATCATTTCTTCCTGTTGTACCAGGGTTGAGTGGTACTTTTCGAGTATTGCAGAGGATAGTTCTTCTCTCATTTCGGGATTTATGGGATGGGCAATATCTTTAAATTCATTGTCGGGGGTTTTACGGCTTGGCATAGCTATAAAGAGCTTGTCTGTGCCTTCTATTATCTTAATATCGTGTACTACAAAAGCATTGTCAAAGGTTACGGATACCACTGCTTTCATCTTGGCGTCGGATGACATTTGTCTTATACGGATGTCGGTTATTTCCATTTTAATTAGGTCCTTTCCATTGTTTTTACGGATATTTTTTGCATAAAATCTCAAAAATATTCTTACATACAAAAATAAGTGTTTATTTTTTGGAAAAATAGGTGTATAATTTAAATATCACATAACATACTGGAGTGTTTGATTTGAATAAATTTGTCCACTTTATAGGTATCGGCGGAGTCAGCATGAACGGCATCGCCAAAATACTTCTCAATAACGGTATCAGGGTGTCCGGTTCAGATATGAATGAATCCGATGTAACTATGGAGCTTAAAGCTTTGGGTGCTGATATAAAGATAGGTCATAATGCAGAAAACATCACTACACAGGATTTGGTGGTATACACCTCTGCTGTGCATGAAGATAACCCCGAAATTATAGCCGCCAAAGAAAAGGGCATCAGGCTTATGGACCGTGCTACAATACTTGGTCACATAATGAAGGATTATGCCAACGCCATCAGCGTGGCAGGTACTCACGGCAAAACCACTGCAACCTCAATGTTTACATACATACTTCTGGCTGCAGAAACAGACCCTACCGTTATGGTTGGTGGTAAGCTTGACGGTATAGACGGCAACTTAAGGATAGGCGGAAGTGACTACTTTATAACAGAAACCTGTGAATATATGCGCAATTTCCTTAAGTTTTTCCCGAAAGTTGCAGTTATCCTCAACGTAGAGGAGGACCATCTGGATTACTATAAGGATATAGACGACATCATAGATGCATTTACATCCTTTTGCAATCTTGTGCCCGAGGACGGCATAGTGGTTGTTAATAAAGAAAATGAAAATTCAGTAGTATCTGCCAGAAATACTAAAGCCAAGGTATATACCTTTGGCTTCGACGGTGCGGATTATTCAGCTAAGAACATAACCTACTCCGAATTCGGATATCCTTCCTTTGATATTTATGAAGGAAGCGAGCTTAAGCTTCATTTGAATCTTAATGTGGTAGGTATACACAATGTGTTAAATGCCACGGCATGTGCTCTTGCTGCAAGCAAGATGGGTATAGGAAACGATGCAATTAAAAAAGGCCTTGAGGCGTTTACCGGTACCAAACGCCGTTTTGAAAAGAAAGGCTTTGTAAACGGAGCTCTTGTAATTGACGATTACGCTCACCATCCTACGGAGATTGAGGCAACCATAAAAGCCCTTAAGAATGTAAATCACAGCAGGGAATGGTGCATATTCCAGCCTCACACTTATACAAGAACCATAAGTCTTATGGATGATTTTGCAAAGGCACTCTCCAAGGCGGGCAATGTAATAATTACCGATATTTTTGCCGCCAGAGAGAAGGACACGGGCATAGTTCACGCCAAAGACCTTGCTGAAAAAATTCCGGGTGCGGTATATATTAAGGATTTTGAAGATATTGCAAAATATATTAAAGAAAATGCAAAAGAAGGCGATGTGGTGCTTACCATGGGAGCCGGAAATGTGTGCGATATAGCAAAATTGCTTTAAACAAAAACAAGGGAGTGTAAATTAATTCAGCGAATTAATTTACACTCCCTTAGGGAATAGGAAAAAACGATTCAGAATTGTCAAATCGAACTCAAAGCAAGGCTTTGACTTGCTTTGAGTGGTAACCCGAAGGCGTGCGAGGGCACGTC
>JAZQFN010000068.1:0-6777 GCA_045539515.1 Clostridia bacterium
AAAAACGCAGCTAATGCTTTGTGCATTAGCGAGTATTTTAACGAAGTAGTGTTTCAAAAATTCACACTCAAAACGGCTTCTGATACCAAAGCAAATGCTTTCGCACGTCGAGAGGTGAGATTTGGCAATAGCAAAAAGGCACATATATGAAGAAAAACATCTGGAAAACAGATGTTTTTCAACATTTATGGTAATTTTAAATGATTTACAGGATAATTTATACTCTGTATTCTTTCTTATCCCTGCCTTTTTGCGGTCTGGACTTTTTTACATTCCCTTTTACATATTTAAGGGAAAATCATCCAATACTATACCGGGTGATTTTATGAAATTTAAATTAAGCTTATGGGGTTTTGCGGCAGGGCTCTGCAATGGGCTTTTCGGCTCCGGCGGAGGCATTGTGGCAGTACCCGTTCTTGAAAGGGTGGCGCATCTTCCTACAAAAAAAGCCCACGCCACAGCAATTGCTCTTATACTTCCGGTTACGGTGGTAAGCATTGTGAGGTATTCTTTTTTTCTTGATGCTCACATACCTACCCTGGGTGCGGCGTGTACGGGCGGTGTGGCAGGAAGCTTTATAGGGGCGTACCTTCTTAAGCGTTTTTCCGTGAACATAATACGGAAAATTTTCGGCGTTGTAATAATAATTGCCGCCGTAAGGATGGTGATAATGTGAGGTTTATGTATCTTGCATTGGCGGCTGTCCTTTCGGGTACCATAGGCGGTATGGGCATAGGTGGGGGAGTCATCCTTATTCCTGTGCTTACGGGGCTCTTCGGCATAGCCCAGAAGGATGCCCAGTTTATAAACCTTCTTTACTTTGTACCTGTTGCAGTATGTGCTCTTTGGGTTCATACCCGGTCGGGCAGGGTAGAGTGGAAGAAGGCGCTGTATATGGCATCGGGAGCAATAATTGGAGCTCTTTTGGGTTCTTATCTGGCAGAGCTTGCAGCAGATAATTTCCTGAGGCGCATATTTGGCGTATTTTTGCTGGCGGTAGGCATAAGTCAGCTCAAAAAACCTAAGACAAAGAATAAATCTGTGGAGGAATAGACTATGATTAATCCCAATGTTGAGGCGTTTAAAAGGACAATGACAGGCAAAAAGGTGTCTGTGCTTGGCCTTGGTGTAAGTAATATACCGGCTCTCGGATTTTTAAGTGAATGCGGTGCCATTATTACCGGTTGCGACAAAAGAAGCGAAGATGTAATGGAGCCTTCCGTTATGGCTGAAATTCGTAAGCATTGCGACTTTTATCATCTGGGCGAGGATTACCTCGACCACCTTGAGGGTCAAGACATAGTCTTAAGGTCACCGGGCATTAACCCCTCTTTGGAGCAGCTTGCAAAGGCAAGGGAAGCCGGAACGGTTATTACAAGCGAAATGGAGATATTTATGTCCCTTTGCCCCTGCAAAATGATAGCTGTTACAGGCAGCGACGGCAAGACCACAACAACCACTCTGATATACGAAATTCTTACCGCTGCCGGCTACAATTGCTACAAGGGCGGCAACATCGGAACACCTCTTTTAGATAAGGTGGAGAGTATGAATCCCGACGAAATAGTGGTACTGGAGCTTTCCAGCTTCCAGCTTATGAATATAGGGGTAAGTCCCCACGTGGCAGTTATTACAAACATATCTCCCAACCATCTGGACTACCACAAGGATATGAGCGAATATGTAGAGGCAAAGGCAACCATTTTTGCTCATCAGGATAAAAACGACAAACTGGTTATTAATGCGGATAATTCCATCACCGGTTCCTTTAGGGGCAGACAAAAGGGCAGTCTTGAATCCTTCTCCAGACTTGACGACACCGCGGATGCCTACTACAAGGACGGCTGGCTCCTGCACAAGGGAGAAAAAATTGTGGAGAAAGAAAAAATCAAAATCCCCGGATGGCACAATGTGGAAAATTACCTTGCCGCAATATGTGCTACGGCAGGGCTTGTTGAAGCTTCTCACATAAGGAAGGTAGCCGAGAATTTCGGCGGTGTGGAGCATCGTATGGAGCTTGTGCGTACCATAGACGGCATCAACTTCTACAACGATTCCATCGGTTCATCCCCCACAAGAACCATAGCAGGTCTTGTGGCTCAGAATGACGATGTGGTTCTCATTGCCGGCGGAAAAGACAAAAATCTTGACTACAGCGAGCTTGGAAATGTAATAAAAGATAAAGTTAAGATTCTTGTGCTTATAGGCGCAACTGCCGATAAGATTGAAGCCTCGGTGGTTAAGGCATACGGCGGTTTAGCCCCTGCAATACCCATTACGAGAGTAGATAACTACAAGGATGCAGTAGCCTCAGCCTTTGCACTTGCCAGAGGTCTTAAACCCGGCGGCAACAGGGTTTCGGTAATACTTTCTCCTGCAAGCACAAGTTTTGATATGTTTAAGAATTTTGAAGAAAGAGGCAAAACCTTTAAGAAATATGTAAATGAACTTACAGAATAGAGGAATGAATATGGACAGAAAATGCCTTATACAAAAGCTCTCATCTCTTCACGGAGTATCGGGCTTTGAATACCGCTTTTCAAAGGAAATAGAAGATATTTTTGCAAAATACTGCACCGAGGTCACCACAGACAGTCTGGGCAATGTAACAGGAATTATCCGTTCCCAATCACCTGATGCCAAGGCAGTAATGCTGGAAGCTCATATGGACGAAATAGGTATGATGATTACCGAGATTGACGACAGGGGCTTTCTGCGATTTGTAAGCGTGGGGGGTATTGATGCAAGAATACTTCCCGGCAAAGAGGTTTTAATCCACGGCAGGGAGGATATAGTGGGCATAGTGGGAGCTAAGCCTCCCCATATTACCACGGCGGATATGCGTTCTAAGGCCACACCTATGGACGAGCTGTATATAGACACAGGCTATAGTGCCGAAAGCATAAAGGAAATCGTAACCGTAGGCGATACTGTTACCTTTACAGACGGCTACAGGGAGCTTGGTGCCGACTACATAAGCACCAAATCTCAGGATGACCGCACAAGTGTGGCTGTACTTATATATGTAATGGAAAAACTTCAAAATATCAATCTTCCCTTTGATGTATACTTCTGCGCATGCGTTCAGGAGGAAGTAGGCAGAAGGGGAGCCGGAGTTCTTGCCACAGCCATAGACCCGGTATTTGCCGTGGCTATAGATGTGTGCCACGCCACCACACCCGATGCATCATCGGGTACTGTAAAGGCAGGCAGCGGCGCGGTTATTACCAAGGGTCCCAACATCCACCCTTTGCTTTGCGAGCATACCATTAAAATAATGGAAGAAAACCACATTCCCTATACCATAGACATAGATTCCGATGACACCGGAACCGATGCCTGGGCAATTCAGATTGCATCAGAGGGTATACCAACCCTTCTGTTTTCTTTGCCTTTAAAGTATATGCACACCATGGTGGAAACAGTAAATATGAAGGATGTCAACGCAACGGCAAATGCCATATTTGCCCTGCTTACCAATACAGAAGATGCGGAGGCGGCAGTATGTTACAGATAAAGGAATTTACCGAAATAAATGCCGTATCCGGCAACGAAAAAGCCATGAGGGACAAAATAATCGAGTGCATTACCCCCTATGCCACGGACATAACCGTAGATACCATAGGAAACGTAATTGCATTTAAGAAGGGTACCATAGACGGCGGCAAAAAGTTTGTGCTTAGCGCCCATATGGACGAGGTGGGCTTTATAGTAAGCGATGTTACCGAGGACGGATACATTAAGTTTAAATCCGTAGGCGGTATTGACCCAAGGATTATGCTTGCTCAGAGAGTTGTAATAGGTGATGACCGTATTCCCGGAATTATGGGCGTTAAGGCGGTGCATCTGCAAAGCCCCGAGGAAAGAAAAAATGTAGTTAAGGAAAAGGATATGTACATCGACATAGGTGCCACATCCAAAGAAGGCGCCCTTGCCAAGGTGCAAAAGGGCGACTATATTGCCTTTGATTCCGATTACAGAGAAATTGGCGACGATATCATAAAGGCAAAAGCTCTTGATGACAGGGTGGGCTGTGCCATAATGGCAGAACTTATAAAGTACAGCTACCCCAACGACATTTACTTCTGCTTTACTGTTCAGGAGGAGGTAGGAGTGCGTGGCGCTACCGTTGCCGCAAGGCGCATCAAGGCGGATATGGCGCTTATGCTTGAGGCTACCACCTGCGCCGATACTGCAGGAAGCGAACCCCACGAGTACGCCACCCAATTGGGCAAAGGGCCGGTACTTTCCATAATGGACAGAGGTGCTTACTCCGACAGAGAGCTTAATAGATTTATAGAGGATATCGCCAAAAGAGAGGGCATAGAGTACCAGTACAAAAAGACCGGTATGGGTGCCAATGAATCCAGGGCGTATCAGATATCTTCTCTTCCTTGTAAGACGGCGGCAATATCTCTGCCGGCAAGATATATACATTCCCCGGTAAGCTGCGGCAAGAAGTCCGATATAGACAAAATGTACCTTCTGGCAAAGGCTATCTGCGAGAATATACACAGCTTTTAAATAAAAGTTGACAAAAGCCGGAGCTTATGCTATAATCTTTGATTGATAGAATTATTTCGAAAGAGAGGAAAAGATAAATTATGGATTCGGACGACGGCGATAGTAACAATTGTAACCGAACATATATTTATTTGTTATACAGGGCATACCTTCGTATTTACTACAGAATACGAGGGCTTGCCTTTTTGCGTTTCAAAAAGGTTTTAATCTGATGGAACGCCCCGAAAAACCAATATAAATATAGTTTTACGATTACAAGGAGAAATTGATTTAAATGGAAATTTATATAATAGTTATGGCGGCACTTGTCATTATGTCGGCATACTTCTCGGCGACGGAAACGGCGTTTTCGTCCCTTAACAAAACAAGGCTAAAAGCCATGGAAGAAAAAGGGGATAAAAGAGCAAAGCTTGCACTTAAGCTTGCGGACAACTACGATAAGCTTATCTCCACAATTCTTGTGGGCAACAACATAGTAAACATAGCCCTTGCATCTATAGGTACTGTTTTCTTTGTTAAATTTGTAACAGAAGACCAGGAAATTGCCGCCACATGGTCTACGGTGATTGTTACCGTGGTTGTTCTGGTATTCGGTGAAGTCACCCCCAAGAGCATAGCTAAAGATTCCCCGGAAAAATTCGCAATGTTTTCCGCACCTTTAATAAGGCTCTTTATATGGATACTGGCACCTATCAACCTTATATTCAGCCTTTGGAAAAAGCTCATTGCCAAGATATTTAAGCTCGAGGGCTCTGCCAAGATGTCCCAGGAGGAACTTGTGCTTCTGGTGGAAGAGGTTGAGCAGGAGGGTACTCTTGATACCGACGAGGGTGAGCTTATCCGTAATGCCATAGAATTTGGCGAACAGGAAGCGGAAGATATACTTATCCACAGAGTAGACATTGTGGCAGTAGATGTAGAAGAAGACAAAAACGAAATTGCAAATATATTCTTTAAAACCAAGTTTTCACGACTTGTGGTATTTGAGGAAACCATCGACAATGTAGTGGGTATCATTCACTTAAAGGACTTCTTTACCTCCGACGGTATTACGGAAAAGTCCATTAAGGAAATAATGACCAAGCCACCCTTTATACAGAAATCCGAGAAGCTAAACGACCTTCTTAAGATTCTCCAGAAGAACAAGTCCCACATTGCCGTAGTTATAGACGAGTACGGCGGCACACTTGGTATTGTAACCATGGAGGATATCCTTGAGGAAATCGTCGGCGAAATCTGGGACGAGCATGACGAGGTTGTGGAAACATTCCGTTCCATAGGCAACGACGAGTACATCGTGGAATGTGGCGAAAACTTTGAAGATTTCTGCGAGTTCTTCGACATAGAAGCCGAGAGCGACAACATCTCCACCGGCGGTTGGGTTATGGAACAGCTTGGCAAAATCCCCGAAAAGGGCGATAACTTCACTTACAGTAATCTTAACATCAGAATCATTGAGACAGACTCCCACAGAGTAAGTAAGATAAAGGTTACCGTAATGGAATTAAGCGAAGAGGAAGAATAAATTTTAAATTATAACGGGTGTAAAAATTCAACCGAATTTTTACACCCGTTTTTTGTTAATGTCTTTAGACAGTTGAGTACGCAAAGCGTACGAAACAGACAACCACCCGCTATGCGGGTGGGAAACAAAGGTTATACCAAAAAATTCCCCAATCTGATACAATATAGTTGTTCAAGCTTATTGCAAAAGAGAGGAGAATTTTTATGGCAAACAAAACAAATAGTTTATCAAGTACGACATGGATGTGTAAATATCACATAGTTTTTATACCGAAGTATAGAAGAAAGGCAATATATGGGCAATATCGAGAGAGTTTGCAAGAAATAATACGAACCTTGTGCAAATATAAAGGTGTAGAAATTCTTGAAGGACATATGATGCCAGACCATGTGCACTTACTATTAAGTATACCACCAAAAACAAGTGTGTCAAGTTTTATGGGATATTTGAAAGGAAAAAGTGCACTTATGATGTTTGATAAACACGCGAATTTAAAATACAAATATGGCAATAGACACTTTTGGGCAGAAGGGTACTATGTAAGCACGGTAGGACTAAATGAAGCAACAATACGAAAATATATATCTGACCAAGAAAAAAGAGATATTGCAATAGATAAGTTAAGTGTGAAAGAATATGAAGACCCTTTTAAGGGTGGCAGGTAATACGAACGCCCTTTAAAGGGCGGCGAAAGCGGCAAAGGCAATGGGCTTGAACAAATGTGAAAG
>JAZQFN010000069.1:0-19487 GCA_045539515.1 Clostridia bacterium
CCGGACTTCACGTTTCGCTTGCCGAAAGGATCACCCAACACGGTGTTCTTGTAGAGGTATATGGCGAAGGTGTGCTTATTCTTGGCGATAGCGGTATAGGTAAGAGTGAAACTGCAATCGAGCTTGTCAAGCGAGGACACCGTCTGATTGCCGACGATGCTGTCGAAATTAAGAAGGTTTCGGCGATTACTTTGGTAGGAAGTGCGCCGGATCTGATCAAGCATTATGTGGAATTGCGCGGCATTGGTATTGTTGACGTAAGGCGTATTTTCGGTATGGGTTCTGTTAAGGAATCCGAGAAGATCGACCTTATTATTAATTTTGAAAACTGGGTTCAGGGGAAAATGTACGATAGATTCGGCTTGGATTCTGAATTTACCGAGATCCTCGGAATCAATATTCCGTCTATTACGGTTCCCGTAAAGCCCGGCAGAAACCTTGCCGTGGTTATAGAGGTTGCGGCAATTAACCACCGCCAGAAGCGTATGGGCTATAACGCTGCAGAGGCACTTAACGAAAGATTGATGAGTGAAATGGAAAAAAACAGTAAATAATATATTTTAACATAAAGGAGAAAAGAAGTATGTATTACATTGGTATTGACATTGGAGGCACAGGCATTAAGGCAGGTGTTGTAAAAGAAAACGGTGAGATTATCTGCAAGGGTTCCATTCCCACAGAAGCAGGTGCGGAGTATACTGTTCTTGCAAAGCACATTGCAGATCTTTCCCTTCAGGTAATTAAGGATGCAGGCATTTCCATGGACGAAGTTAAGGCAATTGGTATGGGCTGCCCCGGAAGTATAGACGACAAAAACGGTGTGGTAATTTATGCCAACAACTTAAATCTTTTAAATGCACCCTTGTGTGCAGAAGTGGGCAAGTATATCGACAAGCCCGTATACATCGGCAACGATGCCAACTGTGCAGCTCTTGGCGAATACTTTGCTCTGGATGATAAAAGCATCACCGATTTTATAGCGGTAACTCTCGGTACCGGCGTAGGCGGCGGTATTGTAATAGACGGCAAGCTCTTTACCGGTTCCAACGGTGTTGCAGGTGAGCTTGGCCATATGGTAACCGTAGTAGACGGTGAGGATTGCTCCTGCGGCAGAAAGGGTTGCTGGGAAGCATACGCTTCCGCTACAGCTCTTATAAGGGATGCAGAGCGTGCGGCTAAACTCAGCCCCGATTCTCTTGTGGCAAAGCTTATAGCTGAAAACGGCGGCAAGGCAAACGGTAAAATTGTATGGGATGCTATGCATGCAGGCGATAGCGTAGCTAAGGAAGTAATAGGAAAATATATTCAGCATATTGCAGAAGGTATTGTAAATCTTATCAACATATTCCAGCCTCAGGTTATTGCAATCGGCGGTGGCGTAAGTGTTCAGGGCGATTACCTTCTTAACCCCGTAAAGGAATGCGTTGCTGACAGATGCTACGGTACACTCAAAACTGCAGAGCTTGTAATGGCTAAACTCGGCAACGATGCAGGTATTGTGGGTGCAGCATTTTTAGGAAAATAATTAGTAGGAGTGGTCAAAATAGACACCTTGAATATAGTAAGGAATATTACATCCGAAGACAATATATTCATAAATGAACCAATGGCCAATCATACCAGTTTTCGTACAGGCGGCGCGGCAAAGCTTTTTGTCACGCCGTCGTCCTGCGAAGAAACGGTTAATCTGGTCAACGCTTTAAGGGGAAATGTTGAAAATTTCGTTGTAATAGGCAATGGTTCAAATCTTCTGGTATCCGACAAGGGCTTTGACGGTACTGTTGTGTCCATAGGCAAAAAAATGTCGGATATAACCGTGGAGGGCACCACCATAAAAGCAATGGCAGGAGCATTTTTGTCACGTATTGCATACGCCGCCCAGAAGAATTCCCTTACGGGCTTCGAGTTTGCCTCGGGCATACCCGGATTTTTAGGCGGTGCCATAGTGATGAATGCCGGTGCTTACGGCGGTGAAATGAAGGATGTAGTTAGCGAAACCACATACATTTGCGCAGACGGTACCGTAAAGGTCTGCCGGGGAGAGGAACACGGATTTGGCTACAGAAAGAGCCGTTTTACCAAGGACGATATTATTCTTTCTGCCCAAATTCAGCTTATGGAAGGAGATGCCCTGAAGATAAAGGCGCTCTCCGACGAGCTTAACTCTCAAAGAAGGGAAAAGCAGCCTCTGGAATACCCCAGTGCAGGCAGTACCTTCAAAAGACCGGAGGGATATTTTGCGGCAAAGCTTATAGATGATGCGGGCCTCAGAGGCTTTAGCGTAGGCGGTGCCATGGTATCTCAAAAGCATTGCGGATTTGTTATTAACTACGATAATGCCACAAGTGACGATATATTTAATCTCATGAAGGAAATAAAGAGAATCGTGTTTGAAAAATTTGGTGTTACATTGGAGCCGGAAGTAAGATTTATAGGCGAGTTTCCGGAATTTTAAAAATAAAGCATAAAGGATAAAGGAGGATTGGATATGTCATTTTCATCCGACACAAAAAACGAGCTTTCAAAAATTAATAATGTATCCACCTCGGCGGCACTTTGCGAGCTTATGGGCGCAGTTGCCTACGGCAGCCGCATTAAGCGTGAAAAAGGTATCTTTAAGTTTATTACGGTTACCGAAAATCCAAAGGTTGCAAGACGAATTTTTCAGCTTATGAAGGACTGCACAGGCATATCATCTAAGATTAAGATACACAAAACCTCCGGCGGTAACGTGGTATACTATGTATATACGGAAAATGCCGATGCCATTGCTCTTATGGTTACTTTGGGCTTTATATCCAAGCCTTCGGAAATTAATTACCTTACCTCCATAAGAGTAAATACGGAGTATATAGACAAATCCGTAAAGATGAAGTCTTTTTTACGAGGTGCTTTTCTTACCTGCGGTGCCATTATGAGTCCGGAAAAGAAATATCATATGGAGTATGCCACCTCCAACTACGGTCTTCACAATGACCTGTATATTGTTATGAAAAATCTCGGATTAAACCCCAAGGTTGTGGTGCGTGGTTCCAATATGGTAATATATTTTAAAAACAGTGAGGAAATTGCGGATATACTCACATCCATGGGTGCTTACAAGGTGCTTATGGACTTCCACAACGCCAAGATTGTAAAGGAAATCCGCAACAACGTAAACAGAACAATGAACTGCGAAGCGGCAAATCTCCAAAAAATGGTGGATGCGTCCGTGGAGCAGGTAAGAGCAATAAACAAAATTATGGAAAGCGGCAAGTTTGATACACTTCCCGAAAGCCTTAAGGAAGTGGCGAGATTAAGACTTGAATACAGAGATTATTCCTTAAAGGAGCTTGGAGAGCTTCTTGATCCGCCCCTCGGTAAGTCGGGCATTAATCACAGACTCAGAAAGCTTCAGGAACTGGCGGAGAAACTTTGATGAATAAGTTTACCCATTTGCATGTTCATACTCAGTACAGTCTCCTTGACGGAACATCGAAAATCGGCGAGCTTTTAGACAGGGCAAAGGAGCTTGGTTTCACCTCCCTTGCCATAACCGACCACGGTGTAATGTACGGTGCGGTGGAGTTTTACGAGGAAGCACAAAAAAGGGGTATAAAGCCCATAATAGGCTGTGAGGTATATACTGCCCCCGGAAGCAGACACTCACGGGTATACGGTGTTGACTCGGTTTACGGCCACCTTGTTTTGCTGTGCAAAAATTATGAAGGCTACAAAAATTTAATGACTATGGTTTCTCTGGCACATACCGAAGGCTACTACTACAAGCCCCGTGTTGACAGAGAGCTTTTGTCCGCCTATTCGGACGGTATTATAGCACTCTCGGGTTGCCTTAAGGGCGAAGTGAGTGCTTGTCTTATTTCTTCGGATTATGAAGGGGCAAAAAGAAAAGCTCTGGAATATCGGGAGATTTTCGGAGAAGGTAATTTTTATCTGGAAATACAAAATCACGGCATAGAGGAGGAAGACCTTGTCCGTGAGGGTATGAAGCGCTTAAGCCGGGAAACGGGCATACCTCTTATTGCCACAAACGACATACACTATATTAAACGCGAGGATGCTCTCCTGCAGGATGTTGTAACCTGTATACAAACAGGCAAAAAAATTGACGACCCCGACAGGCTCAGATTCTTTGGAAGCGAGTTTTACCTTAAATCTCAGGAAGAAATGGAAGAGGCATTTTCCGATGTGCCCGAGGCTCTGGAAAACAGTGCGGATATTGTGCAAAAATGCAACCTTACCATAGACTTCGGAACCTTGCACCTGCCGAAAATCACCTTGGATACCACTCTTACCCACGAGGAATATTTAAGAAATCTCTGCATGGAGGGAGCCGGAGTAAAGTATCCTGAAATTACCGAAGAAATAACCAAGAGAATAGACTACGAGCTTGATGTTATAAATTCAATGGGGTATACAGACTACTTCCTCATAGTGTGGGATTTTATAAAATTTGCCAAGGACAGCGGTATACCTGTTGGACCCGGCAGAGGAAGTGCCGCAGGAAGCATAGTGGCGTATACTCTTAATATTACGGAGGTAGACCCCCTTAAATATGACCTTCTTTTTGAAAGATTTTTAAATCCCGAGCGTGTAAGTATGCCCGATATTGATATAGATATCTGCAACGAAAGGCGCGACGAGGTTAAGGAATATGTTACCCAAAAATACGGTACTACCAGGGTGGCAAGCATCATAACCTTCGGCACTATGGCAGCCCGTGCTGCTGTTCGCGATGTGGGCAGGGTTCTTGGTATGGAGCCGGCTTTGGTGGACAGAGTTGCAAAGTCCATTCCCGAAACTCCCGGAATTACCCTTTCGCAGGCTTTATCTATGGAGGGAGATTTAAAGAAGTACTATTCTCAGGACACAAGTGCCAAAAAGCTCATAGACCTTGCTCTTAAGGCGGAGGGCCTTGTGCGTCACGCTTCCACCCATGCTGCAGGTGTGGTTATAGCTGACGACGAGCTTACCTCTTATGTGCCGGTACAAAGTGCCGACAAGGGTATCCTTACCCAATACCCAATGGGTAGCCTTGAGAAAATAGGACTTCTCAAAATGGATTTCCTTGGCTTGAGGAATCTTACAATTATAGATAATACCCTTCGCCTTGTAGAGAAAACCACAGGGCAGAAGATTGATATATCCAATCTTAATTACGATGACCCCAAGACCTTTGCCCTAATTCAAAAGGGTGACACCGACGGAGTTTTTCAGTTGGAAAACCCCGGGCTTAAAGCATTTTTGCGTAAGTTTAAGCCTTCAAGGCTTGAGGATATTATAGCCACCACCAGTATATACCGTCCCGGACCTATGGATCAGATACCGGCGTTTTTGAAAAATGTGCAAAATCCTAAGAACATCACCTATATGCACCCGCTTTTAAAACCTATACTGGAGCCTACCTACGGCACCATAATTTATCAGGAGCAGGTAATGAGCATAGTTCGTTCTCTTGCAGGTTATTCTCTTGGCAGAGCTGATCTTGTGCGCCGTGCCATGGCAAAGAAAAAGCCCGAACAGATGGCAAAGGAAAGGGAAGTGTTTATAAACGGTCTTTTGGACGATAAGGGCAATGTGCTTGTGCCCGGTACAAGGCGCAAGGGCATAGATGATGCCGTAAGTAACAGAATCTTCGATATGCTTACGGATTTTGCCAACTACGCATTCAACAAATCCCACGCGGCATGCTATGCCCGGGTGGCGTATCAGACAGCGTATTTAAAAGCCAACTATCCCACCCAGTATCTTGTGGCACTTTTGGAGAGTCTGCTCGGTAACTCCCATAAGACGTTTAAGTATGTAACAGGCTTTGCCCGCTATGGCATAAAGCTTTTGCCACCGGATGTAAATAAGAGTGCAGGAGGCTTTCTCCCCGAGGGCAAGAATGTGCGCTTTGGACTTTCTGCTCTCAAAAACGTGGGTATGTCATTCCCTAACGCAATAGAAGCCGAACGCAAGCAGAACGGACCCTTTAAGAGCTTTACGGATTTTGTAAACCGTATGGCAACCTATGATATGAACAAAAGGACTATGGAGGTTCTCATAAAGTGCGGAGCCTTCGACAGTATTCACCCCAATCGGCGCGAGCTTCTTCTTAACTCGGAGCTGCTTGTTGATGCGGTGCAGAAGGACACCTTCGGCAAATCCCGGGATCAGGTGAGCTTTTTCGGCGAGATAGATGATGAGGGAGCAAATCTTGAAATGCAGGTTACCGATGTGGAGGACTTTACTCCGGCTGAAAAATTTGCTATGGAAAGCGACCTTTCGGGAATGTATTTAAGCGGTAACCCCATGAAAGAGTACCTTATGTATGGTGCTGCATTTTCTCAGGCGGCTGTCTACAGCATAAATGACGGCGATGTGGAAGAGGGCAAAAAGCTTAACCTTTGCGGAATACTTACAAAGGTCAGTACCACCCGTACAAAAAGCGGAGTGTTCCTTTGCAATATGAGCTTTTCGGACTATTACGATACTGCAGAGCTTACAGCCTTTGAAAGCACCTACAATAAGTATCGTCATATCCTTAGTGAGGGTAGGGCGGTTATGATAACTGCCGTAGTTAAAAAGCGTAACGAAGAGATAAGCCTGTCTATGATCTCGGCAATAAGTCTTGAGGAAATGAATCTTCCTCAAAACCCTAGACTTTATGTAAAGCTCTCGGACAAGGCAATGATTAAAGAACTTAAGCCACTGCTCCATAAGCACCGTGGCGACGGCTACCTGTGCCTTTACTGCGAGGACACCGGCGAAAAACTCGTTGCAGATAAAGCCCACGGAGTAAAGCTTACCAACGAGCTTGTGGGAGAGTTAAGTGATATTCTGGGTTTTGACAATGTAAGGATAAGGTGAAGCAGATGTTTTATATAGTTTTCATTATGATGCTTTTGTCGCTGATTATTTCCAATTATTATATAGGATTAAGGATATTCGGCATTATTAAGCATTTTACAGCAAAGGACAGCAAGGCTGTGCCTGTTGTAGTAGGTGTTGTTTCCCTACTTTTGCTGGTTTGCGGATTTATCCATGTTGTTGCACCGCTTCCCGGCTATGTAAAGTCCGCAATGAAGGTTATAAGTGCATATTGGATGGGCTTCTTTGTTTACTTTTTGCTGTTTTTTATTGGGGCAGATATTGTGGTGCTTTGCCTTAAAATATTTAAAAAGGCAACCCCGAAGGTAAGATTAGTATCAAGGATTCTGGCGGTGGTATTTACAGTTGTCACCATGACGTACGGTATGTATAACGGGGCAAATGTACGAACCAAAAGCTATAATCTTTCCCTTGGCGAAGATACCCGTGGTATGAAGATAGCCCTTGTGTCGGACATACATCTTGGTGCCGTAGGCTCGGAAGACAGGCTTACAGATATGGCGGAAGCCATAAACAAAGCGGATGTTGATTTGGTGTGCATTGCAGGAGATATATTCGACAACGACTACTATGCTGTAAATGACCCCGGAAAGGCTATACAAATCCTTAAAGGAATAAAAAGTAAATACGGGGCATATGCTTGCTTTGGAAATCACGACGCCGGCAACAGCGTGGACAAAATGAAGGAATTTCTGGAAGAGAGTAATATACATCTTCTTGCCGACAGTTACGTTAATATAGATAATCGCTTTATTCTTTTGGGCAGAAACGACCCTCACCCTATAGGGAAGGGTTTACCGGATGGTGGAAGAAGTGAAGCCGAAGAAGTTTTAAAGGGTACAGACGGCTCTCTGCCGGTAATTGTAATGGATCACAACCCCGGCTATATAGGTGAGTACGGCGATAAAGCAGATCTTATACTTTGCGGTCATACCCATAAGGGACAGATATTCCCCGGAAACATAATAACGGATTTAATGTACGAGGCGGACTACGGATATTACCGCAGAGATGAAAAAAGCCCTCATGTAATTGTATCTTCGGGTGTGGGTACATGGGGACTTCCGGTGCGTGTGGGGACACAGAGTGAGGTTGTGATTATAACTCTGGAGTAATATGGCAAGCTCCGGGTTTAATACATATTTATCAAAGGTTTGTTTCACATATGGTATATAATGTCTTCAGACTCGACAATTGTTGACAAAAAGTAATAGTTATGATATCATTTAACATTGAGTGTTGATATCATAATTCACTTTTTGTGAAATTGGAGGATATAAACTTTGGAAACAATTATTAGTTTTATAGAAAGTGTTATAGCAGCAATTGCCGGTGTGTTTGATGAGGCAAAAGAAGTAAGAGCTCTTATATTTGCTTTTCTGGGCATATGGGTATTCCATACGGGATTTTACAGAATTCTGGGATTCTTTTGCACCCGAAAGTTCAAGCCTACAGAAAACAAGCATAAGTACGCTATAGTTATAGCTGCCCGTAACGAGGAGTCAGTTATAGGCAATCTCTTGGACAGTATAGATCATCAGGATTATCCAAGGGAGCTTGTTACTGTGTTTGTAGTGGCAGACAACTGTACCGACTCCACCGCAGAGGTAGCCAGAAGCAAGGGTGCCATATGCTACGAGCGTTTCGACGATGAACATCGCACCAAAGGCTTTGCTCTGCAGTTTTTGTTTGAAAATATCCGTAAGGATTACGGTATAGACAGCTTTGAAGGCTACTTTGTATTTGACTCGGATAACCTCTTAAACAGCGACTATATCACAAGAATGAACGAGGCATTTGATGCCGGAGAAAAAATAGTTACATCCTACAGAAATACCAAGAATTTTGACGAAAACTGGATTGCCTTTACCTATGCCATTCATTGGCTCCGTTCGATTCGTTTCCGTCACAGAGCCCGTTCGGTACTGCGTTTGGCTACCAATATTCAGGGTACCGGTTTCCTCTTTGCAAATGAGCTTGTAAAGGACGGCTGGAACTACACTTCTTTAACGGAAGACAGAGCCTTTACTGCCGATGCGGTAGCTCACGGTTATCCCATTTCTTATTGTGATGCAGCTGTATTCTACGATGAACAGCCCATAAGCGTCAAAGTTGCATGGCGTCAGCGTATAAGATGGTCCAAGGGTCACCTTATGGCATTTGCCGAAACCGGTCCGGCGTTATTTAAAAATATATTTGTGGGTAACTGCTACCGTGATAAAAGTCAGAAAAGACCTATGACTTGGAAACGTGTATGGGAGGGTATCCGTAATCGCTGGGCATCTTTCGATACTTTGGCACAGGTATTCCCCACACCGGTTGTTAAGCTTGCAACCTGGATTGTGATATCGGTGTTTATGTTTTCCTGCTGGAGTTATGTAAACGGTGTCAGCGACCCTCTGTTTAACTCCGGAACTCCCCTCGGAAAGCTGCTTAAATATTTGTTTGGAGATATCAAGGTTAATGTAGCCCCCGGCTTTAATGCTATGCTTGCTACCTGGGGACTTGCAACATTGTGGAATGCCATAAGCAGACTGTTCTACTATGCAAAGGATATACTTGTTTCATTTTATGTGCTTATTGTAGAGCATAAACGTATAATAAAGATACCCCTGTACAAAAAACTTCTTTACAGTCTTACCTGGCCTACATTTGATGCTATAGGAAGATGGACAACATACTTTGCTTTGTTTATGAAGGTTGAGTGGAAGCCTATCCCCCATACAAGTACGGTAACCATAGACCAGATAGAAAAAGCAAACGAAGAAGTTTTAACAGGCAAAAAGTAAACAAGTTTAGGAGGCATAAATATGGCAAGAAGAGTTAGAGTAAGTGCAATAGGCTTAAGACCTATAGAATTCCCCAAAGGCACATCTTATGAAGATATGGTTCAGGGTGAATGGGATTATTTACATGATTACATCAGTCAGGTACTTTCCGACAGACCCGACCTTATAGTGCTCAACGAAGCCTGCGACAGACCTGTGGGCATTACCATGGAAGAACGCAAGGCATACTATGGCGTAAGAGGAAACAAAATATTAGAAAAAATGCGGGAAACTGCAAGGGAAAACAAGGTAAATATTGCATATTCCGCTTGTATTCAGATGGAAGATAAAACCTACCGTAACTGCACCATATTTATTGGCAGAGAGGGTGAAATAAGGGGTACCTACAATAAAAATTACCTTGTAATTGCCGAGTACACCAATGGCGAAATTCTCTACGGTAAGGAAGCTCCCGTTATAGAAATGGACTTCGGTACAGTTGGCGGTATTATATGCTTTGACTTAAACTATATGGAACTTCTGGAAAGGTACGAAAAGGCACGCCCGGAGCTTCTGGTGTTCAGCTCCATGTATCACGGCGGACACGTACAGAGCCATTGGGCATACACCTGCCGCAGCTGGTTTGTGGGAGCTGTTTCAGGACTTCCGTGCAATGTGCTTAATCCCTTGGGTATTTCCGTGGCATCCAGCACAAACTATTACCCCTATGTTACCCACGATATTAACCTTGACTATGCCGTGGTTCATCTTGATGAAAACTGGAATAAATTGAATGCATTAAGAGAAAAATACGGAAAAGAAGTTAAAGTATTTGACCCCGGTCAGATTGGTGCGGTGCTTATAACAAGCGAATCCGATACTGTATCTGCTATGGATATGGTAAAGGAATTTGACATAGAGCTTCTTGACCACTACTTTGAACGTTCCATAGCTGCACGATACTTACCCGGCAGAATGGAAGAATAACAAAAGTTAAAGGGAATGTAAATTAATTCAGCGAATTAATTTACATTCCCTTTATTTATCGTGTAATTGCTTCATAACCTGCCACAACTTTTGCGCTTAGCTTTGAAGCCTTATTTATGGCGGTGTCTATGGTGTCGCCTTGGTATATACTGTTTATAAATGCTGCTCCGTAGGAATCGCCCGCACCCACGGTAGATACAACCTCCACTTTGGGAACTTTTTTGGAAAAATATGTCTTATTTTCTGTGGCATCATATACCCGGGAGCCTTTTTTGCCTTCGGTAAATACTATCATTTTTATATTTGGAAATATAGTGCATATATGGGCAAGTGTCGTGGCATCTTCGGGGATAACCTGTGTATCGTACAAATAATGAAGCTCTTCGTCGCTGATTTTCACCATTGTTGCCCTTTCCATGCACAGAAGTATGGATTCTTTGCTGTAGCATCCCTCGCGGATGTTTATATCGCAAAACACCTCCTTAAAACTACACTCACTAAGTATCTTTTTTAATGAATTGCGTGATGTTTCATTTCGCTGAATAAGTGTATTGAAATAGAAAACATCTGCATTTATGGCTTTTATTTTTTCTATTGTTTCATCTGTTATTGTTATATTGTCGTAGGCAGTATTTTTGTGAACAAAATAAGAGGGAATTTTGTTTTCGTCCAGAGTTACGGTGCATCTGCCCGTAGGGTAGGTGCTTTTTGATACAAGGACGGTCTTTATTCCGTAGTGTTTCATTTCTTTAATGGCATTTTCACCCAATTCATCATTTCCAACGGCTGTTACAAGAAATGCTTCATCCCCCAAAAGGGAAATGTTTGCTCCGAAGTTAAAGGGAGCTCCGCCTATGGTTTTTTTATCGGGATATACATCCCATATCACTTCACCGAATATAATTGTTTTCATAGCTCTTCTCTCCAATGTTTCAAGTGAATAATTATCAAATTCAGTATACAATATATAAAGTCAATTTACAATACGGCAATTATTTTTTATTCCTCAGTTTTTTTCTAATAAACTAACGCATAATACTTGATTTTTTGCGGAAAATGTTATAAAATGTACTATAAGTATGATAAAATAGACTTATTATGGATTTATATACATCTTAAGCTCAAGGAGGCAGAATTATGGCTATTAAAAATGTAGGTATACTTACCAGCGGCGGAGATGCTCCCGGTATGAATGCGGCAATCCGTGCCGTGGTAAGATGCGCAATAGGCAAAGGCTTTAAAGTTATAGGTATCAAAGATGGCTACAAGGGTCTTTTAAGTGGTGATATGGAAGAGCTTGTGGCAAGAAGTGTCAGCGAATGTATGCAGAGGGGCGGAACTATGCTCGGAACTGCCCGTTGCAAGGAGTTTGCCACACCCGAAGGCGTCAAGTCCGGTGCTGCGATGCTTCGCAGACGTGAAGTGGATGCCCTTGTGGTTATAGGCGGTGACGGTTCCTTTATGGGTGCAAGAGCTCTCGCAGAAGAAGGTATCCGCACCATAGCCATTCCCGGCACTATAGACAACGATATTTCCTGCAGTGAATATACAATTGGATTTGATACTGCATTAAATACTGCGGTAGAAGCTGTGGATAAGGTTCGCGACACTTGTTCCTCACATCAGAGATGCTCTGTAATCGAGGTTATGGGTAAGCACGCAGGTTACATTGCAGTGAGAACAGCAATTGCTACCGGTGCAGAGGTTGTGTTGGTTCCCGAAGTTCCCTTTGACTTTGAAAAGGATGTTCTTGAGGCAATCCGCGAAGGTAAAAAGAACGGTAAAAAGCACTACATCATCATTATGGCAGAGGGTATTTCCATGGGTGCTCACGAAATAGCCGAGCGTGTGGAAAAGGAAACCGGTATTGTAACCCGTGCCACAATCTTAGGTCACATTCAGAGAGGCGGAAGCCCTACTGTTCGTGACAGAGTAATGGCAGCAAATATGGGTGCTATGGCAGTAGACCTTCTTGAAGAAGGCAAGACCAACAGAGTAGTAGTTCTTAAGGACGGTATTATTACTGACCTTGACATTACCGAAGGTCTTAACATGAAGAAGAGTATCGACCCCAAGCTTTACGACCTTGTAAAGACACTTTCCATATAAGATAAGGAGTATTATATGAAGTACATACTTCTTTTGGGTTTATTGATTTTGTTTGTACTAAACTTTACAATCGGTAAACTTATGAAATTAATTACGAAAAAAGAAATTGCCGAAACCACGGAAATGAAGGCAAAAGGCGTTATATATGTACTTGCCCTTGCCCTTGTAATCGTGATAATGGTATATTTTTAATTAAGAGAGGATTGAATCTAAATGGCTTCAAAAAGAGAACTCGCAAAGCAGTATAATCCTGCAGATGTTGAGGACAGAATATATTCCGGCTGGGTTGAAAACAACTACTTTGGTGCAACTCCCGATGATTCCAAGGAACCCTTTACCGTGGTAATTCCCCCTCCCAACGTTACAGGCCAGCTCCATATGGGACACGCCCTTGACGAAACCCTGCAGGACATACTTGTGCGTTATAAGAGAATGGCAGGCTACAACGCCCTTTGGGTACCCGGTACAGACCACGCAGGTATTGCTACACAGATTAAGGTTGAGGAAGCTCTCAGAAACGAAGAGGGCTTAACCCGTTACGACCTTGGCAGAGAAAAATTCTTAGAAAGAGTATGGGACTGGAAGCATAAGTTCGGCAGCCGTATTATAAATCAGATTAAAAAGCTCGGTTGCTCCTGCGACTGGAGCAGAGAACGTTTCACTATGGACGAGGGTTGCTCCGATGCCGTAAAGGAAGTATTCGTAAAGCTTTATGAAAAAGACCTTATATATCAGGGCAACAGAATTATAAACTGGTGTCCTCACTGTATTACAGCTCTCTCCGATGCAGAGGTTGAATACGAAGAACAGGACGGTTTCTTCTGGCACATTAACTACCCTGTAAAGGATAGCGACGAATTTGTGGAGATTGCCACCACAAGACCCGAAACTCTTCTTGGTGATACTGCCGTTGCAGTAAACCCCGAAGACGAAAGATATGCTCACCTTGTAGGAAAGACCCTTATCCTTCCTTTGGTTGGCAGAGAAATCCCCGTTGTTGCCGATGACTACGTAGACAAGGAATTCGGTACAGGCTGCGTTAAGATTACACCTGCTCACGACCCCAATGACTTTGAGGTTGGTCTTCGTCACAACTTAGAGCAGATTAAGGTGTTAAACGACGATGCTACCATTAATTCCTACGGCGGCAAGTATGAAGGTATGGACCGCTACGAAGCAAGAAAGGCAATGATAGCAGACTTGGAAGCAGAGGGACTTCTTGTAAAGGTAGTTCCCCACAAGCACAACGTTGGTCAGTGCTACAGATGCGGCACCACAGTAGAGCCTATTACATCAAAGCAATGGTTTGTTAAAATGAAGCCTCTCGCCGAAAAGGCTATAGAAGTAGTAAATGACGGTACAATTAAATTCGTACCCGACAGATTCTCCAAGACCTACCTTAACTGGATGGAAAACGTACATGACTGGTGTATTTCCCGTCAGCTCTGGTGGGGTCACAGAATCCCTGCTTACTACTGTGAATGCGGTGAAACCGTAGTTTCCAAGGAAGAGGTTACCACCTGCCCCAAGTGCGGTAAGGCTATGAAGCAGGATCCCGATGTTCTCGACACATGGTTCAGCTCAGCTCTTTGGCCTTTCTCTACATTGGGATGGCCTAAAAATACCGAAGACCTTAAGTATTTCTACCCCACAAGCGTGCTTGTAACAGGCTATGATATTATATTCTTCTGGGTTGCAAGAATGATATTCTCCGCTATGGAGCATATGGATAAAGAACCCTTTAAGTATGTATTTATCCACGGTATTGTACGTGACAGTCAGGGCAGAAAGATGAGTAAGTCCTTGGGCAACGGTATAGACCCCCTCGAAGTTATTGCAGAGTATGGTGCCGATGCACTTAGATTTACCCTTGCCACAGGTAACTCCCCCGGTAACGATATGCGTTACTACAAGGAGAGGGTAGAAGCCAGCAGAAACTTTGCAAACAAAATCTGGAATGCTTCAAGATTCCTTCTTATGAATCTTGACATAGACAAGGTTGAACTTCCTAATGAGAGTGAATTAAGATGCGAAGACAAGTGGATTATTTCTTCATTCAATACTCTTGCAAAGGAAGTAACCGATAACTTAGATAAGTTTGAACTTGGTGTTGCAGTATCCAAGCTCTACGACTTTATCTGGGATAACTACTGCGACTGGTACATTGAGCTTGTAAAGCCCCGTCTTTATGAAGCAGACGGCCCCGACAAGGTTGCACAGAAGGTTCTCGGATATATCCTTGTAAATACATTAAAGCTTCTTCATCCCTTTATGCCGTTTATTACGGAAGAAATATTCAGCTATCTTCCCACCGGAGAAGAAAGCATCATGATTTCCGCTTGGCCTAAGTGTGATGAGGCACTTTCCTTCCCCGAAGACGAAAAGCGTATGCAGATAGTAATGGATGCTATAAGAAGCATCCGTAACTTAAGAACACAGATGAATGTTGTTCCCTCCAAGAAGGCAAAGGTTATAATCGTAACCGAAAACAAGGCTCTCTTTGAAGGTACAGAAATCTTCTTTGAAAAGCTTGCAAGCGCTTCTGAAACTCTTATCCAGTCCGATAAGACAGGCATTGGTGAAAATGCCGTTAATGCCGTTGTGGAAGGTGCAGAGGTATTTATTCCTCTCGATGAGCTTGTAGACAAGGAAAAGGAACTTGAAAGACTCACCGGTGAAAAGCAGAAGCTCGAAGCGGAAATCAAGAGAGTTGAAGGAAAGCTTTCCAACGAATCCTTCGTAGCCAAGGCTCCTCAAAAGGTTGTAGACGAAGAAAGAGCAAAGGGCGAAAAGTACAGAGCAATGCTTGAAAAGGTACTTGAGAGCCTTGAAAATTTAAAATAAGGTGATTAATTTGCTTAAAACAGAATCGGAATGTATAGACTACATCCATTCTGCCGGCAGATTCGGAAAAAAAGCAGGGCTTGATAATATCAACGCCCTGCTTAACCATCTTAATAACCCTCACAAGGATTTAAAGTGCATCCACATTGCCGGCACAAACGGCAAGGGCTCCGTATCCTGTATGCTTATGTCGGTGCTCCGTTCCAAGGGTTACAAGGTGGGTATGAATACCTCGCCCTTTATAGAGGTGTTTAACGAAAGGCTTACCGTAAACGGGGAAAATATCCCAGCGGAAAAGCTCATTAAGTATACCAATCTGGTGGCAGATGCAATATCACAGCTTAATAATGTGCATCCTATTGAATTTGAGATAATTACCGCAATAGGATTTTTGTATTTTAAAGACGAAAATGTGGACTACGCCATTATAGAGTGCGGTCTTGGCGGTCTTTACGATTGCACCAATGTAATTGAAAAGCCCCTTATCTGTGCCATTACCTCAATAGGTCTTGACCACACGGAAATCCTCGGAAGCACTATAAAGGACATTGCCTTTCAAAAGGCAGGTATCATAAAGGAAGGTGTACCTGTGGTGGTAAATTCCGCTATAGATGCCGGAGCAATTGAAGTTATAGGGAGAATTGCCGAAGAAAAAAATGCACCTTTTGTTTTATCTCAGGACTACAAGGTTATATCCTCGGGACTTTATGGAACCCGGATGGAATGTGGAAATGAAGAATTCACCCTTCCTCTCATAGGCTCTTATCAGCCCTCAAATGCGTCTTTGGTGGTATCAATTCTTAAAGGAATCGGTATTTCCCATGTGGCAGAGGGTATGGAGTCGGCAAAGTGGAAGTGCCGTTTTGAAAGGGTGGCTCAACGGATTATTATAGATGGTGCACACAATTTTCAGGGTATAGAAGCTTTTTGCAAAAGTGTGGGTTCCTTTGTTCCCCAAAAAGACAGAGTTATCCTTATAGGTATGCTGAACGATAAGGATTTTGAAAGCTCCGCAAAGCTTATTTCATCTCTTAACTCTCCCGTAGTGGTTACCGATGTGCCAAGCTACAGGCAGACAAACGGTGAAAATGTTTATAAATGTGTTAAAAAATTCTGCCCCGATGCAATCTATGAACCCGATAACGGTAAGGCGCTTAAAAAAGCACGTCAAATGACAGGCGAAGAAGGTTTTCTCTGCATTGCAGGGTCACTTTATCTTGCAGGAGCAATGAGAAGCCGTTTGAAAGCAGAAAATGATTAAAAGCAAAACATACCATTTCCCGACAAAGGAAAAATAATTCCTCCGTAGAAAGTTTATTGTACTGCAATAAATTTACTACAGGAGGAATTTTTTATGGTTAAGTTTACATTGCGGTCGGCAACCCTCATTGCCTCGGTAAAAGGGGATATAGACCAGCACACCGCCCCGGGTATAAGGGAGCAGATAGACTTAAGGATAAGTCACGAGAACGTCCGCAAGCTGATATTTGACTTTTCGGGGTTGGATTTTATGGATAGCTCCGGCATAGGTCTTATAATAGGCAGGTACAAGCTTATGGCTTCCTTAAACGGCAAGGTGTCAATTATAGCTTCAAAGCCCACTATCAGAAAGCTCCTGGAGCTTTCCGGTATTAAGAAAATAATCAACATACACGACAATCTCTCCGATGCACTTAAATCTGCATAGAAAGGCGGAATACATAATGGATAACAAAGTAGAACTCAAGTTCTTAAGCAAAAGTGAAAACGAAAGCTTCGCCCGTACGGTAATAGCCGCCTTTGTCCTGAGCTTAGACCCCACTATAGAGGAAATGGCAGATATCAAAACTGCCGTAAGTGAGGCGGTTACAAATTCCATAGTTCATGGATATGGCAATGCCAACGGCTATGTGTATATGGATTGCTCTACACAAGGAAAAAAACTTGTGGTTACGGTCAAGGATAACGGCAAGGGTATAGAAGATGTCAAAAAGGCAATGGAACCTCTCTTTACCACCAATACCGACGGTGAACGCTCCGGAATGGGTTTTACGGTAATGGAAACATTTATGGATTCGGTAGATGTGGAATCCATAACCGGCGTAGGAACAAAAGTGACCCTTACCAAGGAAATCGGTAAAAACCGTCTGTAAATCCAAAGGAAGGTGCAGTGTGTATACTATAAAAGACCTTACGGAAGAGAAAGACATCCTTCAGACTGCCGTTGAAGAAAATTCCGGTCTTGTGTGGAGTGTGGTAAGGCGCTTTTCTTCAAGAGGTTACGACCTTGAGGATTTGTATCAGATAGGATGTATAGGGCTTATAAAGGCGGTAAGACGCTTTGACAGCTCCTACGGTGTTAAATTTTCCACATACGCAGTTCCTCTTATTACAGGGGAGATAAAACGCTTTTTAAGGGACGACGGTATGGTTAAGGTCAGCCGTCACTACAAAGAAATCAATAACGCAGCTTCCTCTGCCCGGGCAAAGCTTGAGGCGGAGCTTATGAGGGAGCCAACGGTAGGGGAGATTGCCCAAAGGCTGGGTATAGACGTGTTCGAGCTAGGTGAGGCTATGGAAGCTTGCACCCCATGGGACTCCATATATCAAACCACAGGCAATGATGATAAAAACGACACATATCTTTTAGACAGGCTCTCGGGCGGTGAGGATTGCCGTCTTGCGGATAAAGCTGCATTAAGATGTGCTATAGATGCCTTGGGCGAAAGGGAGAAAAAGCTCATAGCCTACCGGTATTTTATGGACGAAACCCAGTCAAAAGTGGCAGAACGTCTGGGTATAAGTCAGGTTCAGGTATCCAGAATAGAAAAGAAGATTCTTTCCGGATTAAGGCTTAGTCTTACTCCATAGGATAGTACTCCAATGGCTATTGAAAAACTTTTCTCTTTGTGTTATGATTTATTTATCACACAAAAGGGAAGTATGTTATGGATTTAATTGGTGAATTTAAAAAATTCAATATAGATGCCGTTGGCGTTTGCTCTGCGGACCTTTTTAATTCGGTTGCAAAAACCGACTACAAGGTGTGCATAGTGGCACTTTTTCCGTATTTTTGCGGATATCCGGACAACTCAAACTTAAGTATTTACACCCACGGTAAGGATTATCATATCGTAACAAAAGAAATCCTCACGTCGGTTGCGGTATCCTTGGGACTTGAGAATTACGAAATCCACGCGGATATAGGTCCGGAAATTGAGCGAAGTCTTGCACTTGATGCCGGGCTTGCCTTTATGGGCAAAAACGGTATGGCTATAAACGAAAAATACGGCTCATACTTTTTTGTGGGCTACATTGCCTGCAATGCTTCTTTGCCTTTAAGTGAACCTTGCACAAAAAGCTGTATGGGTTGCAACAAGTGCATATCCGCTTGCCCCGGCGGTGCTTTGGGAAAGAATTTTAACCCCGAAAGATGCCTTTCCGCCATAACTCAGAAAAAGGGCGAGCTTACCGAGTGGGAAAAAGACCTTATACTAAGCAATAAAACAGTTTTCGGTTGCGATATATGCCAGAGAGTCTGTCCTCACAACCAAGACGCGGCACATACCCTCATACCGGAATTTAAGGAGAACAGAATTACAAGTCTTAATTTGAAAGATGTGGAATGCCTTACAAACAAAACTTTTAAGGAAAAATACGGCGACAGAGCTTTCAGCTGGCGCGGCAAGGGAGTAATTGAAAGGAATCTCATAATAACAAACCAATAGAAACCGATGCTGATTTTTTGGCATCGGTTTCTGCGTGTCGATAAAGTCGACACGCTGAGAAGACGAACGAAAATGGACGCAGGCGAGGAAGCGCGAAGCAGGCAGTACAAAGGTACGGCAATGAGCGATGACGAAGCAAGCAAAGTGTGTAAAATAGCGGCTTTTGGCATTTATGACAAAAGCTACAGAAATGAAAAAA
>JAZQFN010000070.1:0-34310 GCA_045539515.1 Clostridia bacterium
GGCATATATATTAAGAAAAACATCTGTAAAACAGATGTTTTTCAACATTTATGGTAATTTTATATGATTTACAGGATAATTTATACTCTGTATTCTTTCTTATCCCTGCCTTTTTGCGGTCTGGACTTTTTTTACATTCCCAGTTTTTTATCTTATCTGTCCGTTTCCGTATATTATATATTTATAGCTTGTAAGTTCCTTAAGCCCCATAGGACCTCTGGCGTGAAGCTTCTGAGTACTTATACCGATTTCCGCACCAAAGCCAAATTCAAATCCGTCTGTAAATCGGGTAGAAGCATTTACATAAACTGCAGCCGCATCTATGCAAGCTGTAAAAAGTTCTTTGGCTTCGTCATCCTCAGTTACAATACACTCGGAATGCTTTGTGGAATACCTGGTAATATGCTCTATTGCTTCACTTACATCAGAAACAGTTTTTACACTTATGGCATAATCAAGAAATTCAGTTGCAAAATCCTCATCTGTTGCCTCCCTTACACAGGTAAGCTTTGGCAAAACATCTTCGGATGCATAAACCTTAACGTCCTTTTCCCTGAAACGCTTATCGAGTAATGCATAGAATTCATCGGGTATCTCCCTGTGTACAAGAAGAGTTTCACAGGCATTGCAAACAGATGGTCTGCTCATTTTTGCATTTGCAATTATATCCACAGCTTTTTTTATATCGGCAGATTTATCCACAAAAGTATGGCAGTTTCCAACACCTGTTTCTATAACCGGAACAATAGCGTTGCGCACAACTGCATTTATAAGGCCTGCTCCTCCTCTGGGTATAAGAACATCTATATATTCCTTAAGGCGCATCATCTCATTGGCACTATCTCTGGATGTATCTGTTACAAATCCAATTATATTTTCATCGGCTCCCACGGCTTTAAGAGCCGACTTCATAACATTGACAATGGCGGTATTGGTATTTACTGCCTCTTTACCTCCGCGCAGTATTACCGCGTTGGAAGCCTTTATACAAAGAACTGCAGTATCTACCGTTACATTGGGTCTTGCTTCATATATAATACCTACCACGCCAAGAGGAACCCTCTTTTTTTCTATTATCAAACCATTTGGTCTTTGAATAGTTTCCAGCACGTCGCCTACCGGGTCAGGAAGGTCACATACCTTGCGCACACCTTCCGCAGAAGATAAAATTCTTTCCTCAGTAAACAGCAATCTATCCTGCATAGCTTTGGAAACACCGTTTGCTTCTGCGTTGGCAAGGTCTTTTTTATTGGCTTCTACAATTGCAGATGCGTTTTTGGAAAGAAAATCCGCAATGGAATTAAGTATTTGATTTTTATACACGGTATCGGCTTTATTCAGAAAAACCGCTGCTTTTTTACCTGCAATACCGAGCTTTTCAAGTTCTGTCATATTGTACTCACCTTACTTGCTTATAAAATGTGTTCCCACTTTTTTTCCGTCTATAAAGTCATAAATAATGTCCGGGTCTGAACCGTTCATTATGTACATATCAATACCGGCACCCGTAGCAATCTTGGCTGCGGCAATTTTGGTTACCATACCTCCCGTACCTCTGGAAGAACCGGCATCGCCTGCAAGATCCTCTATTTTTTCATCAATAACGCTCACCTGTTCTATAAGATTTGCTTCCGGATTTTTTGCAGGATTATCGTCATAAAGACCGTCTATATCCGATAAAATCACCAGAAGATCTGCACTGGTCAATTTGGCAACAAGAGCAGACAATGTATCGTTATCGCCAAATTCAATCTGTTCTGCACTTATGGTATCGTTTTCATTGACAATGGGAATTACTCCAAAATTTAAAAGAGTTTCAAATGTGTTTACTGCATTGGTTTTTAAAACCTCGTTATCTACAACATCCTTAGTAAGCAAAAGCTGTGCTACAGAATGATTGTACTTAGCAAAAAGTCCGGAATAAAAATCCATAAGCTCGCACTGCCCGATAGACGCCAGTGCCTGCTTCTCTCTTGTAGAAGAAGGGCGGGACTTTATGCCCATTTTGCCCATACCTATGCTTACGGCACCACTTGTAACTAATATTATTTCCTTACCCTGATTCTTTAAATCAGAAAGGACTTTAACAAATTCTTCCACTCTTCGTATATTGATACCTCCACCCGGATAGGTAAGAGTAGATGTGCCCACCTTGAAAACTATTCTTTTGGCATCTTGTACTGTCATCATTTATTATCATTCCTTACATACACTAAAAAATTGGGGTTGCTGTGGCAAAAAAGCACAAAGCAACCCTTAATCTTTACTAATTAATTACTGACGAAGGCTTTCTCTGCCCTGTCTTATTTTGTCGTTAACACTCTTAACGTCGTTTTCTACTCTTTCGAGAAGGTCATCTGCAAACTTAATTGCTGCAAGCTTAATTTCTCTGCCGTCCTTCTGTGCCTTGGAAATAATATCGTTAGCATTTGCTGTAGCCTGCTTTGTAATTTCGTGCTCATCTACAAGAGCCATAATCTTATGTTCTGCTTCTTTAATCTTGGCATCTGCCTGCTTCTGAGCATCACCGATAATTTTCTTGGAATCTTCGGCAATAGACTTGGCAACTCTGAGTTCATCAGGAAGCTGAAGGCTTATGTCGTTAATAAGTTCCATTACTTTTTCTTTATCAATAACTGTTTTCTTGATAATTGGGAACTCAAAACCTTTCTCTATAATTTCTTCAAGCTCGCTCAACATTTCTATAACGTCCATCTTTAGTTCTCCTTCCAGAATACTTAATTTTCTAACATAATTACTTTGCCGAATCGGGATTCAGCACTTGCTTTGCTCTCTGTATAATCTCGTCCTTCATCTCATCGGGAACAAGACCATCGAGGCACCCTCCGTGTCGTGCAACTTCCTTAACGATGCTTGAGCTTAAATACTGATACTTGGCACTTGTCATCATAAACAAGGTTTCTATATCCTTGGATAACTTGTGGTTCATAAGTGCCATCTGGAATTCATATTCAAAATCCGACACAGCTCTTAAGCCTTTTATAATAATGCCGGCGCCCTTCTCACGCATATAATCTACGAGAAGACCGGAAAAGGTGTCTACTTCAACATTATCAAGACCCTGTGTTACTCTTTTAATAAACTCCATACGCTTTTCCAGAGAAAACAAGGGTGTTTTGGAGCTGTTTACAAGAACAGCAACATATACTTTGTCAAATGTACGGCTGGATCTGCGTATTATATCGATGTGACCGTTTGTAATCGGGTCAAAACTGCCCGGATACACAGCGATTCTCTTCATTGGTGATTCGCCTCCCCCAATACATATAACCTTACTTTGCCGTAGGTCTTATCCTTAATGACGTCAAATCCTGTACAATCAAGTTCATAGCCTGCATCACATTCGCAGGTTATAACACCCGACGGCGCAAGAATTGCCCGCTCTTTGATAACATCGAGCACATCTCGGTACAAGCCGGAGGCATAAGGTGGGTCCAGAAAAATAATATCAAACTTTTTGTTGGTTTCTTTAAGAAAAGCCACAGAATCCTTTTGAATAACATAGGCTTTATCTTCAAGACGTGCCTTTTTGATATTAGTATTGACGATTCTGATTGCATCACCGGAAGCATCTACAAAGGTACATTCCATACCGTAGCGGCTTAAAAGCTCTATGCCAAGTCCGCCGCTTCCTGCAAATAAATCAAGCCCCACAGAATCCACGGGCTTGTCGAAGAGCATACTGAAGAGAGCTTCTTTGACTCTGTCCAAGGTGGGCCGTGTATCAAGGCCGGGTAAGCTCTCAAGCTTAAGTCCCCGAAGTGAGCCGGAAATTACTCTCAAATTAAACTCCCCTTTACAGCAAGGACACTTCCACTAATAATCATACTTATAAATATTATATATTCTATAGTTGTAATTGTCAAGAAGGAAAGCTTGATTTTTATATTTTTATGAATAGCCGGTTATAAAGGGACAGACTACATATGCATATTGCACCAAATTTTTATATTACCTTATAATTTAATAAGCAAACTATACCTGCCATTCCGACAAAAAACCGAGGACTTTCATCCCCGGTTTAATTATAGCTATTTGGCTTTTTTTCTTCCCATTATAAGAAATACAATAAAAAGTACAGCTCCTAATCCAAACGCAGATCCACAAGAAATGTAAGAAACAAAGAGAATTTTGTTTATAAACAAGTCAACTATAGTTGCCAACTCACCAAACAACACAGCCGAGCAGACAAGTTTTGCAACGAAAGTCATTGCAAGAACAAAAATTCCAACTGCTGCAAGAATAATTCCCAGATGCTTAAAGCCTTTGCGCTTATCCTCGCTGAAAATAACAATTCCTGCAAGGCAAATCAAAGTAAGCACTATTAGTCCTATTAAAGTATAAGGCGAAAGAATTATTCTTAAAGCAATAATTTCATCTTCTTTATAAAGTGAATTAAGCTTTCGGGAATTTTTGATTCCTGCTTCGATATACTCGTAATCATAATCATTTAGTGATGTATTACATATATCTTCTACAAGTTCCTTATTTTCCTCTACAAGTTCTGTCATTTTTTCTGCTGAGATTCCTTCGGGTTTTGAGCCGCCAAGAATATAATTTACATATCCGCCGGCAACCTCTTTCAGGTATTCTTTGAAGGGCTTCTCATCTAAAAGCTCTGCACAAGCTTCTTCGTTGTAAAAACGATTTCCGAATAAAAGTTTACTTTTTCCACCTTGCTCCTCCATAAGCTCGGCGACGTCTGTTTCATTCATTATTTCGGAAACTGTTTCTTCTGTAAGAGTCATTCTTACATTAACAACAAACAATGTAGTTATGGCAAAAATAACGGCAAAAATGCAGGAAGTAACTTTAAGTATTGTTTTTGCTACGGATTTATGTTTAACCGGTTCATCACATTCTACGGGATTGGGCTCAACATAGAAAACAGGAGTATTATTTTCTGTTTCCGCTGCATTCTCATGAAAAATCTCACCGGAAAGAGAATCTGCATTCACCTGACCGGCAGGAATATTAACTTCTGTCACGGTATCGTCAAAATCTACTTCATTTTCTTCATTAACACTGTCTGATACAGGCTCTTCAGCGTTTGATTCTTCTGTCTTTTGGGGTTTGGTAACATTAAAAGAAAAATCGCGTGCAATGCCAACCGTTTCTTCCAGATCGTCAACTATTAATGGCTGCTCTGCAGGTAAAACAGCTTCTTTTACGGGCTCATTGATAATTTCTTCTGCATTTACAACAGGCTGTAATACAGCTTCCTCTTCGGGTGCAACCGTTTGTACAGGAGGCTGGGGTGCAGGATCTGGCTGGGGTTGTACAGGTTGTACCGGCGGTTGATATGTGGGTACAGGCTGAGGCTGCACAGGTTGCGCCGGGGGCTGATATGTGGGTACAGGCTGAGGCTGTACAGGTTGCGCCGGGGGCTGATACATAGGAGCAGGCTGTGGCTGTACAGGAGGTCTGTACATTGGAGCCGGCTGTGGCGGATAAACCGGCCTTGCAAGTGCATGATATGCAGGTGACGCCGGTGGTGTATGCATAGGTGTTACAGGTGGTCTGTATGCAGATGCCAAAGGAGTTGGTTGCATGGGCTGTGGTGGTCTTAAATAAACCGAGCCTCCACGAGGTTGAGCTGTATGGGACGGAGCCGACGAAACAGCATTACCGCATCCGCTGCAAAATCTGGAATCGTCGGGAAGCATTTTTCCGCATTTTGTACAAAACATATTTCATTCCTCCCTGTTAAAAGATATACACGGCATTATTTCCGTATAAACATAGTGCGGCTCCAAGGAACCGCACAAATAAATTATTCATTATCAAACTTATTAACAACTTCAATCTGAGCGTTGAGCATACCTACTGCTCTGCTCTTATACATATCCATAGAAGACTTAAGTTCGGAAAGCTGTGACTGTATCTTGGCGACTTCCGCATTTGCTTCATCAATTATTTTCTTTGCTTCCAATCTTGCTTCTTCAAGAGTTATTTCGGCTTTTTCCTGGGCGTTTTTAGTAAGCTCTTCGGCAGTACTCTGAGCCACAATAATGGAATTCTTCATGGTTTCTTCCATAGCTTTGTATGTATCAAGAAGCTTGGTAAGCGTATTTATTCTGTCGGTAGTTTCAATAGACTGTCTGTAAACCTTCTCGTAGTCCGAAATAATGGCTTCCATGTATTCTTCAACATCTCTTTTGTCATAACCGCCTACAGCTGCTTTTTTAAAGGTTTTTGTACGCAAATCCATTGGTGTAATCATTTTAAAAATCCCCCCAGTATTTTATCATACGTATTTTTTAAAGTTCAAGTGTATTCTGCCTTTCTTGGTAAGACAGCCGTCAGTTTCCACAATAACCTTTCCGAATCCCTTAAGAGAAATCACATCTGAGTTTTTGATCTGAAAAGATGTATTTTTAACAACATCATAGTTAACAGAAGCGAGTCCTTCGGCTATGAGTCCGGAAGTTACCGATCTTGACTTGTTGGCAACGGCACTTAATACACAGTCAAACCGCAAAGAAGAAACTGTTGCAGATATCTCCTTAAACCTTCTTTCAGGGACAAGAGCTTCGGGATCCTCCACAGGAACAATTTTAACAGGCGAGGATGCAACCTTGAACAGATTCATCATAATAAAGTCTGCAATGTCTTCAAGAACAAATATATATGCTCCATCATCTGTAACTATAATATCGCCCGTAAGTTCTCTGTCGATACCCAATGCAAGAATTGAACCCAGGTAATCACGGTGAGAATACAGTTTTTTGCTTGAAGGAATTATCCTGAGTGCAGTAATTGGGTAGTTTAACTCATCCCACATTTCGCCCGGAAAAGAAGCCACACATCGGTCTGCTTCAGCGTATCCTCCAAAAAAAGACACCTCACCGAGAATATTTTTTCTTTCTTTTATAAGCATCTGCTCACCGGGATTCAAAAAACGGGAATACATATACCTTCCTGTTTTTTCCGCACGTTGTGCCAAATCGCACATTTTTGAGAGCATAAGCTTATCATCTTCGTTGGTTATACCCCACAGAAGTTGCTTTTTATCTATCATTTTTTAAATGAAATCAAAAAGTGCATGGGTTTTAATTTCATCAGAAAAATCACCCATTATACCCATTGTATACGGAACTATAAGTAATATACCATTGGCAACTTTCTGCATATTGCCATCTAAAGCATATACAGCACCGCTTAAGAAATCTACAATCTTTCTTGCTGTTTCTTTATCCAATCTTTCGAGATTAACAACCACAGGCTTTTTTTCCTTTAAATGTCCTGCAATTTCTGTTGCATCGTTGTATGTTGTAGGCTGAAGCACAACAACCTTAAGCTGTGTAGTTGCATGAATGTTTACAACCTTGCTCTTTTTGCCGAAATGGCTTGAAGAATGTCCGCTTGATATATCCGAATACTTGGATTTTGTTTCCGGTGCAAAGAATTCTTCTTTGGTTTCCTTTTCTTCTGCAACTGCTTCTTCGTTATCAGCGGCATCGCCGATGCCCATAAAGTTGAGAAGTTTGTTCATCATTTCTCCCATTTTATGTAAATCCTTCCTTTCGTGTAATCGGGTTTGTCCGACTACAATATTATAAAAATTTTATTTAAAGAGTCCTGTACCTATTCGAACAATCGTTGAATTTTCCTCAACGGCAACAATATAATCGCCGGTCATACCCATAGACAGGCACTCCATAATAACATTATCTAATTTTTTTGACGATATGTCAACAGAAATTTTATACAAATTCGAAAAAATTTGATGTAATTCGTCATTTTCCGCATCAAATGGTGCCATAGTCATAAGACCCTTCACCCTGACATGAGGAAATCTGCTTACCTCTCTTATAAAGCTCTCTGCCTCATCGGGAGAAATTCCGCTTTTTGATTCTTCGCCCGACACATTTATCTCCACAAGAATATCCATAACCTTATGTATCTTGGCACACTGTCTTTCAATTTCTTTTGCAAGAGAGATAGATTCCACAGAGTGAATCATACATACCTTATCGGCAATGTATTTTACTTTATTGGACTGCAGATGACCTATTATATGCCATCTGACATTACCTTTTACAAGCTCGTACTTAGACAAAAATTCCTGAACCCTGTTTTCTCCAAGATCTGTTATTCCCAAAGCCACAGCTTCGTTTATTCTGTCAGCATCTATGGTTTTTGTAACCGCAAGAACAGTAACCTCATCGGGATTTCTGCCTGATTTTATACAAGCTTTTTTTATATTTTCTTTTATTTGTTCAAGATTTTCCTTAATACTCATTTGTATCTCCTTTTATGTAGTCGAAGGGTCAGGATATCTTATCTCCCTCTTTATAGTCCTTAGACGATGAAGTTATTATTTCATCGTACAGAAGCAATCCACCAAGAGAGGTATTGTTTTCTTCCACAATGGCATATCCCGAGTCTTTGTAAAGAATGTTTACTTTTTTGAACTTTACAATACCGTCTACCACCACAAACACCCCGGTCTTTCCGTCTTTAACTCTCAGAGCCTTTACCGGGACTTTAAGTCCTGAATATTTGTTTTTTATAAGATCTATTTTAACAAATCTGTCTTTCATCGCCCAATCACATTTAATATCAGATGTGACAATAACCACATACTTATCTCTGGACGGTGGGGATATGTAGCTTACAACCGCTTTCATATCCTGAGGGGAATTAGCATTTCGGACATATACCACTGACCCCTTCTTGAGCTTTGATATCTGGTCTTTATTTGCTGTAAATGCTACTGACCAGGTAAAGTTGTCTATTATCTTGCAGTGGTATCCATTCTTTTTGATATCATCGGATGACATCTTCATATTCTTTATAGAATTAAAGTCATCCACCGACATACTCTCCATTGCTCCGGGGCTGAGAATTTGTTCATATCCATCTATATTGGTTGAATAAATACCGGATGCCGGTGAAAACAAATCTTCTTTTGCATTGCCGAGCTTCTTCTCATATTCTTCCTTTTCTTTAATTAAAGCAGCAAGAACCTCATCGGTGTATTCTTCACCTTTTTCCCATACATTCTTTTTATCATTTAATATATGTATCTCGCTGTTAATTACCTGTGCTTTTTTTACATCTCCGTCTTTTAATGCAACTGTAAGTTCTAAAACCTTATCCATTATTGCCGCATCTATGGTAAATCCTGCAGAAACCACATTGGAGTTTTCTTCCTTTACTCTTGTTATCTCCTCTATGCGCATATTTACGGTGGCAAGTTTTGTCTTAATATCGGCATCAACCTTACTTTCATAAATACTTGCAACATGCTTGTTCTTGCGCACCATTTCGCTGTCTTCCACCATAGATTCAAGAACACCCGATTTGCCGGAAGCCATAACAGTTTCCTCGCGAATTACAACTGCATCAAAGGAATATGATTTTTCCATTTCGCCGTGCTGAACCATTTCAAGTTTTATGGAATCGCCGAAAATGTTGGCAATTACAACAACAATCATAAAGACAAACCAGACAGCAACAAGTATTTTTACGGTTTTCTTCATAGCATATTCCTTTCCTTAATAATCTTCATACATTTTTCTGCAACATCTTCGGGCGTAGGTATATCATCCAGATTAAGCCAGATTCCTTCTTTATCCCGTCGAAACCAGGTAAGCTGTCTTTTGGCATATCTTCTGGAATCTCTTTTTATAATATCTATTGCCTCATCAAAAGTAATCAAGCCTTCTATGGCATCTGCCATTTCTTTGTATCCAAGAGCCTGCATCGCAGTTGATTCTCTTGGAACACCAAGCGACAAAAGCTTTTCCACTTCGTTAAGAAGGCCCTTTTCCACCATCATATCAACCCGTTTGTCTATTCTGTAATACAGTGCTTCTCTATCTCTGGTGAAATATAACCTCAAAGATTCAAACGGAGACTCGATGGCCTTGGTTTGTTCATTATGTTCGGAAATTTTTTCACCGGTGGCGTGATAGTATTCCAGAGCGCGAATTACCCTTTTGATATTATTCGGGTGAATGTTCCGAGCACTTTCGGGATCAACATCCATCAGCATCGAGTGTACATACTCTGCACCTTTTTCTTCGGCAATATCAAACATTTCCGTTCTGTAGTCCGGATCTGCCGCTGCCTCCTCCTGAAAGTCTGTACCCTTAATAAGAGAATCTGCGTAAAGTCCGGTTCCTCCAACCAAAAGAGCAGGTTTTCCGCTTGACGCTATATCATAAACAATGGGTGTTGCCGTTTTTACATAATCTGCTACGCTGAAGCTTTGAGCGGGATTTATAATATCCGTCATATAGTGACGGACACCCATAGCCTCCTCGGGTGTAACCTTGGCTGTTCCTATATCCATGCCTTTATATATCTGCATAGAATCACAGGAAATTATATCTGTATCAATTTTTTTGGCAAGAAATACCGATGCGGCGGTTTTTCCCACTCCTGTAGGTCCTGCTATTAGAATAATACGGGGTTTAATCATAATCTACACTATCCGTTTAAATTGTTTTTCCAAACTGTATTTTGACATTTTTATCATAATAGGTCTTCCGTGAGGGCAAGTGTTAATGCCTTCTCCAAGGGAAAGAACCTGTTCTGCCAGAGATTTTTGTTCCTTCTCCGAAAGAACCTTATTGCCTTTAAGAGCCCTCTTGCAGGCAATCATATGCAGAGCCTCTTCGCTGAGTTCTCTGCGTATATCTTTTTGGTGTGAGGACAAGAGGCTTATTATCTCGCTGACACAGTCTTTTATATCCTGTTCTTCCATAGTACCCGGTGTAGAACGTATGACAATGCTGTTTTGACCAAAATCTTCTATTTCAAATCCTATTTGGGAAAAAAACTCTTTTCCGGCAAGAGCCTCATTGAGCTCCGTCGGCGACAAAGTCATGGTAACGGGAAGAAGCATAAGCTGGGAATCTACCGAATTGTTTTTGAATTCCTCCAGAAGCTCTTCAAAATATATTCTTTCGTGAGCGGCATGCTGGTCTATCACTACCATATCGTTGTCTATCTGGAGAAGAATAAATGTTCCGAAGACCTGACCAATAAGTCTGAAGTCTACATCACACACAAGGTTTTTCTTAACTTCCGATGTTTGTACCGGAAGAGTCTGCTCTTTTTTATCGGCATTTTCTTGGGACATGGGCCTGTTTTCGGATTTTCTTTGCAATACATCTGCTTTTGGCTGAGATATATGTGCAAAACGGGAAACATCGTCTTCTTCGACCGACTGTTTAACATCCTCCGGCTTTGCAAAAAAGCCCTTTGTAACCGACACTTTACCATCCGGAAGTGATTTGGATTCCTGTATTGATTCGTCCTTTTCCGCCAAAACAGGATTAAGATTATTTTCGGAAGGCTTTTGACGGGTTGTTTCTTCCCTTACAGCCGGTTCCTCTTTTTTATCGGTGACACCAATGTATGATGCCTTAAGGAGGTTAATCTCCATTTGCTTTGCATCGTCGTAAGATGGCGCATTTTTAATAAACTTGCCCTCGGTTGATTTATTTCCAACAGAGCTTTTAATTTCAAATTCCGGCACAAACTTTTTGTCGGTAAGGGCATTTTTTACAGCCCAGAATATTGTGCTGTATACCTTCTTTTCATCCGAAAAACGCACTTCTATCTTCGCAGGATGAACATTTACATCCACGATTTTGGGATCTACCTCTGCTTTAAGTATGCAAACCGGAAAATGCCCCGTCATAACAGTGTTTTTATAAGCTTCACTTACTGCGGCGCTCATAATTCTGGACAATATATTTCTGGTATTTACAAAAAACATCTGATGACGTCTGTCTTTACGGGCAAGGCGTGAATTACCTATATATCCGGACACTTTAAATCCCGGTTCTTCATAGTTAACCTCTATCATATTTTTGGAATAGTCTTTTCCGAAAACAGTATATATACTACTGAGAAGATTTCCGTCTCCCGGAGATGAAAGTACGGTTTTGCCGTTGTTTATATACTGAAAGCTAATCTCCGGATGGCTTAATACCAGCTTATTTACTACATCCGACACATAGCTTGTTTCTGTAGCATCATTTTTTAAAAACTTCATTCTTGCCGGTGTATTAAAAAATAAATTACGCACAATCATAGTTGTACCATCAGGGCATCCTGCCTCGTCATTTTCCAATACTTCTCCGGCTTCAACTACTACACATCTTCCTATCTGAGAGCTTTGAGTTTTGGAAAATACCTCAACCCTCGCCACAGCAGCTATACTGGCAAGTGCTTCACCTCTGAATCCGAGAGTGCCTATGGCATCAAGATCCGACGCGGTTCTGATCTTGCTAGTGGCATGACGCTTAAAGGCAGTAACAATTTCGTCTGCCTCTATTCCCGAACCATTGTCTGTAACTCTTATATAAGGTATACCGCCCTTTTTGATTTCTACAGTTACGGATGTAGCTCCTGCATCTATACAGTTTTCAACAAGCTCTTTAACTACCGAGCCCGGTCTTTCTACAACTTCACCTGCAGCAATCATATTGGCTATCTCGGTGGGTAGCACATTAATTTTCACTAAGTTCGCCTACCTTCTTCTGAAGTGTAAATAATTCATTCATAGCCTCCAGCGGAGTAAGTGTCGATATATCTATAGACATAATGGCATCATATAGCTCGTTGGTTTTAATCTTTTGTTCTTCCACTCTGGTAAGTCTTTTTTCAACAGATACCTTTTCCTCTTTTTCGCCGGTTTCAATGGCAGAAAGTACATCTCTTGCTCTGTCTATTACTTCATCGGGAACACCGGCAAGCTTGGCAACTTCTATACCGAAGCTGTCATCGGTTCCGCCACGTACAATTTTACGTAAAAAGGTAATATCCTCGCCTCTGCGCTTAACGGCAACGGAATAATTCTTGATTCCTTCCATCTTGTTTTCCAACTCTATAAGCTCGTGATAATGTGTAGCAAATAAAGCCTTTGCTCCGATTTTTGTATTTATATACTCTACCACAGCCCAGGCTATGGAAAGACCATCAAATGTACTTGTACCCCTTCCGATTTCATCCAATATCAATAAACTTCTTGGGGTTGCATTTTTAAGTATGTGTGCCACTTCGTTCATTTCCACCATAAATGTACTCTGACCGGATGCAAGGTCATCGGATGCTCCGATTCTTGTGAATATTTTATCCACAATGCCTATCCTTGCACTTGATGCAGGTACAAATGAACCCATCTGTGCCATTATGGTAATTATGGCTGTCTGGCGCATATATGTGGATTTACCTGCCATATTGGGGCCTGTTATTATCTCAAATCTGCTGTCTGTGGTGTTAAGATACGTATCGTTGGGCACAAACATTCCTGTTGAAAAGGAACTAAGTTCCACTATGGGATGTCTTCCGGATTCTATGTGTATTTCGTTAGATTCATTTACCTCGGGACATACATAACCGTTTGTATAAGCAACCTCTGCCAGAGAACAGAGTACGTCTGCCACGCTTATAAGCTCTGCCATCTTCTTAAGACGATTAACATTTTTGTTAATTTCCCCACGGACATACATAAAGTCTTCGTATTCCAGGTCATTAACTCTTTCTCTGGCACCAAGAATGGTGTTTTCAAGTTCTTTTAGCTCCTGAGTTATAAATCTCTCGGAGCCTGTAAGGGTCTGCTTTCTTATGTAATCATCCGGAACCTGGCTTAAAAATGACCTTGTTACCTCGATATAATATCCATAAACTTTATTGTAACTGATTTTAAGGTTTTTAATGCCGGTTCTCTCTTTTTCTCTTGCTTCTATGCCTGCAAGATGACCTGTACCGTTTGTCATTATGGAACGTAAACGGTCAAGCTCATTATCGAAACCTTTTTTTATAATTCCTCCTTCACGTATCGTAAAGGGTGTATCCTCTGTTTCTATGGCATTATCAAGGAGAGTATATATATCCTTCAGCATATCAAAGCTTGTATAAGCGTCCCTCATGAGAGGACTTTCACACTTGGATAACAAGCTGTATATTTCCGGCAATACCTCAAGACTTTGCTTAAGAGAAACAAAATCTCTTGCATTGCAGGAACCGTAGACCGTTTTACTGATTAATCTCTCAATATCGTTAATCTTCTTGAGACATTCTCTCAGTTCGTCTCTTACATACTGTTTCGCGACAAATTCCGAAACCGATTCAAGTCTTCGGTCAATAGCCTCTTTGGAAATAAGAGGTCTGTCTATCCAGCTTTTAAGCCTTCTTGCACCCATACCGGTTTTTGTTTTATCCAATATGAAATAAAGCGAACCTCTTTTGGTTTTGTCGCGCATTGTTTCGGTAAGCTCAAGATTTCTGCGGGAGGACATATCAATTTCCAGATAATCGTGAGTTTCGTAAAAAACAACATTTTCAATATGGGAAAGATCCAGTTTCTGAGTTTCGTCAAGATACTCAAAAAGCGCATTAAGAGAACGAATACAGAAATCTCTGTCCCTCAGTACATCATCTTTTCTTAAATCTGCAAATTTTGTATAAACCCGTTCCCGACCATTTTCAAGGTCAAAATTATCTTCCGGAAGATAGCTCTCATAAAAATCAAATCTGTTTTTTAATTCGCTTAATCCGTGAATACATTTATAACCCTTATCGTTTATTATTAATTCCTTAGGTTTAAAACATGCCAGAATGTCAAGAAGATGGCTTTCCACAGAATCATTGTGCCCCTCTGTAGTAATAAGCTCTCCTGTCGTTACATCACAAAAGGAAATACCGTATTTTGTATCGTCCGCATATATACACGCAAGGAAATTATTTTCATCAGAAGCAAGAACCGCATCTATATTTGCCGTTCCCGGGGTTACTACTCTTATTACATCTCTTTTAACTATGCCTTTGGTCGCCTTGGGGTCTTCGACCTGTTCACAAATAGCAACCTTTTTACCTCGTTTTATAAGCTTGGCAATATATCCTTGGGCACTGTGATAGGGAACACCGCACATGGGTGCTCTTTCTTCCTGTCCGCAATCCTTGCCTGTAAGTGTTATTTCAAGTATTTCAGACGCAACGATAGCATCATCGTAGAACATTTCATAGAAATCTCCCAAACGGAAGAAAAGTATGCAATCCTCATACTGACTTTTTATATCAAAATACTGTTGCATCATCGGCGATACATTTGGTTTCATTTCGGTTTATCCTTATCTCAAGATTTGTTTTATTGGCAGCCGCCGCATGTAGAACAGTTGCCGGAGCATCCTCCCTGCTGTTCTTCACCCTTTACGTAGTATGCAATTATGGCATTAACTTGATCTATAAGAGTTTTAAATGTATTATTGGCCTCTATATAACGCTTAATATTATCATTTGTCATAAGCTTACGGAATGCCTCTTCCATATCCTTCTGTATTTCCTCAAAACCCTCTTTTGTCATATTAGGGTCCTGAGCCTTTGCTGCTGCAGCATCACGGGCATTTGCGTACTCCATCATAAGTTCCTGAGCTTTGGGATCCGAAAGCTGAAGCTCCTCTGCGCCTTTCAATGCCTTTAATTCATCGCTGTCAGCAATCATCTGACCAAGTTCTCTTGCTTTTTCTATAATATCGTTCATTTTGTCCACTCTTTTCTTTTAAATTATAATATTTTACCCACCAATGACCAGGTTTTGGCATCGGTTATTTCCACATCTGCAAATTCTCCCACAAGAGAATCGTCTCCTTGAAAATTCACAGTTTTACCACCCTCTGTTTTACCTGCAAGAAAAGCATCGTTATTTTTACTTTTGCCTTCCACAAGTACGCGCATTACCTTACCTTCAAGTTCCATATTCTTTTCTTTGGATATTTTGTCCTGAATTTCAAGCATTCTGTCAAAATTACGTTTCTTTTCCTCGGGAGAAATAACATCTTCCATTTCAGATGCCGGTGTACCCGGTCTTCTTGAATATATGAAGGAGAATATGGTATCGTAACGCACATCCTGCAAAACTTTAAGGGTATCTTCAAATTCCTCGGTAGTTTCTCCGGGGAATCCCACAATTATGTCTGTTGTAAGTGTAATTCCAGGCATTTTTTCTTTTATTTTATTGATTTTTTCCATATAGGATTCTCTGGTATACCGTCTGTTCATGGTTTTGAGCACACGGTTATTTCCTGCCTGAACAGGTAAATGCAACTGTTTGCAAATTTTTTTCTCCCGTGCCATAGTTTCTATGAGCTTGTCGCTTATATCCTTGGGATGGCTCGTCATGAAACGCACACGTTCTATTCCGGAAACCTTGCATACCATAGAAAGCAAATCCGAAAAATCAATGTCTTCTTCAAGATCATTGCCGTAGGAATTTACATTCTGCCCCAAAAGGGTTATTTCTTTGCAACCTCTCGCAGCAACCTCCTCAACCTCTTTAAGGATATCCTCCTTAAGTCGGCTGCGTTCCCTGCCTCTGACATATGGAACTATGCAATACGAGCAGAAGTTGTTGCATCCGTACATTACCGAAACCCATGCGCAAGGGCCTTCCGCCTTGTTTACAGGCAGATTTTCAGCGATAGCTCCCTCTGAATTTACAACATCAAAAACTCTCTCTCTCTCGGTAATTACTTTAGATAAAATCTCAGGGAATCGATACAAAGAATGTGTACCGAAAACTATGTCTATATGCTTATATTTTTTTCTGATTTGCTCTTTTACAGATTCCTGTTGCATCATACATCCGCAGACAGCCAGTATAACGTCGGGCTTTCTGTTTTTAAGATGCTTAAGAGCGCCCAGATTTCCATAAACTTTAAGCTCCGCATTCTCCCTTACGGCACAGGTGTTGTATATTATAAAGTCAGCCTCTTCCTTATCGGAAGTCATCGTATAACCCATTTGTATGAGCATTCCGCTTATTATCTCGGAATCACTCACATTTTGCTGACAACCGTAGGTTTCAATAAATGCTTTTTTACAAAGTCCTTTATTAACGGAAGCCACATATGCCATAATCTGCTTCTGTCTGCCTATCTCTTCAGGTGAAATAACTCTCTTTTGTGCCATAAATTTTAAATCCTTTATTTCTTTATTGTGGTTGCTCCGCCCATATAAGGTACAAGAACATCAGGAATTGTAACTGTGCCGTCTTCATTCTGGAAGTTTTCAAGAATTGCAGCAACTGTTCTTCCTATTGCAACACCGCTGCCGTTTAAGGTATGAACATACTGGGCCTTATCCTTGGGAGAGTTCTTAAACTTGATGTTTGCTCTTCTTGCCTGGAAATCCTCAAAATTGGAGCAAGAAGAAATTTCTACATATCTGCCGTAGCTTGGCATCCAAACTTCTATGTCATACTTCTTTGCGGCAGTAAAACCAAGGTCGCCGACACAGATTGCAACTACTCTGTAGGGTATTTTAAGAAGTTTTAATACCTTTTCTGCATCGTTGGTGAGTTTTTCCAACTCAGCATAGGAATCTTCGGGCTTTACAAACTTAACAAGTTCAACTTTGTTGAACTGATGCTGCCTTATAAGACCTCTTGTATCCTTACCTGCACTGCCTGCCTCAGCTCTGAAGCATGCGGAATATGCTACATGCTTAATGGGAAGTGCATCACCATCAAGAATATCATCTCTGTACATATTTGTAACAGGAACTTCAGCTGTGGGAATAAGGAAATAGTCTGTATCCTGTACTTTAAAAGCATCTTCTTCAAACTTAGGAAGCTGGCCTGTGCCGAGCATACTTCTTCTGTGAACCATATAGGGAGGGAATATTTCAGTATAGCCGCTCTCTGTGGTGTGCGTATCAAGATAGAAGTTAATAACTGCTCTTTCAAGTCTGGCGCCAAGACCCTTATAGAAAGTAAATCTTGTACCTGTTACTTTACCTGCCGTAGGCGCATCTATAATACCAAGATCAGCACCTATATCCCAATGAGCTTTTGGCTCGAAGGCAAACTCAGTAGGTTCCATAAATTTTCTGATTTCTACGTTATCTTCGTCGGTCATACCGTCGGGAACCTCGGCGTTAGGAAGATTTGGAACGGTAAGCATTTTTGCGGTGAATTCTTCGTCTATTTCCCTTACCTTTTCATCCATTTCCTTAATTTTATCGGAAAGTTCCTTCATTTCGGCAAAAACAGGAGCAACATCCTCTCCGGCTTTCTTCATGGCAGGGATTTTTTTGCTTACTTCGTTCTGTTTGCTCTTTAAACCTTCAACTTCAAAAAGAAGTTCTCTTTTAGAAGCATCAAGAGCTAAAATCGCATCTATATCTACTTCTTCTTTTCTTCTGGCAAGAGCAGCCTTTACTTTTTCTGTTTCATTTCTTATAAGTCTGATATCTAACATTTTTCACACTCTCCATTATTCAATTATAGTATTGTATATTAATATTTGCAATTCTGTCATCTTGGATAAATCCAGCTGTGACACTGCATTTTTTGCAACTTCGTCATTTCCGACTCTTTTTTCGCGTAATCCGCTCAAAAGTATTTCGTTCACCTCAACATCACCGTCACAGTCAAGAAGAGCTGCTTCCATTTCATTATAAAAAGAATCTCTTTCAAAGGAAACATCTTCTACCTGCTGCTCAAGATCTTTTATTCTTTCATACAGTTCATTCTTTTCTTCACGAAGATTGGAATTTTCTCTGCCAAGAGAGGAAACACTGCTGCTTAATTTTTCTTCGTTCTTCGTAGAAAGCCCTGCAAACATAATCAAAATCAGAGCAAACGAAAATAAAATAGCTCCATACATCCAGATAAACTTCCTGTTTTGTTTCTCTGTCTGTTTCACGATATCACTCCTTTACATTTTCAGGCATATTTTTCACACCTGCATTTAAAAGCTCAAAAACGCCATTTTCCGAGGTTTTTGTCTTCGGATGTAAAACTACCTTACCGAACTCGTAAAAACTCATTACAAAGGATGGGTTTTGGAGGCCTTTTTCCCAAAAATTTCGCAAAATTTTAAATGCGCACTTATTTCTTGCTTAAAATTTTTATTATCCTCTCAAGCTGTTCAGAAGAGTAATATTCTATTTGTATTGTTCCCTTATCACCCTTTGAAGAAATTTTAACGTTGGTCCCCAAGGAAGAAGATACAGATTTTTCAATTTCCTTGAATGCCAAGCGGACATTAAGATCCGCTTTTTTCTCTTTTTTTGGTTTGGGAGGTTTTTTATTTACAAGCTCTTCTGTAGCGCGTACACTAAGACCTTCTTTTACTACCTTTTGAGCAATCTCTTTTTGCTGGGTTTTACTGCCAAGAGAAAGTATTACCTTGGCATGTCCGAAAGAAAGTTCACCTTTGCGTACATATGAAATAACTTCTTCAGACAAAGTAAGAAGTCTGAGACTGTTTGCCACCGAACTTCTGCTTTTTCCCATTTTTTGCGATATTTCTTCCTGTGTAAGAGAGAAATCATCCATAAGTTTTCTGTAGCCAAGGGCTTCTTCAACAGGATTTAAATCCTTACGCTGGAGGTTTTCTATAAGAGCTACTTCCTGGGTCTGCATTTCGCCAAATTCTTTAACTATGGCAGGAATCTTCTTAAGTCCCGCTTTTTTAGAAGCTCTCCATCTACGTTCTCCGGCAACTATCTGATAGAAACCGTTATCCGCTTTTTTTACTATAATCGGAGTTATAACTCCATGTTCTTTTATAGACATTGCAAGCTCTTCCAGGCTCTCTTCATCAAAATCACTTCGAGGCTGCTCCGGATTTGGTTCTATATCTACAATCTTGATGCTTTCAACGTACTCGCCGGGTTTAGTTGTAACTTTGGGGGCAACAATATCATCTGCCTTATTAGAGCCCAAAAGTGCATCAAGTCCTTTTCCAAGACCTTTTTTAGCCATTAAGATTCACCCCTTTTCATATTTTCCTGAATAACCTCAGACGCCAGATTCATATAGCAGGCGCTGCCTTTGGAGTTTTTGTCATATATATTGATTGGTTGTCCAAAGCTTGGCGCCTCACTAAGCCGTACGTTTCGCGGTATCACGGATTTGTAGAGCTTTGAACCGTAATACTTCTTTACTTCTCTGGCAACCTGAAGAGAAAGATTTGTTCTTGTATCGTACATTGTAAGAAGAACTCCTTCTACTTCCAGATCGGGGTTAAATGCCGCTTTTATCTTTCTTATGGTGTTTGTAAGCTGGCTTAAACCTTCCAGAGCATAATATTCGCACTGAATAGGTATAATTACACTGTCTGCGCATACAAATGAATTAAGCGTCAGAAGGCCCAGTGACGGAGGACAATCTATAATTATAAAATCATAGTCATCTTTTACCTTGCTCAGCGCCTCTTTCAGGAGATACTCTCTGTTGTCTTCGCCTACCAGCTCGATTTCTGCGCCGGCAAGATTTATATTGGACGGACACAGGTACAAGTTGTGGTAATCTGTATCTACAATAACCTCATCCATACTATCTCCGTTTATAATAACATCGTAAACGCTTTTTTCGGTATCTTCTTTAGAAACACCTACGCCGCTCGATGCATTACCCTGGGGATCGGTATCTATGAGGAGAACCTTCCTGCCGTATGCGGCAAGACAGGAACTTAAGTTTACACTTGTGGTTGTTTTGCCAACACCGCCTTTTTGGTTGGCAACTGCTATACATTTGCCCATAAATTCACCTCTTGGTTATCATTATGTATATACATTGATATTCTACCACAAATATAATGATTTTTAAATACCTTTTTTGAAAATTTAACAAAAAATTTTGTTCTTTCAACAGAAATGTTCCACGTGGAACATCTTTTGTGTATTTATTTACAATAATATATTAAAACATCGCAAAATCAATTGTTCCACGTAGAACAATTATTCTTGCGATGTTTCGGAGGATTTAGTGAGATTCAGCATTTTTCAATTCTTATTACATACTCGTAATGGCTATCTGTTTCGTTCTTCTCAGCTACCGCGTCTATACCCCGCTCATTCATAAGAGTTACGGCCTTGGTAATGGTATTGAAAAACACTCTTACGTCGGCTATAGACCTGCGAACCTTGTGAAGAGGTTTTTCCTCAATGCCGTCTTTTAATATCCTGTCACAAAGTTCTTCAGTTTGCTTTACACTTAAAGACAAATCCACAATTCGCCTTGATGCATAAAGTTGTTTTTCTTCGGTATCCAGCCTTAAAAGCGCCCTTGCGTGCCTCTCTGTAAGTGAATTGTCCTTTATAATTTCCCTTACACTTTGGGGAAGTCTTAAAAGACGAATTTTGTTGGCAATGGCAGATTGTGTTTTACCTACTTTCTTTGCAAGTTCTTCCTGAGTAAGATCACACTTGTCAAGGAGTTGTCTGTAGGAAAGCGCTTCTTCCATAAAGGAAAGATTCTGCCTTTGAATATTTTCTACCAAAGCAACTATAGCACTGTCTTCATCTTCCATATCGGTAACTATTGCTGGTATCTTAAGAAGTCCCGCCAACGATGCGGCGCGAAGTCTTCTCTCCCCTGCTATTAGCTCGTAGGTACACTCTCTTGTGCGTCTTACCGTTACCGGCTGTATAACTCCGTATTGCCTTATTGACTCCGATAGCTCTTTAAGTGCATCATGGTTAAAGTTTTTTCGGGGCTGATTGGGATTTGGATGAACAAGATGTATAGGCAGCTGCCTAATAACGCTTTCACCACTCTTTGTCTTCCCAAACGAATCTCCTGTTAAAAACTGAGTTCTCATCCTCTTTAGTATCTCCACTTGGCTTCCTCCTTTATGTTTTGTAAATACATTGTACCATTCCTGCAGAAGAAAATAAACAAAAACCGTTCGTTAAAATATGACACAAAAAAATAAGAACCCCTTTAAAACAGGGGTTCTTTTGAAGGTTTTGGAGCCTTGCGAGGATATTTTGTCGGTGTATGCGATATCTTTTTTATTACAACTATGTTGTGATTGAGATCCGTATCGGACAAATCGTAGTTTTCCATTCGTTCAAACTCTCCACCAAGCAAAGAGATTGCGCGATTTGCCTCTTTAATTTCTTCTTCGGCTTTGGGTCCTTTAAGACTTACAAAATAACCGCCGACTTTTACGAAAGGAAGGCACAGCTCACACAAAGTTGTAAGATTGGAAACCGCTCTTGATACACACATATCATATTTTTCTCTGTAATCTTTGTTTACACCGAGGTCTTCTGCTCTGGAATGAACGGTGTTTACACCATCAAGACCAAGCGAAGATATTACTTCATTAAGAAAGTTTATTCTCTTGTTCAAAGAATCTACCAATGTAAGCTCTATTTTAGGATTGGCAATCTTTACAGGAAGACCGGGAAATCCTGCCCCGGTACCTACATCAATTACCTTCATTCCCGGTTTTACCATACCCTTTGCGGCATTTAGGGAATCGAGAAAATGCTTTATCGCCACGTCATTTTCCTCGGTAATGGCGGTAAGGTTTATTTTTTCATTCCAGTCTATAAGCATTTCATAATATATCTGAAAGTTATCAATTGCAGTTTTTTCTATCTGATTGTCAGCAAGTATTTCTCTAAGTGACACTTTATAAACACCCTTTACACATTAATATATGTTCAAGTTTTTTGAACTGGGTTTATCCGTTCCTGCCTTGAAGGTATACCATAAGTACATTCATATCTGCCGGAGATACACCGGATATTCTTGATGCCTGTCCCACAGATTCCGGACGAATCTTTTCCAGCTTTTGTCTTGCTTCAATTCTAAGCCCATATACATCATTATAGTTGATATCCCCGGGAATCTTCTTACTTTCAAGCTTTTTAAACTGCTCAACCTGAGCAACCTGCTTTTTAATGTAGCCGTCATACTTTATCTGTATGTTAACCTGCTCTGCAGTGTATTTATCCAAAACAGGTCTTTCTTTATCAATAGGTGCCAAAGCCTCATAACTCAGCTCGGGTCTGCGTACAAGTTCACCAAGCTTTATCCCTGTGGTTATAGGAGTGCTTGAGTGCGCCTCCAAAAGGGAAATAACTTCTTTTGTTGGACCCACAGAGGTGTTTTCTACCCTTTGTATTTCCTTCTCAATGTTTTCTTTCTTTACAAGAAATTCTTCATATCTTTCCTTAGATATAAGTCCAAGTTCATATCCCTTAGGCGTAAGTCTTAAATCTGCATTATCCTGACGAAGTAAAAGACGGTATTCGCTTCTGCTTGTCATCATTCTGTATGGTTCGTTTGTTCCTTTGATAGTAAGGTCATCTATAAGAGTTCCTATGTAGGATTCGCTCCTGTCAAGGGTAAATTCTTCCCTTCCCAGGCACTTCAATGCCGCGTTGATTCCGGCAATAAGACCTTGCGCCGCAGCTTCCTCATATCCGGAGCTGCCGTTAAACTGTCCTGCACCGTAAAGACCGGGGTATTTCTTGAATTCGAGAGTTGCCCTGAGTCTAGTGGAATCTATGCAGTCGTACTCTATTGCGTAAGCTGTTCGCATCATCTTGGCATTTTCAAGTCCGGGCACGGAGTGAAGCATCTTAAGCTGTACTTCCTCAGGAAGAGAGCTTGAAAATCCCTGTATATACATTTCCTCTGTATCTATACCCATAGGCTCTACGAAAAGCTGATGTCTTTCTTTGTCAGCAAATCTTACAACCTTGTCCTCTATTGAGGGGCAATATCTCGGTCCTACACCTTCTATCATACCGCTGTATAAAGGCGAACGGTGAAGATTATCGCGAATTATGCTGTGAGTTTCACTCGTCGTATATGTAAGGTGACACACAACCTTATTTTCGCCCGGTTCCTTGGTTTCAAAAGAAAAAGGTACTATTTCATCGTCGCCTATCTGTTCCTCCATTTTGGAAAAATCAACACTGTTGCGATTTACCCTGGCAGGAGTTCCGGTTTTAAACCTTCTCAACGCTATGCCTGCATTTCTAAGACAATTGGAAAGTTCATTTGAAGGAAATACTCCGTCAGGTCCGCTTTCATAGCTTACATCCCCAACTATAACCTTACCTTTTAGGAATGTACCTGTTGCAATTATTGCACAGTTAACCTCGAATCTTGCTCCTATTTTCGTGAGAACACTCTTTACACTTCCGTCGTCGGCAAATTCTATTTCAACAATTTCAGCCTGCTTAACATCAAGGTTTTTGGTATTTTCAAGAGTATGCTTCATTGCATCCTGATATTTTCTTCTGTCGGACTGTACTCTGAGGCTATATACAGCAGGACCTTTACCTTTATTGAGCATTCTGGACTGAATGAAGGTTTTATCGGCGTTTTTTCCCATTTCACCGCCAAGTGCATCTATCTCACGTACAAGATGTCCCTTTGCTGTACCTCCTATGCAAGGATTACAAGGCATATTTGCAAGAGTATCCATATTAATAACAAAAAGTATTGTAGACGCACCAAGTCGTGCAGAAGCCAGAGCAGCTTCACATCCTGCATGGCCTCCGCCAATTACGGCAACATCATATTTACCTGCATAATATTCGGTCATATTATTCACGTCTTTCGTCAATATCATTTTCCCACACAAAAGCTGTGGAATATCTTATCTACTATTTCTTCGCCCACGGTCTGTCCGGTTATTTCACCAAGAGCAGAAATGGCATTTTCTATATCAATAAATGTCATATTAAGCTCAATTCCGCTTTCTATGGCTCCAATGGCACTCTCAAGGGCTTCCTTGGCCTTACAAAGGGCATCCTTATGACGCACTGCAGTTATAACTACATCGTCATTTATGCCTATTTCGCCGGAACCAAACATTTTCTTTACTGTATTTTCAAGAACATCCAGTCCCTTTTTGTTTTTAACGGAAAACTCAATAACATTTTCGCATATACTTCTGAGTCTGTCAACATTGCAGGCAATATTGTCCTCAAACTTATTAATAAGTACTACCGTGTTTTTATTTTCAAGGAAATTAATAATATATTCATCATTTTCGTCAAGTTCACGCTTGGCATCAGCCATAAAAATAACAAGATCTGCGTCCTCAAGCAGAGATTTGGATTTTTCAACACCTATTTTTTCTATAGTATCCGAAGTTTCTCTGATGCCTGCAGTATCTGCAAGGTTAAGCATTACACCTCTAAGATTAACTGTTTCTTCTATGGCATCTCTGGTTGTACCCTCAATATCAGTTACTATTGCTCTGTCTTCACCGTATAGAAGATTAAGCAAAGAGGATTTTCCCACATTGGGTTTTCCTACTATTGCCGTCTTTACCCCTTCTTTGATGATTTTACCGCGATCAGCTGTGGATAAAAGCTTTTCCACATCGGAAAGAGAGCTTTTCAACCCTTCAAGATACTCATCATCCGAAAGTGGTTCCAGATCTTCGTCAGCAAAATCTATAAGCACTTGAAGATGTGCCGTAAGGGTAAGAAGTCTTTCTCTTATTTTACCTATATTTTCTGAAAGAGCTCCCTTTAATTGATGAACAGATACAGAATGAGCTCCCGTTGTTTTGGCGTTAATAATATCTATCACGGATTCAGCTTCGCACAAATCCATTCTGCCGTTTAAAAACGCACGCTTGGTAAATTCTCCGGGCTCTGCTAACCTGGCTCCTGCCTCTAGCACAGCAGAAAGTATTTCTTTGGTGCTGATAACACCCCCGTGACAATTAATTTCAACTACATTTTCACGGGTGTAGGTATGTGGCTCTTTCATTACAGATACCAGAACCTCATCTATGGTAGTGCCGTCTTTTCGAATAGCATAACCATGATGTATGGTATGGGTTTTAGCTTCGGAAAGAGTCTTTCCGTATTGATTGGAATATACTTTATCGGCAATTTCAAGAGCATCTTTACCGCTTATGCGTATTATGGATATACCGCCCTTTCCCTGAGGGGTCGAGATTGCCGCAACTGTGTCATCAAAATACAAAACACTCTCTCCTTTCAAAAAACAAAAGGTTGCACATAGTTGCCGTGTACTGAAATCGGCAAACCTGACGGCAACCTTTGAATTATTTAATATTAGTCTCTTTTAAGATCTATAACTACTTTTCTTCTTACACCCTGACCGATACTGTATGTAGTAACTGTATCATGATTCTGAAGAGTAGCATGGATTATTCTTCTTTCATACGCGCTCATGGGTTCAAGAGCTGTCTTTCTTCCGGACTTAGCTACCTTGGAAGCAAGTCTTTTAGCAAGATTTTCAAGTGTCTTGATTCTCTTTTCACGGTAGTTTTCAGTATCTACGGAAACCTTTACGAAATCAAGATCGCCACGGTTAACCACAAGGCTTGTAAGGTGCTGAAGGGCATCAAGAGTTTCGCCTCTCTTGCCTATTACGATACCCATATCGGGGCCGGAAAGCTCCACAGCAAGGTCATCGTTATTTTTCTTTACATCAACCTTTACCTCTTCGCCAAGTATTTCAAAAAGTCCATCCAGAAACTTTTCTGCTCTCTTTTCGGAAGAATCGCTGTATGTTACCTTTACAACAGCATCCTTGCTTCCTATACCGAGAAAGCCTTTGGAACCTTCTTCTATAACCTCAACCTCAACTTCTTCTATGGAAGCACCAAGTTCACTTAATGCAAGCTCTATAGCTTCCTCCTTGGTCTTAGCGGATTTTTCTATAGTATTAGTCATTTTATTAACCTCTTTTTTTCTTCATATTATACTTTTTCATTTTTTCCTGTATTTTTTCTTCGCGGATTTTATCCTGAGCTTCAATTTCCACAGCAAGCTTTCTGTTGTAGTAATTGTTGAGAAGGACTGTCTGTAACATAGACAACACATTGGATACTGTCCAGTAAAGACCCATAGCCGCAGGAAGAGTAAATGTAAAGAACAATGTCATAAGGGGCATCATATATGTCATGGATTTAGACATACTTTCGCCCGTGTTGGGAACGGAAGACTTCTGGTCGGGAGAGAGAATTCTCTTCGGTTTCTGTTCTTCTTTCTTTTCTTCCTTCTTGGTTTTATTGATAGCTGTGCTTACCTTACTTGTAAGGTATGTTGTTACACATGCAAGGATAGGTATAATAAGAACGGTAAGAACTATCCAGTTTATCTTTCCGTTGGTAAATATACCCTTAAGTTCATCCCATGGAACTTCTGCAAGGTCAAGACCAAGAAAATTAAAGTCAAGACCGCCATCGCCGGCACTATGCATTTTTTCCGCAAGCTGAATCTGTGCTCCGGCATCCTTGGCATTTACACCATACTGCTTAAACAGAGCTGTCAATGCTTTTCCTGTGTGGCCAAGCACATATTCTACAGGCTCTCTTATAACATTATAGAAAGCAATAAGTATGGGGAACTGAATAAGTAAAGGCAGACATCCGCCCATAGGACTTACACCATACTCCTTGTAAAGCTTCATGGTTTCCTGTGCGGACTTGTCCTTGTCATCTTTATACTTTTCCTGAATCTCCTTGAGCTTAGGCTGCATGCGCTGCATCTTAGTCATAGATTTCTGTTGCTTGAGCGTAAGCGGGAGAAGTATAATCTTAATAAGTAATGTAAACAGAATTATGGCAACACCATAATTGTATACAAAGCCATATATAAAGTTCAGAACGGCGCCGAATGCTTCATATAGCCAACCCATAAAACATCCTCCTATCTTAACGGATCATAGCCACCCTCATGGAATGGGTGACACTTCAATACACGTCTTAAAGCAAGATATGAACCCTTTAGTGCTCCGTATTTCGTAACCGCCTGCAAGGCATAATCCGAGCAGGTTGGATAGAATCTGCAGCAAGGCTTCTTTAAGGGCGATATCCTTTTGCGATAGAATTTAATAATGCAAATAAGAATCTTTTTCATACAAGTTCAGACTTTTCTATACAATATTTCATTGCTGATACTACCCTGTCGTAGGGTACATATGCCATTTTTGACCTGGCGGATATAATAACATTATATCCTGTCTGGGTTTGGGGCATACACTCACGGTAGGCGGCACGGATAAGCCTTTTTGCACGATTCCTGTCGTGCGCCTTACCTACAGCCTTGGACACCGTGATACCAAGGCGATTTGTTTGAGTCCTGTTTTTGTAATAATGAAAAACCATACAGTCGGAAACTATCTTCTTGCCTTTTCTGTACGCATAAACAAATTCCCGGTTCAGCTTAACAGTTCCCTTCATATAAAATTTCCTCCTATTACAAAAAACGGAACGGTCGGAGTCGATACCCCATCCAAAGCTATGACGCACTATATGTGCAGCATCAGCTTAAAGACCGTTCCCTACAATATTTGTGTCTTGTAGGATTGAGCAAATATGCGCTCAATCGTTTCGGCTGATAAAATTAAGCGGATAATACTTTTCTACCCTTTAATCTTCTGCGAGCTAAAACTTTTCTGCCGTTTCTGTCACTCATTCTTGCTCTGAAGCCGTGAACCTTGCTTCTGTGTCTTACGTTAGGCTGGAATGTTCTTTTCATTAACTCTACACCTCCTTAATTAGTACAGCTGTAACTGACAAGATTTCTGATTAATATACACTTCGGCAAATAAAAGACAGTATCTGCCGCCCATAATTCAGGAAAAACCTGAGCAACGCCCGGCATTGCCGTTGGGTCCGCCGCGTACAAAACGGAGTGTGATATCTTGCCATAAAAAAATTGCCGACCGAAAATCACATTTTATTATATACTATTGATTTTTATTTGTCAACAAAAATATTTAGTATATCCATAAAAACAAGCAATTTGTTCAGTTTTTTTCAAAAAACCGCCTGTTTTATCCACAATTCATACATTTTTTTCTTGAAAGACACCTTTGTCTTATATTATAATAGTAACAAATATAGCTATTGGAGAATAATTATGCGACTTGACAAATTTCTATCTTCTTCCGGCTACGGAAGCAGAAAAGATATAAAAATACTCATTAAAGGCGGTACCGTAACCATAAACGATGTCATAGCAAAGGACGGCTCCTGCCACATAGACGAAAACAAGGATTCCGTTAAAGTGGGGGATGAACCCGTAGTTTACAAAGAATTTATATATCTTATGCTGCATAAACCCCAAGGATATGTAAGTGCCACTTATGACAAACATCTTCCCACGGTATGTGACCTTATACCCAAAGAATATTCACATTTTGATGCTTTCCCCGTGGGCAGACTGGATATTGACACAGAGGGCCTGCTTGTACTTACAAACGACGGAGCACTTACGCACAGAGTATTGTCACCAAAGAAGCATGTTAATAAAACATACTTTGCAAGATGTGAAAAACCCCTTACGAAAAGTGATATAATCTCATTTTCAAAGGGCGTAACTTTAGACGACGGATACGTCACAATGCCGGCACACCTTACAATAAACGAAAATCCGACGGAATGTACCCTTGTAATACAGGAGGGGAAATTTCACCAGGTTAAAAAAATGATGGAATCTATAGGAAACAAGGTAGTATATCTCAAACGCATAAAAATGGGCTCTCTATGTCTTGACGAAAAGCTTCCTATAGGAAAGATGCGGGAGCTTACCGCGGAAGAAGTAGCTCTTATGGAAATAAACACAACGGAGGAATAAAATGGATATAATAAAAAAGCTCAGCGAAACTTTAAAAATAGGGGAGAACCAAGTCAGAAATACCGTTGCTCTTATTGACGACGGCAATACCATACCCTTTATTGCACGATACCGTAAAGAGGTAACAGGCTCCCTCACCGACGAGGTTTTAAGAGATCTGGACGAAAAGCTCAGGTACTTCCGCTCTCTGGAGGAAAGAAAAGCAGAAATACTGCGTCTTATAGATGAGCAGGGACAGCTTACAGATGAGCTCAGAGAAAAAATAGAAAATGCCGAAATCTTAAGCGAGCTGGAAGATATATACAGACCCTACAGACCCAAACGAAAGACCAGAGCCTCCATTGCCAAGGAAAAGGGTCTTGAACCCCTTGCAAACAGAATCCTTATGCAGCAGGATAAATCCGGCACACCACTCCAATACTCCGAGGAATATATAAATGAAGAAAAAGGTGTCCTCACAGCAGAAGATGCTCTTGCAGGTGCAATGGATATTATAGCCGAGTTTATCAGCGATAACGCAGATTACCGTAAGCACATACGCTCTGTATCGCTCTCTCACGGCATTATTGTTACAAAGGCCGCAACTGAAGAGGAAACAGTCTACTCTATGTACTACGATTTTTCGGAAAGAGCCAAAACCATAGCCAACCACAGGGTTCTTGCCATAGACAGAGGAGAAAGAGAAGAAAAACTGAAGGTTAGCCTTTCTGTAGATGAAACAGCAGTCACAGATTATCTTAAATCTCAAATACTTAAAAAATCCATATATGACGAAATCATTGTATCATCTATAGAAGATTCCTACAAAAGACTCATTGCTCCTTCCATAGAAAGAGAAATACGAAACACTCTGACCGAAAGAGCGGAAGATGGTGCTATAAAAGTTTTTGCAGAAAATCTCAAACAATTACTGATGCAACCGCCCATTAAAGGAAAAACTGTACTTGGTCTTGACCCGGGCTATCGCACAGGCTGCAAACTTGCAGTATGCGACCCCACGGGCAAGGTTGTAAAAACCGATGTAATATTCTGCACTCTTGATCATCACGACAAAGTAAAAAGCGCGCAAACAGTACGCAAACTCATAGAAGAATACAATATAGAACTCATATCCATAGGAAACGGTACCGCATCGGGAGAATCAGAAAAATTCATATCAGAAATAATCTCGGAAATGGACAGAGAAATCTACTATATAATAACTAACGAAGCCGGAGCTTCTGTATATTCCGCATCAAAACTCGGTACAGAGGAGTTCCCTGATTTCACGGTAGAACAGCGCAGCGCGGCATCCATTGCACGAAGAGCTCAGGATCCCTTGTCGGAATTGGTAAAGATAGAACCGGGTTCCATAGGGGTAGGCCAGTACCAGCACGATGTCAGTCAGAAAGCCCTCACCGAAACATTAGGCGGCATAGTTGAAGGATGTGTTAACAACGTTGGTGTAGACCTTAATACAGCCTCCTGGCCTCTTTTATCATACGTGGCAGGTATAAGTAAAGCAGTTGCTAAAAACATTGTTTCCTACAGAGAAGAAACCGGCTGCTTTAAATCAAGAAAGGAGCTTCTTAAGGTAGATAAGCTTGGGCCGAAGGCATTTGTGCAATGTGCAGGATTTCTTAAAATACCCGGTGCAGAAAATCTTCTGGACTCCACAAGTGTTCATCCGGAATCCTACGATATTGCCAACTCTCTGATTAAAGAGGCAAATATTACCGAGGAAGAAATCAGAAGCCGTAAAACAAAAGATATAGAAACCAAACTGAAATCCATAGATATTCAAACCTTTATCGCTTCACACGGTATAGGTAAACCCACTCTTACCGATATTATGGACTCTCTCTTAAAGCCCGACCGTGACCCCAGAGATTCTATGCCAAAACCCATACTTAAAACAGATGTTCTTACAATGGAAAGCCTGTACTCCGGAATGGTATTGCAGGGAACTGTCCGTAATGTAACAGATTTCGGAGCATTTGTAGACATAGGTGTTCATCAGGATGGTCTTGTGCATATTTCCGAAATATGTGACAAATTCATCAAACATCCCTCCGAGGTATTAAAAGTTGGAGATGTTATAAAAGTCAAGATTCTTGATGTAAATGTAGACAGAAAGAGAATTTCCTTGTCATCAAAACAGGCATAAAATCAAGTTTTTCAGCATTAAATGAAACAAATAATAAAAATTTCATCTTTTTTTGTGCAGAAACAACAAAAAAAATGGGATTTTTAATGGTCTAAAAAAAACATATGGAAATATTGTCATACAATTCTACAAAAATATTTTTTTAAATTGTGCATTTAGCATAATTACGCCCATTTAAGATTTTTTAATCGAAAAAATTTTGTTTTATTTTATGCAATCTGTATAATTTATAGGATTTATTTTGGCATTTTAGCCATTGGACTTTTTTTAAAAATATGTTAGAATACTAGTAATGTAAAATGTATGAATATGCTTAGGAGGTATATATAATGTCAAGTTTAAGTTTACAGCACATCTACAAGAAGTACGAAGGCGGCGTTGTTGCAGTTTCCGATTTCTGCATTGATATTCAGGATAAGGAATTTATTATCTTCGTTGGTCCTTCCGGTTGCGGTAAAACCACAACTCTCAGAATGATTGCAGGACTTGAAGAGATTACCGAAGGTGATCTTTTTATTGACAACATTCGTATGAACGATGTTGCACCTAAGGACAGAGATATTGCCATGGTTTTCCAGAACTACGCTCTCTATCCTCATATGACAGTATTTGATAATATGGCATTTGGTCTTAAGTTAAGACACATTCCCAAAGACGAAATTTCAAGAAGAGTTACAGAAGCTGCTAAGATTCTCGATATCGAGCACCTTCTTGACAGAAAGCCTAAGGCTCTCTCCGGTGGTCAGAGACAGCGTGTTGCTTTAGGTAGAGCTATAGTAAGAGAACCTAAGGTATTCCTTATGGACGAACCTCTCTCCAACCTTGATGCTAAGCTTCGTGTACAGATGAGAACAGAAATCTCCAAGCTTCACCACAAGCTCCAGACAACATTCATCTACGTTACACACGACCAGACAGAAGCTATGACCATGGGTACAAGAATCGTTGTTATGAAAGACGGTTTTGTTCAGCAGATTGATACACCTATGGGTCTTTACAGCAACCCCTGCAACAAGTTCGTTGCCGGATTTATCGGCAGCCCCCAGATGAACTTCACAGACTGTGTAGTTGCTTCTGAAGGCAATGATATAACACTTTCCTTCGACGGACAGAAAATTGTTCTTCCCGCAGGAATTGCTACAAAGCTCAGAGATGCAGGCTGCGTAGATAAAGAAGTTATCCTCGGTATCAGACCCGAAGATATCTATGATGACGAAGCATTCCTTGCTAACTCTCCCGAAAGCCAGGTTTCTGCTTTTGTTGAAGTTACCGAGCTTATGGGTGCTGAAACTTATCTCTATGCTATGATCGGTGATACACAATACACAGCAAGAGTTAACCCCAGAACCAACGCTAAGGCTCAGGCTCCCATTACACTTGCTTTCGACCTTAATAAGATTCACATCTTTGATAAGGAAACAGAAAAAACAATATTAAACTAATTGTTAATAAAATAAAAGGCAGCCCTTTATGAGCTGCCTTTTTTCATAAGATTACAAATGAAAGGATGGTTATGTGAATAAGCGTAAACTTGCAATTATCATCTCAGTAATTATAGCTTTGCTGGCCGTAGCTTTGTTTGTGTTTGTAATTCCCTTTACTCTGGATATGACAAACACACCAATCTCCGACAAAAGTGAAGACGTTCTTTTTGTAATTGAAGATAATACATCTACATTGGAAATCGGAACACTCTTAAAAGAAAATTCTCTTATAAGAAGTTCCATTGCATTTTTTATTAAAACCAAAACAGGAGATGGAGCTCCCATAACAAGCGGAACATATACATTAAACCGTAATATGACCCTTGAGGAAATTATCAGTAAACTTACAGAACCCAAAGCCTTAATAAAAACCGTAACCATCACTTTTCCCGAAGGTTATACCGTAGAACAAATGGCACAGTTGCTTGAAGATAAAAATATGACAACTGCAGACGAATTTTTAAAGGCATTAGAAGATGACTATGAGTTTGAATTTATAAAACAAATACCTCAAGGTAAATACAACTATAAACTTCAGGGATTTTTATTCCCGAGTACCTATGATTTTTATGAAGGTTCATCCGCACACGATATTATACATAAGATGCTCAGTCAATTCGAAGTGGTATATCTTGCAAATGCTTCCAACTACAGCAACATTTTTGAAGTTGTAACTAAAGCATCAATGATAGAAAAAGAAGCTAAGCTTGACAGCGAAAGACCAACAGTTGCCGGAGTAATTGAAAACCGTATTGAAAAAAATATGCTTTTCCAAATTGATGCCACCGTTTTGTACGCAGCTACCAACGGACTCTACAATCAATCGGAAAGCAGATATATAGCAGATCAGATTGCAAATCTTGATTCCCCCTACAATACTTATAAATATGCCGGTCTTCCTGCAGGGCCTATCTGTAATCCCGGTCTTACTTCTATTGCTGCAGCATTAAATCCCGAGGACCATTCATATTTGTATTATCACACTGATACCACCAAAAACGATGGTTCACATATCTTTACAGAATCACTTAATGAACATGTAGCCACAATGAGATAATTGTAAAGGCAGCTGAATTATAATCAGCTGCCTTTCAGCGTGTCGATAAAGTCGACACGCTGAGGAGACGAACGAAAATGGACGCAGGCGAGGAAGCGCGAAGCAGGCAGTACAAAAGTACGGCAATGAGCGATGACAAAGCAAGCAAAGTGTGTAAAATAGCGGATTTTGGCATTTATGACAAAAGCTACAGAAATGAAAAAAGCTCATTAGTAATGATGTAATATTTCTTACTAATGAGCTTTCATTTTTT
>JAZQFN010000071.1:0-23439 GCA_045539515.1 Clostridia bacterium
TGTAAAATAGCGGCTTTTGGCATTTATGACAAAAGCTACAGAAATGAAAAAAGCTCATTAGTAATGATGTAATATTTCTTACTAATGAGCATAATTTTTTTATATTCACTTTGCGGTGCGTTCTTTTTCGACAGTCTGAAATGCCCGTCGGTTTTTGACGGGCATTATCTTTTATAGTGGGATGGATTCCTCCCTGTACATCGTTTAAAGATTTTTGTAAAAAAGGACAGGTTCTCAAATCCGCACAGACCTGCACTTTCGCTTACGCTGTAGCCTTGGGATAAATATTCAATGGCTTTTGTGCATCGGTGGCGGTGGAGGTATTCTGTTACCGTCTGCCCGGTGCATTTTTTAAACTCCTTGCACAGGGTATATTTATCCATAAATACATTTTCTGCAATTTCAGAAAGGGTAATTTTTCTGCCGTAGTTCTTCTCTATAAATATTACGGCAGATTTTATGGTTTCAAACTTTTTGCTTTTGGCTTTTTCTTTTGTTTGCAAAGATGAATGATGCTCTGTAAGCTCTATCATTATTTTTAAAAGTATTTCATTAAGCTTTGCAATTCTTAAGAGGTCCTCTTTGTTTAAATACATTTCCACAAGACTATTTATCAGCTCTGCCATGGCAGGGCTTTTTACTATGGGGCAAAGATTAAGGGAGGTATAGTCTATGTCCATACGTCGGCACCAGGCGGTGCTTACAATAAGGCAGGTATATTTAAGGTAAGCTTCTGTTGTAGTGTAGTGCACCGCATTGGAATTTACCGCAACAATATCTCCGGGGTAAATGTCATATTGTTCTCCGTCAAGAAGCACCGTTCCCTGCCCTTGTATACATAATTGCAGTTCGATATTTTCGTGCCAGTTTTGCTCCTTACTGCAGTTAAATGGCGTTCTTTCCAAATCTATTCCCAACGAAAAGGGCACATCTGTGCCAAAATCCCGGTATTCTTCGTGTCGTATATCAATCATGGATTAACTCCTTTGCCAATATAGTGTTAAAATACTCCAATATAGACCATTGAAAGCTTGATTGTTTACCAATATAATACAATCATACTATCGTATAATACATTTGTCAAGGTGATGATATTTTGAATATAATTGTGCATTTATTCGGCATAGGTGCCATGATTTCATTGTTTTTAATATATCAGCAAAAAAGCCGTAAAAATATAATACTTTGCAAGCTCTCGGCAGATATTTTCTGGATTTTTCACTATTTCTGCCTTGGGGCAACGGCAGGTATGATACCAAATTTTGTGGGATTTTTCAGAGAAATAGTGTTTTACAACCGCAACTCAAAGAAATGGGCGAGTACACCGCTCTGGGTTTTGATATTTATTGTTATCAATCTGTCTTTGGGAGTGAGAACTTTTGATAAGTGGTACAACATCATCCCCATAGTGGCATCGTCCTTTGTCACCATATCCCTGTGGCTAAATAACCCCAATCTTACCAAAATAATATCTGCCCCGGTTTCCGCATCATTTCTTGTATATGATATATTCGTAGGCTCATATATAGGTATAATAAACGAAAGTATATCAATACTTTCCATAGCAATATATTTTATAAAAAAATCAGTGGAGGAAAAACGAATGAAAAAGACTATTTTTACCCAAGATGTACATACCGACAAAGAACTTATAATTACCCCCGGTGCACCCATTGAGGATGTTGCACGAACTATTACGGCAGAGGTTTCGGAGGAAGCAGTAAAAAAAGGCGATTTATTTGCACAGGAAATTACCGACAGGTTTGTATCCAACTTTGAAAAGCCCGGGGACAAAATGGCACACGTTTCCACCTTTGTGGTGATAGATGATACCCTTTATATGTCCTACTATGCCAACACCAAAGAGCCGGAGGAAAACCCCGAATATCAGACCGCAAGGCTTTGCTATGCTCCCCTTAACGATATGGAAAACAAAACCTTTGTGGACTTGCAGACCATAGGAGATAAGGTAGACGGAAAAACCATTGATATGGTGTACGATACCATCCTTATGCAAAAGGATGCTGAAACCATATTTGTTCTCTGGACTGCACGAACCGAGGAAAACTATTACAGATTTTACTGTCCTTTTAACACAAAGACCAAAACTCTCGGCAAAATAGGTGTAAACAGATTTAAGGTGGGAGAGGTTACCAATGACTTTTCCGTAAGCGGTATTAAATCTGCCCTTGCACAGGAAGGTGTCCCCTGCAAAAAGATGTACTCCGACATCGGCATTATGCAAAAGCTTTCCCAAAGAGAGGAAAACGGCGAAATCTACTATTATTCCGGTACCTACAGCGGTGACTTTACCTGCATTATAAAGAGTAAAGATTTAATTACCTGGGAATATGTGTCCCAACCGGATTTTATAAACGATTCCAAGTGGGAAAATGCAACTTATGTTATCGGTGACAAGGTATATTATTTTGTCCGTCAGCAAAGCGAAAACAAAAGCGGATTTTTAACCGTATATGACATAGAAAAAGACGCATGGGCAAAGCCCGTGGAAATCCACGACTGTCAGTCAAGAGGTGACTTTATATACTACAAAGACAATCTCTATCTTTTCCACGCTCCCATAGACCGCGACCACATAGGCATTGTAAGGATTGACAGGGAAAATATTGCCAAAAGCGAGATTGTCCTTCAGGCAAAAATGCACACAAGCTGCTTTTATCCCTTTGTGCAGTATTACCGTTACGGTGAGCTTGCCATGAGCTATACAGTGGAGAGAAAACACATAAGACTTGGTGAATTTACTTTAAGTAAATATCTTTGATTTTAAATGACGATTTGCATATTGTCATATTGATACTTTTATCATTGACAATTGATTTTCATTACTGCATAATTTAAGTGACAATTATTTTTGTGGTGAGGTAAATTATTATGAAAAATTATCTGAAATATACCCGTTTTCCCCTTGGCTCAATTAAAGCAGAGGGATTTTTAAAAGAGCAGATGAAAATCGGTAAAAACGGTATGGCAGGCAATCTTTACAAGCTTGAGCCGGAAATGATAGAGGCTCCGTATTTAAGAGAGTTTGACGTTCCTGCCTTGAACAAACCTATGAGATTATTACTTTGTTATCCAATCAGTCTAAAAGGATACCACTTAACAAGTTCAAGGACAAACCTATATCCTTTGACTTAAAAGGTATGTTAGGTTAACAATTTCGTTAATTTTATCTCTGTAACGTGACAAATGAGCAAAAGTATGATATAATATAGTTAGAAATCGAAACATTTTGCTATTTTTACAGTTTATATAGAAAAGAGTTAGACAAATAAGAATTTGTGAGGCAGTATGAAAGATTGGTTTAGTGTTGAAAAAATAGATGTTAATACATTTGTTATAAGTGAATATAAACATTGGGAAGAAACACATTGTTATTTACTGCTTGGCACCAAATTGGCTATTTTGATTGATACAGGTTTAGGTGTAGCAAATATCAAAAGTGTTGTGGAAAATATAACTTCTTTGCCTATTCTGGTTATAACTACACATATCCATTGGGACCACATTGGTGGTCATAAGTATTTCAAGGATATGGCGGTTCATGAAAATGAAGTGGAATGGCTTTCTGAAAAATTTCCAATACCGCTTCAAATGGTGAAGAAAAATCTTGCACTAAAACCATGTGATTTTCCAGATGATTTTGAAATTGAGAACTATAATGTTTTTCAAGGGCATCCTACATCCATAATGCACGATGGGGATATTATACATTTTGGAAACAGAAGATTGAAGGTCATTCATACACCAGGGCATTCCCCAGGACATTGTTGCTTTTATGAAGAAGAAAAAGGCTATTTATTTTCAGGGGATTTGATATATAAAGGATGTCTTGATGCATTTTATCCGACAACCGACCCGTTTGCCTTTATGCAGTCAGTGAATAAAATCAAAAATCTTGTTGTAAAAAAGATTTTGCCTGCACATCACCAATTAAATATTTGTGTTGATTTCATTGATGATGTAGTAAATGCATTTAATGGATTGTATCGACAGAATAAATTGCAACAAGGAAATGGAGTATTTGATTTTGGAGATTTTCAAATCTATATCTAATTGATAAATTCCAATTTGTTGAACTAAACAGCATATATATTCTAAAAGGAGCAAGGTTGAAATACACCTTGCTCCTTCTCATTTTCCATTGTGTATTCAAAAAAATGAATAAAAAGGTCAATTATACACATCAATACTTATCTCGTACAGAGACAAATTTATTTTTACGGTCCCTTTTGTTTTGTATCGACAAAAACACGGCGGTGTGTTATACTATAGCTATAAATCAAGAAGAAGGTACAGACTATGCACATATATGTAGATGCCGATGCCTGCCCTGTTAAGGAAATCATAGAGAGGGTGGCAAAGGAAAAGGGACTTCCCGTAACCATGGTTATAGATGTTAACCATGTCTTAAATTCCGACTACAGCGAAATAGTAACCGTAAGCCAGGGAGCGGATTCCGTGGACTTGTACCTTATAAACCGTGTTTGCCCCGGTGATGTTGTGGTAAGTCAGGATTATGGCGTTGCAGCCCTTGCCCTCGGCAAAAGAGCAAAGGCAATATCAAACAGCGGACTTATATTTACCGATGACAATATAGACAAACTTCTTTTTGAGAGGTTTCTTGGTAAAAAACAGCGCAGCGCTTCAAAGGGCAAAAAGCATATGGGTCATATACATAAGCGTACCTTGGAGGATGATAAGGCGTTTGAGAAAGGATTCAGATATTTATTGGGGGGTTCCGTATGAACTTTAATGAAATAAAAAAAAGACTTGGCTTTGGCGTAATGCGTCTTAAAATGGATGGAGAAAATGTGGACTACGCAGAGTTTGAACGTATGATCGATAGGTTTATATCTGCAGGGTTTAACTATTTTGACACGGCACACGGATACATAGACGGTAAGAGTGAAATTGCAATAAAGGATTGTCTTGTGTCCCGTTACAATCGTGAGGATTATATGCTTACAAATAAGCTTTCCGAATGGTTTGTAAAAGAAGAGGCGGATGTTCTGCCTTTCTTTGAAAATCAGCTTAAAGCCTGCGGTGTGGATTACTTTGACTTTTATCTGTGCCACGCAGTAGATCGGGAAAACTATCCTAAGTACAAGAAGGTAAATGCCTTTGGTATTATAAAAGAGCTTAAAAGGCAAGGCAAGGTTAAGCATATGGCAATATCCTTCCATGATACAGCAGATATACTGGATATGATACTTACCGAACAGCCTGATATCGAAGCCGTACAGCTTCAGATAAACTATCTTGATTACGATGACCCGGGTATTCAGAGCAAAGCCTGCTACGATGTAGCGGTAAAGCACGGCAAAAAGGTTATTGTAATGGAACCGGTAAAGGGCGGTGCTTTGGTAAATATTCCCAAAGAAGCCTGCAGGATCTTTGATGAACTGGGAAAAGACAGCTATGCTTCCTATGCACTGCGCTTTGCAGCAAGTCACCCTGAAGTTATTATGGTGCTTTCCGGTATGGGTAGTATGGCTATGATGGATGATAACATTGAAACCTTTGACAATTTTAAACCCTTCTCCAAAGAAGATTACGATGCGGTTGAAAAAGTGAGGGGTATTATACGCAAAACCAAACAAATTCCCTGTACTGCCTGCGATTATTGTGCCAATGTCTGCCCGGAAAAAATTCCCATATCCGGCATATTCAAAGCGTATAACGGGTATCTGGGAGCGCGTTATACCAAGTCTGAGGCAAAGGAAAAAATGCCTTCGGGAAAAACACCTGCCGATTGCATAAAATGCGGCAGGTGTGAAAAGGTCTGTCCTCAAAATATTGAAATACCCAAACTTTTGGAAAAAATCAGCACGTTTTAACTGTAATTATATGACACAAGACACTAATTTCATAAAAAAGGTTAAGGTTTGTCCCATAAAATGTAAAAAAATAAAATTTCTTTATTATGTCAATTGATTTTTGTCAAATAGTGTGGTACAATGGTGAAAATGGTATGATTACAATAGGGTATTTATATTATTTAGAATGACAAAGAGAGGTTTAAACAATGATTGGTTTTTACGATTATACCGTAATATTGACATATATGAGTCTTATTTCTTCGGTTACAGGTATCATTATGGCACTAAACGGAAGACCGGTGTGGGCTATATTCTGTCTTATGTTTTCGGGATTTTGCGATATGTTTGACGGCAAGGTGGCTTCCACCAAGAAGAACCGTACCGACGACCACAGAAATTTCGGTATACAGATAGACTCCCTTTGCGACATAGTGTGTTTTGGAGTATTCCCCATAGTTATCGGTTATTCTCTTAACATCCGCAGTATTTTCGGATACGTATGTATGGCTCTTTATGTGCTGGCAGGTGTTATCCGCCTTGCGTATTTTAACGTTTGCACCGAAAAAAAGCCCAAAAAGCAGGGTGTTATTTATATTCACGGACTTCCCATTACAAGTGCGGCTCTTATATTCCCCATCCTTATGCTTTTGAGCAACATTTTCGGATTCGGAGCAAAGCTTGCACTTATATACGAGATAGTTCTTGCCATCACAGCAATTTTATTTGTGGTTGACATCAAGCTCCAGAAACCCGGCACAAGAGGCAAGATTATAATCGTAGTCGTTGGTGTAATTCTGTTTGCACTGTATTATCTTGTTTCAAAGGGAATCATCAATTTCAATTTCTTGTTAAAGTAGGATTTTTATGACTAACTTTTTGTACAATACGATTTTGGGTCGCATAATACTTAAGTTACTGACCCGCAGATTTATATCTAGAATAGTTGGCAAATATATGGATTCTTCCCTTTCTAAGGGAAGAATTTCCAAATTTATCCGCAATAACGGCATTGATATGTCCGATTATGCAGTAAGGGAGTACAGTAGCTTCAACGACTTCTTTACCCGTGAGCTTAAAGAGGGCGCAAGGGAAATCTGTACGGATAAGGATGCCTTGGTGTCGCCCTGTGACGGACTTTTAAGTGTGTACAACATAGGCGATGATATGGATATTCGTATAAAGGATTCCAGATATACAGCCGAGGAGCTTCTTGCCAATGGAGAGCTCGCAGAAAAGTACCGTGGCGGAAAGATGCTTGTTTTCAGACTTACGGTAACAGATTATCACAGATATATGTATTTTGATAACGGAACCAAGGAGGACAATGTATTTATTCAAGGCATATTCCATACGGTTCAGCCTATCGCACAGACAAGATACAAGATATATAAGACTAATTCCAGAGAATATACCATTCTTCATACCGAAAATTTCGGCGATGTTGTTCAGATGGAAGTCGGAGCGATGATGGTGGGCAGAATCTGCAACAGCCACGGCAAGCACACATTCAGTCGCGGTGAGGAAAAGGGTAAGTTTGAGTTTGGCGGTTCCACAATTGTTCTTCTTTTGGAGAAGGGCAAAGCGGAAGTTTTTGAAGAATATGTTCCCGACAGCTTTACCGAAGTACCTGTAAAGCTGGGTCAGAAAATAGGTGTAAAATCCTTATAGGAAAATGTAAATTGTTTTGACAAATCATAAATATTTGATTTTAACAAAATCCTGTGATACAATCAAATCACAGGATTTTGTTTGTAAGAATGAGTATTATGAAAGCAGCAGTTGCTATAGAGTAATTTAAATGCAGTATGACATCTCCTGAAGCGGGTAGCAGTACTTTTTAAGGGATTAAAAGAGTTTTCACCGATGCTTTGGAAAAGGTTATTCCCGTGGCAGATGCCGTAGAGGAAGTAATGCGGATTTTGAAAATTGGTTATTGAAAAATATGAACAAGGTCGATAGGTTTTTTATATTGGTAAAAGCTCACCGCGGTATGATACAATATATACGATAAAAAATGCGGTGGTAACTAAGAAAGAGTCAGACACCGAGTGTCCGGCTCTTTTGTTTTTGAGGTGAAGCGATGACAATTCAGCAGTGTAAATATGTACTGAGCATAGCAAATACCGGTAGCTTTAACGAAGCTGCAAAGCAGCTCTTTATAGCACAATCCACGCTTTCGTTAAGTATCAAGTCTCTGGAGCAAGAACTCGGAATCCGTATTTTTGAGCGTTCCGGAAACGGAGTGTATTTAACAGAAGACGGCTCGGAATTTGTAAGGTACGCAAGCCAGATAGTACAACACGGCGACTTTGTAAGCGAGAGATACTCCGTAAAAGATGTAAGTCACAGGCTTTACATTGCAACCCAGCATTATGATTTTGTAGCCGATATTTTCGGCAAGATGCTCTCCGATGGGGATTTGGAAAGCTATAAGTATGCTTTAAGGGAAATAAAAACCTACGATATCATTCGCGAAATTGAGATTTCACGCAGTGATATAGGCATCATAGCCATAAAGGATTCCGAATATGATATTATGAAAAGATATCTGGGTAAAAAGGGCATAGCCTTTACCGAGGTTCTTAAAGCCTCTCCCCATGTGTTTTTAAGTAAGTCCCATCCTCTTGCATCAAGCGAAACCCTTGCCATATCCGACCTCAAAGACTACCCTTACGTATCCTACGATCAGGGCGACCGTAACATCTCCTTCTTTACGGAGGAAATTGTTTCCGGTCTTAAGAGCAAAAAGCACATTGAAATAAGCGACCGTGCAACACTTATGAATGTGCTTCTTGTTACCGATTGCTATACGGTAGGTACCGGCATAATGCCCTCTGCTTTAAACAGAGGCGATATTGTGGGTATACCCTTAAAGAGCAATGATTTCTATATTATAGGTTACATCTTAAATACCGCCCGCAAGCTCACAGAAGAAACACAGAGGTTTATAAACCTTCTTGTGGAGAGCACCAAAAATATTTGAGAGGATTGAACCCGAATGAAAGCATTGGTAAAGAAATTTCCCCAAAAGGGTCTTTGGTTTGAGGATGTTGCAGAGCCTCAAACGGGCGCTAATGATGTAAAAATCAAAATTCACAAAACTGCTATTTGCGGTACGGACCTTCATATTTACAACTGGGACGAATGGTCACAGAACACCATAAAGACTCCCATGACCATAGGCCACGAGTATGTAGGCGAAATCGTGGAAATCGGCGAAAATGTGCGTAAGTGCAAGGTAGGCGATATTGTGTCCGGTGAGGGTCACATAGTATGCGGAAAATGCCGTAACTGTCTTGCGGGCAGAGGACATCTTTGCAAGCATACGGTAGGCGTGGGAGTAAACCGCGACGGTGCATTTGCCGAGTATCTTGTAATTCCCGAGGACAATGTCCGTATGTGTGAAAAGAATATTCCCGAGGAGATGTACTCCATATTTGACCCCTTTGGTAATGCGGTACATACAGCACTTTCCTTTGACCTTACCGGCGAAGATGTGCTTATTACAGGTGCCGGCCCCATAGGAATTATGGCGGCAGCGGTTTGTAAGTTTGTGGGAGCGAGATATGTGGTTATTACCGATATCAACGATACCCGTCTTGAGCTTGCTGAAAAGCTGGGCATCCGACACAGAGTTAATACAACCAAGGAAAAGCTTTCCGACAAAATGGAAGAGCTTGGTTTAAGAGAAGGCTTTGATGTGGGCCTTGAAATGTCCGGAAGTGAAATTGCCTTAAATACCATGATAGACCATATGACCCATGGCGGTAAAATTGCTCTTCTGGGACTTCTCAAAAACGACAGCAAAGTGGACTGGAGCAAGATAATATTTAACGGACTTATATTAAAAGGTATCTACGGCAGAGAAATGCACGAAACCTGGTACAAAATGTCTGCAATGCTTCAGGGCGGCCTTGATATTTCCAATATCATTACCCATCGCTACGATATAAGAGATTATGAAAAGGGCTTTGAAGCTATGAACAGCGGTAAGTCAGGCAAAGTAATTCTCGATTGGACCAATTTATGATACAAGGATAAAGCGTAATGAAAACAGCATTAAAATATTTTAAAGAAACCTGCGAAACCATCGAAAAAGAAGGTCTTACCAAAAACGAAAAGGTAATAACAACTCCTCAGGGTGCTAAGGTTGGACTTTCCGACGGAAGAGAAGTTATAAATATGTGTGCCAACAACTATCTTGGCCTTGGCAATAACCCCGAGATAATAGAAGCCGCAAAGGAAAGCTACGATAACTACGGCTACGGTCTTTCCTCCGTGCGCTTTATCTGCGGTACACAAAAGCTCCACAAAGATCTTGAAGAAAAGCTCAGTAAATTTCTCGGTACCGAGGACACAATCCTCTATTCTTCTTGCTTTGATGCCAATGGAGGTCTTTTTGAAACTCTGCTCACCGATGCAGATGCGGTAATAAGCGATGAACTTAACCACGCCAGCATTATAGACGGTGTAAGACTTTGTAAGGCTCAGCGCTTCAGATACAAAAACAACAATATGGAAGATTTAAGGGCAAAGCTTGAAGAAGCAAAGGATTGCAGAATAAAGCTTATAGCCACAGACGGCGTATTTTCTATGGACGGTATAGTTGCCGACCTTAAGAGCATATGCGATCTTGCAGACGAATACGATGCCCTTGTAATGGTGGACGACAGCCACGCAGCAGGCTTTATGGGCGCTACCGGCAGAGGTACTCCCGAGCATTGCGGTGTAATGGGCAGAGTAGACATTATTACGGGTACCTTCGGTAAGGCACTTGGCGGAGCTTCCGGCGGATTTACCTCCGGCAGAAAGGAAATCATAGACCTTCTCCGTCAGCGTTCAAGACCTTACCTCTTCTCAAATACTCTGGCTCCGGCAGTAACAGCAGGCACAATCAAGGTTCTTGATATGATAGACAAAGATTATTCTTTAAGAGAAAAGCTCTTTGAAAACACAAAGCTCTTTGCAGAAAAAATCAAAGAAATAGGTCTTGATGTAATAGACGGCGGTACACCTATCATCCCTGTAATGCTCTACGATGAGCACAAGGCTGTGGAAATGGCTAAGAGAATGATGGAAAAAGGTGTATATGTAGTTGCATTTTCCTATCCTGTAGTACCAAGAGGAAAAGCGAGAATAAGAACTCAGCTTTCCGCGGCACTTTCCAAAGAGGATATACTCTATATAGTTGAGTGCTTCCGTCAGGTTAAGGAAGAAATGGGCGAATAAAACATATAGCTTATATCGGGAAATGAGAAAATAGAACAGACGGAGATGCAAAATGTAAAAGAGGGGTTGCATCTCCGTTTGGTTTTTGATAAACTGTTTGAGAAAGTATTTGTTTTGAGGAAGGATTATTATGAACGGATTGGCAATACTGATTCTTGAAATACTGGGTACCATAGCCTTTGCGGTGTCCGGTGCGCTTATTGCATTAAGCTGCAGGCTGGACCTTTTCGGTGTGGTGTTTATAGGCTGTATCACTGCTTGCGGAGGCGGTATTATGAGGGATATTCTCATAGGCAAGGTACCACCTGCCGTATTTAACAATACATATATAATATTTATTGCTGCACTTTCTTCTGTAATAGTATTTATACTTGCGTATATCAACAGGCATCACTTTGATACCCTTCGTGAAAAACTGGAGAAGATAAATAATATTTTCGATGCCATAGGTCTTTCGGTATTTTCAGTTGTAGGTGTGGAGGTTGTAATAAATGCAGGCTTTGCTGACCGAAAGCTCTTTTGTATACTTATGGGTATGATGACCGGCGTTGGTGGAGGCATCTTAAGAGATGTTCTTGCCGACAAAACCCCCTATGTGCTGAAAAAGCACGTTTATGCAATAGCTTCGCTTCTTGGAAGCAGTCTTTATTACGTGTTAAGGGTCAATCTGGATAGTATTGTTTTTTCAGCAACTCTTGCTATGATTCTTGTTTTTGCGGTAAGAATGCTTGCAACGGTATATCTGTGGCAGCTGCCAAAGGTAAAATTTGATAAAGAAAGTTTGTGAGGAATTTAACAATGAAAATAAGCGAAAAAATCAATCTTGACAGACCCGGACTTGAAAAATACGGCCCCATAACCATAGTTGCTTTTGGCGACAGCGTAACTCACGGTGCGGTAGCTCACGAGGAAATTAACTACGAAACCGTGTATTGGAACAGACTTAAGCAAATGATAAACTCCAAAAGGGGCTATATGCCTGTAAACGTGATAAATGCCGGCATCGGAGGCATTAATGCCCACGATTCTCTTCCTCTTATGGAGGACAGAGTATTAAAGCACGACCCTGACCTTGTAATAGTGTGCTTTGGCTTAAACGATGTAAACGGCGAGCTTGATGTTTACTTAAATTCCTTAAAAGAGATTTTTTCAAGGCTTAAAGAAAGGGAGATTGACACAATATTTATGACACCTAATATGCTCAATACCTATTCTGCGGAGGATACTGCAGATATGTATAAAGAGTATTCATTAAAAACTGCCGAAATGCAAAACAGCGGACGTATGGATTTGTATATGAAAAGTGCGGTAAACCTTGCAAATGAAATGGGCGTTACTGTTTGCGATTGCTATGCAAAGTGGAAAAAGCTCTCCGAAACCGAGGATATTACTATGCTTCTTGCCAACCGGATCAATCATCCCACCAAAGAAATGCACAAGCTCTTTGCGGAAAGTCTTTATGAAATAATATTTGCAGAGGGAATAGAAACCAAAGATAACAGCAGTACAATGTTTAATAACTGACAAAAATCCCCATAGGCGTTATGGGGATTTACTTTTTTAACTCCATATGGTATACTTTATCTGAAGAGGTGAGGGGTTTGGAATTTATTGAAGTAAAGAATAATAAAAAGAATTTTTTTACCGATAACTACGACCACCCCATAATTGAGTGTGGGGTACAGCTTTCGGATATGATATATTTAAGGAGAAAAACACAATGAGCAGAAAAAGCGGCGTACTTATGCACATATCTTCACTTTTTGGGGATTATTCCACAGGAAGCTTCGGAAGTGAGGCAAAATACTTTATAGATTTTCTTGAGGAATGCGGTTTTTCCTATTGGCAGGTGCTTCCTTTCTGTATGGTGGATGAGTGCAATTCGCCTTATAAATCTTATTCCACCTTTGGCGGTAATCCCTACTTTGTGGATTTAAACATTCTTCATCAAAAAGGACTTATTACCGACGATGAGCTTAAGTCTTACCGTCAGCAGAATCCTTATGTGTGTGAATATGTGAGGCTCTATCACACAAGAGTAGAACTTCTCAAAAAGGCAGCATCAAGGGTTAAGGACAAAAATGATATAGAAGCCTTTGCAGATGCCGACCCCTACATTTTAAAGTTCTGTGAATTTATGGCGTTAAAGGATGCCAATGGTGAGCTTTCCTGGTGGGAATGGAAAAACACCACTCCCGACCCCGAGGTTGTTTTTGCATGGAAGTTTATACAGTACGAATTCTTTACCCAATGGGCAGAGATTAAAAGATATGCCAACAGCAAAGGTATTAAGATAATGGGAGATATTCCCATATATGTGTCTTTGGACAGCTGTGATGTCTGGAGTAATAAAGAACAGTATCTTTTGGATGCCGGCGGTAAACCCACCAAGGTTGCAGGAGTTCCGCCCGATTATTTCTCCGAGGATGGTCAGCTTTGGGGTAATCCCCTCTACAACTGGGACGTTATGAAGAAAGACGGCTACAAGTGGTGGTGCGACCGCATAAAGCATATGTCAAAGATGTTTGATGCAGTTCGTATAGACCATTTCCGTGGTATAGAGTCATTCTGGGCAGTTCCTGCCGATGCGGTATCTGCCAAGGCAGGCAGCTGGGTTAAGGGTCCCGGCATGGAGCTTATAGATGCCATTAAAGGTGTTTGCGGTGATACGGAGATTATTGCAGAAGACCTGGGCGACATTACCCCCGAGGTGTACAAGCTTGTGGAGGACAGCGGATTCCCGGGTATGAGGGTGTTCCAGTTCGGTTTTATTTCCGACGGCGACAGCTCTCACAAACCTCACAATTATCCTTCCAACTGTGTGGCGTACACAGGTACTCACGACAACAACACTCTTCTTGGATATCTTTGGGAGCTTGACGATGATTCCAGAGCCAAGATGCTTAAGTATTGCGGTCATATGGGTCATTGGGAATCCGGATGCGAGAGTATAATCCGCACTATGTATCAAAGCCACGCCAAGCTGGTTATTATGCCAATACAGGATTTACTGGGATATGGTTCCGACACCAGGCTCAATATTCCCGGAAAAGCCGACGGCAACTGGGCATACAGAATCACAAAACAGCAGCTTGACGGCATAGATAAAAACAGATTTAAGGAATTAAACAGAATTTATGCAAGAAAATAAAATATAATTATTTAAGAAAGAGGTGCTTTGTATGAAAAAAATAATTGCTTTGCTGGTTGGTATCTTAATGGTTTTTTCTGCTTTTGCAGTAAGTGCCAAAGTGCCGGACTTTATGAAGGAAAATTACAACAACTATACTGCAGATTATGCCGTAAAGGTTGAAATGAACAATCCCCAAGACCTATATGCACTTTTTGAGGAAAGCAGCAGTGACGTTGAGGAGATTTCAAGACACGTGGATTTAAAGGCGCTTATTAAAAGCATTTTTGACTCCGAAAGCAAGATAAATATTCAGTGTGCAGTAAGCGATAACTTTGAAAAGTTCGATATTGCAGTAACTTCCGAGGGCAAAAACAACTTGGAATTCAATGCAAATTTCAATGCAGATTTAACATGCAAATCGGGTTTATGGATGCATGCTGACTTTGAAACGGAAGCTCCTGAATTTATGATTGTGTATCAGACACCGATACACAATAAGTACGAGGTTATAGATGTAATGAAGCATCTTTCCGAAGATGAAATCGAAAAATTTTGCGAAGCTGCAAAGGCTGTTTTCACTCCCGAATTAGTGGAAAAACTTACTGATTTAAGCACCGGTGCTCTTGAAAAGTATGCGGATATTTCCCAGGTCGGCAGAAGATGTACCGTACATATGGACAATGACGATTTCGTATCTATGATAGATGAGCTCTTTACCTCTTTTGCAGGTGAAATCGCCTCTGCCACCGATAATCTTCCTGAGGACCTTAAGGAAGAAATGGGCGAGGTAAATGCGGAAGATATGGATATTCCCGTCCTTGATGATTTAAAGATTTTCGGTGATAAGGGTCTTACTGTTGTTTATGAATTAAACGGTCAAGGTAAGATTTCCTCCTGCAGTCTTAATGCGGATATAGAGTTTTCCATAGGGGATATTTACACACAAGTTTCCGGCGAAGAGTGGGAATATTCCGCTTCGGGTCTTGTTGATATGGATATATCTGTAAATATTGATGTTTACAATGTGGGTAAAACAAAGCCGGACTTCCCCGAACTTACCGAGGAAAATTCCTTTGAATCGGAAAATGTTTCAATTGGAATTATAGGCAGTACTTACGACGACTATTATAATTACCCGAATCCTTTCGTTTATGGTTATCTGGACGAAACTGTAGAAAAAGACGGGCTTTTGTACTTCCCCATGGAGGAAGTTCTTAAGGAGTGTTACGGTGAAACCGTTAATACCGAAGGCGGCTCTACCGCTATAACCATTGAAAGCGAATGGTTTAAAGATATAGATTACATCACTGTATCTGTTGGCGGAGATGTTGCATACACAGATACCGCCGAGTACAATATCGGTGAAGTAATCGAAGTTGACGGTGTTATATATGTCAGCGAGAAATTCTTTACAGAGGTTCTCGGATGGACATTTGAAGAGTATACCGAAGATTACATAAATGGCGAATGTGAATATTCTTTCAGTGCGAATCTTTTCGGTGGAGAAGACTATTATGAAATGTACCCCTATCCGTATGTATGGGCAAACTTTGACGGATGCCACATATATGACGAAATGTACTATGTGCCTTTAAGAATGGTTATGGAGGATGCTTACAGCGATGAAGCTACCATAACATATTCAAACGGAAGCATTACAATGGAAAGCAAATGGTTTACGGTATTTGATTCTTTAGTAATGAACGTGGGAAGCAGTGAATGTTTGACAGACGGTGTAAGTCACACAATAGGTGAAGTCAAGCTTATTGATTCCTCTGTATATGTACCTGTAAACCTCTTTACGGACGTATTTGGATGGGAATTGGAAGTATATAGATACGACAGAGTTGATGATACTACCACAGTATCTTTAACAGCAGAGAGCGAATATTGATATAAGTATTATTGAAAGCCCCTAGGCAGGGGCTTTCTCTTTTGATATATATATTTGTTGAAAAAAAACCATCTTTATGTTAAACTAATATACAGATGATTTTTTGGAGGACAGGATATGCTTTTTTCAAGTACCGTATTTATATATCTTTTTCTTCCTGCCGTGCTTTTGATTTATTATCTTTTCTTAAGAAAGCACAGGCTTTTGAGTAATGTTTTTCTTTTTGGGGCAAGCCTTATTTTCTATGGATGGGGCGAACCGAAATTCGTATTTGTAATGATGGCTTCCATTGTGCTCAACTGGCTTATGGGTCTTGGCGTACATTTTGCTAAAAAGAAGCACAACAGCAAAGGAGCTAAAGCTTTTGTTGCTTTGGCGTGTGCGGTTAACCTTGGATTACTTTTTGTTTTTAAATATCTTAATTTTACCGAGAACATACTTTTGGAGATTTTTGGTATAAGTCCTTCCTTTGCCAAAATTGCTTTGCCTATAGGCATATCCTTTTTTACTTTCCAGGCGCTGTCTTATGTTATAGATGTGTATCGGGGCAAAGGGGAAGCTCAGCTTAATATCCTCAATGTGGGCCTGTACATTGCATTTTTCCCTCAGCTTATAGCAGGTCCCATTGTCCGTTACGAAACCGTAGCACGGGAAATACACCATCGCCGTGAAACCCGGGAGGATTTCTACAGCGGTTTTGCACGTTTTGTTACAGGTCTTTCAAAAAAAGTTCTCCTTGCCAATACCTTCGGTATTCTTGCCGACAGGGTATTTGCCCTGTCTTCTGCGGGAAGTATTTCTGCGTGTCTTGCGTGGCTTGGTGCTTTGGGATACACCTTCCAGATATACTTTGATTTTGGCGGATACAGCGATATGGCAATAGGCCTTGGCAAAATGTTCGGATTCCATTTTCTTGAGAACTTCAACTATCCGTATATATCCCGTTCTGTAACGGAGTTCTGGCGCAGATGGCATATGTCTTTGGGAACATGGTTTCGGGATTACCTCTACATTCCCCTTGGCGGAAGCAGAGTTTCAAAGCCAAGACTTATATTAAACCTCTTTGTGGTGTGGTTTTTTACAGGTATGTGGCACGGCGCAAACCTTACCTTTGTGGTATGGGGTCTTATGTACTTTGTGCTTCTTGTTTTTGAAAAGCTCACAGGTATCGACAAAAAAGAGGGTAAAGTTTTAAACATTGTCAAATGGATATACACAATGATTTTTGTAATTGTAGGTTGGGTTATTTTCCGTTCGGATTCTTTAAGCAATGCCCTTTCCTATATTGGCTGTATGTTTGGCGCAGGCCGCGGCGGTTTTGCCGACGGAGCTTTTTGGGGACTTTTTGGGGAATTCGGCATAATGCTTGCAGTGGGTGCTGTTTGCTCTGTACCTGTATCGGGTTTTATAAAAGCCAAGCTTAAGAAAAACATTATTTTTGATTTGGTTTATATAATATGTCTTGTAGGTTTGTTTGCTCTTTGTATTTCATCCCTTGTAAGCAGCTCATACAATCCCTTTATTTATTTTAATTTCTGAGGTGAGGTAATACCATGAAGGAAGTTACCAAAAACAGAATAGTATTCATCCTGTCTGCACTCCTTGTGCTGGTGGGATTCTTCACCACGGATATTTTTGCCGGAATAAAGAATACCCTTACACAGTTTATGACGGATTTAGGTGTTTACGGCTACTCCATATCCTTTGAAAAAGCCACAGATAATCTGGAAAGTGCCGTTGCCGATAATGTAAGCTATCACGATGAAGCTATGGATTTTAATTCCCTGTATATGAGGTACACGGGAAGGCGTGTTATAGAAAAGGAAGATTCTACGGTAATTCTTGCTGATGGAGGATACCTGGCAAACCCCAGACCCTATATGTCCGACAGCGATATTGAAGTCCGTGCCGAAAGTGTAAGAGAGCTTATGGCGGAGGCGGAAAAGTGTGACGCAAAATTTATATATGTAATGGCTCCCACCAAGGGATATTCTCTTAACTATCCCTCGCACGTGGAGGACTACACCGCCTCTAACTGCGACAGATTTGCATCAAAGCTTAAGGAAAAGGGCATTCCTTTCTTAAGCCTTATTAAACAGGCACAAAAGGACGGTATATCCGAAGAGGAAATGTTTTTTGCTACCGATCACCATTGGCGACCCGAAAAGGGCATATGGGCATCGGCAAAAGTCGGAGAATTTATGAAAGAGGCTTACGGCTTTAAGTATGATGAAGCCGTGTGGGATGAAACCAACTACAATATGACGGCATACAAGAGCTGGTTCCTTGGCTCTCAGGGCAAAAAGGTCGGCAGATATTTCAGTCCCCACGGACCCGATGATATTAACCTTATAACTCCAAGCTTTGATACGTCCCTTACCGAAGAGCAGCCCATAAAAGGTTTGTGGCGGGAGGGCACCTTCGAGGATTTGCTTTACAAGGAAAATATAGAAGTTAAAAATCACTATAACATAAACCCCTATGCAACCTACAGCGGCGGTGATTTCAGAGAACAGATTATTACCAACAGGCTTAATCCCCACGGTAAGACAGTTCTTGTAATAAGAGATTCCTTCGGTTGTGCGTTTACGCCCTTTTTCTCTCTGGGCTTTAATAAAACCTATGTTGTGGATATTCGCGAGGGCGGATATGTAGGAGAGCCTCTTGATCTTAAAAAGTATATGGATGAAATAAAGCCCGACTATGTAATGGTGTTTTATACGGGCCTTTCGGGTGGTGACAGCCTTTACGCGTTTTTAAATAAGAGTTGACAAAAAAATAGCGTAGATATATAATTTTACTATCATTAAATTATTACACGGAGAGGAAGTTTTAAAATGAAAAAAATGTTTAGAATCGCTCTTTGCGCCCTTCTCACACTTGCTCTTGTTTTCTCTTTTACAGCATGCAGTGATGATGCTCCAAAGGATAGTGCCGTTGAAGAAGAAAAAGATAACAAGGCTTTGGCAGAAGAAGCAGTCAAGGGATTTATGGACGGCTTTCGTGAATTGGACATTGAGGCCATGTCCGGATATTGCTTAGACGGTGAAGCTTTTAAGGAATCACTTGGATTTGAAAGCGTTGAAGACGCTATTACTGAAGGCATAGCTCAAAGCGGAGCAAATGAAGAGATGATAAACCTTATGGCTCCTTATGTTGGATCTGTTGTTGATGTAATGAAGCACAGAGTAAACTATGAAATATTAAGTATTGAAGAAGACGGCGAGGATTATATTGCCACCGTGGCATATACCGTACCCGATTACGAAACAGCAATGGCAACTCTTCAGGCAAATTATGGTGAAGAAGAATCCCAAGCCCTTGGCGAAGAAATTGCCATGGAACTTTTGGAAAACGGAACCATAACTCAGGATTCCACCCAGGAAGAGATTGCGGCAGCTTTAATAGACAGTATGATGGACAGATTGCTTTCCGAGCTTGAAACCATAATTATCGAAACCGAGCCTGTTGAAGATGAAGTGGAAATTTCAGTAATCGAAAAAGACGGTAAATGGTATGTAGATGAGGAAACAGCAGGGTTTGTTAAGGAAGTACTTAACTGATTGATATTTAAAAAGATGCAAAAGTCCGATTGGGCTTTTGCATCTATTTTACTCGATTTTGGCAAGTTATGATATTAAGGTATAATATTAATAGCGTAATTGTGTAATTATACTTCGGATAAGGGGTAAATAACCATGAATAAATTTTTTAAATCACTATTGATGTGCATACTTGCTTTTGCTTTGATACTTACGGCAACCTCCTGCGGTATGCTTAAAAATCTTGAAAAAAACGTGAAAAACAACGTTGAAAATTCCGATATTGGAGATGAAAAACGGGAATCTGTAAAAAAGAATTCCGAAGCTGAAACAGAAACAGCAAAAAATGAGTCCTCTGAAGAAAACGACGAGGAAAAAGACAAGCCCTCCGAAGAAAACGACAAGGAAAAAGACGAGTCTTCCGAAGGAAGTGAAAATAACAAACCGTCCCAACCCACCGAAGTTGACAAGTCTGTAGAAAATGAAGAGATTCCGGAGGAAGTCAAAGCAATTGTCAGTGCGTATGACGGCTTTAACAGAGAGTCTATAAATGCTGTGGTTGCTGAGGGTTACGAAGCCAAAGAGCAGGATAAAAAAGCAAATGTTGAAGGTTTGATCAAGAATTTAAGCGATAAAAAGGCCAAGGAAGTTTTTAAAAAGCTCCTTACCTCTGAAGCTGTGCCTCTTCGCAAATCAACTGTTAAAAAAACCAATGCAGGTGATGATGAAGAAAGCTACACCGTTACTACCGCAATTCCGGATGTAAAGTCAGCAGAAGATGCCTTTGTAAAAGAAATAAACAGCATAGATATATCCAAAGAAGGCAAAGCCATTGCAGATAAGCTCCTTGCGGATAAAGTAATAACTGCAGAAACCACCGAAGAAGATATCAAGAAGCTTATAGAGGAAGCTCTGGATAAGCTTTTTGAGGAAAAGGCGCTGGAAATATTAAAGAAATCTTTCACCAAAGTGGATGCTAAGCTTGATGTAAAGAAAACCGAAGAAGGTTACACAATAAAATCCTTTGAAGGTGTAGTTACCAAAAAAATCGAAGAAAAAGTAAAAATTGCCTAAAAATATCTGTTTAATATCTTTTCAAATAAAAAAAAATGTGGTATACTATCTTTTGGTGTACCACTTTTTGTTTATGAGGTGTAATGGGTTATGAAAAAGATTGGTTTCGACAATCAAAAATATCTTACAATGCAGTCCGAGCAGATACGTAAGCGTATTGACCTTTTTGGAGGTAAGCTTTATCTGGAATTCGGCGGAAAGCTTTTTGACGATTTCCACGCGTCGAGGGTTCTTCCGGGGTTTGAACCGGACAGCAAAATCAGGATGCTTCAGCATCTTAAGGACGAAGCGGAGATTGTTATTACCATAAACTCCGAGGATATTGAGTCCAACAAAATGCGAGGAGACCTTGGCATTACATACGATGAGGAAGTACTAAGACTTATAGATACCTTCCGCGAGATGGATTTGTATGTGGGCAGTGTAGTGCTTACCCGTTACAAAGGTCAGCCTGCATCCAATGCTTTCTTAAAGCAGCTCTCGGCATTGGGCATCAAGAGCTATTGCCACTATTGCATCAAGGGATATCCCTCCGATGTTCAGCATATTGTAAGTGACGATGGCCTCGGTAAAAACGATTATATCGAAACAACCCGTTCTCTTATTGTTGTTACCGCTCCCGGTCCGGGCAGCGGCAAGATGGCTACCTGTTTAAGCCAGCTTTATCATGACCACAAGAGGGGCATAACCGCAGGATATGCCAAGTTTGAAACCTTCCCCATATGGAATATACCTTTAAAACACCCTGTAAACCTTGCATACGAAGCGGCTACAGCCGATCTTAATGACGTTAATATGATAGACCCCTTCCACTTGGAAGCTTACGGCGAAACAGCGGTTAATTATAATCGTGATGTAGAGATTTTCCCGGTGCTCAATACTATTTTCAAACGGATTCAGGGTTCATCTCCCTATAGCTCACCTACGGATATGGGTGTAAATATGGCAGGTAACTGTATTGTGGATGACGAAGTGTGCTGCGAAGCTTCCAAAAAGGAAATTCTCCGCAGATATTACAAAGCCTGTGTCAATAAGTATTCCGGCAAATCCGACGGAACAGAAGTAGTTAAACTTGAGATACTTATGAACCAGGCAGGCATCACGGCAGATATTTCTCCTGCAGTGTCCGCCTCCCTTACCAAGGCAAAGAGCACAGGCAGACCTGCCGGAGCCATAGAGCTTCCCGACGGCAAGGTTGTTACAGGAAGAACCTCCGACACCCTTGGCGCTGCATCGGCACTGCTTTTGAACGCCCTTAAACATCTTGCAGGTATAGACGAGGAAAAAGACCTTATTTCTTCAAGCGTATTGGAGCCTATATGTGCTCTTAAGACGGGCAACCTCAAGCACAAAAACCCCAGACTTCACACTGATGAAGTCCTTATAGCGCTTACTATTTCCGCAGTTGACGACCCCGAGGCAAAAGCAGCCAAGGAGCAGCTCTCCAATCTTGAGGGCAGCGATGCGCATTTTTCTGTAATCTTGAACGAATCCGATGAAATGCTCTTAAGACGTCTGGGCATAAATGTAAGCTGTGAAGCTCACTACGAAAACAAGAGATTATATCACAAATAAATTACTTGTTAAAATAACCAATATACAATCGGAAAACTTTTGTAAAATTATGGTAATTTTTTTAAACCAAACTATTGCATAAAACTGTATTTTATAGTAAAATATAGGCATATGGAATAAAATATTTTAATTTCTAAGGAGGAATTTCCAATGGCAGTTAAAGTTGCTATTAACGGTTTCGGCCGTATCGGTCGTCTTGCATTCAGACAGATGTTTGGTGCAGAAGGCTACGAAGTTGTTGCTATCAACGACTTAACAGATCCCAAAATGCTTGCTCACTTATTAAAGTATGACTCTTCACAGGGCAGATACGACGGTCACACAGTTGTTGCAGGTGAAGACAGCATTACTGTAGATGGCAAGGAAATTAAGATTTACGCTATTAAAGATGCTAAGGAATGCCCCTGGGGCGAACTTGGTGTAGATGTTGTGCTCGAATGCACAGGTTTCTACTGCTCCAAGGAAAAGAGCCAGGCTCATATTGATGCAGGTGCTAAGAAGGTTGTTATTTCTGCTCCTGCAGGCAACGACCTCAAGACTATCGTTTACGGTGTAAACGAAGGCACACTTTCCGCAGACGATACAATCATCTCTGCAGCTTCCTGTACTACAAACTGCTTAGCTCCCATGGCTAAGGCTCTCAATGACTATGCTCCCATCCAGTCCGGTATCATGGCTACAATCCATGCTTACACAGGCGACCAGATGATTCTCGACGGTCCCCACAGAAAGGGTGACTTAAGAAGAGCAAGAGCAGGCGCTGTTAACATCGTTCCTAACTCCACAGGTGCTGCTAAGGCTATCGGCCTTGTTATCCCTGAGTTAAACGGTAAGCTCATCGGTGCTGCTCAGAGAGTTCCTGTTCCCACAGGTTCCACAACTATCCTTACTGCAGTTGTTAAGGGTACAGATATCACTAAGGAAGGCATCAACGCTGCTATGAAGGCTGCTTCTTCCGAATCTTACGGCTACAACGAAGATCAGATCGTATCTTCCGATATCGTTGGTATCACATACGGTTCTCTCTTCGATGCTACACAGACAATGGTAGCTCCCATCGCTGACGGTCTTTACGAAGTACAGGTTGTTTCCTGGTACGACAACGAAAACTCCTACACCAGCCAGATGGTTAGAACAATTAAGTATTTTGCA
>JAZQFN010000072.1:0-4160 GCA_045539515.1 Clostridia bacterium
CTATGTTCCGCTTGGCAGAGACGCAACGGTTTCGTACGGAAGCATAGATTTTGTTTTTGAAAACGATAAGTCATATCCTGTAAGCATAAAAGCGGCGGTAAACGGCATGACACTTACTGTATCCATAGTAGGTACAACCGATATGGATTATACGGTTGATTTCGTTTCTTCAACAGTAAGCACGCTTGCTTTTTCAACAGTAAATGTTGAAGATGAGTCGCTTAACGAGGGTGAAACAAAAACTATTTCAAATGGTTCAAACGGTTACGTTGCAAATAGCTATCGTGTGTATAAAAAAGATGGCAAGGAATATTCAAGAAAGTTTGAAGCAAAAAGCACTTATTATCCAGTTCCTGCCAAGGTGGCGGTTGGTGTAAAAAAAGAGGAGCAGAAAACAGAAATTCCTGAAAACGAAGAAATTCTGCCTTCGCCCGAAACTTCTTTAGAAACTGAAGAAAATTCTCAAGTAGAAATTGAAAATCCGGATGTGAATATTCCTGTGGCAGAAACATTGCCACAGGAAAACGAACAGGCGGTTGAGGATGCAAAAGAGTCGGAAAATGCAGATATGACGGAAGACCCGCTTTTGCTGGAAGAACAAAAAAGGGGAGAATAAAATGTTATCAAAATTACCCGGAGTTAATTCTTATAGAAAAGGTGTAAGAATATTTTCAAGGATTTATTATTCATTTTTGTTTTTGGTTTTCGCAGTGCTGATGTTCAGAAACAGAGAAAGCCTTTGCATGCAGGACAAGCTTGTAAGTATGCTCGAAATGTTTTTGTTTTTTCTTGCATTTGCAGTTCCTGTACCGGTCATATATTTTATGAATAAAAAAGGCTTTGGGAAACCAGAAATGCTTATTGCGGTTTCAATTGCAATCATGCTGATGCTCACACTTTCTGTATATTCTGAAAATCTTTATACTGATGAATATAAGGCGGAGCTTTATTCACAAATGTCACAAATGCGATCCGGTGATTTGCCTGACTAATATTATAGTAAAAAAAGACAGTAATCAAAAGATTACTGTCTTTTTTGGTGACCCCTACGGGAATCGAACCCATGATTGCGCCTTGAGAGGGCGCCGTCTTAACCGCTTGACCAAGGGGCCTTAGTCAAATTACTATACTATATTAACACAACTTAACATTAAATGCAAGTATTTTTTGCTGTTTTAAGTTTATGTTTTTACCAATTTACAAAAAACACTTAACATTGTGTAAAGACAAAGGTATAATATTGAATTAAAATAAAGCTATACATAATTACCAGGAGGGTGCTATGGCTAAAGAAAATAAGGCAGTATGCTTTGAAGATACCCAAAAGAATACCGACAGTTTCTTTTACAACCAACCTTCAACAGACTTTGTTGAAGAGCTTAAGAAACCGGTTCATAAAGAAAAACCTCAATTTTTTGGTACAAGAAAAATAGAGGAAAATGAGATTGACCTGAGAGGAATGTACCTTGACAGTTCTTTTCCCGATGAGAAGGGCGCGCTCGAAACCGCATTGACCGACTTTAATACTTTTTTAACTGTCTATGAAATAGAGGGTAATTCCCATAAAATAAATTTGATAAAATGCGAAACTTCATGCTTTGAGGAATACACCATATCCATAGATAAGGATATCTGCATAAGTGCAAACGACACGGAAGGTATCAGAAGAGGTCTGGTATATCTTGAGGACCTTATAATCGAAGCTGAGGCACCATTTTTAAAAAAGCAAATCATAACAAAACGTCCGGTAATAAAATCCAGAATTACCAGAGGCTTTTTCAGCCCCACAAACCGTCCTCCACACAACATTGACGAGCTGTGGGACGATGTGGACTACTATCCCGATGAATACTTAAACCGCCTTGCCCACGACGGTAACAACGGCATATGGATATATACCCGATTTTGTGACCTTATACCATCGGATATAATTCCCGAATACGGTAAGGGCTCCGAAAAGAGAATTGCCAAGCTTAAAAAGGTTGTGGCAAAGTGTGCCCGTTACGGCATTAAGGTATATGTATTTGCCGTAGAACCGGCAGGACTTACTCCGGATATGAGAGAAAAATACCCCGATATTCCCGGAACCATGGGATATGACAGACCGGCGTTTTGTACCCGTTCCGAAAGAGGAAGAGAATACTGCATAGAATCCGTACAAAGACTATTCACCCTTGTGCCCGAACTTGGCGGATATATGAACATAACTGCAGGTGAAAGAGTAACCAACTGTGCATCTGCAGGCGATGTAACCGAATGCCCAAGATGCAGTAAATACTCCAGAGGAGAAACTCTGGCATATACCGTCGACCTGATACAGGAGGGTATGCGCAGAGCCGGTGCCAAGGGTGAGTTTATAAGCTGGACCTATGGGCAAAGAGAGTGGGATTTTGACGATATACGCGAATACGTAGAAAAAGCTCCTGACGAGTCCAAGCTAATGCAAAACTTTGAAGACTACGGTTTTTATAAGCAGCTTGGCAAGGAACGCTTTGCCATGGACTATTGGCTATCCTACCCGGGACCCACATACCTTTTTGAAGAAACGGCAAAAGCCGCAAACAAACATAAAAAGCACCTGTATGCCAAAATGCAGGTTTGCTGCTCTCACGAACTGGCAACAGTGCCATACATCCCTGCACCGGGACTGGTATTTGAAAAATACAAAGGAGCTTACAAATGGAACGTTGAAGGTATACTTCAATGCTGGTACTTTGGAAACTATCCCTCGGTAATGAGTAAAGCTGCAGGCCTTTTATCCTTTACAGACGATTTTTCCGACAAACGCAGTTTTCTTTTAAAGTTGGCAGGAGTCCTGTTCGGAAAATCCAACGCCCATAAAATAGCCGATGTATGGCACCTCTTTGAAGAGGGCTACAAAAACTATCCCTTAAATATTATTTTCAGCTATTACGGACCTATGCACGACGGCATAGCCTGGGAGCTTCAGCTAAAACCCAAGAACCTCCCCTTGCCCAGAACCTGGCTTTTGCCGGACAAGCCCAATGGCGACCGTCTGGGAGATTGCTTAAGACAAAGCCATACACCGGAGGAAACTCTGGAACTTTTATATAGAATACGTAATAAATGGCGCGAAGGTTTAAGCATACTCCCCGAAGGTGTAACCGGCGAAATGGAAACTCTTTCCAAGGCATTGGGACTATTGTTTGAAAGCGGAGCAAACATAATAGAATTTTATGTTTTAAGAGAAAAGCTGGGATACGGCTGGGATAATCCCGCAGAAATATTAAAAACAATGAAAGCTCTTGTGGAAACCGAAATAGAAAATACGAAGAAAATGATTCCTCTTTGCGAAAAAGACAGTCGCTTGGGTTATCACTCCGAAGCAGAAGGATTTAAATTCTTCCCAGCTAAAATGAAATATCGCATAGAAAGACTTGAAGAATTACTGAAAACGGAATTCCACGAGGTTGAAGAAAGAATTGCCCAAGGCAAAGCTCCTCTGGAGTACTACACAACCGAAGGAAAGGATTTTTACGAAATATCCGAAAGCGAAAACAGCGCCAAAGAAGAAATCATAGAAGGCGAGGGAAGCTTCAAGCTGTACTGCGACAGCGAGAATGTGTATCTGAAGTTAAAATGTCCTAAGGAAAGCGAGATAATGTTCTGCTTTGAAAACAGACTTATGATTCCGGATTGCGAAATACTCATTGACAGCAAGCGTAAGCCGTACCTACCCATAGACATACGTCTTTATGCACCTCTGTACGGAGAAAAATTACAAAAAGAATTCGACAAGTACAAAATTACTTACGAGGGTGACGAAGTAACCATTGCCGTAAACAGAAAAAAATGCAATGTTCCACCACCCGGAATACCCTTTAAGCTGTGCGTAAAAATAGATGGGGTTTCATGGAAGCAGGAAGAGAATCCCACTTATACTTTGGGTAAGCATTTGTATTCACCGGAGGAATTTGGTTGGGTGATAATAAATTGACATTTATCGTTCTGATGCCGCAAGGCATACTTTCTTCTTTTGGAAAGAAGCAAATATTATTGGAGAGGGTACTCTCCGCCGTACCCTCTCCACTCCCGGCTCCCGCGAGTATTTTTTGCTAAAAACAAAGCGTAATTTATTTAAAAATATAATCGTCGTTGCGGACGCGACAGTATAGTCGCTTGTCCTCACTAAACGGCAC
>JAZQFN010000073.1:0-2829 GCA_045539515.1 Clostridia bacterium
GGATAAAGGATTATTTTCATAACAAACCGATGGAGCAATAAGAAGTTTTGCGTTTGCCATCAAATCGGTAAGTTCTTTCCCCGTAACAAAACCCTTTAAGGTAACATTCGGGATATTTTTCAAAACCTCATCATCAGGACCATTTCCTGCTACAACAAAGTTAATGTCAGGCAAGATTTTTGCGGTATTTGCCAGAAGCTCAACGCCTTTTTCCTTTGAAAGTCTGCCAACAAAAACAATATAGGGATTTTTACTATCCGTTTTAGCGAGAATATTATTCTTTTCAATAAAATTATGTATTGTAAATGTTTTCCCGGAATAAATATCCGAAGCACCTAAAAGCTTGTTTTCCAAAAATCTGCTCGGACATATATATAAATCAACCTTTTTATATGTTTTTAAAAATGAATAAAACTTTGCTTCAATTACACCCAATAAGCTTTTGACTTTGGAATCATGAATACAATTAAATTTTAAGCAATTCCATTTCGAGCCTTTTATACATCTGTCGCAAGGCTTTGTTTCATTAAAGCTATACAAAAGATGATTAGGGCAAATCATCTGATAGTCATGAACTGTTTGCACAAGGGGGATATTTCTCTTTTTCACCGCATAAATAATCGATGGCGTAAGCTGAAAATTGATATTATTCATATGAACAATATCAGGCTTAAAATCATCTAAAACTTTGCCGATCTTCTTATGCGCTTCCCTTGAGTATATTATTTTAAACGGATAGAGAAATCTTGATATACCCTTTGAGTGAAAATCCATATTGGTTGTGTAAAGTCCCAAAGAATTTCCCACCGTGTTTTTTTCGTCGTACATACCGAAATATTCAACTTCGTGTCCTTGTGATTTAAGCTCTTCTGAAAGCTTTAACATATAGCTCTCGCTGCCGCCTCGTGGGTATAGAAATTTATTCACCATCAATATCTTCATAATATTATCCTGCCCTCTGTTTCTCTGTTAACATCTGAAATATATCCAAACATTTTTGTCTCGCTACTTCGCACCTTTTCATCAAATCCGTGTCCAATCATTATAATGGCAAGAACAGTTGTAAGAAGCGGATAATTCATAGTGTTATCGGTTGATGAAACTATAACCAAATATATACTGAGTGCAAGGGCAATAATCCCATTTTCAACCCTTCCTTTTTTGCCAAAATAACATACTCTGACTAAAGTCATAGAAACAAGCCATAAGATATATCCCCAAAAACCAAGGTCTATAAAATACTGCAAAAAATCGTTATGAACCGATGAAACACCGACATTCATATTTGTGCTTAACTGGTATGTTAAAAATCCTATTCCGTTGCCTAAAAACTCCGGTGAAAATTCGTAAAACTTATCTACGGCATTGTAAATGGTCACACGACCACTTGTGTCTATTCCTGCTTTTTCAAGCAATGAAAAGACATCAAGCTTTATGACAGCAACATATCCTGTAAGCAGCACTACCAATATAACAGAAAATATCACGGTAAGTCGCATAGCTGTATCTTTTTTAAATTTTGCAACAAATTTTAAAAGCCAACCGAACGCTAAAGCGATTATAATTGCGATAATACCAATTCTCTTGAATGATGTAAGAAAACAAAATACAGTAAGCGCAAACAGGATAAAAAAAACAATATCCTTCTTTGGTTTTAAAAGCATATATATGAGATACGCTCCAAGACAAAAAGCAAGCTCGTGAATCTCTGCCTGAACTATAATATCTCCGGTTTCTCCGGCAAAAGTCGTAACAAGAGTTATAAATTCAGAAAAGAAGCTTCCAATGCCATTTTGTGCTATAATCGTCAAAAGCATGAGTATATTTGAAATAAGAATTGCAATAAGGTTATACCATATACCTTTTTCGCCAAACACATACAAAAACGCAACTGCCGCAAGGGTAAATGAAAGCATATTGTTATATACAAAAGCACCCGACAAACCTCTTGAGATAACCGCCGTATCAACCTGTCCCATAAACCATATGAAAAGAGATACCAGGATTGTTACAAACAAAGGAGTAGAATATACGAAGGCTTCTTTAAGTGAAGATGTACCTCTTGCAATATTTGGCTTAAATAAAAATGCAAAAAACGCTGATACAAAAAGAACAAGGGCAAATGCATGACGGTATGTAATAAACAAACCAAGGTTAATTACTTCTGTAAGAAAATAGTACATAAGTACTGCTATTGCCATAAAGTAAACCTTAAAAGCTGTTTGTACAAATCTGTTTTCCATAGTTCATTTGCCCTCCTTTCATAGTCTTATTCGGTCACAACTTCCTTTTTCAGCGGCTCGGAAACATATTCCTTTTTACTTTTTATTGCCTCTGAAAGCAGTTTTCTTGCAGTTTGATTTTCCTTAAATGTTTCTGCAATACCAACCTTATATTCTATCCTGATTTCCTTATATTCTTCACGGTCATCAAGTCTTAACTGGAACAACCTCATTATATCTTCAACGGTAATGTAATCAGTATCCTTTGCCAAAATTACAAAGCTGCCGTTTCCGTTATAAATAAACTCTGCATCTGTTTTTCCAAAGGTTTCTTTCAGGTACATTGTAAACATCTTTATAATGTCGTCACCCGTCTGACGTGTATGATCGGCATTTATATTTGCAAGATTTGCTATATCAACCATACAATACACCGTACCGTCATCTAATAGTTTTTTGTCCATAGATTTCAAATACTTATCAAAGTATGCACGGTTATTAAGCTCTGTAAGATGGTCTGTGTAGAAAATATAATGTATAATATCTCCAAGTCTTCCTAATACAATCGCACCGCCACAGCAAAGGATTATAAGGAAGAAGAATGCAA
>JAZQFN010000074.1:0-21942 GCA_045539515.1 Clostridia bacterium
TATACCGTTGGTTTCGGAGTTGCACCGAATCAGCGGACGCAGCTGCGCCCGGTCGCGGACTATACCGCCAGTGGGGAATCACACCCCGCCCTGAAGACAGTTTATATTATACAATATATATATTAATTTGTAAAGTGTTACATTTCCAAATCAGCTAAAACAACCTCACCCGAGTCAAGAGATGCTCTGATATCAATGATTCGCTGATTAAGTGAACCCTTGAACCGGAGATTAAGCTCAGTGTTGTCCTTTTCAAATCTACCGTCAACAAGAACATCGCAGATTTCGAGTAGTCTCAGCTTTTCTTTGTCAAAAACCAGATTTTCAAATGTGTAACCCGAATATATCCATACAGTTTTGGCCGTAGTTGCCTTAATAGCCGATACCAGCTCATACAGGCTGTCTACCTGTTCAAAAGGCTCACCGCCGCTGATGGTAACATTGGTTATTGCACTTTCTGTAAGCTTGTCATACACCTCGCCAAGGGTAACCCTTACCCCTGCGTGATAATCCCATGTCTGGGGATTGTGGCACCCGTCACAGTGATGCGGGCATCCGCTTACAAAAAGCACATCTCTGAATCCTACTCCGTCAACAGAAGACGAATTCATAATATTCATCATCTGAATCTCTGTTTCTCTCCAATCAGACCTCATGAGTAACCCTGTCCTTTAACTCTGCTTTTTTTGCACTGTTCCAGTTGTTTACACTACCTACAAGGTAGCCGGTGATTCTCTGAATAGTATCTATGGCTGTGCTGCCGCATCTGGGACATTCTGTCATATCCTTGTCGGCATTTTCAAATCCGCAGTCAAGGCATCTGTTTCTGGTGTGGTTAACCGAACCGTAACCTATGTTGTATCTGTGCATAAGGTCAACTGTCTGCATGATACATTCGGGATTGTGAGTTGCATCTCCGTCAAGCTCTACATAGAATATATGTCCACCGCGCTCAAGGTCATGATACGGGGCCTCTATGCGAGCCTTGTGCTCAACAGAGCATTTGTACCACACGGGAACATGAGAGCTGTTTGTGTAGTATTCTTTGTCAGTGATATCCTTTATCATGCCAAACTGCTCTCTGTCTTTTCGGGTGAATTTGCCGCTGAGACCCTCTGCAGGAGTAGCAAGAAGCGAATAGTTGAGATTTTTGTCAGATGCAATTTCGTTGATTCTGTCACGCATATGAGTGATAATTTTAAGACCCAAAGCCTGTGATTCCTCGCTCTCTCCGTGATGCTTGCCTGTAAGAGCAATAAGTGCTTCGGCGAGACCGATAAATCCTATGCCGAGTGTACCTGTTTTAAGAATATTCTTTACAGGCTCGTCAAACCTAAGCTCAGCACTGTCCTCCCACATGCCGTCCATAAGCATGGGGAACTGTTTTTTGAGTGCTGTTCTCTGGAATGAATATCTGTCATAAAGCTGCTCAGCGGCAACATCGAGGCATTTGTCCAGTTTTCTGAAATATGTGGAAATCTTTTCGTCATAATCCTCAATATTCATACATTCCAATGCAAGCTTAACAATGTTTATTGTCGTAAACGAAAGGTTTCCTCTGCCGATGGAAGTCTTTTCGCCATGACGGTTTTCAAATACTCTGGTTCTGCAGCCCATGGTTGCAACCTCATATCTGTATCTCATGGGGTCATTTGCATCCCATTTTTCGTGCTGGTTAAATGTAGCATCAAGATTTACAAAATTGGGGAAGAACCTCTTTGCAGTAACCTTGCATGCAAGCTTGTAAAGGTCGTAGTTTCTGTCAGAGGGCAGGTAGTTGACACCTGTTTTTGTCTTCCATATCTGTATGGGGAAAATAGGTGTTTCGCCATTTCCTACACCGCGAAGGGTGGAATTAAGCATCTCTCTGATAATGCATCTGCCCTCGGCAGATGTGTCTGTACCATAGTTAATTGATGAAAACACAACCTGGTTGCCACCGCGGGAGTGTATGGTGTTCATGTTGTGAATAAACGATTCCATAGCCTGATGAACACGGTTTACAGTGAGGTTCATGGCATGGCAGAAATATCTTTCTTCACCGCTTAACCCATCAAGACTAACAGTTTCATAATCGGCAAACTGCATGTCCTTATATTTGGAAAGGTCCACACCCTGTAGTTCCTCAATTTTTTCAAGTTCTTCTATAAATGAAGTTCTTACATATGGCGCAAGGTAAAAATCAAAAGCCGGAATAGCCTGTCCGCCGTGCATTTCATTCTGAACCGATTCCATAGAGATACATGCGATTATGGCAGCAGTTTCTATTCTCTTGGCAGGTCGGGACGAACCGTGCCCTGCATGAAAGCCGCCCTTTAGAATTTTGTCAAGCGGATGCTGCAGACATGTAAGTGACTTTGTAGGATAATAATCAGCATCATGGATGTGAATGTAGTTGCTCTTGACATAATCCTTGGCAGTATCACTAAGAAGCATATCCAAAACAAACGGCTTTGAGGTTTCGCTGGCAAATTTCATCATCATACCTGCGGGAGTGTCGGTGTTCATGTTGGCATTTTCCTTGGTGATTTCGTTGGCAATGGTGTTTATAATTCCCATATAGGTATCATATGTTTTTCTGCCTCTGGCAATATTTCTCTTATCTCTGTAGAGAATGTACGCTTTAGCAACATTCTTATACTGAGATTTCATAAGTTCAATCTCTACAAGGTTCTGAATCTCTTCAACATCAATAACATCTTTTTCAAGCGCTTCAATTGATGATGCAATTTTTTCAGCATAACTGATATCATTAACAAATTCATGATTCATAGCTTTAAGAATTGCATTAATTATCTTTTCTTTGTCAAAATTCTCAATTCTTCCGTCTCTTTTACGAATAGTATTAACCATTTCCATTCTCCTCCACAAAACTATATATAGTATCATATAATTTATATTTTGCCCATATCTTGTGTTGCTTGTCCTATTATAATGCAACACATGCAAAAAATCAAGTGATTTTATTCAATAAAATTGTTACAAAAGTTTTGCAGTAAAATGTTAAAATTATTGATAATAATATTTTTTTGTTTTTACCGATAAAACAAGCATTAAAAGCACATCAGAAAACTTTTTTAATACAAAAGTAACAATTAAATCAAAATATATTTGACTATTTTTTTGCATTATATTATAAAAAAACACGGTGCATACTAAATATGCACCGTGTATACCGTTTTTCATACTATATATTGTGTTCAAAACTTATAACCGCAAGATGGACAATAAGAATTATCCTTATCGGTTGTACTGCCACATTCAGGACACACCTTTTGGCATTTATATTCATTGATTTCTTCTTTAAGTTCCGAAAGCTTACCACGAAGTTCAGAAATTTCAGCACAAATTTCATCAACATCTGTTTCTGAACTACCCTCATAAACAGCCATACCAATTGCCAAATACTTTTCATCAAGTTCTGTTTCAATTTCCGATATCTTAATTTTAAGTTTAGTATAGTCAAGAGCTTCTCCGGAAATCTTTACTACAGTTTGTGTAGTCTTCTTAAAACCTTTTTTTAATTTGGAAAGTAATTTTGTTAATTCCATAATTTATTCCTCCTATACTATTTTATGTACCGGATTTTATTTTATCCAGATATTGTTTAACAGCATCTTCCATTTTATTGTTTCCCGGATAATAATATTTTTTGTCTATAAGATTATCGGGTAAATATTGCTGTTTTACATAGGAATTAGGATACGAATGAGGATATTTATACCCCTCTGCCCTACCAAGCTTTTGAGCGCCGGAATAATGACCATCACGAATATGCGAAGGTATTTCACCTGCAAGACCGTTTCTTACATCATTTAAAGCATCATCAATAGCACATATTGCAGAGTTTGACTTAGGTAAGCCGGCAAGAAATATAACAGCTTCTGCAAGGGGTATTCTTGCTTCCGGAAAACCAAGTTGAAGAGCACTGTCCACGCACGCTTTTGTTACGCTAATGGCAGTAGGATAAGCAAGACCGATATCTTCAGCACTTATTACCAGAAGTCTTCTGCAAATAGAAATCAAGTCTCCGCCTTCGACAAGCCTTGCCAGATAGTGAATTGCAGCATCCGGATCGGAACCTCTTATAGACTTCTGAAATGCACTCAAAACATCATAATGATTATCTCCGTCTTTATCAAATGCAAAACTGCTTTTTTGAGTTATAGAACTTACACATTCGGATGTAATAACAACTCTGTCATCAAGAGAAATGGATGACTTAATGCACATCTCAAGAATCGTAACAGCCTTTCTGACATCACCGTATGCTGACAGTGCAATTTGTTCAAGAACTCCATGGTCTGTAATTATTTCTTTTCCGGCATATATATCGGAAGCTTTAACCAGTGCTCTTTTCAAAGCCTGAACAATATCCTCAGCATCTACCGGTTTAAATTCAATAACAGAGCATCTTGATAATATGGCATTATATACGTAAAAATATGGATTTTCCGTTGTACTTGCTATCAGGGTAATAGAACCGTTTTCAATATATTCAAGCAAAGACTGCTGCTGTTTTTTATTGAAATTCTGTATTTCATCGAGATACAATAAGACTCCCGACGTTCTGCCTTCAATATCATCAATAGACATAGCCACTTCCCTGATATCTTTTAAAGATGCCGTAGTGGCATTAAGTTTAAATAACTTCTTTGATGTCAGAGCAGCACATATATTCGCAACTGTAGTTTTACCGGTTCCGGATGGACCGTAAAAAATCATATTAGGAACTTCGCCGGAGTTTATAATATTGGATAAAGGCTTATTGTCGCCAATAATATGCTTCTGTCCAACAACTTCCGACAGCTCCATGGGTCTTATATAGTCCGCGAGTGGCTTCAAATCTATTCCTCCATATTATCTGTATAAAGGATACTTTTCGCAAAGAGCTTGTACTCTAACTTTAACAGCTTCTTTGCTGTTTTCAAAATCTTTAAGTGTCAATGCAATAAGATCGGCAATTTCCTTCATATCGTCAGTATTCATTCCGCGAGCAGTTACAGCAGGAGTACCAATACGAACTCCGCTTGTTACAAAAGGCTTCTGGGGGTCAAAAGGAATTGCATTCTTATTTGCGGTGATACCAACTTCATCAAGCATATGCTCAGCTTCCTTACCTGTAATGGGAAGATTTCTAAGATCAAGAAGCATAAGATGATTATCTGTACCGCCGGATACAAGTTCAAGACCATTAGCCAGAAGTGCTTCACTAAGAGCCTTTGCGTTAGCAACTATATTCTTCTGATATTCTTTAAACTCATCAGAGAGAGCTTCTTTAAAGCATACTGCTTTAGCTGCTATAATGTGCATAAGAGGTCCGCCTTGAATTCCGGGGAACACAGCTTTATCTATAAGCTTAGCATGTTCTTCTTTGCAAAGTATAAGACCGCCTCTGGGGCCCCTTAATGTCTTGTGGGTTGTAGTTGTAACAAAATCTGCGTAAGGAACAGGACTTGGATGAAGACCGGCAGCAACAAGACCGGAAATATGAGCAATATCTACCATAAGATATGCTCCAACCTCTTTTGCAATAGCACTGAATTTTTCAAAATCAATAGTTCTGGGGTAAGCACTTGCACCTGCAACAATAAGCTTAGGCTTACATTCAAGAGCAATTTTTCTGATTTCATCATAGTTAATAACGGAAGAACCTTCTTCAACGCCATAGGAAACGATGTTAAAATACTTACCACTCATATTAACAGGACTACCATGACTTAAATGTCCGCCGTGAGCAAGGCTCATACCGAGAACTGTATCTCCGGGATTTAGTACAGCAAAGAAAACAGCCATATTAGCCTGTGCACCGGAATGAGGTTGAACATTAGCGTGCTCAGCACCAAAAATTTCTTTTGCTCTTTCTATAGCAAGTCTTTCTATAACATCAACATTTTCACATCCACCGTAGTAACGCTTGCCGGGATATCCTTCTGCATATTTGTTTGTAAGCGGTGTGCCCATCGCTTCAACAACAGCGTTACTTACAAAGTTTTCGCTGGCAATAAGTTCAATTTTGCTTCTCTGTCTGTTAACCTCAGCTTCGATAGCTTCGGCAATTTCAGGATCAATCTTTCTTACTTCATCTGTTGTATACATCATTCTTCTCCTTATGATTTAAATTATTATTTTTATTATATATTATTCAGATAAATATTTCAATAGGAAATTTCAATATAAATGTTGAATAAAATAAAAAAATTTGGTATACTGTAACATAACAAGTATGTACGGAGGGATAATGTTGGCAACACTTATACCGCAAGAAGGTATCCGTTGTGAAAGATGCAATAAGATATTTTTCAGGTATGCAGAAATCTGCAACCTTTTTGACGCGGACTCCGAGTCAGACTCAAGTCCCTTAATAAACGGCAATATCAACAGGATTGTTTGCCGCTATTGCAAAACTGAATTTACATTTGAAACTCCAATTGTTGTATACTCATACATACACAAGTATTTTATATTTGCTGATTGCAACATGTATCCCGTACCGGCAAGAAAATTTTCTCTTTCAACAAGTATTTCCGGAGCTAAAGACTGGAAGTTTCGTATTGTTGCTTTTGCTGCAGACGCTTCTGAAAAAGTCAGAATTTTCAGAGACGGACTCAATGATGCTGCCATTGAATTAATTAAGCTTAAGCATATTAAGGAGTATAGAACACTGATACTTGAAGACGAATACATTACTTACGAAGAAATTACAGAAAAAGGAATACATTTTACTAAAAGAGATGATTGTGACAAAGTTTTGAAAAATTACTATTTACCTTTTTCTTTATATATAAAAGAATCAAACTATAATTCAATAACCGGTGACTGGACAAGAATTGACAGAAATTGGGCACTAAAGCAAACGGAGGAATGATTATGAAAAAGAACTTACTTGTAGGACAATCCGGTGGTCCTACCGCTGCTATAAACGCAACGTTGGCCGGAGTAATTTCACAAGCTCTTAAAAATAACGCCATTGACCGTGTCTACGGTTGTGTAAACGGCATTAAAGGTGTACTCGGCAGAAATCTTATGGAGCTAAATGATATATTTACAAAAAGTGAAAATATAGATTTACTTAAGCAAACACCATCTGCATATCTTGGTTCTTGCAGATACAAATTATCCGAACAATCGGGAGATATTGAAAAAATTGTAAGTATTTTAAAAGAATATAATATCGGATATTTTCTATACATTGGCGGTAACGACTCTATGGATACAGTTTCCAAGCTTAAGAATGTCTGTGCTGAAAACGATATTAACGTAATAGGTGTTCCAAAAACTGTAGATAACGACCTTATGGGTACTGACCATTGCCCCGGATTCGGAAGTGCAGCTAAATTTATAGCCACATCGGTAGCAGAAATTACCCGCGATGCCCAGGTTTATGACATTGAAAGTGTAACAATCGTTGAAATAATGGGAAGAAATGCCGGATGGCTTACTGCCGCTTCTGCTCTAGCAAGAATTACAGGAACGGCATCCCCCGACCTAATCTATCTTCCGGAAATACCATTTGACATTGATAAATTCGTAAACGATGTTAAAACAAAAGTTAAAGAAAGAAAAAATATAATAATAGCTGTTTCGGAAGGCATAAAAGATAAAGACGGCAACTACATTGCTGATCAGAGCCAGATATTTAAAGAGGATTTATTTGGTCATTCTCAGCTTGGCGGTGTTGGAAAAACTTTGGAAACAATCATAAAAAATAAATGCGGCATTAAAGTAAGAAGTATTGAACTCAATACTCCCCAGAGATGCGCAGCACATATAACATCCAAAACAGACATTGAGGAATCCTTCTTTATAGCATCCAAAGCAGTAGAAGCTGCAGTTAACGGCGAAAGCGGTAAAATGATGGGATACGTAAGAATTTCCGATAATCCGTATACAATTGATGCAGTACCTATGGAAATATCTGAAATCGCAAACGCCGAAAAGAAAATACCCTCTTCATATATTATATCTTCCGGCAACGATGTCAATGACGAATTAATAAATTATATATATCCTCTTATTCAAGGTGAAAATCCAATCATCTATAAAAATGGTTTACCGGTACATCTTATAAGATAATTCATTAACAAGTGAGTTCGAGACCTTCCTCACTATAAATAAAACTAAAGGAGAAATTTAATAATGAAAACAAAACACATCGTCTATAGTGCTCTTATTGCAGGTATGTATGTGGCACTTACCTATGTAAGTGCAAGTCTTGGACTGGCAAATCAAACCATACAGATACGTTTAGGAGAAGCCCTTACGGTTCTGCCCTATTTTACTCCCTATGCAATCTGGGGACTCTTTGCCGGTTGTCTTATATCTAACATTCTTACAGGATGCGTGATTACGGACGTCATATTCGGAAGTGTGGCAACTCTTATCGGCGCGGTAATAACGTTTAGGATGAGCAAAATTGATATTAAAGGAAAAAAATGGCTGGCTCCCATAGGACCTATACTATCTAATACAATTATAGTACCATTCATTTTAACATACGCTTACGGTTTAAAAGACGCAATGTGGCTTATGTTTATTACTGTTGGCATTGGCGAGATTTTATCTTGCGGCGTACTTGGAATGATACTGCTTACAGCCTTGGATAAACACAAACAACGCTTGTTTTAATAAAAAAAGAAATCGGAATTTTCCGATTTCTTTTTTTATTAAAATATAAGTGTGATTAATATTATTGCACCGAGAATTATACGATAAACTCCAAAGCCTTTAAAATCATGCTTTCTGATATATCCCATAAGGAACTTAATTGCAAGTACAGATACAATAAAAGATACAATCATTCCAATAGCAAGCACAATCCATTCTGTCATTGAAAAATTAAATCCGAATTTCAGAAGTTTTAATAAACTTGCACCTAACATTACGGGAATTGCAAGGAAAAAGGAAAACTCAGCAGCTACATGGCGTGAACAACCCAAAAGAGAAGCACCGATTATAGTAGACCCACTTCTGGATGTTCCGGGTATAAGTGCAAGTATCTGAAATACACCAATTCCAAATGCAGTTTTATAAGATAGTTTATCCAGGTCGGTATGCTTAGGTTTTCTTCTGGTGCTTTCAAGAACAATAAATACTATTCCGTAAAAAATAAGAGTTATGGCTATGACAAGCGAAGTCGAGAGATAACCTTCTATAATATCATCAAATAGAAGCCCCACGACACCGGCCGGTATAACACCCACAATTACCTTTGTATACAACATCAATGTCTTTTTCTTTAGAGCCAGTGAACCGAGAATTTTAAAATTTTCATTCCCCTTTTTTAAAGTAAAAGGATTGAGCTTAGACCAATACAAAACAACAACAGCCAGTATTGAGCCAAATTGTATAACAACCTTGAACATCTCAAAAAAATTATCCGAAACATTCATATTGATTATTTCATTAAATAGAATCAAGTGTCCGGTACTGCTTATGGGCAGCCATTCGGTAATACCTTGAATAATTCCCATAAATGCGCTTTGCAAAAATAACATAATATTCTCCATAAGGCGTCTCCTTTCAAGTGTTTATTTTAAGTTTAAATTCCCCCTCTAAATAAGAGGGGGAAAATATTATACATTAAACAAAAGTTCGCTGTATGTGGGATACGGCCAATAATCAGATGATGTAAGTTCTTCCATTCTGTCTATGGACTGTCTGGCTGATTCCATTGTTTTTAAAACGTAATTACAGTAATAATCTGCACATTGACTTGCATCTGCACAATCAATTTTTGCATCAGCAACATAAGATACAAGTTTTTTATAATCTTCATTAAGCTCATAAGTAAGCTCAGAAAGTTCCTGTACAGTTTCAAATTCCACATCTGTATTAAATGAATTACAGAAATTTAGTTTGGCAGTTGCCGATTCCGAAAGAACCTTACAGTACTCTGTGACAAAAGGAATTATATCCTTCTTTATCATATCTATTAAAGTAAGAGCCTCAATATTTATGATTTTAGAGTAATTCTCAAGAAGAATTTCACATCTGGAGAACATTTCTGTTTCAGTATAAATACCGTGTTTTGTATAAAGGTCAATGTTCTTTTGGTCAACAAAATGAGGAATTGCTTCCGGAGTTGTCTTGTAATTGGAAAGACCTCTCCTCTTAGCTTCTTCAACCCACTCTTCGGAATAGTTGTTTCCGTTAAATATGATTTTTTTATGATTCTTAACCGTATCTCTGATTATATTATGAACGGTATCATCAAAATTCCTGGAATTTTCAAGAAGATCGGCAAACTCCTGCAAAACCTCTGCAACAATTGTATTAAGCACAACATTTGGCTCTGCAACAGATGCAGAAGAGCCAAGCATTCTGAATTCAAATTTATTACCCGTAAAAGCAAACGGCGAAGTACGGTTTCTGTCTGTTTTATCTTTGGTAAATGTAGGAATAACATGTGCTCCGATTTCCATCTTTTCCTTTTTCTTTTCAGAATAGTCGTCATCATTTTCGTAAGCTTCAAGAATGGATTCAAGATGTTCACCAATGAACATAGAAACAATTGCCGGAGGTGCTTCGTGTCCGCCAAGGCGGTGGTCATTGCCTGCACTGGCAATAGATATTCTGAGTAAATCCTGATATTCATCAACAGCCTTTATTACAGCACAGAAGAATATAAGAAACTGCAGATTGTCATATGGTGTTTTACCGGGTTTAAGTAAATTAAGACCATCGTCCGTAGTAAGTGACCAGTTATTATGCTTACCGCTGCCATTTACACCTTCAAAAGGCTTTTCGTGAAGAAGGCAAACAAGATTATGCTTTGCAGCAACCTTTCTCATAATTTCCATTGTAAGCTGATTATGATCAATAGCAATATTGGCTGTGGTAAACACAGGAGCAAGTTCATGCTGCGCAGGTGCAGCTTCATTATGTTTAGTTTTTGCAAGAACGCCTCTTTTCCAGAGTTCTTCATCAAGCTCCTTCATATAAGCAGACACTCTTGGTTTTAACTGACCAAAGTAGTGGTCGCCCAGTTCCTGACCCTTAGGTGGTTTTGCACCGAAAAGAGTTCTGCCTGTGAATATGAGGTCTTTTCTTAAATCGTGGGTATCTTTATCCACAAGAAAATATTCCTGTTCGGCACCAACGGTTGAAATTACCTTATTGGAAGTTGTGTTACCAAACAACCTAAGTATACGTATCGCCTGAGCATCAATTGTTTCCATTGAGCGCAAAAGAGGAGTTTTCTTGTCAAGAGCTTCTCCGCCGTATGAGCAAAATGCTGTAGGTATACAAAGGGAACCATCTTTAATAAATGCAAACGATGAAGGATCCCAAGCGGTATATCCCCTTGCTTCAAATGTTGCTCTTAAACCTCCGGAGGGAAAACTTGATGCATCCGGCTCACCTTTTATGAGTTCTTTTCCGGAAAATTCCATTATAATATGCCCATCAGCAGTTGGTGAAATAAAACTATCATGCTTTTCGGCAGTAACATCGGTCATAGGTTGGAACCAATGCGTATAATGAGTGGCACCTTTTTCAATAGCCCAATCCTTCATAGCGTTGGCAACTTCATTGGCAGTATCCAAACTCATGGGCTCGCCACTGTCAATAGTACTCTTAAGATTTTTGTATGTACTTTCGGAAAGTCTTTCCTTCATAACTGAATCATTAAAAACAAGACTTCCAAAAATCTCTGTCACATTTGTCATTTGCAATTTACCTCCGCAATAACAATATATAAAAAGTCAAACCTAATAATCATTACAAAACGGCAATTCTCACAGCAAATTAATGCCGTGAGAATAGTTACCTTAAGATTAAAGTGTTCTTAAATATTCTTTTACAAGAATTTCAAGGATTTCATCGGGTTCAAGCTTACTCATAAGATTACGCGCGTTATTATAACCGGTAATATAAGTAGGATCACCGGACATAATATAAGCTACAATCTGATTAACGGGATTGTATCCTTTAACTTCCAATGCCTCGTATACAACCTTAAAAGTATCACGTACCTTTGTAGCACTGTCAGCACCTACTTTAACCTTTACGGTTTCTTCAAAATGATCCATTATCTTCACCCTTCCATAAACTAATCAAATACAATAATTTATTATATCACAAGATATCAAAATTTACAAGTTTTATTTGCACTGACTTATTGTTTCCATAATTCCGATAGCAATGGCATAACCCATATCATCAAGAGCTTGTTTGTCAATAAGCAATTCTCTGTCCTGCGGATTTGATACAAAAGCACACTCAACAAGTACAGCCGGCATAAGGGTTTCTCTTAAAACAACAATTTTGGGGCTGTTTTTGAGGCCTCTGTTTGTAAGCCCTGTTGCCTGTACCAATGGTGTAAGAATGTTTTGAGCAAGATTTTCACCGCTTATTCCGTAAACATTTTCAATACCACCGCTTACATATAGAATCTCTGTTCCGCTTGCGGTATCATTTGAGAACGAATTATTATGTATACTTACAAAGAAGGTTGCGCCCACTTCGTTGGCAATTTCACTTCTTGCAAGAAGGTCTTCCATCTCGGTAGTACCCAAAGCAACATCGGAAGTTCTGGTCATAACAACTGTTATTCCCTCCGCCTCAAGGTATTTTTGAGCGCTGAGTGCAATGGCAAGATTTGCATCTGCTTCATTTACGATTACGTCACCATCTTCATCCACGGCAACTGCTCCGGAATCCCATCCGCCATGACCGGGATCCAAAACAATAATAGGATTATCAATATCAATTTCAGGAACTTTAAATTCAGGACGTTCAATATCGGGAATATCATCTTCATCCTCATACTCCTGATCATTTTCATCCTTTTCCTCTTTGCTGTCATCCTCATGGTCGGAAGATTTCTCGGTAGTAACTGTTACAATCATAGAATCCGAAGTGTATCTGACATTAAATGTCGATTCTCCCGGGGTTTCTATAACAACACGAGCATATTCTTCGTGTTCTGCGTATCTTACTTCAGTTATATCATCTGTATTCAGTCGTTTCCTGGAGTCCCCGCCGGATATCGTGGCATCCGGAAAATCAGCAATAAACCTTGTAGGTTCATCAGCATATGATATTTTCGGACGTTTCATATCTTTGACACTTACAACAACTTTTGAAGATTCAGATTGCTCAGTAATGGTTACTTTCTGAATCAATGGTTCTTTTTCCACAACGACGGGTTTATTAATATGAACCGAATTGGTTTTAGAATCCCATATTACATCATAGCCAAGAGTTTCCGAAACAAAACGTACAGGAATAACGGTGCGCCCGTTAATAATCATAGGAGCCACATCAAGTTCAAATGCCTTGTCATCAACATAGGCTTTGGTTTTATCTACATTGAGAACAATTCTTGTGGAAATAGATTTAACAATTACCTGTTTTCTTGAACCTATCCACGTGACATCAGCACCCAGTTCTTCGAAAATACTTCTTACCGGAACCATAACCCTGTTATTGACAATTTCAGGCGAAACATCAGTCTTAACCTCTTTGCCATCAATGTAGAGCTTTGTATCACCTTTTGCAAATACACTTGCAGAAGACAATACCAGCAATACTAAAACTATTAAAAATACAAATTTGATTTTTTTCATTGTATAATCCAATCCTGTAAATAGATTTGTGAATAGATTATACTACATTTTTATCTTTTTTTCGATAATAAACATCAAACTGTCAGCAAATTGTAACAAAACAGAAACTATTTTTCAAAAGGGATTCCATAATGTTCGTATGCAAGTTTAGTTACAATTCTACCCCTGGGAGTTCTGTTTATAAAACCAAGTTGCAAAAGATATGGTTCATATACATCTTCTATGGTATTGGCGTCCTCTCCTGTTGTTGCAGCAAGAGTATCAAGACCAACCGGGCCGCCGCCAAAGCTTTTTATCATGGTCAGTATCATATTTTTGTCCACGTTATCAAGGCCTATTTCGTCAATTTCAAGTCTTTCCAAAGCTTTGGATGCAATATCTCCATTAACCGTGCCATCGCCCAGTATAGTTGCAAAATCACGGACACGTTTAACAAGTCTGTTGGCAATTCTGGGAGTTCCTCTTGAACGTGAAGCTATTTCTGCAGCACCGTCTTTATCAATACTTACGCCAAGTATGCCTGCACTGCGTTCAACAATTTGACAAAGTTCTTCCGCAGTATAAAGTTCAAGTCTGGATATAACACCAAAACGATCTCTTAAAGGCCCTGTCATAGAACCTGCCTTAGTGGTTGCGCCTATGAGGGTAAACGAGGGCAAATCCAGTCTTATGGACCTTGCAGAAGGCCCTTTACCGATTATAATATCCAGAGCAAAGTCTTCCATTGCAGGATAAAGCACCTCTTCTACGCTATGGCTCAGGCGATGTATTTCATCAATAAACAACACATCATGTTCGGATAAATTGGTAAGAATAGCAGCAAGGTCACCCGGCTTTTCAATGGCAGGTCCGGAAGTAATACGAATGTTAACTCCAAGTTCATTAGCTATAATATTAGCCAATGTGGTCTTACCAAGTCCGGGAGGCCCATAAAGTAAAACATGGTCAAGTGCCTCTTTTCTTGTTTTTGCAGCTTCAATATAAATACTGAGGTTTTCTTTAACCTTTGTTTGGCCTACATATTCTGAAAGATTTCTGGGTCTTAAACCGGGTTCGGAAATAACATCCTCTTCAAGTATGCCGCCATTTACGATTCTGTCTTCGGAATTCAACATAATTTACTCCTTACATAAGGCTTTTTAATGCCAGTTTTATAATACCTTCTACATCTGTAACAGATGCATCAACCTTTGAAACGGCCCTTTTGGCTTCCGCACCGGTATAGCCCAGCGCAACCAATGCGTTTACAGCTTCATCACGTTCCCCGGAAGATGCAGGAACAAATTCTTTAAATGCATCAGAGGCAGAATCAACGAAAGCTTCGTTTTTAATTTTATCTTTAAGTTCCAAAACGATTCTCTGCGCAATTTTTGCACCGATACCCGGAGCTTTTTTTATACTTGCTGCATCACCGGTTGCAATTACAAGGGACAACTTTGAAGGATTCATTACAGATAAAACCGATAATGCACCTTTAGCCCCAACGCCATTTACAGATATTAGAAGTTCGAAAAGTTCAAGCTCGTCCTTCGTTGAAAAACCGTAAAGATCCATTATACCTTCTTTAATATACAAGTATGTATGAAAAACAACTTCGCTTCCCTGAACACACTTGGAATCACAAAGTGAATTATAGCTTGTATAAACTTTAAATCCGACGCCGGAACATTCAATAACGGCATAATTTGTACATTTTTCTGCAAGTATACCTCTTAAATAACTAAACATACTCTATCTCCTATTTCAAAAATTTACTCAGTGAACCATTGTAGGAATGAGCGTGACATACTGCAATTGCCAACGCATCGGCAACGTCATCGGGCTTGGGAACAGCATTTAAGCCAAGTATTGCTTTGGTCATCTGCTGAACCTGTGTTTTATCTGCTCTGCCATATCCTACAACTGCCTGCTTAACCTGCAAAGGTGTATACTCAAATATTTCAACGCCGTGATTTACAGCGGAAAGAATAATAACTCCCCTTGCCTGACCAACTGCTATGGCTGTTTTGGCATTATCATTGAAAAACAATTCCTCTATAGACATAAATTCAGGTTTATATCTTTCAATAACTTCGTTAACACCATCGTATATAATTTTTAACCTTTCTTCAAAAGGCGTGTGAGCTTCTGTTGTAATTGCATAATAATCAATTGTTCTGAATTTATTGCCGGAATACTCAATAACTCCGATACCTACAATTGCATAACCCGGATCTATACCTAATATTATCATTGAATGTACTACCTTTCAACATATTTTTCTTTTTATGCATTTTATACATTGTTTTGCAAAATATTTTGCATATTTATGCAAAAATAACAGTTGATATTCTAAAAATTATGAGTTATAATAGCTTATATACATTAATAATAAACCAATTTGGGAGGAAAATCAATATGTCAAAAGAAAAAGTTGTTTTAGCATACAGCGGCGGTCTTGATACTTCTATCATTATTCCGTGGCTTAAGGAAAACTACGATTACGAAGTTATAGCTGTTTGCGGTGATGTTGGTCAGGGTAAAGAAACTGACGGTCTTGAAGAAAAGGCTATAAAGACCGGTGCAAGCAAATGCTATATCGAAAATCTTGAGGACGAATATGTAAAAGATTTTATATGGCCTACTCTTAAGGCAGGTGCCGTATATGAAGGTAAATATTTACTCGGTACTTCGCACGCACGTCCCTGCATTGCAAAGAGAATTGTAGAAATTGCCAAAGCAGAAGGTGCTACCGCTATTTGCCACGGCTGCACAGGTAAAGGTAACGACCAGGTTAGATTTGAACTCACAATAAAAGCTCTTGCCCCTGAAATGAAGATAATAGCGCCTTGGAGAATATGGGATATTAAATCCAGAGATGACGAAATCGACTATGCAGAAGCAAGAGGCATCCCCGTACCTGTTACCAAGGACAACAACTACTCCATGGACAGAAACATCTGGCACTTATCCCACGAAGGACAGGATCTTGAAGATCCCTGGAACGAGCCTAACCTTGACAAGATACTCAAGCTCAGCGTATCTCCCGAAAAAGCTCCCGATGTTCCTACATATATTGAACTTGAATTTGAAAAAGGTGTTCCCGTTAAGTTAAACGGTGAAGCATTAGATCCCGTAAGCATGGTTAAGAAGCTTAATGAGCTTGGCGGTGCAAACGGTATTGGTATAGATGATATTGTTGAAAACCGTCTTGTAGGTATGAAGAGCCGCGGCGTGTACGAAACTCCCGGCGGAACAATTCTTTATGCCGCACACAAGGAACTTGAGTACATTTGTCTTGATAAGCAGACACTTCACTATAAGATGGAAGTTGCAAACAAGTTTGCAGAGCTTGTATATGACGGTCTTTGGTACACACCTCTTCGCGAAGCACTCTCAGCTTTTGTAGATTCCACGCAGGAAACAGTTACAGGTACTGTAAGAATGAAGCTTTACAAGGGCAATTGCACACCTGCAGGTGCTAAATCCCCCTACTCTCTCTATGACGAGGATATAGCTACATTTGCAGAAGATGAAGTATACGATCAGAAGGATTCTGCAGGATTTATCAATCTCTTTGGCTTACCCTTAAAGGTTCGCGCAATGATGATGAAAAAGCACGAAAACAAGTAATTACTGATTTCCGGTGAGGACTTCCTCACCGGAAAGTTTTGATTTTAGAAAGTTCGGAGGAATACTGCCATGAAGCTTTGGGGCGGAAGATTTGCAAAAAATACAGATAAAGAAGTAAATGATTTCCATTCATCAATTCGTTTTGACCAAAGAATGTATCGTCAGGATATTACAGGAAGCATAGCTCACGCAAGAATGCTTGGCAAATGCAACATAATACCTTTGGAAGATTCCCTTAAAATTATTGAAGCTCTAAAAGAAATACTTAAGGAAATAGAAGAAGGCAAGCTTGAGTTTATGATTGACGCCGAAGATATACACATGAACGTAGAAACCATGCTTATTGCCAAGATTGGTGACACAGGGAAAAGACTTCATACCGGCAGAAGCCGAAATGACCAGGTTGCGCTTGATATAAGAATGTATCTTAAAGATGAAATTCTTGAAATTAAAGAAATGCTCCTTAGTCTTTGCAAGGCATTACTTACAATGGCAAAAGAACATACCGAAACCATAATGCCCGGTTATACACATCTTCAGAAAGCACAGCCTATTACTCTTGCTCATCACCTTATGGCATATTTTGAAATGTTCAAGCGTGATATTACAAGACTCGATGACACCTTCGACAGAATGAACATTATGCCTCTTGGCTCAGGTGCGCTTGCAGGTACAACATATCCTCTCGACAGACAGTCTGTAGCCAACGAGCTTGGCTTTGCTGACATAACTTTAAATTCCCTCGACGGTGTGTCGGACAGAGATTTCGTAATTGAATTAGCCTCTGCATTATCTATTTGTATGATGCATTTAAGTCGCTTCTGCGAAGAACTCATTCTTTGGAACACAAATGAGTTTTCCTTTATCGAAATGGATGATTCCTGTTCCACAGGAAGTTCCATTATGCCTCAGAAGAAAAACCCTGACGTGGCAGAATTAATCCGCGGTAAATCAGGACGTGTATACGGTGATTTGGTAAGTATTCTTACTACCATGAAAGGTATTGCTCTTGCATACAACAAAGATATGCAAGAAGACAAAGAGTGTATCTTCGATGCAGTTGATACCGTTAAACTCTGCTTGCCTGTTTTTGAAAAAATGATAACGACAATGAAAGTCAACAAAGACAAGATGTATAATGGTGCAGGTCAGGGATATACAAATGCAACTGATGCTGCTGACTATCTTGTAAAGAAAGGTATGCCCTTCAGGGAAGCTCACGAAGTAATCGGCAAGATGGTTCTTTATGCCATCAATAATTCCAAAGCATTATCTGAATTTACACTAGAAGAATTCAAAGCTTGCTCCGAAATAATTGATGAAGACATTTACAAAGCTATATCTCTCGAAACATGTGTAAATGACAGAAAAATTATAGGTGCTCCTGCCAAGGAAGCTGTTATGTACAGCATTGAACAAGGCGAGAAATTCATTTTAAATGCATAACAATATTTAATACATAAAAGGCAGAAACAACAAAACTTGTTCCTGCCTTAATATTTTATTTATGATATTCTTCATTACTATTAATCTTAAAAGCCCTGTATACTTGTTCCGCAAGTATAAGACGCATAAGCTGATGCGGAAAAGTAAAAGAAGAAAAGCTAAGCTTAAAATCACTTATTTTCTTTACAGAATCATCAAGTCCCAAAGAACCGCCAATAATAAAATCTATTGTACTTTTACCATTTAGCATCACAGTTTGTATCTTTGACGCAAAGTCTTCAGAACTTAAAGATTTACCTTCCACACAAAGGGCAATAACATAGCTATCCTTTGACAGATGTTTAATTATCTGTTCACCTTCATTTTTGAGAACAATCGCACATTGGGATTCCGAAGGATTATCGGGAATCTTTTCGTCATTTAGTTCACAAATTTCAAATGAACAAAAACGGCTTAAACGTTTAGCATATTCTCCTATTGCATCTTTAAGATATTTTTCCTTGAGTTTTCCAACACATATAATCCTGATTTTCATATGATCACCAAGAGAATTATACTATTTTTAGTTAGCTTTGTAAAGCTATTTCTTTAAGAGCAACAGATAAACTGTCTATATCATCAAATGTATTAAAATATCCAACGCTTACTCTTACTGTCCCGGTTTTTTCTGTTCCAATGCTTGCATGAGCGGTATATGCACAATGATATCCGGCCCTAACGGCAATTGCGTACTCATAATTAAGACGTGCAGCAAGCATAAGACAATCATAACCATCTAAAACAAAGGAAATAACCGGGTATCGTTGCCGCAAGGGGTCGAAGCCTTTAAGACAAACACCTTTTATATCAAACAAATTTTCTGCAAGCTTTTTTGCAAGCATCTCTTCTTTTGCTGAAATTTCTTCCTGACCGATACGATTTATAAATTCAATTCCGGATTTTAAACCTATAATTCCTGCTACATTCAAAGTCCCGCTTTCAAACTTATCAGGCAGATAACCCGGTTGACATAATAATTTTGAATCGCTTCCGGTTCCGCCTTCAATCAAACTTTCCGGCACTGTATCGTAATTAATGCATAAAATACCCGTTCCGGTTGGTCCAAGCAATCCCTTATGTCCCGGTGCAACAAGAAAGTCTATATTCATTTTTTTCATATTAAGGGCAATATTCCCCGCACCCTGCGAAGCATCGAGCAAAAATGGAATATTGTGCCTATGGGCTATTTCAGCAATTTGACAAAACGGCTGAACACTGCCGCATACATTTGAGGATAATGTACATATTATTAGAGCGGTATTATCTTTAATCAGACTTTCCACTAAATTGTAATCAACGTAACCGAATTCATCCGCCATCAACAAATCATAATCGGCACCCGATGAAACCACAGGTCTTAACACGCTGTTGTGCTCCATGGAAGTGACAATAACATGTTTATCCGAATTAAGAAGACCTTTAATTACAATATTTAAACCATGAGTTGCGTTAAATGTGAATATTACATTTGACGGTTCATCAAGACCAAACATATCACAAATATAAGATCTGCACTTAAAAATTTCCTTCTCGGTTTTTAATGCCATATCATGTCCGCTTCGTCCGGGATTTGCACAATAATTTATAAGACAATCTTCAATACTATTTATTACTTCATCAGGCTTAGGCCACGAGGTTGCTGCGTTATCAAGATATATCATAAGTCACCTACAGATTAATTGCTTTTAAAGTTGCGGCATCGTATATGCCTCGAATTGAAATGGAGGAACTTCTGATTAGTTTTAGCGCATTTTCAAGATTACAGCGGTCAAATTCAAGGCAATATGAGCAACCAACTTTAGATAGTTCTGAAGGTGATCGAACAATTTTACTTAAAACACCATATTTTCTTTCAAGTGATAACTGTACAGAATAGGCTGAAGTATATGATGCAAGAACTACAATTACCTTATCCATTTTATCTCCTCCCCATAAACCATTATATTCATTTTTCATATGGCTGTTACATAAAAATAATATTTAAGGTATTGATTTATTTAAAATAAAATGTATAATTATATTATAGAAATATTTAGGAGGAAGACATATGCCTTTTTGGAAATCTCAGGAAATCGGTATTGATTTAGGTACAGCAACAATACTTGTATATGTTAAAGGCAAAGGTATAGTTCTTAACGAACCAAGTGTTGTTTCCATAGATACAAATACAAAGAAAGTTCTGGCCGTCGGCGAAAGTGCTCAAAAAATGATTGGAAGAACTCCATCCAACATCGTTGCTATTCGCCCTTTGAAAGCCGGCGTTATTTCAGACTATATTACAACGGAAATTATGATAAAATACCTTTTGAATAAAGTTTGTAAACGTTCTGTTTTTAAACCAAAAGTAGTTGTTTGCGTTCCGAGTATAGTAACAGAAGTGGAAAAGAAATCAGTTATAGATGCCACTACAAATGCAGGTGCAAAAAAGGCATTCCTTATAGAGGAACCGCTCGCAGCAGCACTTGGAGCCGGTGTGGATATATCAAAGCCAAAAGGCACAATGGTTGTGGATATCGGCGGCGGAACATGTGACATAGCTGTAATATCTCTTAACGGCATTGTTGTGCACGATTCCTTAAAGGTTGCAGGAGATGAATTTGACCAGTCAATTATAAGATACATTAAAAAGCAGTACAATATTGCCATTGGAGAAACAATGGCAGAATCTGTAAAGAAAACAATAGGTTGTTGTTTTGAGCGTGACGAAATTGTATATATGGATGTTAAAGGCCGCAATCTAAAGACAGGTCTTCCTTCATCTGCTAATGTATCTTCACTTGAAATACTCGATGCTTTAAAAGAACCTGCCAACGATATTGTATCGGGCGTTAAGGGCGTTTTGGAAAGAATCCCTCCGGAACTTCTCAGCGACATTATGAAAAACGGTATTCTTTTTACCGGTGGGGGTTCTCTGCTATACGGTTTAGACAAGCTTGTAACTCAGCATACAGGAATTTCCGTACAAATAGCAGAAGATGCTGTATCTTGCGTAGCACGAGGTACTGGTATAGCACTTGAAAACATAGATTCACTTATAAACAGTCACCTATAAAGATAAAACAGAAGTGGTTTTCCACTTCTGTTTTAGACTGTCGAAAAAGAACGCACCGCAAAGTGAATATAAAAAATGAAAGCTCATTAGTAAGAAATATTACATCATTACTAATGAGCTTTTTTCATTTCTGTAGCTTTTGTCATAAATGCCAAAAGCCGTTATTTTACACACTTTGCTTACTTCGTCACCGCTCATTGCCGTACCTTTGTACTGCCTACT
>JAZQFN010000075.1:0-4292 GCA_045539515.1 Clostridia bacterium
CGAAGAATTTTAAGATTATCAAAAATCGTTATAATCGAGCCAAAAACGCAGGTAATCCTGTCGGATTGGCGAGTATTTTGGTGTGGATTAGAGCGATTTTTGTATCTTAAAATCGGAGTTCGGATAGTACTCCAATGGCTACACCTCATCCGAGTTGCTTCGCAACTCACCTTCTCCTCAAGGAGAAGGCAGTAATATCTGCACTTTGGCGGCCACCGGCCGCACGTAATCTTGTCACCCTTAGCAAAGCGAAGGGTCTTCCTTGCAAATGAGGTACTATTTCATCTCATTTGTTTGGAAGATTCTTCAGCTTTGCCTCAAAATGACATTATTACAAATTAGTTCCAACCGTCAAAATCAATTATTACAAAGAACTCTCTGTTCTGGAAGGATGGCATGGAAACTGTAACCTTATCCTGTCCTTCGGGAATATCAAAGTGCTTATAATACATTGTGTGGCAATCCATAAGACCGCAGGCCGTAAAGGTCTGGAGGAAGTTGCCGGAGGATTTACCGTTGTAGGTATATCCCTGACTTTCAAGGTGGTTTGTAACTACAGCATTTGCTGCGCCTTCAAACACAATCTTAACTGTGGCACCTCTCTTAAGATCGAAGGTATACCAGTTGGTGTTAAGGGTTGTGGATTTGTATACTTCGTCAAAATCACCGCTTGCAGAACCTGCGTGCCAGTCGTGACCTGCTGTGATGTAGGTCTTGCCTACCAAGGAAGCATCAACAGTTACAGCCTGAGCTGCGGGGTTAGTAACTCTGTCGTGAATCATCTTGGATCCAACCTGAAGGTTATCCATAATCACAGGATATTCAAGACCACAGTTATCAAATGTATTGGTTACGTTGTGAGTATTCCAGCTTGTTACGTCGGGGTCACCTACTACATTGTCTGCAAGCTTGGTTGAACATGTGTAGTTAATGGTATATGTGCCCTCACTGCCGTCTGCACAGATTACGTTAATCTTTGCAGAACCGGGGAACTTAGTGGGGTTAATTACACTTATCCATGCATTACCGTCCTTGGGAACAGCCTTAATAACGGGAGCAGTCTTTCTCTTGGCATCTACAGCATAAGTATAGGTAAATGTGCCGGAGTTAAAGCCGGCAAGCGCCTCGCCGTCGATTGTAACGGAATCGAGGAGTACATCGGGAGCATCTGACTGCTTAAGCTCCTTGATAAAGGGAATTACATATTCGTTGTTTGCAGGAGTATAGATTGTAACAGTATCGCCTGCATTGTATTTCTTAAAGAATACTTCGTGGAGAGGTCTTCTGTCGTAGGAAGTTGAAGAATTTTCGGAATTACTTACCACAAGACCGCCTGAGGTTTCAAAAGTGAGCTTTGACCAGCCTTCATCCATAGAGAACGCAGGAATACCCTTTGCCTGATCCTGCCATACATCCCACTTGTGGAATACAGTAACCAATGCGTCGCGGTTAAGTGTAAAGCTGTACATAGGCATACGATCGCCTGTGTAGGTACCGCCTGCATCATTGGCATCCATGTGCCCGTAGTCCTTAAAAGCTTTGATGTAGTAGTCGTACTCTTCAAGTCCAAGACCGAAGGGCCAAGAAATAACAGCACCTGTACCGTTTGACTGATTGATACCGTTTCTGTCGGTAAATATAGAAGCAGGAGGCCACTGGGTTTCAAGCTTCCAGTTTGTTTTCATAACACCGTTATTGGTGTTGTGAACAACTGTGGGAATATGGTTTACAAATTCCGAAACAAGTGCCACATCTTCGGTAAACTCATAGTCCTCAACATACATACTGAGAAGATTCGTATACTGAGTTCCGGTTTTTACAATATTGCCCTTTAAGGTGTAGCCATAAGGGGGAAGCTGTGTAAGAACGTCAGCTCTGTAGAGTCTTCTTGCATAGTAGCCGTTCTGCCAGGTCTGGTTATATATGTCGTTGGTTTCGATGATGTTGTTAAGAAGGAGCCATGCTACGTCTGTATCGGAAACCTTTCTTTCGTTAACAATTACGGTGTTGGCATCGGATACTGTGCCCTCTGTATATGCACCGCCGTCCTCGGAGAAGGTTACGGTTGTATCCTGAGAAAGTACGGAGATAACCGCATCATCTGACACATAGAAGGTCATAACCTTGTCTGCACCATTGTGACCGTCAAATACATAGTAGGCACTTCCTGCAAGGTTCTTTTCATTTGCACCAAGTGACCAGAGGAAACCAAGACCATATCTCGGGGTAGCATTTATGGCAATTCTGGAGCCGAGAGTGTAGCCACCGGGAGTGAATTCAAATATGGGGTAATGTGCCTTTGCTGTGGAACCTGCAGCATCTGCGTGAGCTGTGGTTGAACGGTAACCCTTGTAAGCATTTGGTACAGAAGTCCAGCTATCTGCATTTCTTGGGTAATCCATTACAACTGTGGTATCGTCCTGACTGAAGGTAACAGCAGCACCTGTGGAATCACAAAGAATTGTCTTTGCATCCTTGGAAGAGCCTGCTGCAGGCTGAACAGCAATAATTGTGCTGTGCTGATTGAGATTTGCAAACTTAACCTGAACCTTCTTGAATAAGCCGTCTGCCACGGTTACTTCCTTAACAGTTTTCTTGTTTAAGGTCTTAAAGGTAAGAGGATTCCAGTTGGAGCTTGTTGCGCTCTGGCTTGTGGCAGGCACAAAATCGCTCATGGTAATGTAATCCTTAACCCAGTTAAAGGTAATTGTAGCTGTTGCCACATCGGAACGCTTTGTAGTAACCTGTGTGCCGGAGGTAGGAAGAGTAACAATTTCGTCCTCTTCGTTTAATGCACCCTTGGTAATGCAAACCACGGTCTTAAGCTCTTCGGGATAGGTTTTAACACCGAGAGAAATCGTGGGATCTTCTGTTTCGGCAGTAACCTTGGGTATGGAGTGAAGATTGTTTTCTTTAATACCTATATCATAGGAACCGTTAAGAGCGATAGTCTGACCCACAAAGGTAGCGGCATCTGTTCCGTTAATCTTAATGTCAATATCATTTAAGGTATCATCAGAAAGCTCGCCAAAAACAGCCGTCTTTGTTACAGGTGTCAAGCCGTCGGGCTCCCAGAGGAAGGTCTTCATGCTCTGGCTGTCGGTCTTGGCAACAGATGTAGTAAGATATCCGTTGGCAGAAGTTTCACTTACAGAAGTCTTAACAAGGTTGCCTTCGTCATCGTATACCGCATTGTAAAGCTTAACGGGGTTTTCAAGACCGGATACATAGGCATTGGCTTTAATACCTTTGCTTGGAGCAGAAGTGTAGTTAATTACAGCTACTGCAGTAACTCTGGCCTGCTCGGAACCGAATCTTAAGTTGGGAAGAGATACACTGTCGCCGGCTTTAACGGACTTTTTCCATTTGCCGTAGTAGGTGTTGTCGGAAATAGCAACGCTGGATTTCATATAACCGGTTTCACTTTTGCCCATGGATGTAAATCCGTTTTCTATAAGCTTGGCGTCATTGTCGGACTGTCTGCCGGATTCAAGCTGAGTGTACACATAGATATCTGCATCTCTGTTTACGGTAAAGTTAATCCAGTCTATGTTTTCTGTCTTATTGGTATAGTATTTCTGCAAAGCATTTGCAGTGGAAGCTTCCTTATATGCCTCAAAGGAGTAACCTATAAGGTCAGAGCCTAAAAGGTCGGTATCTGTAATACCGCTTAAAGTAAAATCACGGTCAGATACATGCTTTCCGCCTTCCACAAAGCCACCGGGAACATACAGGCACTGTGAAGAAAGGGTGATAGCAGTTCCGTCGGGAAGCTGGTTGTTCTCCAATATTCTTAAATTAGTAATGGAATCTTCAAGAGCTTCATCATAAGTGATAGGTGATACATAAGCACCCGCAGAAACCATTGAAGCAAGCATCGTGCATATAAGCACAACACAAAGTAAGAGTTTCTTATTCATAATAAAATCTCCTTTACTAAGCCTTTTGTTGTGTAATGTTTTACTGTTGTCATTGAGCTTCTTCAGCTTCGCCTAGAAATGACAACCTGAACAAATACACTCTGCCAAGATGTTTTACGGAACACCTTGACATAAAGGCTTAAATTTTGTTAAAGCGCTTGGCGCCGCTTCCTGCGCAACAAATCAGTATATTAATAAATTTTTATAACGCGGAGCTTAAGCAGTTGCGTTAGTATCCGAACTCGCCAAAATCAAGTAAAATAGCCGTTTTTCAACGTTGTCGGTCTTGAAATACGTCAGTATTCCTGCGACCTGCCGCCTCGAAAAACAATCTATTTTATCTTGTTTTGGTTCAAAGAATTTTCGGTGCTG
>JAZQFN010000076.1:0-10434 GCA_045539515.1 Clostridia bacterium
CAATCCTCAAACGCAGAATCACCAATATTTGTTACACTATCAGGAATTGTGATGCTGACTAAACTGCTGCAATTATAAAACGCAGAATCACCAATACTTGTTACACTATCAGGAATTGTGATGCTGACTAAACTGCTGCAAAAACTAAACGCAGAATCACCAATATTTGTTACACTATCAGGAATTGTGATGCTGACTAAACTCCTGCAACTACTAAACGCAGAATCACCAATATTTGTTACACTATCAGGAATTGTAATGCTGACTAAACTGCTGCAACCACTAAACGCATAATCACCAATATTTGTTACACTATCAGGAATTGTGATGCTGACTAAACTGCTGCAACTCCTAAACGCAGAATCACCAATACTTGTTACACTATCAGGAATTGTGATGCTGACTAAACTGCTGCAACCCCTAAACGCATAATCACCAATACTTGTTACACTATCAGGAATTGTGATGCTGACTAAACTGCTGCAACCATAAAACGCATCCCTTCCTATACTTGTTACAGGATAACCGCCAAGTGAATCAGGTATTACAATTTCACCACTTGTCGACACATCGCAGTCTGTAATGTTCACTTCTCCATTTGAAACAGAGTATGTATATATTCCTTCTGTTTCTGCCGATGCATTTAACATACTGAAAGCATATAGTATTGTACATACAGAAATTAGTGTAAATAAAAATTTCTTTTTCATCTTTAGCTCCTCCAATTATAAAAAGGGTATCGTTCGTATCCGACATACAAAATAGCAAACTTAAATCGGTAATATATTAAGCACCAAACACATTTATTATAATGCTTTAATTAAATGTTTGCAATATAAACAGAAAAATATATTATAAAAATGATATGGTTTGTTGAAAGGTTACTATATGTTTGTTATAATAATATATAACAAATGCGAGGTGAAAACTATATGTGTCATAGCTCAAAAAAGAAATTGCTAAATGAAATAGAACTGATTTTATCAAAAACAGTATTAATAAACGCTTGTATTCGATATTATAAGCAACTGATTGATATTAAAACAACTCAGTCTGACAAATATAGCATAGGAGAAAATTTTTTCAACTCTGTATCAATAGCGTACGATTATGTTATAGCTTGCGAACTTTCAAAAATTTATAACAAAAATGAAGAAAAGGGAAGTCTGTATTCTATAATATGTTCTTGCAAAAATAACAAGTCCGTGTTTCAAAATAAAAAAGAATTTAATAACTATTTATCAAATACAAGAAATAGGATAAAAGAGTTAAATATCAAATCTGTCAAAATTTATCGTAATAAATATTTTGCTCATTCCGATAAAATATATTTTGGAAAAGAGGGAGATTTGATAAAAAAATATTCTTTTGATTTAGATAAGTTTGATGCACTTAACAAATATGCAATAGAAATATTGTCAGAAATCTATAGCAAAATAGATAATTGTTCCTACAGATATAATCCTAATTTACTGACAGGCTGTGATTTGAATAGTATTATCCGTAATCTCAAATAATAGGTATACTTATATCAAGGAAAGTGAGATTCAATAGTGGAATTTTATTTGTTTAACAAGGTAAAGTATAAAATTCATTTATTTAATATTTAAAAACAGATTTTGGTTTATAAATTCTCATTAGGTCTGATGAAAGATTACAGAATTTCTTCGGTATTGGGTGCTTCGCCGAAGCTCTCGGCAGAGTAACCGATAAGGTTAATGAAAAGAGAGTTATTGCAAACGGAATTAATTTTTAAACTGAATAAAATTTTTCAAAAAGGTACTTTTTTAAGTGCCTTTTTGTTTTTGCATAATTTTATAACCTGTAGGAAAAATAGTAACAAAAAGTTTTCCATAAAAAGCGGAGGTAATTATGTCTGTTTTACAGCAACTTGAAGAGATTCTGGATAAACCCTTAGGGGAATGTTCTTACGGGCAAATATATGCGGCACTTACAGAGCTTGTTAAAAAGCTTAGTAATAAAGGCGACAAAACGGAAACAAAGAAAAAGCTTTATTATATATCTGCGGAATTCCTTATAGGTAAGCTTCTTGTATCCAACCTTATAAATCTTGGAATTTATGATGAAGTCAAGGAATGTTTCGATAATTGCGGCATGGATATAGATAAACTTGAAGACCTGGAAAAAGAGCCATCCTTAGGTAACGGCGGTTTGGGAAGACTTGCGGCATGCTTTCTTGATTCCATAGCAAGCCTTGGACTTTGCGGTGATGGCATAGGACTGTGCTACCATATGGGGCTTTTTAAGCAGGTGTTTAAGGATAATCTTCAAACCGAAGAGCCCAATCCATGGATTTCAAAACCCGGATTTCTGTATGATGCTCACACAGGGTACACAGTTAAGTTTAAAGACTTTGAGCTTCAGGGCAGGCTCTACGATATAGATGTTACCGGATATGGCGGCAGAGTGAATAAGCTCCACTTATTTGATGTGCAGACTGTAGATGAATCCATTATAAAATCCGGTATTAACTACGATAAACGCAATATTCCCAAAAACCTCACACTGTTTTTATATCCCGATGATTCCGATACGGAGGGCAAAACCTTAAGGATATATCAGCAGTATTTTATGGTAAGCTGTGCCGCTCAGCTTATTCTTGACCAGTGCATTGCAAAGGGCAGTACCTTGCACGATTTATACGACTATGCCGTAATTCAGATTAATGATACTCATCCCACGCTTATAATTCCAGAGCTTATACGCCTACTTTGTGAAAGAGGACTTTATATAGATGAAGCCATAGATGTGGTCAGCCGTACCTGCGCCTACACCAACCACACCATACTTGCGGAAGCTTTGGAAAAATGGCCTTTGGAATATATCAAAAATACAGTACCGCAGCTTGTACCCATCATTGAAATTTTGGATAACCGTGTCCGCAGAAAATTTAATAATCCCAATGTAAACATTATTGACCAAAACGAAACAGTTCATATGGCTCATATTGATATCCACTATACCTTCAGCATAAACGGGGTTGCTTCCCTTCATACAAAAATACTGAAAGAAACAGAGCTTGCTCATTTTTATGAGCTGTATCCTCAAAAATTCAACAACAAAACCAACGGCATTACCTTCAGAAGATGGCTTTTTCAATCAAACCCCGCTTTGTGTAAGTATATTGAATCCCTCATAGGACCGGGCTTTAAAACAAATCACACAGACCTTGAAAAGCTTACATCTTTTACGGGAAATAAAGAGGTACTTGAAAAAATTCTTGATATAAAGCACCAAAATAAGTTAAGACTAAAAAGGTATATTTACGATAACGAAGGCATCAACATCAACGAAAATTCAATTTTTGATGTTCAGATAAAAAGGCTTCACGAGTATAAGCGGCAGCAGATGAATATTCTCTACTACATTGCAAAGTATATGGACATAAAGGAAGGCAAAATTCCTGTACGTCCCATTACTGCAATATTCGGTGCAAAGGCAGCTCCGGCATATACTATAGCTAAGGATATTATTCATCTTATACTTTCTATGCAGGCACTTATTAAAAGTGACAGGGAAGTGTCGAAGCATCTTAATATTGTTTTTGTGGAAAACTACAATGTAAGCTATGCACAGTATATTATCCCGGCTTGCGATATTTCGGAACAGATATCCCTTGCATCAAAGGAAGCCAGCGGTACAGGCAATATGAAGCTTATGCTAAGCGGCGCCGTTACCTTGGGAACGGAGGATGGTGCCAATGTGGAAATTCACAGTCTTGTGGGTGACGAAAATATTTATATTTTCGGTTCCGAAAGTCCTGAAGTAATTAAAGCATATTTGGATAAATCCTACAATCCGAAAGAATACTACAACAAGAATCCAAAGCTTGCAAAAGCCGTAGATTTTATTTGCTCGGATGCACTTATCCAATACGGAAACCACGAGAATTTAAGAAGACTCAAAGACGAACTTTTAAATAAAGACTGGTTTATGACCTTCCGTGATTTTGATTCCTACTGTAAAACCAAGGACAAAGCCTTTAAAGACTACGAAGACAGGTACGAATGGGCAAGAAAAATGCTTTATAACACAGCAAAAGCCGGCTATTTTTCATCGGACAGAACAATAGAGGAGTACAACAAGGATATATGGAAACTAAATAAAATCAAGTGATGGAGATATGTTTATGGATAATAAATTTAAGATAACAGCACCTGCAACCGGCAAGGTTGTTCCTTTGGACAAGGTGCCCGATGAGGTGTTTTCTCAAAAGATTCTGGGGGATGGCATGGCTGTAATCCCCAATGACGGCAATGTTGTAAGCCCTGTAGACGGTGAAGTGGTTAATGTATCTGAATCTCTACACGCTTATACAATACACTCCGACGATGGACTCGATATATTGGTTCACATAGGTCTTGACACGGTATCTTTAAGAGGTAAAGGCTTTGTATCATATGTAAAGCCCGGCGACAAGGTAAAAGCCGGTGACAAAATTGCTCAAGTGGATTTAAACATCTTAAAAGAAAATAATTTAAACAGCATTATTCCCGTTGTGCTCTGCGATGCACCGGATAATATATCCGTAGAAAGCTCGGCAGATAAATCCGTTGCCGGGGTTTCCGCCTTGTTTTTTGTAAGGGATAATCTTGCAAAGGAGAATAAATCCACAGAGATAAAACCTGCTTTAAATGCAAAAAGCTCTGCCTTTGACTTTCTGCAAAAGCTTGGTAAGGTGCTTATGGTGGTTATTGCGGTAATGCCTGCAGCCGGCATTATGATAAGTATCGGCAAGCTCATCGCGATGGCAGGTACGGATATTGGATTTATAAACACAGCCGCCTCAATAGTTGAAAATATCGGTTGGGCAATAATCGGCAATTTAAATATCTTATTTGCAGTGGCAATCGGCGGTTCCTGGGCTAAGGACAGGGCAGGGGGAGCCTTTGCGGCACTTCTGGCGTTTATCCTTATTAATAATATTACAGGCAATATTTTCGGTGTTACCGCGGATATGCTTAATGACCCCAATGCAGTAACCTATACACTATTCGGGCAGAAGATTCAGGTCAACGGATATTTTACCTCTGTTTTGGGTTCTCCTGCTCTTAATATGGGAGTGTTTGCCGGCATTGTGTCGGGCTTTGTAGGCGGTATTGTATACAATAAATATTATAATTTCCGCAAGCTCCCCGATGTGCTTTCCTTCTTTAACGGCAAGCGCTTTGTACCACTTGTGGTTATACTTTGGTCTGTAATCGTGGCAATTATTTTTGCTCTTATATGGCCTGTAATACAGATGGGTATTAACTCTTTCGGTATCTGGATAGCAAATTCCGCTTCATCTTCACCGGTGCTGGCTCCATTTGTTTACGGAACATTGGAAAGACTCTTATTGCCCTTTGGGCTTCATCATATGCTTACCATTCCCATGAACTATACCTCATTTGGCGGCACATATATCATTCAGACAGGTGTAAATGCCGGCACAGAGGTATTCGGTCAGGACCCTCTGTGGCTTGCCTGGGTTGCCGACCTTATTAACTTTAAAAATGCCGGGGATATGGCTTCCTACAAGGAGCTTCTCACTACCGTAATCCCCGCCCGCTTTAAGGTGGGTCAGATGATAGGCTCCTCCGGACTTCTTATTGGTGTGGCTTTTGCAATGTACAGAAGAATAGACAAGGAGCGAAGAGCAAAATACCGCTCAATGTTTATTTCTGCAGGCTTGGCAGTATTCCTCACAGGTGTTACAGAGCCTTTGGAATTTATGTTTATGTTTTGCGCCATTCCTCTGTATATTGTGTATTCGGTTATTCAGGGGCTTGCCTTTGCTGCGGCAGGCGTGGTTAATTTGAGGCTTCACTCCTTTGGCAATATTGAGCTTCTTACGAGGCTCCCCATATCCCTTAAAGCAGGGCTTGGGTGGGACCTTATAAACTTTGTTATTTGCGTTGTGCTATTCTTTGCAATTGGTTATTTCGTAGCGTATTTTATGATAGGCAAGTTCCGATATGCTACACCCGGACGTCTGGGTAACTTTGCCGACAATGAGGTTTCTACCGTGTCAGGCGGAGGTGCTTTAGCCGGAAGTGATGAAGCAGAGAGAATAATAACACTTTTGGGCGGCCGAGAAAATATAGACCTTGTTGATGCTTGCATGACAAGGCTTCGTGTCACAGTAAAGGACCCCGGCAAGGTAAAAGGAGCAGAGGACTGGAAAAGTGCCGGCGCTCTCCAGCTTATTCTCAAAGGCAATGGAGTTCAGGCGGTTTACGGTCCTAAGGCAGACGTGCTTAAATCCGATATTAACGATATTTTGTAATGAGGTTATATAGTGAAACTTTTAACACTAAATCTTCATAGTTATCTCGATGATAATTGGCAGAATAAACTAAAGGTTTTTACTGATTTTATCATAAGGGAGTTACCCGATGTTGTTGCTCTTCAGGAAGTAAATCAGCCTTTGGAATCCGATATGTATTTCTTTGACGGTAGGCTTAATATTAAAGAATTCGGTTTGCCTCTCAGGGAAAATAATTACGGTATTAAGATTTTGGAAATTCTTAGAGGGGAATCCTTAAATTATTACTATGTATGGCTTGGCATAAAAGAAAGCTACGGCAGATTTGAAGAAGGTCTTGGCTTTCTTATAAAGGGCGCACCCGAGGATTTCAGCGTAATTCAGATGAGCAATACCCAAAGCAAAGACAACTGGAAAAAGCGTATGGCTTTGGGGGTGTATTTTAAAGGTATTCTGTTTTGCAACGTTCATATGGGCCGTTGGGATGATGAAGAGGAGCCATTTAAAACCCATTGGCAGAATCTTGAAGAAAAATTAACGGATAATGGTAAAATATTTCTTATGGGAGATTTTAATTCACCTGTCAGTACGCCCTCTCAAGGATACGACTGCGTAATTTCGTCAGGCTGGAAGGACACATATGAGCTTGCATTAAATAAAGATGAAGGACACACGGTAGGGGGCATCATAGACGGCTGGCGTGACTGTAAAAATGATTTTACAAAAGAAAGGATAGACTATATATTTACAAATTATTCCTGTAAGGTACAGTCCTCTTACACGGTGTTTAATGGAAAAAGCGAAGAAATAATTTCCGACCATTTTGGTGTTTTTGCGAAAGTGAAGGAGTGATTTTTTGCGTAAAAGCGGTATATTGTTACCCGTTTCGGCTTTGTCCTCGGATTACGGTATAGGGTGCTTTTCAAAGTCGGCTTATGACTTTGTGGATTGGCTTAAAAGAGCGGGGCAGACCTATTGGCAAATACTTCCGTTGGGTCCTACGGGTTTTGGTGATTCCCCATATCAGAGCTTTTCAACCTTTGCGGGGAATCCATACTTTATAAGCCTTGAGGAATTAACTGAAGAAGAATTACTTTCGGAGGAAGAGTGTCGGAATGCGGATTTGAATAATCAAAATGGGACTGTTGACTACAAGGCACAGTATGAGCGCAGACTTCCTTTGTTAAAAAAAGCATTTAAAAGAGCAGAGGTTAAAAACGACAAAAACTATAATGAGTTTATAAAAAATAATTCGTTTTGGCTTGAAGAGTATGCTTTGTTTATGGCGATAAAGAATTACTATGGCGGTAAATCTCTTCTTCATTGGGAAAAGGAGATTTTAATAAAAGAACCTAAGGAAATAGAGTTATTAAAGGAAAAACTAAAGGAAGATATTGAACAGGAAAAGTTTATTCAATACAAATTTTATACCCAATGGTACAGACTAAAGAATTACGCCAACAAACAAGGTATTAAGATAATAGGGGATATGCCCATTTATGTGTCCTACGACAGCGCCGATGTATGGGTAAATCCTCAGCTTTTTGACCTTGATGAAAATTTGCTTCCCCAAAGTGTGGCAGGCTGTCCGCCCGACGGTTTTTCGCCCAAGGGTCAGCTGTGGGGTAATCCGGTATATAACTGGGATGCACACAGAAAAGATGATTTTAAATGGTGGAAGCAAAGGCTTAAGTTTGCCTTTGAGTTATATGATGTATTGCGTATAGACCATTTCCGCGGATTTGATGAATTTTATGCAGTAAAACACGGTAAAACCGATGCTACGGATGGCAAATGGTTAAAAGGTCCGGGGTTAAGTTTATTTAAATCCGTAGAAAAAGCTCTCGGCAAAAAGAATATTATTGCCGAAGACCTTGGATTTATAACCCCTTCCGTAAAGATGCTCCTCGAAGAGTGCGGATACCCGGGAATGAAGATACTTCAGTTTGCATTTGACACTCGTGATACCGGTGATAGCAACAGCTATCTTCCCCACAATTATTCTCACAACTCTGTGGCATATACCGGCACTCACGACAATCAGACACTGCTTTCCTGGTTTAAAAGTTTGTCAACATCGGAAAAACAAAAGGTAAGGGAATACCTCTGTGACTTCGATACGCCCGATTGTAATCTCAACATACCCCTCATAGGGCTTATAATGAGGAGTTGTGCAAATCTTACGGTAATTCCCATACAGGACTGGTTAAAGCTTGGTGACGAAGCCAGAACCAACACTCCTTCAACAGTAGGCAACAATTGGAAATGGCGATTAAAGAAAGGTCAGACGGATGAAAGCATTGCAGACAAAATACAGTCTATGACCTATCTTTTTGGCAGATGTTAAATTACTTGACATTAAATTTGCGATTATCTATAATTAGTGTAGTATCTATCGGAAAGCGGTGAACTGCACATATGAATATTATACTTTGCATTGACAATAAAAACGGAGTTATGTTTAATAACAGGCGCCAGAGCCGTGACAGGATTTTGTGCGAAAAGGTTGTTTCTTTGTTGGGTGGGGGAAGACTGCTTTTAAATAGCTATTCCTACACCCTTTTTGAAGATTTTGATATTAACGTCCGCGTTTATGAGGATTGTTTAAAGGTTGCCCAAAAGGGAGATTTTTGCTTTGTGGAAGGTAAGGAACTTACCGGACATATTCCCAATATAGAAAAGCTTATAGTTTTTAAATGGAACAGGGACTATCCTTCGGACAAAAAGCTTGATATCAATCTTTCTTCCGGATGGGTTGTCGCAGAAACCGAAGATTTTGAGGGTTCTTCCCACGAAAAAATAACTATGGAAGTATATGTTAAGGAGTAAGCAAATGAGAAAAATTTTATCTTTAATACTTTGTCTTTTACTGATTTGCACCACCGCCTTTGCAAGTGGTATTTCTGTTATTGTCGACGATGGCAAGCTTAATATGGATGTTGAGCCAACCGTCATTGATGGTAGAACCTTTGTTCCTCTTCGTGCTATCTTTGAAGCTTTGGATGCGCAGGTCAGTTGGATTCCCGAAACATCTTCCGTCTTATCCCGAAAGGGAGATATAACAGTAAATCTTACCCTCGGAAGCAATATTATGTATGTAGATGGGCACGAGTATATTCTTGATGTACCTGCCTTTGCTAAAGATGGCAGAACCCTTGTTCCCGTAAGGGCAGTATCCGAGGCATATGATTGTACCGTGTCCTGGAATTCCGCTTTAAACACGGTGCATATTATGAGCGAGGAATATCCCGATTGGAATATACCGCCTTATAGCAATACCCCTTATGTTGCCGTTAATAACAATGTGCCGTTTTTTAATATAGCAGACTATAAGCCCGATTTTTTTGAAATATACAATACTTTTGATGATTCGGGTAGGTGTACATATGTAATGGCAATGCTTGCTAAAGAGGGTATGCCTACAGAAAAAAGGGGAGATATCAACTCTGTAAAGCCTACAGGCTGGCTCAATGTTAAGTACGACAACGTTGATGGCGGTTATCTGTATAACCGTTGCCATCTTATAGGTTTTCAGCTATCCGGAGAAAATGCCAACCAATACAACCTTATCACCGGCACAAGATATATGAACACGGAGGGAATGTTGCCTTTTGAAAATATGGTTGCAGATTATATTAAAGAAACAGGCAACCATGTTTTGTATCGTGTTATTCCCCATTTCATAGAAAATGAGCTTGTGGCAAGAGGTGTATTTATCGAAGCTATGTCGGTAGAGGATAATGGCGAGGGAATCTGCTTTAATGTATTTTGCTATAATGTACAGCCGGGTATAGAGATAAACTATGACGATGGTTCAAGTAAAGCTGTGGAACCGGCTTTCGATTCTACTATGGAGCCGGTTGCTGTTACATTTATTTTAAATACAAGCACCGGTAAGTTTCATTTTCCGGAGTGTTCGGCGGTTAAAAAAATGAACGATAAGAACCGTGAGGAGTCATCACTTTCCAGAGATGTTATTGCATCAAAGGGATATATTCCTTGCGGACTATGTAATCCGTAATAATAAAGACCTGCTAAATAAAGTCAAGAGAAAATTCAAAAAATTTTCAGCTTAAATAATATCATAGCAAACAGACCGGCATTGAAAAGTGTCGGTCTGAAATTTATGCAAAAATAATTCTATGAGTTTAAATAGACTCCCTTAA
>JAZQFN010000077.1:0-7628 GCA_045539515.1 Clostridia bacterium
CGCCATCTATAAAAATCTGGCCCTTATCGGGGAAATAAATGCCCGCAATCATGTTCATAAGCGTGGTCTTTCCACTGCCGTTCTCACCGAGAATGGACAGTATCTCTCCACGCTTGACCGTAAGATTTACGTCGTCGTTTGCAACGAGACTGCCAAAGGTCTTGGTTATTCCTCGAAGTTCAATAGCAACGCTCAAAATTATACCTCCGTAATAACAAGTGTAGGCGAGGCAAAATGCCTCGCCTTATATACTTGTAAAGATCAATTAAAATGCGGTGTTAAGAAGGGTGATGCCGTCGATTTCAAGATCGAAGTAAGGAGCGCTGCGGAACTTGGATTCGTAGAATACGCCATCCTCAATAACCTCAGTGTCTGCCTCGTATGCAGCATCAGTATCAACGTCTGCCATGTAGGAAGTGAGAGCCTCACCCTTTACAGTAAAGGTGGAAGCATCGAATACGTTAACGGAACCGTCAAGGAGAGCCGCCTTAACTTCTTCAATCTTTTCTACGGTGCCTGCTGCTGCAGCCTGAGTGTTAACATCAGTGAGAACTACAGAGCCGGTGCCGATAGTACCGGTCCAGTCGTTAGCAACCTTTTCACCCTTAACGAGAGTGTTTACAACATACTCGTAGTAGGGAGCCCAGTTGATTCTGGAAGATACGATAAAGGTGTTGGGGCAAGCTGCTACAGTAGAACCGTTGTAAGAAACGTTGGGAATACCTGCTTCTTCACAAGCGGTAGGAGCACCCATGGAGTCAGCGTGCTGGGAGATAAGTACACAGTTGTTGCTTAAGAGCTTTGTAGCAGCTTCTTTTTCAAGAGCTTCGTCGTACCAGCTTCCTGTAAACTGTACTTCCATAGTTACGCTGGGGCATACGGACTTAGCGCCAAGGTAGAAGGAAGTGTAACCGGAAACAACTTCAGCATATGTGAAGGCACCTACATAACCCATCTTAGCCTGGTCTGCTGTAATCTTGCCGCTTTCTATCATTTCGTTAAGCTTCATACCTGCAGCGATACCTGCAAGATATCTGCCTTCGTAGATGGAAGCGAATGCATTGTGGAAGTTAGCAACCTTTTCTGTATGAGCGGTTGTACCTGTAGCATGGCAGAATTCTACATCGGGGAATTCCTTAGCAGCCTTTAACATATAAGGCTCGTGACCGAAGCTGTTAGCAAATACCACATCACAACCTTGGTCTGCAAGGTCTGCTGCTGCTTCGTAACATTCGTTACCTTCGGGAATGTTTGTCTTGATGATAACCTGGTCAGCGCTGAGACCGAGTTCCTTAGTAGCTACGTCTACTGCATCAAGGAAGTTCTTGTCGTAGGTAGAGTTTTCATCGTGCAAGCAAATGAAACCAATCTTGAAATCGTCGCCTGCCGCGTCTTCGCTACAGCCTGTAAATACAGCGATTGATGCTACAACCATTACTGCAACGAGGAGAAGTGAAAGAATCTTTTTCATTTTTTTACCTCCTGCCTTTTGGCATAAAATATTTATGTAAAGAAACTTTACATACTAAATCATTTGCGGAACGTAAGGGAATTATCGGTCATATCTTCAACAATTGCAAGAGATTCAACCCTTATACCCTTTGCTCTTAACTCATCTCCGCCACCCTGAAAGCCCTTTTCGATGGCTATGGCACAACCTGCAAGAAGTGCACCGGACTGGTTTACAATATCCATAAGTCCGCCCAGCGCATTGCCCTTTGCAAGAAAATCGTCTATAAGGAGAACCTTGTCCCCTTTTCCGAGATACTCTTTGCTCACTATGGCATCGTATACATTTTTCCTTGTGAAGGACTCAACTCTGGAAGAAAAGAAATCGTCGGAAATGTTTCCGCTTTTGCTTTTTTTGGCAAATACAACAGGCACCTTCATATACTGCGCTGCCGCAAATGCTATGGGGATGCCCGATGTTTCTATGGTAAGGATTTTGTTAACTCCGGCATCTTTGTAGAGAGCGGCTATTTCCCTGCCCATCTCTAAAAGGAAGTCAACATCTATACAGTGGTTAAGAAAACAATCCACCTTAAGTATATCGCCGGGTAGTACCTTACCATCTTTTAATATTTTATCTTCAAGTGCTTTCACGAAGGATTTCCCTCCCAAAACAAATATTACAATTTTTACAAAATTATAACACATTAATTACAAAAAGTCAACAAATTACCCCTTAATACGACAAGGATTTTTACAAATTTCAATGAAATATTTTGTTGTTTCATTACCTCCCGGCAGAATCTTCCCTTTTGTGCTTAAAACGCACTCTTTCGGTATGACGCCTCACCGCAGGTTCTTTGAAGCTTTTGGCTTTTTGCAACATTTGACTCTCACATTTACACACCGTCAATTATGTATGTTTTTTCTGTTCTGCAAATAATTTTTAAGCATTATGCACCAGTCTGTCTGAATGATATCAAATTTTTTATCTGCAAACCAACCCCAACCATAATCAGGATTCCCCGCCAAAGCAACATCGTCAGTGTGGCCGGCAGAAATAACTGCCTTTTCGTTGTAAACAATTGCGTTTCCAAATATAACCAAGCCCTGTTTATGCAGTTTTTCAATATAACTATCCGATACAATTTCATCCTGCTCTGAAGAAAAAATTGCTTCAATGCCTACATAGTTTAAACCGCTCTCAAATATGTAGTCCGAAATGTTATCCTGATGTTGTACTAACGGCATAAAGGCAAAATCCGGAGCATATTTTTTTACAGTGTCGATATATTCTGTTTTGGCAGGTGTTTTAACAATAACCTGTTTTTCAACTCCAAGACTTCTTATTGTGTGGGTAATTTCCTCGATATTTTCCCAATATTTATCTACATTGATATACGCTTTATCCTTCAAAAACTCCAAAATTTCCTCTAATGTAGATATATGGTAACTTGTGGGCACATTATCCTGATTCACAAAACATATTTTTTCAATTTCGTCAGCAGACAATTCTTTTAAGGAACAGTCTATATTAAGGTGCGCTTTTTCCATACCCGGATGAAATACAAACAGTTTTCCGTCACGGCTTTTGGAAACATCCAATTCAATGATATCTGCACCCTGCATCAGCGGAATATTAAAAGCTTCTTTTGTGTTACATGGTATATTTGCGCCGGAAACACCTCTGTGGGCAGCAATTAATGGTGTTTTTGAATTATGTTTTATCATTAAAATATCTCCAATACATTTTTGTAATTTTATAAACTCTGATGAATTAACCATATTATCTTTTCAAGTCAGGTACATATTTTTCTTACAAATTCATTAAAACAATTGCTCCCAGTGCAATGGTTATTCCTATAATGCACTTAGGTGTTATTTTTTCTTTGAAAAAGATGGCAGCCATTATGGCTGACAATACTATTGACGCTCCCGAAGTCAGCGGATACAGAACTGCAGAGGAAACAGATTTTGCCGCCATTGTTTTGAAATAGGAATGTGCAAAAAGGCACACAGCCATAATGCATATTACCAAAAATACCTTAAGGGATTTACCGTCATTTGGCGCTTTTTCCTTCTTAGATGCAATGGCAAAGGAAATTAAAAGAACAAAGGCAGCAAACAGATAGGTATAAAAATTGAATATACCCACACTTCCTGTTGGCTTAGAGTATATGTACCATTTTTGTGAAAAATCCGCAAGTCCGTTAAAAATACCGCAAACCACAAGCAACAAAAAGGATGCAAAGGAGAACCCACCCTTAATATTTGAGCTGTATGAACACATAATGTAAGATGCAATTACAAGCAATGCAAAACTTATGAGTTGATTTGCTGAAACTGTTTCGTTGAAAAACAGTTTGCATAACCCTATTGTAAGTCCGCCGCCAAGCATGAGGAACACATCTACCATAACATAGGCTCCCCTGCGCACACAGAAAATCCATGAAACTACAAACATGGCAGTTGATATTCCGGAAACGGCTGATATCAGAAATGTTATGGCATCTATCTTAAATGCCGGAAATCCATTTGAGATTACAGTTAAAAATCCAACTGCAATGCATACGAGCATTCTGAGAAAATTCATATAAAAGGTTCCTTTTATACTTGAAACCAAACCACTGATTTTTTTACCGCAAAAGCCTTTGGTAAGACCTGACGCTAAAGCAAGTGTTATAAATATGTACCCCATTTATTACTCTCCTCCTTTGTAGCCGTGATTAAAACAGGCAACTATCCGACCACCAAAACCCGTTGCAGTTTTATAGTTATCTGCGGTGTAGTCGTATATTTCGATGACGTATTTGTTTTCTTTTGTTGTGTACACAAATATACAGTATCATCTGCAAACATTTTTAAAAAGCATTAAGTTTTAAAACCGATATAAAACCAAAAACGTTTCATTTGCGAACTATGTTATTTAATATACTATTTAAGAAAATCCACACTTTTCTTATCAGTCATTACTATCATTTTCATACTATCTTCAATAACTATATCGGGACTTGCAAAAACCGCATCATTGCCGGTTTTAAAAGCAATTATATTTATGTTATATTTTTTTCTTAAATCAAGTTCTCTCAATGTTTTACCTATCCATTCAGCTTTTATATCCATTTCCAGAATTGAAATGTTATCAGTTATATCAGCAATATCTATAAATCCGGAACTAAGGAGATTTTTTGCAAGTCGTATTCCCGACTCGATTTCAGGCAAAATAACCTCGTCTGCTCCGATTTTTTTCATAACCCTGCACTGTGATTCATCAGAGCACTTTACAATAACTTTTTTAACATTAGCTTCTTTGCAAAGCATAGTTGCCATAATACTTGCTTCAAAGCTTTTTGCCATCGAAATAACAACAACATCTATATCCGATATACCAAGTTGTTCTATCACTCCCGGTTCAGTTATATCTGCACATTTGCAAATGGGGATTTCGCCAACCAGCTCCTCCACAATTCTTCTGTCCTGGTCTACCGCCAAAACCTCTGCTCCATTATTTAACAGCTCTTTTACTACTGCTTTTCCATATCTGCCAAGTCCAAAAACCGCATAACTTTTACTCATATATAATCCCCCTTATCCTACACTTATTTCTTCAACAGGATTTTCAATCAAATTTTCTTTGCTTTTATTTACACCAAATGCAAAAGCCAGAGAAATAGGCCCTACTCTTCCGAGATACATAGTTAATGTGATAATAATTTTACCCATTGTGTTTAAACTGCTTGTATAACTCCTGCTCAATCCAACTGTTGCAGTAGCGCTTACCGTTTCATACAATATATCAATAAATTCTCCGCCATTAAAAATTATAAGTAAAATCGTCGAACCTATAACAGTCAATAACGAAACAGCAAAGACAGCAACAGAACGTTTAAGAATTTCTGTTGAAATTTGCCTGTTAAACACATCAACCGTTCTTTTGTTTTTTACAACTGAAAATGTACTTACAAGCAAAACAAAAAAGGTAACCGTCTTTATTCCTCCGGCTGTTCCTGCAGGAGAGCCGCCAATAAACATAAGAAGAATTGATATAAATGCAGATGCATCTGTAATAGATTCCTGAGCTATTGATGCAAAGCCTGCAGTTCTTAAGGTAACCGATTGAAACAAGGCTACCATAATCTTTTCACCAAATGTATATCCACCCAAAGTATCCGGATTGTTATATTCAAAAATAAGGAAAAAAACTGTGCCGAACAATATTAAAAATCCCGTAACCGAAAGTGCAATTTTGCTGTGCAACGATAAAAATTTTAACCCTCTGCGTTTTTTGTTTTCTCTCAACCCAATCAAATCAAATATTACAACAAACCCTATACCACCCAAAATGATAAGCATAATGGTTGTTATATTAATTATAGGGTTAAGGGCATATTCGCACAAGCTGTTTTCTGAAATTATATCTATACCCGCATTGCAAAAAGCAGATACGGAAGTAAAAACCGACACCCATATTCCCTTAATACCAAGCTTGGGAACAAAAACTGTCATATACAATAATGCCCCTGCCAGTTCTATTATAAAGGTAAATAATATTACTTTTTTTACAAACTTAACTATCCCTCCGATAGAGTTCAAATTAAATGAATCGCTGATTATAATTTTGTTATTTATATTAATTCTGCGATGCAAAATCATCATCATACCGGCAATAACTGTTATAACGCCCAAACCGCCAATTTGGATGAGGAGCAATATTACAATCTGTCCAAAAATGCTCCATGTTGATATGGTCGGCACGGTTACAAGGCCTGTAACACAAGTAGCTGTTGTGGCGGTAAAAAGTGCGTCAACATAAGGTACGCCTTTTCCGTTTGCCGAACTTACAGGCAAACTCAAAAGAATACTGCCTATTATAATTACCAATAAAAAAGCAAACAAAACTATTTGTATTGATGACAATTTTTTTATTATTCTTCGCATTTCACTAATTCCTTTCGCAAAATCCGACAAAGTTCGTATCAAGTCAGGAGAACATTGACACAAGTACTTTTTTATCTCATATAATTGAATATTATTTTTCGTCTTCTGTAAGTCCCTCAATTAAATCTGTGACTATCTGATTTAGTTCAGTAGCATTATTTGATGTAATAACAGGTCTCCCTGATTTTTCTTCGATTTCTTTTCTTGCATTCCCTGCAACATTGCCACCTTGTTTTGCTATTTCAACATTTTCCTTAAAAGTTTGAGGATTGGTAGTTTTTGAAAGTTCTGTAGTTGTTGCCTCTGCAAGCATATTGAGAACAAGTTCAAGGTCACTCATATTATCTCTCAAGTTTTCTTTTGTAAGTCCTTTGAGATTTTTATATTTTCTCGTTGTCATTCCAGACCAAGCTTTTGTAATCTCATCTGTGAGAATAGCATATTCTACGCCTTTTTGAACTCCATGCTTGTCCCATTCATCCGTCAAAGCATTACGTACTCTGATAGATAAAATCCTTTGATGTATCCATTCGTCACTGTAACCCTTCTTTTGATAAGTTTCTATTGCTCTGTCGATTGCAAGTTCAGGGTCAATAGTTTCATCAATTCGTTCCTTTCCGACTTCGGCAAGCCACATCTTAAAAGGCTCTGCCTTGGGTGAAGGTATGGATTGAATTATACGAAGTATTCCCGCTATATCTGCTACATCCGTATTATATCTCTTACCATCTTTAGGAGATTTCAATTTCAGTTGGTGACAAATTGTCACCAACTCATTTCCTTCTTCTTTTAATCTTTGTTTTAACTTGTTCCAATATTTTCTGCCATCCACACTATCAGTAAGAACAGACACAACATCAACAACAGAAAAATACCATTCTTCCGTTTCTTCATTCCACGCAGTTCTTATTTTTTTATCTTCAAATATTTGTATTTTGTTATCCATTATGTATAACCTCCGTCAAATATTTTTGTTTTTCAACCTCATTCGACATAATTTTTACTCGTGTCAAGTCAGGAGAACAGTGAATAATACGACCTACTATTTGTCAACTGATTTTTCCTTAAACATTTTTCATCAGAACCCGCAGGAATATTAGATTTTCCTGCCCGATATGTAAATATTTATTATCGGCAAACTATTATATAAATTTTTATTGCAATCAGATTTTTGCAATCCATTGCCCATTTTTGTCAGCGCCTACTCTGTCGATGATTTCTCTTTCTTTTAATTTTTTAAT
>JAZQFN010000078.1:0-37321 GCA_045539515.1 Clostridia bacterium
TCAATAGATTCAGAAAAAGAATATTACATATGTTTAACTACAAAAAATCTAATACTGGAAAGGCGGCTGCTTAAATTTCCGCAACCGCCATCAAAAATTCCATTATTCAATTTTGACCCCAACTATTGACAAAGAGCCAAAACAAAACAAAAGCCACACTATATGGGACATCAGCCCGTACAGTGTGGTTTTTTAATATTTATAGCTATAGGAATTATCTTCTTTGTTGTACTTAAGCTCTATATCGAAAACCTCTTTTATAACATCTGTTTGACACAGAGCCTTTGGGCTATCGCAAGCGACGATTGTGCCATTGTGTAAAACTGCAACTTCATGGGAAAATGTAAACGCCAGAACAAGGTCGTGCATTACGGTAACTAGTCCTTTGCCTTCATCTGCAAGTGAGCGAAGAATTTTCATGGTTTCCAGCTGATGGGAAATATCCAGATAAGTGGTAGGCTCATCGAGAAAAATGTAGTCTGTATCCTGACAAAGAGCCATAGCTATATACACCTTTTGCCTCATACCTCCCGAAAGAGAAGACAGCCTTCTTTTACGTAGTGAATAAACACCCATCTTTTCCATGGCATTTTTCGCTATGGCATAATCCTCTGAAGAATACCTCCGAGGATAACTAAGATACGGAAACCTCCCGTGAATGACCATCTGTTCTACGGTCATATCCGGCAAATCTCTTCCCTGAGGAAGATAGGCAAGCTTTTTGGAAAGCTCCGCTGACTTCAGTTCCTTTGCGGACACAGCATCTATAATAACCTCACCGGAAACAGGAGTCAGTATCCCCGAAACAGATTTAAGAAAGGTACTTTTTCCTGACCCGTTTATGCCCACTACAGAAATAAGCTTTCCACTTTCAAGGTTAAAGTTTAAGGAATGAAGAATGTTCTCCCCTCCGTAACCGGCACATAAGTTTTTAACCTCAAGCATTGCGGTGACCCCCTTTACCTCTGATGAGTATAAATACAAAGAAAGGTACTCCTAAAAATGCCATAATGATTCCTACCGGGATTTCATAGGGTGAAAACAATGTTCTTGCAAGAGTGTCACAAAGGCATACAAAGGCTCCGCCAAAGATGGCACAAAGACCAATAAGATGCAAAGAATCGGTTCCCGAAATGCGTCTTACCATATGAGGCACAATAAGTCCCACAAATGACAAAAGCCCTGCTATGCTTACTGCGCAGCCCGAAAGAAGTGCCGCAAATGCAAGAAGCATCACTCGCATAACAGATGTATTCATACCAAGACTCTTTGCGGTTTCCTCACCAAGACCAATAACATCAATCTCATTTGAAAAGGTAAGCGTTACAGCTATAGTCAAAAGAATTACAACCGATGCAGGAAGCAACGTGATATATGAAACCGAAGAGAACTCCCCTACCTTAAATCCGTTGGTCATAACTCCCACATCCGGCACAAATGTAACAACGGCATCGGAAAAGGCACTAAGAAGACTGCTTAAAGCAACACCCATCAGTATTACCGTGCCTCGCGACGCTCCCCATTTTTTTGAAGCAATGCTCACCAAAAGAACTGCTCCGAAAGCTCCGATAAACGCAAATACCGAAAGCATCCAGCCGCCGTAAATTCCCAGAGCGGTACAAAGTGTAACTGCAAATCCTGCTCCGGAATTTACACCTATAATTCCGGGTGATGCAAGGCGGTTTCTTAAAACACACTGAATAAGTGCACCGGCTACTGCAAGTGCTCCGCCGCAAACAATTGAGCCAAGGGCTCTGGGAAAACGTACATAAGCAAAAATCCTTCCGGCGGAAGAGCTTTTAAATCCACAGGCAAATGCATCCTTAAGCTCTCCGAAAGAAAGATGTGTACTGCCAAGCATAATTGCCGACACGAAGGAAACACCCAAAAACACAATTCCAAGGCAATATATTATCTTTATTCTATTGTGAATTTCCAAGTAATATTTCGCTGAGTTTTTCATAAGACACTGCCCAATCTGCGTTTGGTTTAATATTAAACAACTTGCGCTCCATTATGTGGAGGCGGTTTTCTTTTACTGCATCGAGCATTCCCCATGCAGGATTTTCGCTGAAAAGGTTTTCAAGGCTTTGCATAGCCTTACGATCGTCACCCATAGTAACTATGAATATATGATATGGATTTTGCCGTATTACGGATTCTACACTCAAAGACTCCAAAATGTTTTGATCGCTGTCAGCGATGTTAACGCATCCCATATCCTTAAGCATCTCTCCAAGAACCGTTCCTTCGCTGCCCTTTGCCTTTACAGAGCCGGACGAAGCTCTGAGTATAAGAACTTTTCTTTCTTCGGAAGTAATTTCTGCCAAGTTAAGTTTCTTTTTAATGCTGTCTATTTTGTTTTTTACCTCAATACCATTCTTTTGATAAAGATCTGCCCTTCCGGTTATATCCGTACATATCTTAAGCATACACATATAGTCCTCAAAAGAATCCACATCAAAATACGCCACGGTGATTCCTGCATTTTCCAGCAAAGACATAAGCTCAACATTGGAAGCAGTTGATGCACTGGCTATTACAAAATCCGGATTTGCCGAAAAAAGCATTTCAGCATTTGGACTGTGAGCACCGCCTATGTTTACACAGTCCGGAAGATCAAGGTCAAAGTCATCCCATGCATCCTCGGCAGTAGCACACACTTCTCCGCCCGAAAGCTGCCATACCTCGGCAAAGCTGCCAATGAGAGCGGCAACACGCCCAGGGGTCTTGCAAATGGAAATTTTACGGTTTAATGCATCGGTAAAGGTTATTGTGTCAGTATTTGCACTGTCTTCCAAAGTACCTGTACATCCGCAAAATGCACCACAAAGAAGCATTACAACAACCAAAAGAGATATATACTTATTTACCCGTAAGCTTATTTTCAACATAATCAAAACCTAATCTCTGTATTGTATCGGCAAATCTTTCGCCCTTTATGCCTTCGTCACGGAAAAGTACTATTGCCTTTTCCACTACATTGAGTACTTCCTCTTCTGAGGTAAGTCGTTTTGTAAGGGGCTTGCCAATAGCAGTCTTTTTGCCCCATCTTCCTCCAAGGCATACCTTATAACCTTCCGAAGCCTTATCAAAAGCACCAAAGGGGCACTTTTTGAAACATCTTCCGCAGTTGTTGCACACATCAAAATCTATATGTATTTTGCCGTCCTCAAGCTTTGCTGCCTTCATAGGGCAAGTCTGCTCTATTGTGCAAACCTTACATCCCCGGCATTTATCCAAATCGGGTTTGAAAATTCTCTGTCCTACAATTCCAAGATCATTAAGGTCAGGCTTTGCACAGTTATTGGGGCAACCCCCTACACCGATTTTAAATTTATGAGGAAGCACGGTATCGTGATATCCTACATAGAACAAATCGTGTATCTTGCGGCTGAGCGAAAAAGTATCTATAAGTCCAAATATGCAGGTGGTACCCTTGCAGGAAACTATTGGACGAACCTTGGGGCCCGTACCCCCTGAGTTAAGTCCGTTTTCTCTTAAGAACATAATAAGTGCCGGAATGTTATCGTACTTAACACCCTGAATTTCAAAGGTCATACGTGTGGTTAATGTAACTTCAGACGAACCGAATTTATCTGCAGCCTCGGCTACAATTCTGTGTTCATCTGTGCTAAGCTTACCATTACGGGTAATAACCCTTACATTAAACACATCGTCATAGCGTTTATCTCTAAGGCAACCGAGTCCCTTGACCTTATTAATCTGTTCGGTTGTAAGTTTACCTTCCTTTGGAGTAATACCAAGTTCTTCAAATGCTTTGATAAATTCCATAATTATATATCCTCCATATTGTAAAACTATGTATTCATTTCAATTGTCCATTAATCATTTAAATAACATCATTCTTTTGTGTATATCAGCTGATATAGAGCGCCATCAGATATTTTTTCGTTGTCAACACCGTGAGGCATACTTTCTCCGTCCTTACAAAATGACCAATATGCTTTGGTTTTGGAATAATCTGCTTCTATGCCGTTAACCTTTTTTATATACAGCCCGTAAGCTCCGTTTTCTCCGGATACAAGTTCATGCTCAAGAAGAGCATCGCCCAGTGTTTCTTTATCGGTTTTTAAGGTAAAGGTTATTGTCTTGTCCTCAGCTTCTACTTCCACATACACTGTGGTTTTGCCGTTGCCGAGGGTTGTATCCTCTTTATAGTTTGCGTTGTCCCAAATGCTCTCTTTCACTTCGGTTTTCACACTGCATGATACCAGACACAAACTGAGAAGTGCCATAATACAAATAAGTAATAAATTAAATCTTTTCACCCAAATCATCCTTTACTGTTTTATCAAAAATCAATACATACTTCAAAAAAACTGCAAAAAGCTTAAGATTACACACAAGCTAATTGTACTACATTCTACCCCAAAATTCAACACAAATCTAATCAAAACTTCTACATTACGTTACAAATCTTCTTGTATGAAAAAATAAAAATATAGTATCATTAAGATACAAAATATGGACTAAAGGAGATAATTGTATGAATAAAGTTAATTTCTTTGGACACGAAGTAACAAAGCTCATTGTTGGTGACAATCCCTTCAATGGTCACTCATATATTACAGACCGTGTACCGGGAGCAGAAATGAAAAGCTATTATACAGCGGAGAAAATAAAAGAAACCTTCCGCAACATAGAAAAAACAGGATACAACACAATGCTTCCCCTGGCAGACCCCTACATTGTAAGACTTCTTGAGGAATATGAAGCAGAAGGCGGTAATTTACAGTACATATGGCAACCATTTATGCCTATGAATCAGGAAGTAAGTATGCGCGATATATCTAAGCTTAACACCATAGGTATATATCACCAGGGTACCACAACAGACTATCTCTACGAAACGGGAAACATAGAGCAGATTAAAGAAAACATTAAAACCTGGCGTCAGCTTGGTGTGCCGGTAGGTCTTGGAACCCATGTACCCGAGGTTATAGAGCGCAGTGAAGAAGAGAACTGGGGCGTGGATTTTTACCTGGCTTGTATGCAGAATGCACGCCGCGGAAGACGCGGTGAACAAAGCGGATTTTTAACCGGTAAAACCAAAGAAGCTCTCATATTCTATCCCGAAGACAGACCGGTAATGCTGGAAACCTTAAAGAAAGTGGAAAAGCCTGTAATTGCTTTTAAGCTTTTTGCAGGAGGACAGATGTTCGAAGGCAAAACCCATGAGGAAGTAAGAAAAACCATAAAAGGTGCATATGACGAAGTATTCTCTGCACTTAAGCCCAATGATATAGGTGCAATAGGAGTATTTCAAAAGGACGGCGACCAGGTAAAAGAAAACTACGAATTATATGACGAATGGCACGAAGAAAAGTACGGAGCAAAGTCTGATGAAGCATAATCTTTCAGTTGCAGTTATTGGCAGTGGTTTTATGGGCAAAACTCACGCAAATGTGTTTAAAAATTATGTTAAAAATTTAATAATATGCAGCAATGACGAATCCTCCGGAAAAGCTCTTGCTGAGGCAGTCGACGGCAAATACTACTACGACTACGTAAGCATGCTTGAAAACGAAAATATAGATCTTGTATCTATATGTCTGCCTACTCATATTCATCATTTTGCAGCAATTGAAGCAATAAAACGCAAAATAAGTGTATTATGCGAAAAACCCTTTGCATCGAATGTGGCTGAGGCAGAAGATATTGTAATTAAGGCAAAGGAAAACAAAGTACAACTTATGGTGGCTCACCCTCTAAGGTTTTGTCCTTACTGGGAATACCTTAGAAAATTATACAACGATAAAGTCCTTGGAAATCTTGTGTCTGCAGATCTTTATCGTCATTCTTCCGTACCCGGATGGAGCGTGGGAAATTGGCTTTCGGACACTTCAAAATCCGGCGGAGTTATATTCGACCTACACATACACGAAACGGATATCTCAACAAGTATTTTTGGTGTGCCGGATAAAATATTTGCCCGCATTAACGGCGGATGCTGCAGTTCATCACTTATATACACCGACGGCAAACTTGTAAACACCTCCTCAAGCTGGCGAAATATTCAAAACATGTTCGAATCCGGATATGATGCCGTGTTTGAAAACGGGGTTGTACGTTACCGCGACACTGAAGGAATTACCGTTTATATAAACGATGAAATAAAAAAGCTTTCCGCTGAAGAAATACTTAAAGGGTCATTAGGTAAAGATATGTATGAAAATGAAATAAAGTATTTTATAGAATGTATCGTAGAAAATAAACAACCACTAAAGTGTTTGCCGGAAGATACACTAACTGTAATGAAAATAAACCGTGCAGAAATCAAAAGTGCCCATACAGGAGAAATTGTTTACATTTGATTTTTAAAGGAAATGAGAATTAAATGTCGAATAATATACTATGTGATATTGGAAGCGGAGGCAACTATGAAAGCATTTACTAGCTCAAAAAAACTTGTAATTTCAGGGATGATGCTGGCTTTGGGACTCATTCTGCCCTATGCTACAGCCCACGGTTTCGGATTGCAGGGAAATATTCTTCTGCCTATGCATATACCCGTACTCATGTGCGGATTTATATGCGGTCCCGTATACGGAGCCCTTTGCGGACTTGTTCTCCCTGTAATAAACAGTCTGCTTACCGGTATGCCTGCTATGTACCCTATGGCACTTATTATGACATCTGAGCTTACAACCTATGGTCTTGTAAGCGGAATTCTTGGTAAGGCATATTACACAAGCGGAAAGCTATGGGTGCTGTACCCCACTTTGATTGCATCTATGGCAGCAGGAAGGCTTATGTACGGTTTGGTAGCTTGGTTGCTGCTATTTACAGGAGCTGCGGCAGGCAAATTTTCCGTAATAACATCTATAGTAACAGGACTTCCCGGAATAGCCATACAATTATTACTTATACCTCTGGCTGTAAACCGCATTTTACAACCCACCCTACAAACCAATGTGAAACAACAAGCCACGGAGCTTATAAAAAAAGGAATATACACCTGTGTTACAGTGCGCAACGGCAAATTAGAAACTAAAGGCTCTCCCAAAGGTATAGCATACATAATAGATTTGTACGAAAAAGATATGCTCAAAGATGCCTTTGTAGCAGACAAAATAGTAGGCAAAGCTGCAGCTATGGTATTTACTCTCGGCAGAGTAACATCTGTATATGCAGAAAATATAAGCGACAGTGCAATAAAATGGTTTGATATCCACAGCATTGATTACAAATACAATAATCGCAGTGAATACATAGTAAACCGCAAAAACGATGGTATGTGCCCTATGGAACTTACTGTAGCAGAGCTTGAAGATGAAAAAGAAGCAGTTGCCGCTTTGAAAAATAAAATTGAAGAATTACGTAAGAAATAAAAAAGATAGTAGGTGCTCTGCATCTACTATCTTTTTATATATTGGGTGGGTGTTATGCCCATAATTTTTTTATATACTTCATTAAAGGTGCGTATATTCTGAAACCCGCTTTCAAAAGCCGCTTCGGTAACGCTTAGTCCGGAATCAATGAGCATATTGACATTTTTAATGCGAACAGAATTTATATAGAAAGCCATGGGGGTACCGGAATATTTTGCAAAAATCTTTCCTGCCTTGCCCCGGGAAACATACAGTTTTTCAGCAATTGTCTGAACTGAAATATTTTCTGCAAAATGATTGTTTACATAATCGGTCAGCTTATAAAAAAGTTGTCTTTCTTTGTGCGGCTTTTTATCAGAATCACCGGGAAAATGATGCATAAGCATATAGTACACCGATGCAGCTACCGTCCTGATATATGGTACATCTCTTACACGCTCTGCACCGCCATCTGCCTGCACAATGTCAAAGAAAGTATCCAGCCTTTCCCTAAGGTGTGGTACTGCAGATATTTCATCTGATGTTATGTGTGTCTTTACGGCATTGACATTATCCATAAGAACTTTGGGTGACAGTTGAAAAATTCTTATCAAAGTATCGGGCATTTCTATGCAGAACTGATGTACAACCTGTTCGCCTACAACAACGATATCCCCTATATCTGCTTTAATAAGTGTTCCGTCTACAAGGAAGCTTCCGCCGTTATTTAAAACCTGGCATATCTCTATATTTTCGTGCCAATGAAACGGATGGTAATCATTCCCGTACACAGATGTGCGACACAATATTTCTTTTATGGTATTTTCTTTGGTTATCATCATACTCATCCAATAAAATCAATATATTCAAGCCACTTTGCCATAGCATCTGCCCACTGGCGTACATGGGTCTGCAGTTTATCAGAAGGTGCACATATACCAAGACCGTGTCTGCCGTGAGGATAAATGTGCATTTCACAGTCTTTATTTGCATTTTTTAGTTCTTTGGCATACTCCAGAGAGTTTACAACATTTACACAATCATCCTCAAAAGTATGCCAGATAAATGCCTGTGGTGTGTTTTCATTAACATTATTGTTAGGACTTAATTCTTCGCCCATTTCAGGAAGATTTTCTCCAAGAAGGTTTATACCGGAACCTATATGTCCTTTTCCCTTACCGTAGAGCATAATGACCGGATAGCAGAGAATCTGCGCATTTGGTATATAGCATTCTTTTGAGATTTCATCTTCTTCAAGCTCGAGTTCCAAGTTCTCAAAATATGTAGATGCACTTGCCGCCAGATGGCCTCCTGCAGAAGAGCCCATGACAGCAATTTTATTTTTATCTATGCCGTATTTATCTGCGTAATAACGTGCAAACTGCACTCCCCTCCTTGCATCCGCAAGAGGAATAGGGTGTTTGTGAGGTGCCACACGGTAATCCACCACAAAAGCCGTAAGACCTATTTCACAAAGATACTCGGCGTATCCTTCGCCCTCGTGAGGTGCTCTTGCGCAATATCCGCCACCCGGAAATATAACTACTGCTCCATTGCCCTTCTTAACGTCGGGAGTATATACAGTAATATGAGGAACTTCCTCACACATACCGGGAACCTTACCCCACAAATCAAAAACTTCTTTACTCATATGAATCAACCTTTCAATTTACAATATACTCATAGAAACAAGCAATATAATCAAAAACATAAAGTTAAGTGCCGTAAACATAATTATGTACTGTTTGTTTTTTCCGGGGTTATGAAGGCTATACTCTCTGAATGTAATAAGGCTTGCAAGAGATGCAATCAGAGTGCCAACGCCCCCGATGTTTACACCGATAAGCAAATCTCTGTAGTTTTCAGTAAACTGAGATAAAAGTATAGCAGAGGGAACATTACTGATAACCTGACAGGAAACTGTACTGAATATGAGCGTGCTTTTTGACAGGAGGAAAGAAAACAGCTCCTTTACAGGTTCCATTCTGGACAAATTTCCGGAAAAAACAAAGAAAAAAGCAAAGGTTAAAAGCAATGGATAATCCACCATTCTGAGAGCTTTTCTATCCATAAAAGCCAGTACGGCAGGTATTATTATAAGTCCTGTCCAATACGGAATACCCCGAAAAACTATGGCTATTGATAAAGCAAACAAAAGTGAGTATACCACGGTTTTAAAGGCTGGTAGCGTTGATGGCTCGTCCTTTATGGTAAGGGGTTTGTTCTCTATAAAAAAACAGCACACGGTTATAAGCACAACCGAAATTACGAAAGGCAAAAGCATTATCCTTACAAATTCACCGTTTGGTATGTTGAATTTGGTGTAAAGATACAGATTCTGGGGATTCCCAAATGGAGTAAGCATACCGCCTAAATTTGCCGCAATGTTCTGCATTATAAAGGTAAATGCCATATGCTTGCGGTTATCGGTAGTGGAAAGCACAAAATACCCCAAGGGCAAAAATGTGATAAGTGCCATATCATTGGCTATAAGCATGGAGCCAATAAAGGTAATGTATATAAGAGCAAGTATAGCATATCTGGTACTTTTGAACACCTTGACAATATTCTTTGCCAGTATGTAGAAAAAGTTTATATTCTTGAAGGCACATACCACCGCAAGTACACAAAAAAGGCAGGAAAGGGTCTTTAAATCAAAATAACCCAAATAAGCCTTATCCGGAGGCACAAAAAAGGAGGTAATAACCGCAGCAATCAGTGCCACCGTCATTACAATATTTTTCCTTATAAATTTTGAAATAGTTTTCATCTTAAAGCTCCACGGTCAGTTCCACCGGGCAATGGTCAGAACCCATGATATCGGTGTGAATTTTTGCATCAACAAGTTTATCATTTAAATCTTCGGAAGCAAGGAAATAGTCTATACGCCACCCTGCATTCTTGGCTCTGGCACTGAAACGGTAGGACCACCAGGAATAAATATCGGTCATATCCGGATAGAAATAGCGGAAAGTATCGGTGAATCCCGCTGACTTAAGTGCACGGAATTTTTCTCGTTCCTCGTCGGTAAAACCGGCATTGTGACGGTTGGTCTTGGGGTTTTTGAGGTCGATTTCCTCTGCAGCAACGTTTAAATCTCCGCAAATTATTACGGATTTCTTATCCTTTAAAGCTACAAGATAATCCTTAAAGGCATCTTCCCACTCCATACGGTAGTCAAGGCGTTTGAGCTCGTTCTGAGAATTGGGTGTGTACACGCACACAAAATAAAAGGAATCAAATTCCAAAGTTATAACTCTTCCCTCTTTGTCGTGCTTCTCAATCCCTATGCCGTACGCCACTGAAAGCGGTTCCTCTTTGGTAAATACTGCTGTGCCGGAATAGCCCTTCTTTTCGGCATAGTTCCAATAATCGAAGTAGCCTTCCGTTATAAGGTCTATTTGACCTTCCTGAAGCTTTGTTTCCTGTATGCAGAATATATCCGCATCCAGTTTTTTAAATTCATCGTAAAAATTCTTGCCTACCACGGCTCTTAAGCCGTTGACATTCCAGGAAATAAGTTTTTTCATAAAATCACCTATTACAAAAGATTTTGTTTTATAAGAGTATGTTTAACCTTACGACCCAAAACAATTGCCGCAAAGGTCTTAATAATATCAAAGGGCACAAACGGAATAACACAAATCGTAAGTACGGTCACAAGGCTCCGGGTGTCGGTTAAAAACATATACCAAAGCGTGCCTGAAACGTAGCAGACAACCAGTGACAGGAATCCACCTGTCAGGTGAACCCACAAACCTTTTTTTGCACAGGCAGAAACAACCAAAGCAACCGCAAAATATGACCATATATATCCGCCCGTGGGGCTTAAAAGCTGGCTAAAGCCTCCCTGAAAGCCTGCAAATACGGGGATTCCCACAGAACCTGCAAGGATATATACCACCACAGCAACCATGGACTTCCGCACAGAAAGTACTGACCCTGTAAACATAACCGCAAAAAGCGAAAGGCTTACAGGTACGGGACCTATGGGTACCACAAAGGGAGAAAGCACACATATGAGCGCAGAAAAAAGTGCACATTCACAAATAGTATGGATTTTTCCTCTGTCTTTAGCCATATTTCACCTCATAAGTTCCATTCATTTTAGAATAACATAAATGTCGGTTTTTGTAAAGAGAAAGGCCGGTAAAAAAATCCGGAGAACCATGTGGTTTTCCGGATTGATTTAAGAATAATATTTGATCATCAATGGGATATGTTTTTTTGAAATCAAAAAAACAAAACATCTTATATATCATATGTATTTACAGCTTCCTCGTTACCGCTTTGAAGTGAACGGTACATAGCATTAAGTATAAATACGGGAGCCACAAGGTCTTTGTAGGTATAAGGCTGCGCTCCGCCATTTAACATATTATAGTACTCCTGAAATTCTCCCTTGAAGCCTTCGGGGAATGTGATATCAAGACCCAGGATTTTTTCCTGACAGGAAATACCTGCACCATAGAGATAGCTACCCTCTACAAAGCTTACATTTACATCATATTCATCATAACGTACAATTCCGTTATAGGCTTTGCCGTTGTTGTACATCTTTACGGACTTGGGGTATTTACCGAAAATTGTGGTCATAACCTGAACAAGGTGCTGTGTATAAAAGAAAAATCCACCATGGGGGTTATCCATATTTATGGGTGCTCTTACATAACCGCCATAAACTTCGCCATAGGTGTTCTCCTTAACATTTTTTGCAAGCTCACGTACATTATCGTCAAACACGCACATAGAACCGCCACAGGCTTTTACATTATTTTCCTTAAGCTCTTTCATAAATGCTATTGCATCTTCTTCACTAACGGTAATGGGCTTGTCTATAAACATAGGTATGCCCTTTTTTATATATGGCTTGGCATATTTATAGTGATTGCCGCCATGACGGGCATTTATTATGATTGAGTCGGCTTCATCAACAAATTCATCGTAGGAATTCATCATATATACGCCGAATTCATCGTGAAGTTTCTGCATAGCTTCCTCTTCGTGGCTGTATACACCAAGAATTTCTATATCTTCAACATTTTCCTGAATATGCTTTATAAAACTGTTTGCGTGGCTGTTTTCACAGCCAAGAATTGCTACTTTATACATTACTGTTCCTCCGTTTTTATGTATTTGTTATGGAGATTCTTCGCTACGCTCAGAATGACACTAACCTATATCCTTACATATTCTTAGCTCAGAATGACACTGACCTATATCCTTGCCAACATTAAATATTTTTGCTTTGCTTAAAACGACATTTTAATTAAAACTTAACAGGCATAGGGTTCTGTGCGTGTGCTTCTTCGGTTACTCTTATAATGTCTGCCGCCATTTCCGGGGTAATTTCAAGAGGAGTACCGTATGCAAGCTTATCGTAGAGCTTTGCATAAAACTTTTCAACTGCATAACCAAATGCGCCGTAATCAACCTCACCGCTTTCCTCGTGGCTTACAAGGTCCTCTGAGCAGTATGAAGGTGTGCCGTCGGCATTCTTAAGAGATTCAAAAATAACAGGCTGCTTGGGATTTTCGCCGTCAACAATATACTTAAACTTATAGTCCTTTGTGGTACACTGATATGTACCGCGACTACCCTGTATTTTGATGTTATAATCAGAAAATGCATCTGTGGGACAAATCTGCACTTCTACCATGGGTTTGCCGGGAGCTGTGAGAATCATTCTTGTCCAGTCTTCTGCATCACCGCTGGCAAGGGCATTATTCATCTTGGAATATACAACGTGTGCTTCGGGAGAAAAGTCCAAAAAGTCCATTGCAAATCCTACAGGATGGGGACCTGTGTTGTAGGTACAACCTGCCATTTTGCACTGAAGTGTCTGCCAGTCCCATCGACGGGCAAAACCATTGAAAGCAATGTCAACAGAGAGAACTTCGCCCAGCTTACCGCTGTTTACAACTTCTTTGGTAAATTCAAAGTAAGGTGTGTAGAAGCTCTGCTGGAATACGGCAAGAGTTACACCCATATCCTTTGCGGTTTTAATAAGGTCACAACATTCGTAGTAGCTGCGAGCCATAGGCTTTTCCACAAGAACATTAAAGCCGTGGAGAAGCAAATCCTTTGTAACAGAGTAGTGCATTTCCGAGTAGGTAGAATTTACCACAAGGTCTATATCATTGCGAATAAAAAGCTCTGTGTAGCTTTCGTATACTGTGCATCCGGGGAATTCAGTAAGAGCTCTCTCTCTTCTTTCGGAGTCAAGCTCCACTACTGCAACAATATTATAAAGTGTATTGGCTTCGCTCCAGAAATACTTGCCGTGAATATCTCTGCCACTTCTGCCCTGTCCGATAATTGCTACATTTAATTTTTTCATAATTATTAACATTCCTTTCGGGGAAATTGTTTACTTACCACACAATTATATAATTATTTTTTTACCATTAAAATTGCTAAAAAAGCAAAAAGCATTGCAAAAAGTGCATAGTTATGATAAAATCTAGCCAAAGAGGTGATTAAAATGAGTCAAAAGCGGTTTTGTCATCACAACGGCAAAGCAATAATGTTTAACCGAACCATGTACGAAAATACAAAAAAACAAAGTATGGAGCTTCATTCTCACGATGTTTGCGAGTTGATATTTTTAAAAAAAGGTGACGTATCCTACATAAATGACGGTAAAACCTACAAGCTTAACAAAAACAGCCTTGTTTTTACAAGACCCTCGGAGCTTCACGCAATAATTGTGGACTCAGACTGCGACTATGACAGGTATGATATACTTTTCGCTGCAGATATAATTCCTACATCACTATACGAGAAGTTTTCCGCAACCACTAACGTAGTTGATTTCGACGGAAACAATATAGTAAAAGATATATTCAAAAAAATGATGTTCTACAGCGAAAACTTTAAGGACGAAGAGCTTGAAAAGATACTCTCTGCGTTGATTACGGAAATATGCTGTAATCTTGCACTAAAGCAAGGTAACACCGTACAGTCATCGGGAAACTCTGTAGTAGATATAGCCATTGACTACATAGACGAAAACCTCACCACACTGAACAGCATTACACAAATTTGTGATGAGCTCTACATTGCGAAAAGTCATCTTCATCACCTTTTTAAAAAGCACCTGAACATTACCCCCAAGCAATATCTAATATCAAAAAGGCTGATTCTTGCACAAAGAGAAATATACTCCGGCAGAAGACCCACCGAAGTATATGAGAATCTGGGTTTTAACGATTATTCTGCCTTTTACAGAGATTTTAAGAAGTACTTTGGCTACTCCCCTTCCGAGGTGGGAAAGGTGGAGGTAAAGCAAGAAATAAAATCCTGAGTACTTTATTTGCCGGACTTATTCATACGCCTTTTTTCAAAGCGTTTGTATATAAACACCCCTGCAATTGAAAATACAATAATGACCGCGTACATTATAACCATAAGCTTATAATTACTCTCCGAATACGCATAGCCTGCGTAGGTTGAGGAAATAATGGAGGGTATGCGTGCTATTATACTTAAAACAAGAAAATCTCTTAAGTTTATTTTGGTAAGGGGTACCACGTAAGTAATGAGATCTTTGGGTGTACCGGGAATAAAGAATAAAAAGAAGATTATGGCTTTGAGCTTTTTTTCATCCTGAAGGAACTTAAACTTCTGCAAGGTTTCGTTCCCTGCCATTTTTTCAACAAAGTCCCTTCCCAAAAATTTTACGGTTTTAAATATAATAAGCTGACCTATAAATATGCCAACCGTACAGAATATCCATCCTCCAAGCCAGCCGTAGAGAGTTCCTGCAACAAACTCAATCACTTCCCCGGGAATGAGTGCTACAATAATCTGCGCAACCTGAATAAACATCATCATAAGATTTCCCCAGGCACCGTAGCTGTGGATGTATTTTACAAATTCATCCGGCTTGTCATAATGGCGCACTATGGGAACTACAATTGCCGCGAGCATAACCATTGCCAGCAGATATATTATATATGATATAATTTTTACGGTTCTCTTCTTCATATCCGACAACACCCCAATCCATTTCAGTATAATAGAAAAAACAATTTTTTTCAAATATTTTGGGATATTTTGCCAAAAATTTAACACTACTGTAAAATAGAACCGAAAAAGCTGTTTTTAATTGACAAAAAATAAGACTTATGCTAAAATATAGAAGTTGCTGAGTGAAGATAAAAAGCTTATGCTTCGACTGGCAGACTTTACTATTAACAAAAACGCAATTTAATAATTTTGCGGGTGTGGCGGAATTTAAGTGACACCCCAAGAGTGCATTAGCACGATTGGTTTGGTGGAACTTATGTCGAAGCACTTCTGATACGAGCGCCCTCTACGGCGCGAAGGTGAAGAAGTTTTAGCTTCGACTGGCAGACTTCACTATTAACAAAAACACAATTTAATAATATTTGCGGGTGTGGCGGAATTTAAGTGACACCCCAAGAGTGCATTAGCACGATTGGTTTGGTGGAACTTATGTCGAAGCACTTCTGATACGAGCGCCCTCTACGGCGCGATGGTGAAGAAGTTTTAGCTTCGACTGGCAGACTTTACTATTAACAAAAACACAGTTTAATAATATTTGCGGGTGTGGCGGAATTGGCAGACGCGCCAGATTTAGGTTCTGGTGGCAACACCGTGCAGGTTCAAGTCCTGTCACCCGCACCACAAAAAAGAGTGCATACCGAAGGTATGTGCTCTTTTTTGTGTGTAAGATTAGAAAGGACTTGAACCTTAAGAAGGCATAGTGCGTTAAACGAAAGTTGCCGGTGGCAAGTTTTGTAGCACTATGGTGCGTAGCCGGGTACCGAAATGCAAAGCATTTGGGTCGGCAAGCAAGACAGATTGCGAAGCAATATGCGTCCTGTCACCCGCACCAGAAAAAACGACAGCAATCAACAGATTGTTGTCGTTTTTTCAACGAAATAAATCCTTGCGGATTTGTGAAATGTGCTTCGCACGTGAAATACACCTTCGGTGTATGAAATATTCGCTACGCGAATGTGGATTTATTTCATTTCACAGAAAACGAAGTTTTCTATTTCACAATTTACGCAGTAAATTATTTCATATCGATCAAAGCGAGATATTTCACTAAAACCATTTTTTTAAACTTGATATTACTGCATTTTCAAGTAAATCCTATAAGAACACCCGCACCAGAAAAAAGAGTGCATACCGAAGGTATGTGCTCCTTTTTGTGGTGCAAGATCGAATAAAACAAAGGCTATTTTCAGCCACACATTTGTATGTTTTGGTACATTAGTGCAAAAAAACTGCAGAACCCTTAGTGATTCTGCAGTTTTTTGTTATTGTTTTTTTTCAAATACCCAGATGGTATCGTTTGCCTTTCCGTTATCGGCAGGATAAACAGTGATGCTTACCTCCGTACCGTCAAGCTTTTTGTAGTATATTCTTGGTGTATTGTTTTTCTTGAACACATTTTTTATGTAATCGTAATTCATAAAATTGGTAATAGGTCTGTGATAATCGGGGGCAACATATTTATCCATATATATACCTATAGCTTCCTTGAACGAGACATCGGTATTCTGAAGACCTTCAATGTCCTCGGGAATCATAATAGCTCTTGCTTCGTCGGTATCGAGAGAAACTACATATATGCCCTGATATCTTAAACTCATTATAGTAAGTGCAGCATCTACGTCGGCACTGCCTGTGGAAATATGAGAAACATGAACGTCGGGCGTTTTTTCCGAACCTGCCTTTTCGGATTTTTCCTGGTAGTATCTTGCCTTGGATTCGTACATCCTTTTTTCAGATTCTTTAAGCAGAAGTTCTATATCTGCATTTCCCTCGGAAATGGAATATCCTACGGAAACGTGGTAGTTTTCCTTAAGGCAATTAATATGGATGGATTTGATTTTTTCCTCAAGTTCCTCTGCAGAAACATTTTCTGCTATAACTATAAACTCATCTCCGCCCCATCTGAAAATATATTGGCCGGCAAAAGCTTCCTTTATGGCATCTGCCACATACACAAGCATACGGTCTCCTGCAAGATGTCCGTACTTGTTGTTAAAGGTGTGCAGCTCGTTTACATCTATATACACAGTCGCCAGAGTCGAGACTTCACGCTTCTTTATATTGAGTACATCACGATTAAATCCCATACGATTGGTAAGACCGGTAAGGGAGTCTGTGATTGCCGCCTGTTCTGTTTTGCTTAAGTACTTTCTGTTGTACATAGTCATAAGAAAGCACATTGCCACATCACAAAGCAACACGGAAGTGTCATTAACCTTTTTTGAATTAATTGTTCCAATTACTCCAACTTGATCGCTTTTGTCCCAGATGGCTGTAAACACAATGTTTTCCATTTCGGCTTCTTCCATAAGGGCATAGAGCTCGGGGTTTTCAACCTTGAGATTTTCATTGAATCTTACAACCTTGGCAAAAATTTCTCTTTTGCGGTCCTTTACATAACCTATAAGATTATTTGTAAAAGCTACTCTCTTTCTCACATCAAGACTTTGTTCTTTTAACCCCGGAACAGTAAAATCATAGCGTTCACCGTCTATATCCACAAAAAGTGCCGAACGGGCTTTAGCGGCTTTTGCAATCAGTTCAAGAGCTTCGTCAAGACTTTCGTTGCGCTGACCGAATTCAAGAAGCAGCTTTCTTACCGTGGAGGCAGTATTGCTGATATTGTATCTGTTTTTTTCCGTAGTGAAATAGTAAAATATGTACACAGCCATTATAAACACAAGTAATACTGACAAAAGTATCATAATGCCTATGTTGCTTCTTGCATCCTTAAATGCCGTTTCTTCAGACATGGCTACAATAACACGCCAGTCATTTATGGGAACTGCATCATAGCTTGCAAAAACATATCCTTCTGCACCGGATTCAAATGACATCTTACCGCGAACACCACCGGAAACCTCGGAAATATATTTGTCTCTGTTGTCGGAGAGAATTTCTATGTCGCTCATATTATTTACACCATTTTCAACGGTGTTCAGTATAAAGCTGCCGTCTGTTCCGTCCACAAGATGCATATGAGCACCTTCGTATTTAAGAAAGTCCTTGTACACGGCATTAAGACTTTCCACATCTATAACACCCATAAGTATCGCAACTGTTTTGCCGTGAGCTTTAACAGGAACTGCATTATGGATAACCTTTCTGTTTTTATTTATAACACTTGTACGTACTTCTGAAACATACACACCTTTTTTTGATATTTCTTCAAAAGACATCTGTCCGTTTACATTATAGCTGCCGGACGTGGTTATAAGCTCATTACCGGGGAGAAGAATTTCCAGATTGTTTATAAGTCCGCTTTCCTGAAAGGAATTGAACACTACTGTCATTTCACTTTGTAAAACAGCCATGTCATCCTCTGTTAATCCGTTTTGGTTTGCAGAGGAAAAAATTCGTGTCATTTCTTCGTTTTCTAGTATGCTTCCGGCGAAATTTGCTATGGTTTTAAGCTGTTCGGAATCAGAAGTCATCCTTAAATAAATATCTGATTTCACCTTGGAAACCTGATTTTCAAGTTCTGTGTAACAATTCTCCACAGAAGCATTGTATACATAGCTCAACATAAAGAAAACAACGAGCAGCAAAGATATAATCATTGCGCCGGTAACCAATATTTTATTTTTCAATTTAAAAGATTTTTTAATTGTGCTTTTCACTTGCAATCGCTCTCCTAAATATAATTACATACATTCACAATAAGTATATCACTGTATATGCCATTTGTCAAATTGATACATATGCATAAGCCCTTGAAATTATCAAAAAATTGTATTATAATATCGAATATGAGGTGATAGGATGCTTGACTTTACATACGAAACAAGATACGGAGACTATAAAAACTTTGACGTAATTAAGCCCTCCTCCATAATGGATATGGTTCAGGATGTGTCCACAAAAGCTTCCGAAAGCTGCGGCTACGGCATAGAAAAACTGCGTTCTTTAAATATTGCATGGCTATTGAGGGGAATTAAAATTCATTTTGAAAAGCCTGTTAAAACCCACACTCCCATAAAATTTGAAACTTCGGTAAAAAGCATAAAAGCAGCTTCTTCGCAAAGAGGTTGCATAGGCTATCAGGATGGTGAATGTGTGGTAAAAACCGTTGCAGACTGGTTTATATTTGACACACAAAAACTTCGCCCGTCAAAAATACCTCAAGAAATAATTGATGCCTATGACTATTCTGACTTTGGCGGAGATGAATTTTTCAACTATGTAAAGCCTAAAACAGAGGATATTGACGTTCCGCTGTACACAGTGAGAGTATCCAACAAAGAACTGGACACAAATATGCATCTTAACAACGAAAAAAGCGCAGAGATACTTATGGACGCCCTGCCCTTTGACTATTATTTTACTGATGCTGTAATTTTGTACAAAAAACCTGCCTACCTTGGTGATGAACTGGAGCTTTGTATGAAGGAAACCGAAAAAGGTTACTACGTTCATTTGCAGACAAGGGACAAAGAGATATGTGTAGCAGGAATATTTGAATAATGCAAAATAAAAAAGCTCAATGCCAATGCATATATGCCTCGGTATTGAGCTTAATTTATATGAGTTTGTATTACTGTTTCATGACCTGCTGTTTCCTTACCACCTTATAGCAGAACACAACTGCAATAGCCATGATAATAAAGGATATTGCCGAAAGGAACTGCTGACCATACATATGTATACCAAAAAGCATATTGCCATTTGATTGTATATAATCCAAAAGCTTTGCAGCACCAAGAGTGGTAAGAAAGCCTGCAATACCGCCGATGCTGTTCTTTATTGCCATAGCCTGCACTATGTAGTCACTTTCCACATAGCTGTAGCAGATATTATACATATTCTGATTAAGTCCTGCTACGCTTACGGTATTAAGTACCGTAAACACTACAATAATCCACCATGTACCGGGTGTGGTAAATATGTTTATACCAAAAGACAGCGCGGCAATTACCAGAGCAAGGTTTATGCCTGTGGCATAGGATGTCCTGTCGGAAAATCTGCCAAATGATCTTGATATTGCAAATCTTGCAAAGCAGGCTATCATGTTTATGACCTGAACAAAGCCTACGGTAAGAGCAAGCTCTTTGGTTTTGTATATACCCATAAATCCAAGGCTTGCAAATCTGCCAACATCGTAAAGCATGTTAAGAATAATAACATTTACAAAATTCTTGTTGCCAAGGGTTTTCTTTGCAACCGTTTTAAATGAGGTTGTGTTTTCCTTTGGCAAATCATCGGTTCGGTCACGGCTTATAAGCACAAGAGTAATAAAATTGATAATATTAAGTAATAAAAGCATTGCTCCCAGAAATACAAAACTGCCCTCAATATTACCATTTGCTGTATATTTGTCCACAACCCAGCCTATTGCCAAAGTGAATATAATGCCTGAAATAAGTGATATCATTTCCTTGGTGGCGGAATATATACCACGCTTGTCGGGAGATACAAATGAATTTGCCCATTTAAAATATATACCTATAACAAGATATTTAAATACATATGCCACAAGAAGCATCGCAATTACTATAACTGTTTTTAACACATTATTTACGGGAATAAAAGGCACTAGGTATATACTCATAAAAAACACTTGGCTTATTGTGTCGAAAATAATAACAGTACGCTTAGTATTTTTCATACCCTTAACGAGGGCGATAGACAAAAGCTGAAACAAAAATGCCAGAGAAATAAATGAAGAAATTATACCTACAAGTGAGTCACTTATGCCTATATAGCTTAAAAGCTTTGCAAGGAAAGCATCTGCTACAAGAAGACTTACAAAGTATTCTATGGTACATTGAACCATATATGCTGCTCTTGAACGCTTGTAGTCTTTTGAATCAAAGTTGATATTGTTCAAAATCAAACACTCCATTACACAAAAATAATCGGCAGTTTTCTCTGCCGATTACTTATTATAATCCTTTGATAATAAAAGTCAACACATTTTCTTTCGAAAATTTTTCGAAATTATCTTAAGGCAAGCTTAAGCATCTTTTCATAGAGCTTTTTGTAGGGCTGATAGCGCATGGGAAGGTCCATCCATGTCTTTTTATCAACAATGCTCTTGGTATGAGAAAACGCTTCAAATCCGGCTCTTCCATGATAACTGCCCATTCCACTCTCTCCTACTCCGCCAAAGGGCATTTCGCTGGTGGCAAGGTGAATTATGGTATCATTTATACAGCCACCGCCAAAGGAAAGACGGTTTGTAACATACTTTATGTTCTTCCTGTTTGAAGAAAACATATACAAAGCAAGAGGCTTTGCAAGGCTGCTTTGATGCTTTACTGCTTCTTCAATACTGTCAAATGTAATTATGGGCATTAAAGGTCCGAAGATTTCCTGACCCATTACCGCATCATCAAAGGTAACATTGTCCATAACAGTAGGCTCTATCTGCAGGGTGTCCTTATTTATATTACCACCGTAAACCACCTTGTCCTTATCTATAAGAGAGCAGATTCGCTCAAAGTGTTTTTCATTTACAATCTTGCCGTAGTTCGGATTATTAAGAGGTTTTTCGCCGTATTGCTTTGCAATCTGTTTTTTAACCTCTTCAACCAATTTGTCTTTAATACTTCTATGGCAAAGAATGTAATCGGGAGCTACGCAGGTTTGTCCGCAGTTTAAATACTTACCGAAAACTATTCTCTTTGCGGCAAGGGGAATTTTGGCAGTTTCATCAACTATGCAGGGGCTCTTTCCCCCAAGCTCAAGAACAGCAGGCGTAAGGGTTTCTGCTGTGTGACGAAGTACCTCTTTGCCTACGTTCTGACTTCCGGTAAAGAACACGAAATCAAATTTTTCTTCCAGAAGGCAGGCGTTTTCCTCTCTGCCTCCGGTTACAACAGCCACATATTCCCTTGGAAAAACTTCGCCGATTATCTTTGATATGATTTCGCTCGTTTTGGGCGAATAAGCGCTGGGCTTAACAATAGCTGTATTGCCTGCCGCAATTGCATCGGCTACAGGCTCTATTGTAAGTAAAAAGGGATAATTCCACGGGCTCATAATAAGGGTATTTCCATAAGGTGAATTCTGCTTATAGCTTACAGATGCAAACTGAGCTATGGGGCTGTACACAATTTTTCTTTTTGCAAACTTTTTTGTGTGACGTATAAGATAGCTTATTTCCGTAAGGCAAAGTCCTGCCTCGCACATAAAGCCTTCAAAGCGGCTTTTGCCAAGGTCTTGGTTAAGTGCTTCAAGAACTTCGGATTCATACTTTTTTACTGTTGTGTAGAGCTTTTTAAGCATCTGTATGCGGAACTTTACATCAAGAGTTTTGCCATTGTCAAAGAACTCTCTTTGGGATTGTAATAATCTCTGAATTTCTTCTTTTTTCATACTATTCTCTCCAATCTGCCACAGAATAATATTTTTTATATTCACTTTGCGGTGCGTTCTTTTTCGACAGTCTGAAGCCCTTTGCCGAAGCAAAGGGCTTTTAGTACATTATTTTACATCATAATCCAGCTTAAATTTTTCACCACAGCCATAGTTTTCATAAACATAGTCTATGTCCTTGTCACCTCTGCCGGAAAGCGATACAAGAATGGAACCGGACTGGTGTTCCTTGGCATACTTAATGGCATATGCAACCGCGTGGGAACTTTCTATGGCAGGGATTATTCCCTCGTAACGGGAAAGCAGGAAAAAGGCTTCCATAGCTTCCTCATCGGAAATAGTTACATAGTTTACTCTGCCCCTATCTCTTAAGAAAGCGTGTTCGGGACCTACACCGGGGTAGTCAAGGCCACTGGCAATTGAGTATACAGGAAGGGGCTCACCCTTTTCGTCCTGGAGCAGATAGCTGTCGAAGCCGTGAAGTCTGCCCTTGGTACCGTACGCCATGGTAGCTGCGTGGTCACCTATCTTACTGCCTCTGCCAAGAGGCTCTATGCCGTAGATTTCCACAGGGTCTGCAAGGAATGGAACAAACATACCGATTGAGTTTGAACCGCCGCCAACACAAGCACATACCGCATCAGGGAAGTTACCGGTCATCTCAAGGAACTGTTCTCTGGCTTCCTGACCAATAATGGACTGGAAATCACGAACCATCTTGGGGAAGGGATGAGGTCCCAATGCCGAGCCTATGCAATAAATTGCGTTATCGTATTCATTAAGGTATGCTTCAAATGCTGCATCAACAGCTTCTTTAAGGGTTTTAAGTCCATGAGTTACGGGAATAACATTTGCTCCAAGCATCTTCATACGGATTACATTGGGGTGCTGTTTTTCAATGTCAACTTCACCCATGTATACATCACATTCCATGCCAAAGTAAGCAGCAGCTGTTGCTATGGCAACACCGTGCTGACCGGCTCCTGTTTCTGCAATAAGCTTTTTCTTGCCCATATACTTTGCAAGAAGCCCCTCGCCCATGCAGTGATTTAGCTTGTGCGCGCCTGTGTGGTTTAGGTCTTCTCTCTTTAAATAAATCTGGCAGTTGCCAAAAAGCTTGGAAAGTCTTTCGCAGTGGTATACCGGTGTGGGTCTTCCCTGAAATTCCTTTCGTATTCTGCGAAGTTCGTTTATAAACTGAGCAGAATGGCATATTGCCTCGTATGCTTTGTCTGCTTCTTCAAAAGCAGGCACAAGTTCGGGAGGGAGATAAGCCCCACCATGCTCTCCAAAGAAACCGTCCTTGGAAGGATACTCCTTAACATAATTATCAAATTCTCTGTAGTTGTTCATAATTAATGCCTCCTAAAATAATTTTAAAACAGCATTACAACAAAAAAGCCCTTGTCTTGTGATATACAAGTCAAGGGCGAATAATCATCCGCGGTGCCACCTTGGTTTAAGTCTTGTAAAAGACTCCTCTTTAAGGATACCATCATATCCCCGGCATCTTACGCGTGCCCTGCGTCGGCGCATTTAACGCCACCCTCAGCAGTCCATATTATTCAGGGGTTTCTGTGGAACTCACACCGTAATCCACTCGCTCAAAGAAACGTGACCTGATTTTTCTCTGCTTCAACGGTTTGTTGTAATATTGATTTTTTCTATTTTACCACTCATTATTACAACTTGTCAATAGGTTAAAAGAAATTTTCACACAGTTTTTTCATAGCAAAAAAATATAGCAAAAAAATCTTTTTAATGCAGAGGTTAAATTTATAAAATTTCTACATAATAAGAAATTATATTAAATTTCCTATTGAAATATGCACAAAAAAGTGCTAAAATTGTATGGTAAAAAATACGTATGTCAAAAATGAAAAAATTTATTATAAGTGAGTTGATTAATTATGGCAAACACAGAAAGATTGGTTGGTACTGTTTCCAGAGGTATTCGTTGTCCCATTATAAGAAAGGGTGACGACCTTGTAACAATAGTTTCCGACAGTGTTATTGCAGCAGCCGAAAGCGAAGGCTTTGCTTTCCGTGACAGAGATGTAATATCCATTACAGAGTCCATCGTGGCAAGAGCACAGGGTAATTACGCATCTATAGATGCTATAGCAGCGGATGTAAAAACAAAACTTGGTGGCGGAACAATTGGTGTTATTCTCCCCATTTTGTCCCGTAACCGTTTTGCTATATGCCTAAAAGGTATTGCAAGAGGCGCAAAGAAGATTGTACTTATGTTAAGCTATCCCAGTGACGAAGTTGGAAATGAACTTGTGAGCCTGGATAAGATAGACGAAGCCGGTATCAACCCCTATTCCGATGTATTAACACTTGAAAGATACAGAGAACTTTTTGGCGAAAACAAACACGAATTTACCGGAGTAGACTATGTGGACTACTACGGCAGCATCATCAAAGGCGAAGGCTGTGACGTAGAGATTATATTTGCAAACCAGGCAAAGACAATCTTAAACTACACAGACTGCGTTTTAACCTGTGATATCCATACAAGAGCCCGCACCAAGAGAATTCTTAAGGCGGCAGGTGCAAAAATTGTATGCGGTCTTGATGATATTATGACCTCCTCCGTTGACGGAAGCGGTTTCAACGAAAAATATGGACTTCTCGGCTCCAACAAATCCACAGAAGATACCATAAAGCTTTTCCCCCAGGAATGCAAACAGCTTGTGCTTGACATTCAGGCAAAGATCCTCGAAAAGACAGGTAAGCACATTGAAGTTATGGTATACGGCGATGGCGCCTTCAAGGATCCCCAGGGTAAAATCTGGGAGCTTGCAGACCCGGTTGTATCCCCTGCTTTTACCGATGGACTTGTGGGTACTCCCAATGAGCTTAAGCTTAAGTACCTTGCAGACAACGACTTTAAGGATTTGAGCGGTGAAGAACTCAAAAAAGCTATATCCGAAAGCATCAAAGCAAAAGATGATAATCTTGTAGGCAATATGGCTTCTCAAGGTACTACACCAAGACAGCTTACAGACCTTATAGGTTCACTTTGTGATCTTACCAGCGGTTCCGGTGATAAAGGTACACCAATTGTATTGGTACAGGGATATTTCGATAATTATACTAACTAAGGCTTCAATAATAAACCCACCAAAAACGGTAAATATAATAAATAACGCTTACTTGTCAGTATCATACAATATTGACAGTAAGCTTTTTTTATTTGCAAAAAACGCTTATTGCCAATTTCTCTTTGGCAACAAGCGTTTTCATTAAGATATTTGTCGGATATTTATTAACAAATCAGTTATTCTTGGGAGGATAAGTTTCCCCGGTGCATGCTGTACAGAAAGCTTTGGATATTTCGTCAACTTCATCCGCGGTAATACCTTCCAAAGGATTTACGTTTTCGCTGTCCTCCAAAATACCCGCATGATATGCTATGTACACATCTTCCTTTGCCCATTCGGCAATAGCACTATCATCGTTGTATGTATATTCCGAAAGGTTTACGGGGAGATTCATATACTTACAAAGTCTGCCGTATACTGCAACAGCCTCCTGTCGGGTTATTTTGTCATCAGGATAAAATTTTCCCTCTTCTCTGCCGAAAGTAATACCCAATGTGCACAATTCATTTACGGCTTTGTCGTCGCAATCCTCAAATGTCTTTGTAATTTCCACATTGCCCATACAATCGGTATACTTTACTATGGTATACATCTGTGTGCAAAATTCACTTCTGGTTAATTCCTTTGCTTCCGATGCATATGCGGTAGTAAAGCATAAACCAAGACACAACACCATAAATACCAATACTTTTTTCATACCAAATTCCTCCTTAGTGTTCATTATGTATTTATTATACTACATATAATATTTTTTTCCAATACCCAAAATTGCTTTTTGCTGCAAAAAATATTAATTTTTATGTTTTTCAATATAATATTATTCCTTGACGGCGGGTAATAAAATATAGTAGAATATTTATCGGGAGTGTGTAGTTATGAATGGTTTTGAAATTGAAATAATTAAATATATAAATCATCATCTTACCCACCCGGTGCTTGATGTCATTTTTAAGTTTATCTCCTTTTTGGGTGACAAAGGCTGGATGTGGATTGTAATTGCCCTGATGCTGATTTGCTTTTCCAAAACAAGGAAATCCGGCGTTTGTAACGCCATAGCACTTATACTCTGTCTTGTAATAACAAACCTATGCATAAAACCCCTTGTAGACAGACTCCGTCCCTATGAGGTTGACACGGCACTTAAAATAATTATCCCACACCTCAGTGACGGCTCTTTCCCGTCGGGTCACACATGTGCTTCCTTTGCATCGGTTTTTGCAATAAGTAAATATTATAAGAAATGGTCTGTTCCTCTGTATGTTTTTGCAGTACTGATGGGGTTATCCAGACTTTACCTGTGTGTACACTTCCCTACTGATGTAATAGCCGGTGCTCTCCTCGGTACCTTGTTTGGATATACTGCTTATATTGTTAACGAAAGGATATGGTTGAAACGAAATCCGAAATAATGCGCATACAAACCAATGACGGCGTAACATACCTTAAATATAAAATACTGGACGAGTACGATTTTGTAAACCACGCTGTATCCACAAGACACGGCGGTGTATCAAAAGGTGATGCCCTCGGCACTCTCAATCTCGGATACAATACCAAAGACACCCCGGCAAACGTTACCGAAAACTATGAAAGATTTTGCAAAGTTGCAGGCTTTGACAGCAAAAACCTTGTGTTCGGTTTTCAGACCCACAGCGCCAATGTACGTTATGTAACAGAGGATGACCGTGGCAAAGGAATATACAAAGAAAGAGATTATACCGACGTGGATGCCCTTATTACGGATAAGAAGAACGTAGCTTTGGTTATACACACTGCAGACTGTGTACCAATAACCTACACAGATACAAAAAACAAAGCCATAGGCAACGCCCATTGCGGTTGGAGAGGTACTTTTGATAATCTTGCAGAAATAACCCTTAAAGAAATGTCTGCTCGCTTTGGCACAAATCCAAAAGATGTGGTATGTACCATAGGACCTGCCATATGCAGAAAATGTTACGAGGTGTCGGAAGAACTTTACAATCAGTTTATGGATAAATTCGGATATACAGATGCAATCATAAGTAAAAATGGTAAACACTACCTTGACCTTATGCTAATAAACAAACATATACTTGAAAATGCCGGCGTTACAAAAATTGCCGTAAGCGACCTGTGCACTATGTGCAATAAAGATGACCTGTATTCCCACAGAGGTCTTGGCCCGGAAAGAGGACTGCTATCGTCAATTATTGAAATACGATAAAATTACGAAAGGACACATCATGAAAAACAAAAGTTCAAAATTAAGCAGTTTCAGACTCTTTGTCCCCTACTACAAGCCTTACATATGGCTCATAATTATAGACCTGCTTTGCGCGGTATTCTCCACAGTATGCGAGCTGGTACAACCGCTTATAGTCCGCCACATTACAGACACCGCCATAAACACCCCGGCTATGCTCACCATAAGCCTTTTATTAAGACTTGGCGGAGTGTACCTTTTCTTAAAACTTATGGACACGGCTGCAAACTACTTTATGGCATATGTAGGACACATAACAGGCACAAAGATAGAAACCGATATGCGCAGAGATATCTTCTCTCACCTTACCAAATTATCTTATAATTACTATGACAATGCTAAGGTCGGACAGATAATGTCGAGAGTAACCACCGATCTTTTTGATATAACAGAATTTTCTCACCATTTTCCCGAAGAAGTATTTATAGCAGTAATTAAAATAACCGGCTCATTTATAATACTCAGCGGTATAAACTTTACCCTTACCCTTCTTTTATTCCTTATACTTCCCCTTATGCTTATTGCAGTTGCACTGTTCAGGGGCAAAATGAAGGATGCCTTTGCAAAGCAAAGAGAAGAAGTCGGTGAGCTTAACTCCTCCCTTGAGGACAGCCTTTTGGGAATAAGAGTGGTAAAAAGCTTTGCCAACGAAGAATTTGAAAATGCAAAATTTCAGGAAGGCAACAAAAGATTTTACCGTCGCAAAAAAGAAGCCTACAAATATATGGCAAGATTTCAGGCAAGTACCAGGTTTTTCGATGGACTTATGTATGTTGCTGTTATAATCTTAGGTTCTGTATTTATGATAAAAGGCTCCATAGGCCCCGCAGACCTTGTGGCATATCTCCTCTATATACAAACCCTTATAACCTCAATACGCAAAATTGTGGAATTTACGGAGCAGTTCCAGAAAGGCATTACAGGCATTGACCGTTTCAATCAGATAATGAGTGAGCCCATAGTCATAAAAGATTGCGAGAATGCCAAAGAGCTTAAAGACGTACAGGGAAATATCCTCTTTGACAATGTAACCTTTAAATACGACACCGGGGACAATGTGCTGACCGGAATAAACATTGAAATACAAAAAGGTGAAAACGTGGCAATAGTCGGTCCCTCGGGAAGCGGTAAAACAACACTTTGCAACCTATTGCCCAGATTTTACGAGCTTGCAGACGGAAATATATACATAGACGGAACCAACATAAAGGATGTTACCTTAAAATCATTGAGAGATAACATAGGCATTGTACAGCAGGATGTATACCTGTTCTCGGGAACTGTAAGAGAAAACATAGCCTATGCCAAACAGGATGCTGCAGAGGAAGAAATAATATCTGCGGCAAAGCTTGCGGGAGCTCACGAATTTATATCTGCTCTACCCGATGGATACGATACATACATCGGCGAAAGAGGGATAAAACTCTCCGGTGGACAGAAACAAAGACTTTCCATAGCAAGGGTATTTATGAAAAATCCGCCCATTTTAATACTGGACGAAGCCACATCTTCCCTTGACAACGAAAGTGAATATATAGTACAATGTTCTCTGGAACAGCTCGCTAAAAACCGCACTACACTTACCATAGCTCACCGTCTTACAACCATTAAGAATGCCGACAGAATTATAGTACTTACAGAAAACGGCATTGAAGAAACAGGCAGTCATCAGGAGCTTTTGGCAAGGAATGGAAAATATGCAGAGCTTTACAGAATGTATAGTAAATAATATACGGAGGAATTTAATATGAACTGGAAAATTGTACGAATTGCTATATTAATTGTTCTTATAGCAGTAACCACTTTCTACTACATTAAGGCAAGAAAGCAGGCATACCTTGCCGCAAAGGAAGCAGACGAAAACATCAAAAAGCAAAAGGAAGCTATGGAAGCCGCAAAGGTTGTGCTTACGGTGAAAATTGAAGGTATGATGTGTGAAAAATGTGCCGCAAGAGTAACCGAAGGGCTTAGTAAGTTTGGTGAAATAAGCATTGATCTCAACGAAAAAACCGCAACCATTGTAAGTGATGAAATGCAGGATGTGGTGGAAATAGAAAATACAGTAAATGAACTTGGGTATACTTTCCAAGGCGTGGAATAATAAAGTAAGGGAGATGGCAAATCAATTTGCCATCTCCCATTATTTTATTATGCTCATGTTATATTAGAGATAATTTTTCAAAGGGCCCCCTTCAAGGGGAAGGATTTCATCTTTCGTCACACATAAAACTACTGTACAATATATTCATCACACACAGGTGCAATGTTATTTGATGAAAAAACGAATATCTTATCTCCTTTATCCAAGGTGAAACCGGTATTTGTATTAACTATCTCCTCAAAGCATATACCGTTTATTCTTAAGTTCAGAGCATTGGTATTTAAGAGCTTATCCCCATCATAATCGGCAAACACAACAGCACAATCACCGTTATTGTTAAACTGAATATTGGCGGTGTTATTTTCTTTGTCGTAGGACACCACCTTTGCAAAAGGTATGTCTGCGGCAGATTTTTCAAGAAGCTCCGTATACACGGCAGAATGGTCGCTTACGGTGCCATCGGTATATATGCCGTCGAACACCTCATATTTCTCCACTATGTAATCCCCGGGACTTATCATACAAAAATCAATAGGACTTCCATATGTTGCAGTATATTGACCAAAGGTTGTGTCCGTAGCTTTTGATACATGATTTGTTGTGAGGTATTTGGAATCTGCAACAACCCCTCCCTTTAAATATTCAATATAGGGTTCGGTGCTTTCCATAAAATTGTGATCGCCGAGTATTACAATTCCTCCGCCGTGTTTTTTCTTTAATTGTTCACCCTTTTGATACAAAAGCTTTACCTGCTCTGTTCTTGCTTCTTTTCCGCTTAAAACAAGGTGAGCATTTATAACCGTTGTAACTTCTCCGCTTTCTTTATTTTCAAGAACAGCCCATGTCATAGTTCGCTTCATATTTATACTGTCCCACTGTTTGGTGGCTCTTAGTCCGTCCGGAGTAAGGAAGGCTTTTCCGCTTTCCAGAAGTGTAAACTTATCCTTTTTATAATATATGGGGTTCATAAGGTCCCATATATTAGCCGGAATTGTATCATAATTTTTTACAGATGTGGAATACCCCTCGATGCATCCGTAATCCGAAAGGCTGTCCCCTTTAAGATGACTTATCCATAGGTAATTTACTTCCTGCATACCCAGAATATCTACATCGTAGTTTTTAATTGTTCTTATAAAAAGCGGAAAACGCTCATCTACAGTTCTGCCTGCTTCGTTTGTGGCAAGAACATTATAGGACATTACCTTAAGTGCCTCGGTGGTGCTATGATAAACCTTTTCGCAGTAATTCAGGTTTTGTTCATCAAGTAACGCAAAGGGGAAATTACCGGTTGAAAACAAAAATTCTTCATATTCCGATTCTTTTGCAGAAGGTAAAAATTGATAAGAAAAGCCTTTGTCTACTACACCATCTTCCTCAAGACATACTTTGGTAACACATTCATCATTTTTTCTGATTTCTGCAGTTACGGTTACCCCGGCTTCCGAGCTTAACGGAAGATAAGAAAGTTCGTGGGATTCTGCCGTAGTTTTGCCTGATTCCACGCAGGCGATAAGAACTCTGTTTCCCACAGAAACAGTTACTCCGTAGGTTTTGCTAAACTCATCCCAGTATTTTTTAAGCTCATCATTGGTATTATACCCAAGTCCCAAAGCCGCAGTATCCGCAGAATAAACCCCGATTACATATATTTCTCCCGGGTTTAGCATGGAGTTTGCACCATCCTCCCAAATCCAGTTAAAAGTGTGCTCTCTGTCTGTATTGTATACAAAGGAATAATCCTTTAAATCCACACTTTCGTCTGTGTAATTGCAAAGCTCCACAAACTGAAAGCTTCGTTTATATTCTCCGATATTTTGCGCCGTGGAATCCGGATAGTAAGTTTTTACCTGTTTAATTGCAGCCTCGGTAATAAATACAGGAGAAAGCTTTAATGGTTCGATAGTTATATTTTTTGTTACAGAAATAGAATATTTACCCTCTTTATCCGACGTTAAAGTAATCTCCACATTTGCAATATTGTCCTCATCGGTGTAGACATTATAATAGCCGATGCCTTTTTTTACATATGAGGTGTAATTTCTTAATAAATCCCCGTTACTGTTATACGCCTTTATCAGAGCATAGACAGACTGTGGCACTGTGTCTTTTCCGTTTACGGATATAGTCCCTCTTCTGCCTCCTAGATCGGTTTTTATATCAATAACCAAACCTCTTCCACCCCAATAATGCTCTTCCACCGTTTCGGCAAATTTATTTTTAAATTCCGAAAGAGATATTTCTCCGTTAATAAGTGCAAATAATTTTTCGTTAATGCTTTCGTCGTCTTTAATTTTGTTATACAAAGAAAAGGCGTTTTCATCCAGAAGCGAGGATATGGTATCAACATTGTTTTTAAAGTCCTCTGCGTCGGATATGCTGTCTGCAAATTCCTTAAAAACATCTTCTTCTGTAACATACTCAACATCAAGCCTTATGGAATCGTGCAAAAGATACACCCATGAAAAATACGGGTCAGATATATCATATGCACTGTAAAAACCTGCATTGCCGCAAACAGGTGTGGAGGTGTCAAGGCTTAATCTGCTATCGACAGTTTTAAGTACCTTTCCCCTTGAATCATACACAACACCATTTGCAAAGGAATCAAACTCCGCAATATCATAAAGATTCTCACCATTTGATGTGTACACATCTTTAGCGGCAATCAGCACATATTGCATATGATTTCCTTTTGTAAAAGCTTCTTTAACCGAATCGGTAACATCAAGCTCAATTTCCAAAGGATAATTAAACTCAATACCAATGTTGGATTCCGGATATATGTTCTCCGTTGTGGAGGTATTTTCTGCAATGGCTTTTGTATAGCTTACAACTGTTGAAGCTATTTCAGGAAGATAGTACCCGTTTCTGTCAAGCATAAGCTTTGTTGCGCTTGCGGTGGTTGTAACTCTGTTGGTGGAAGAAAGAGAATTAAGATTTGTTTCCACCTTAAGAGCCGAAGTGTCAGAAATATTAAGGGCGGCAAGATACACCTCTTTTTCGCTTTCTCTTGCCCGCGCATCCATTCTTACTGTTGCTTTTTTTATACGTGAAGCATCCACGTCATTTGATGCAAAGCGAAGGTAGCTTACTCTTCCCCAGAAAGTCAACGACCATGGCTCATATACCCAATCATTGGAATTATAGTTTTTCTGTGTCCACATTCGCCTTTGTTGGGTTGAAACAGGAGCAAGGGACAAATCCTCTGCATTGGTATTTAAGGCTCCTGCAACGGACATATAAAGCACTATGGTAAAGACAATAAAAAGAATTTTCTTAAGTTTCATTGTGTGCATCTACCTTTCGCATATTATTCACAAATACCCTTCTGATTTTATAGTAAAACAATCAAAAACGATTGTCAATACGTGAAACTATTATTGATAAACGCTCATTTTCGCTCATTATCACATTTAAGCTGGAATATATTATAGAAACAAAAAAGGTATTCCAACGGAATACCCCAGACTGTCGAAAAAGTCCAGAAAAGTCTGGGCTTTTTCTTCGTTTTATGGTATAATATCCTTGGGTGATGAAATTGGAAGACCAAGTATTGACCCTGTTGTTCTTTTTAAAATGGTTTTGTTCTTGAAACAGTAGTAACAGCCGGCAACGTTCACGATAGCGTAGCATTTGATGATGTATATGATAAACTTGTAGAGGATATTCGGCAGACACCGGAATATGCTGATTTATACAAATTGCGAAAAGAGAAAATTGAGAGAGTGTTTGCAGATGCGAAAGAAAAGCACGCAATGAGATACACACCGTATACAGGTCTTGCACAGGTAACAGTAAGGGTTAAATTCGCAACAATGAATTTAAAAAAGCTTGCAAAATGGAAATGGAAGAGGAACAATACCCCTTCCAAATTGCTTGCTTTTATCGTATTTTTAATAAAAACGAAGAATAACCCGATTTTTGCTTAATGCAAAGTCGGGTTATTCGACAGTCCGAAGCCTCCGAAACTTCGGAGGCTTTTGTTTTTCAAAAATTACTCATTTATTCTTTGCCTGACCAGCAATATGTGCAAACCTTATCCTTATCAATTCCTATTGATTCCAACACGCCATCTAATGACTGATAGCCGAGAGAGTCAAAACCAAGCATTTCACAAATTCGCTTCAACATACACTGACCGCGCTCTGTATTTGCATCCGCATATTCCTCAAGATGCTCTTTGCCTTCATCCCCTTCAAGCTCCTGAACAACACGGCGTGCCAAAAGATCGTTTTCCGAATTGCTCCTCGAAAAGTTCAAAAACTTGCATCCATACATAATAGGAGGACAAGCAGACCTCATATGAACCTCTTTTGCACCTGCACTGTAAAGGAAATCCACCGTTTCTCCAAGCTGTGTTCCCCTTACAATGGAATCATCAACAAGAAGCAGTTTTTTACCTTCTATATACTCAGGTACAGGGATTTGCTTCATTTTGGCAACCTGATTTCTGACATTCTGATTGGCAGGCATAAATGAACGTGGCCATGTAGGTGTGTATTTTACAAAAGGACGGGCAAATTCCTTGCCGCTCTGATGTGCGTAGCCCAGTGCGTGAGGCACCCCGGAATCCGGAACACCTGCAACATAGTCAACATCGGGAATGCCGCTTCGCAATGCTTCATCACGAGCCATAATTTTACCGTTGTCGCATCGCATCTTTTCAACATTCTTGCCCTGATATCTGGAATTGGGATAACCGTAATATGTCCATAAAAAGGCACATATCTTCATTTTATCTCCCGGAGGAGAAATTGTTTCAATACCATCAGCAGTCATTCTGACAATTTCACGGGGACCCAATTCATAAAAATCATCATAGCCCAGCTTCTCATAAGCAAAGGACTCAAATGCTACCGAATAGCCCTCATCATTCTTGCCTATAAGCATTGGGAGTCTGCCCACTTTGTCACGAGCGGCAATAATTTCGCCCTCTGATGTAAGTATAAGCAGTGTAAGAGAACCGTCTATCTCATCCTGTGCATGGAGAATACCCGACACCAAATCTTCCTTTTGGTTTATAATGGCTGCCACAAGCTCTGTGGTATTAACCTTGCCCGAGCTCATTGCCATAAACTGATGCCCATGGTCGGAAAAATATTTTTCAATAAGCTGTTCTGCGTTATTTACCATGCCAACGGTTGTTATTGCATAAACTCCAAGATGAGAACGAACGAGCAAAGGTTGCGGATCGTTGTCGCTTATACAACCAATTCCGGAGCATCCGTGAAATTCCGTCAAATCCTTCTCAAACTTCGTACGAAAGGGTGTGTTTTCAATAGAATGAATCTGACGCTGAAATCCATCCTTAACATCATACATAGCCATGCCGGCGCGCTTTGTACCAAGATGAGAGTGATAATCTACTCCGAAGAATATATCAAGTACACAGTCTCTTTTGGAAACTGTTCCGAAAAAGCCACCCATTACGCGAAGAAAAGTTTATTAAGCGTCATGGGATCAATATATTCGCCATCCTTGTATACGCGCATATTTCCGGAGGCGATTTCATCAATCAGCATTACATTGCCGTCTGCATCATAGCCAAACTCAAATTTTATATCATAAAGGTCAAGACCCTTTTCTTTAAGGTCATCTGCAACGATTTTTGTAATAGCCTGTGTCTGTGCCTTTAATGAGTCATACTGTTCACCCGTCATAACACCAAGGTCAACAAGTCCGTCTTTTGTTACGAGTGGATCTCCCTTTGCATCATTTTTAAAGGTTGTTTCAACATAAGCCGGAAGGTCTTGTCCTTCTGTGCAGTAATCGGAATAACGGCGGTAGAAAGAGCCAACTGCCTTGTATCTGCAGATAACTTCAAGACCTTTGCCAAACACCTTTGCAGGAAGAACTTCCATTGTAGTGTCGTCAAGATTTGCATTTATATAATGTGTTCTGATACCTGCTGCATTGATTTTTTCAAAGAAGTATATAGACATACGAAGGTTAACATCGCCTACACCTTCAATTGTAAGGCCTACCGAGTTCTCGCCGGGATCAAACACACCGTCTTTGCCGGTGCAGTCATCCTTAAAGAGCAACAAGCAATTGCCGTTGGGAAGCTCGTAAACATTTTTTGTTTTTCCTGTGTAGAGTAATTTCTTTTCCATAGCAACAATCTCCTTTTAATAACAAAATTTTGAACGGATAGGACTTTTTGTTTAATTGCATTCAAAAACATTCACCCATTTTAAATTAATTATACTACTATTTCTGCTGTTTTTCAATATTTTTTGATAAAAAAAGCATATAATAAACAATTGTTTGCCCAATTGTAATCATAACCACCCGTCAAACGGATGGTTATGATTAATTATTTCTGCTGAATTATAAATTGAAAAAGAATCATTTTATCGTAAAAAACATGTCGTAAAGATATACCAAAGGCACCCCGATTGGAGTGCCTTTGGTGGTTAGTTTTGCGTTGATATTAAATTCGCTTTAACAAATCTGTAAACTATTGTTGCAGCTTCAGCTCTTGTAGCGTTGTCAAGCGGATTTAATGTGCTCTCGGTTTTACCCTTAATTAAACCACTTCCGGTTGCCCAATGCATAGAGCTTATTGCATAATCGGAAATGCTGTCAGAATCATCATAAGAAAGAATATTTGTATTTTCTCCTGATTCTACATCATCGCCCTTATACATTGCGTAACGATGCATAATCGTTGCTATCTGTTCACGGGTAATATTGTCATTCGGTGCAAACTCCGTTTCTGTTACACCATTTACAATGCCGTTCTGCTTTGCCCACAAAACTGCTTTTTCATACCATGCATTATCTTCTATATCCTCAAAGCTATTTGTTGCATCTACTTCGGGTTCACCTTCTGCACGGTAAAGTATTGTAACAAGCATAGCTCTTGTCAAATGCGCATCCGGGGCAAACTTGTCATCTCCTATACCTTTCATAATACCAAGCGCACCGACAAAATCTACAGATTTTGTTGCCCAATGATTATTGCTGTGAACATCTGTATACTGAGTTCTTTCACTCTGTATTATAGAAATCTTAACATTGCCGTTTGCTGTAATGACTATACCCTCATCGCTTTCTGTAAATTCATCGGTATATCTTGTTCTTCCGTTTTCATCGGTAAAAGATACTACAATAATATCCTCGGTGGGTTCTATCGGCAAAACAACATCCTTTTCAGAATTTGCTTTAACTTCGGCAG
>JAZQFN010000079.1:0-38141 GCA_045539515.1 Clostridia bacterium
TGAAAAACAATCTATTTTATCTTGTTTTGGTTCAAAGAATTTTCGGTGCTGTGTTTTTGCGACAATGCGAGGCAAAAACGGAGCTAATGCTGACGCATTTGCGAGTATTTTAACAATGCAGTGGCGTAAAAACACGCACCCAAAACGGGTTTGTATACTGACGCAGCTGCTTAAGGAGGAAAACATAATAATGAAAACAAAAAAATTACTGTCATTGTTGTTATGCTTCGTTATGCTGTTTGGCATTGTCACCCCTTCTGCATTTGCAGATTATGCCGGTATCACAGTATATGTTACCCTGTCCCAATACGGCAGAATTCTTTCCGGAAAAGACGGAAATCACCTGGCTTGTGTTCCCGTTTATCTTGAAGAGGAAAACCCCAATCTCGACACGGTACTAAGAGAGTTCCACTCTATGTACCATTCCGAAGGCGAAGCTGCCTACTCATCATATGAGGGCAAATACGGTCTTGCCATAGCTATGCTCTGGAATGACACAAGTGACCTGTTCAACTATCAGGTTAATGGTGGAACCGAAATAGTAAACGATCTTAATCACGAGCTTAAAGACGGCTACTATGTTGACGTGCGTATCAACGAAAACTTATTCCCTGACACCGAGAGCTACACCAAATTTGACACATATACCAAAAGTGCAGAAACCGGCGAAGAAATAACTCTTACCCTATATGAAGCAGGCTATGACGAAAACTGGAATATGGTATTTTCCCCCTGTGCTGATGCTCTGATTACCGTAAACGGAGAAGAAACAGATTACCTCACCGACAGCGAGGGAAATGTCACCTTAAACCTTGAGGAAGAAGGCATCTACATTATTTCCGCAACAAAGAGCAAAGCTTTGGGTGATAACACAGTTACCGCTATCTGTGCCCCCGTGTGCATTGTAAATATATCCGAAGAAATCGACGTAGAACCGATTCTTCACACCCTTGCGGAAAAATACTCCTCGGACGAAGAAATGTCCGACGGAAATGCCCTCTGGTTTGCGGCAGATATTGCTGACTACGGAAAAATCTACGAAGATACATCCTATTGCCTTTCCGAAGAATCAAAGCAGGCAATTGCAGATTATGCAATAGACCTTAGTGCCAAAAGCAACAAACCCGGCGACCTTGCAAAAGCTATTATAGCACTGCGGTCAATGGGCTATAATGCAAAAAAAGCTTACACCGAAGATGGTGAACTGCTTGACATTCCCGAAAAACTTCTTAAAACCATAGAAACCAACTTTGAAGAAGTATCCAACGTGTACACCCTTCCCTACGTAATTATTGCTTTGGGCGAAGGAGAAGATTATACTCCCACCGAAACAATGGAAGCACTTATAAATTACGCTGTAGAAAATAACGACAAATGGCTTGATATGGAATTCGGCACAGATGCGCTTACGCCTATGCTCCTTGCACTAAGTCCCTATACAGATTTAAATCCCCAAGTAGAGTCTGCCGTAGAAAACGGCACCGAAACACTTATTTTATCTATAGATGAAAACGGTATGACAGGCAATGCCCCCTCCACAGCCCTTTCCATTGTTGCTTTGTGTGCAATGGGTATAAATCCCAAAACTGTACAAAATAAAAACCTCATTGACGGACTTTTCTCACAGTTAAACGATGACGAAGACGGATTTTTGCCAATGGAAAACACCTTTGCAACAGAGCAGGGAATGCGCGCCCTTAATGCATATATGCTGTTTAAAAACGGTGACCGGGTATTTGACTTTTCTGATTTCCCTATGGAAGAGATACACCACTCTGTTACACCCAAGGCGACAGTAATTTTTGAAACCGACCCCGAAAGTGCCGAAGTTTCCGTAAACGGTACAAAAAGCGGAGATAAAACCTTTGTTCTTGAAGCAGGTACCTATTCCTATAAGGTTAGCAAGTCCGGATATAAGTCCGAGAAAGACGAGTTTGAAATATCTTCGGAAGAAGCTGAAAATTTTGAAACCATAACTATAGAAGTAGAGCTTAGCAAGAAAAGCTCCGGAGGCGGTGGCGGAGGAGGCGTCTATGTTAAGCCCGATGAAGAGGTTGAAGACACCAAACCTGAACAAGACCCCGAAACGGTAAAGAAAACATTTCCGGATATAGCAGAAAACCCTTACAAAGAAGCAATAGAAAATCTTGCCGGAAAAGGAATAATATCCGGTACAGATACAGGAATGTTTCTTCCGGACAAAGCCGTAACAAGAGCAGAATTTACGGTTATGATATCCAAGGCGCTCTCTCTTGAAGGCGGCAAAAGCTCACAATTTTCCGATGTTAAAGAAAACGACTGGTTTGCACCCCATGTAATTTCTGCCTACGAAAGCGGAATTATATACGGTGTTTCCGAAAATAGCTTTAATCCCTACGGCACCATAACCAAGGAAGAAGCTGCTGCAATGGTATGCCGTGCTGCTTCCCTCTGCGGCATAAACACAACCATCACAGAAAATGATGCAAGAAATATTTTGTGCCAGTTTGCAGATTACAAGGATATTTCCTCGTGGGCATATACTGCTGTTGCATTTTGCTACAAAAAGAATATTCTTGATATTTCAGAGCTTAGTTCCACACCCCAGAAGCTTCTTACAAGAGATGAAATTGCCGACATACTTTACAACATGCTTAAAGAGGCAAAGCTATGATTTTTTTAAAAAAACATAAAGGGATAATCACAGTTGCTTTTGTAATGGCTGTCCTTCTTGGAATAAGCTTCTTTGTGCCTGCAACCCCCGATACCGGGAAAGTGCCTGACGAAGTCAATCCATTAATAACAACCGACGCTACTGCACCCTCGACAAAAGGCACCCAAAAATCCGACGATACTCACATCGAACCAAAGACCGATACAGAGGTTGAAGAAGCCAAGCCCGACGAACCGTCTTCAGATGATAGGAATAACAACACCGCCGACAAGCTGACTTGCACCCTTTCGGTAACATGTCACACAATTCTTGACAATATGCACAAAGTTAAAGAAGAAAAAAAGCAGATTATACCTTTAAACGGAATAATTTATCCGCAAAAAAAGGTGGAATTCTATGAAAATGAAACCGCCTTTAATGTACTCCTGCGTGAAATGAAACAAAACCGTATTCACTTTGAATATGAATATACCCCCATGTATGACAGTATATACATAGAGGGTATAGGCAATATATATGAATTTGATGCAGGGGATTTGTCGGGGTGGTTGTATAGGGTAAACGGTAGCTTTCTAAACTACAGTCTGTCGGAATACACCCTAAAAAACGGCGACAAGATTGAAATCATCTACACCTGCAATATGGGTGCAGATGTGGGCGGAGCATACCCTTCGTTGCAATGACAATACCACTATCTGTATTGAGAAGGCGACTTTCCGGTCGCCTTCTTAAATTCCACGGAAAAATATTTATAGTCCGTGTAACCGCAAAGATATGCAATCTCTTTAATGGAGTGATAACCGGATTTTATAAGAGATACGGCATATTCCATCCTTTTGTTTATCACATACTTTTTTGGAGATATGCCAAATTCTTCTTTGAAAATTCTACGGAAGTAAACATCACTTACATAGGATTTTTCAGCAGCAAAAGCAAGGCTGAAATCACTTTTAAGATAGTTTTCCTCAATATATTTAATTGAAGGATATATCCCTGACCTCTCGTGATTTACCGAAGCTTTGTCGCAATGGGCTTCCCCAAGTATTTCATTAAATACTGCGGATGCCATATAACGATAACCTGTCTTTTTTTCCTGCCATATTTTATAAATCCGTTCAAAAAGAGTTTTATATTTTGCTCTGTCGTTGGGATAAAAATATTCTATTTCGGTATTTGCCCCACCGCAATTCACAAAATCCACCACAAGGAAATCATCTTTTTCCACTCTGCGCACATAGTCAAGCCCTGCCGGAACAAAGGTAAGAGCACCGGAGGACAATTCAATCTGCTTGTCCTCTGTTTCCAATATTACATCTGAATCCAAACGAAAGCTTAAAGCATCGTGCCTTCTGCCGTAATTTCGGTTACGGGTGTTTTCCTGCTTGAAATAAAACACATTTACTATTTCAAATGATAAAGACTCACTTTCGAAAAACAATACAATCACCTCATTTTACAAGTTATATTTTATATGTTTTGTTTCGAAAAGTCAACCTTTTATATTGTTTTGTGGATTTACACATACCCCTTTGAAGCATATAATGTGGTCATAAGGAGTGTGATTTAAAATGAGCGAAAGAAGAAAAGTTCTGGAAAAATTCGAAAAACAAAAAGACATTATAAAAGCCATTACCGATGCCGGCATAGAAAGATACCGCAAGGGCAATGCACACATAACTCTTAAAGACATCGATGGAAACCCCCTTAAAAATGTAAAGATTACACTTAAGCAGAAAAATCACGAATTTCGATTCGGTGCAAACCTGTTTATGCTCGATGAGCTTGAAACCGAAGAAAAAAACGAAAAATATAAAAAATACTTTGCCGATGTATTCAATATAGCTACCATTCCCTTCTATTGGGACGGACTTGAACCTGAAAGAGGCAAGCCCCGTTATGGCAAAAACAGCCCCAAGGTATACCGCAGACCATCTCCGGATTTATGTGTGGAATTTTGCAAAGAACACGGCATAGAACCGAGAGAACACGCCCTTGCATATGAAGGCTTCTTCCCCAAATGGCTCTACGGTGCAAGTATACACGAAATCAAAACCGAGCTTGAAAGAAGATATAAAGAAATATCCGAAAGGTACTCCGACTCCATACCCACTATAGAAGTAACCAACGAGCTGGAATGGGAAAAAGGCAGAACAGCTATTTATGACGAGCCGGACTATATGGAATGGTGCTTTAAGCTTGCGGAAAAGTACTTCCCTAAAAATAAGCTTGTGCCAAATGAAATTATGAGATTATGCTGGGAAGACCGAGGCAAAGTAACGGACAAATACTATGCATACCTTGAAGCAAATATGCTTAAAGGTTGCAGATTTGATGCAATCGGCATGCAGTATCACACCTTCTTTAAAAAAGAGGATGAATACGAAAAGACCCGTCCCTACTACGACCCCGAGAACCTTATGAAGCATATGGATTTATACGCACGCCTTGGCAAACCCCTTCAGGTAACTGAGATAACCATTCCGGCATACTCCAATGATGCCGAAGACGAAGCCATTCAGGCAGAAATCATAGAAAACCTCTATAAAATATGGTTCTCTCATCCCAATATGGAGCAAATTATTTACTGGAACACCGTGGACGGCTATGCCCACCTGTGGGATCCCAGCCCCGAGAAAATCAAAGCAAGTCAGGGGGATATGACCTTGGGCGAAAACGTGTACTACGGAGGTCTTCTGCGCTTTGACTTAAGCCCCAAGCCTGCATACTACACCATTAAGAATCTTATACAGAATGTATGGCACACAGATGCGGAAGTTACAACCGATGAAAACGGTGAAGCCATGGTGAGAGGATTTTACGGTGAGTATGATGTTACATATACCGTAGACGGAAAAGAAAGCAAAAAAACCATAAAAATCTCTAAAGAACAACAAAATAACGATATAATCTTAACTTGATTTTATTCATATACTATGCTAAAATTTATACTGTTGAATGATTTTACAGCCATACATAAATAGCCAATCTTATATATGAATAAAGGAGCAAGTAATATGTATAACATTTGCGTAATCGGCGGAGGCTTGAGAATCTGCCACCTTGTAAAGCAGATAAGCGAAGAAAAAGACTTTAATGTTACGGCTCTTTGCGACCCCAAGGGCAAAGATGCTCTGCTGGTAGAGGAATTTCCCGATATTACCCTTTACACCGATGCAGAAGAAATGATAGAAAAAGAAAAGCCCCACGGCATAATGATTGGTACACGATGCTCCATGCACACACAGTATGCAATGCTCTGTGCAAAGCACAACATACCTATGTTTTTGGAAAAGCCGGTTTGTACCAATGAAGAAGACAAAGAAAGATTAAAAACAATTCTTCATATGAATAACAAAACCGTGGTTTCCTTTCCTTTAAGAACAAACTACATGACAGAGCTTGTAAAGGAAATTGTGAACTCGGGAAAGCTTGGCACAATATCTCAGGTTCAGGCATACAACAACGTGCCCTACGGCAGAGGCTACTACCATAAGTGGTACCGTGACGAAAGCGAAACCGGCGGACTGTTTCTGCAAAAGAGTACCCACGACTTAGACTATATAAACTATCTTTTGGACGATACACCCGTAAGAGTATGCGCCATGAACTCCAAGGTTATATTTAAAGGAGATATGCCCGAAGGCTTAAAATGTGCGGATTGCCCCAAGCAGAATGAATGTCCCGAAAGTGCAAAAAATGTGGCTACCTATGGCGACCCCTACTCCATTGGAGAATATTGCTGCTTTGCAAAAGACACAGGCAACGAAGACTGCGGAAGCTGCATTGTGGAATACCAAAGCGGAATACATACCGTATACACCCAGAACTTTGTAGCACGAAAAGGCGCAGCAAAACGAGGCGCAAGGCTTATAGGCTATCTGGCTACTTTGGAATTTGATTTCTACACAGGTGTAATAACCATACACTATCACAACGAGCAGAGAACCGAAACTCACACTCTTGACTTAAGCGGTAATCACTTTGGCGGTGACACCAAGCTTACAGACAACTTTGCCGACGTGGTTCGCGGTAAGGATATATCCCACGCAAATTTGAAATCCGGCATATTAAGTGCAGAAATGTGCCTTAAAGCAAAGAAATCTGCAAACGAAAAGGTCTTTTGCGAAATTGAAAACATATAAATATCGAAAAACTAATAGCCATTGGGGTACTATCAGAACTCCAATGGCTATTTATACTACGGCATAATTACTGAATTTCAGACCTTATATTTGTAGTATTGTTCCGTTGACAAAATTTGCAATTAATAGTAATATCATATATATGGAAAGTCATTTTATATATCAAGGAGATTACTTATGAAAACTTTTTGTGAAAAATGCAATTCTCCCTTGGATCCGGAAACAGGGCTTTGTCCCGTATGTTCCGGCAAAAAAGCGGAGAAACCGAAGAAAAATACCGGTCTTATAATTACCGCTATTATTCTGGCGGTACTTGTAGTATTGGCAGGTCTTGGTGTTGCCGGCTGGCATTTTGACGTACTTGGTATGAGAAGTGCCATTACAGGTGAAGAAGCAACCACAGAAGACGGCACCCCAAGCGAAGAAGGAGCCAAACCCGGAGAAACCTCCAGTTCGGGAACTCAATCCCAGCAGGTTGTTGGCCTCAGCAAAGGCTTCCACAACTTTACAGCCGATATTACCAACGTTAAAAGCGGTGAAACCGCAGAGATTGTATTCTCTGTAGAATACGAAGGTGCAGACAGCATCGGCAAAGATAAGCTTGCTATTTTTGACTCCGACGACAATATGATTACATATATCAATGATAATGGTTCCAACGGCGACCTTACCTCCGGAGACGGTATATATTCAGGTTCTCATACTGTGGATACCTCTGCTGTAGGCGGTCAGGACTACCACATTGTATATAAAGACAAGAACGAAGAAAGCGTACCTTTGACAATTTCTGTATACAGAGATCTTACCGATGACGATTTCTCCAAATTCAGAACTCTTCTCAACGAAATTTCCTCCAAGAGCTTTAACGATGCAAAAGCATATGTTAAATCTTCTTCGGAAATTAAATCATATTCTATTGATGACGCACATAAAACCATTCTTTATACATCTGTATATGACATTACCGGTATGTGGCACGAAGAACTTAGCGACGATGTAAAGGGAACAGGCGCTTATGCAGTACCCGAGGGCAACGGTGTAGACTATTACGCAGCCGAAAACAACGTAGGTTCTTTGGATATAAGTGTTCCTATCTCCAACACCAATGTTGCTACTTTAAGACCTTTTGAATCAGACGGTTTATATTACAGCGACTTCAACAGCGCAGGACATCTGATTTCTGAAGCTCTTGGCGGTGATTACAATGACTACTGCGCAAGCCACGCCAACCTTGAAGCATTTTCTTCCTTGGGCGACTACGGAATTGTACTTATAGACAGCCATGGATTGCTTTGTATGGAACAGACATTTATAATAACAGGTCAGTATCTTGACAGCTATGACTTCTTAAGAGGAAGTTTAACAGAATTTATTCCCGACATAGTTGCAGGAAACATAGTATTTACCAACGACGAAAGAGCTGCTATCAACGGTAAGTTCCTTACAAGAAACATTGAACCTTCTGCTCTTGAAGAATCCATATGGTATCTTGGTACCTGCTACAGCAGTGCAAACACAAGCATTACATCAGCCCTTCTCGACAGAGGAGCATACTCTGTGGTAGGCTTTGACGACAAGGTATCTGTGGATTACTGTAACGAAGTTCTCTTTGAAGTATTTGTCAACAGCATGTTGCTCTCTTCATCCACACTTACAGAAGGTGTCGAAGAAGCAAAAGAAATATACGGCAAATCTGACTCTGCCTACTCTTCCTGCGAAGTAAAAGTCACAGGAAGCGGCGGCTACAGAGTATCCGAAACAGAAATAACAGACGCCGAAAGACAGGTCGTTCTGGTACTGGATTATTCCGGAAGTATGTACGGAACTCCGTTAGAGGAAACCAAAAAGGCAGCAAAGCAATTTATAGATTCTACCGTAGGTGAAAATGTAGCTGTAGCTGTTGTAAAGTTTGACAGCTACTCCGAAGTGCTCTCAGGCTTCTCCCAGAATACCACAAAGCTTAAAAATAAAATAGATAACTCCCACAGCGGCGGAAGCACCAATACCGAAAGCGGTCTTGTAGCTGCAGAACAGCTGCTGGATGCAGGAAATGCCAAAAAGAAGATTATCATCCTTATGACAGACGGCGAAGAAAATATGGGTAAGTGCGGTGAAGATCTCGTAGACTATGCTCAGACACTTAAGGAAAAAGACATAATAATTTACACACTTGGATTTTTCCATCAGCTTTCCGACAAGGCTGCTGTTCAGGACAGAATGAGCAGAATAGCCTCCGAAGGATGTCACTTTGAAGTTGACAACGCAGCAGACCTTAAATACTTCTTCGGAGATATCTCCGAAACCATAAAAGGTCAGAGATACATCTATATTACCATAGCTTGTCCTGTAGACGTAACGGTAGCCTATGAAGGCAAGAAGCTTTCTTCCTCGGGCAAGAAACCCAAGACAAGAACCGACTTTGGTGTGCTCTTCTTCCAGGATAATGAGGACGGAGACCAAACCAAGATACTAAGACTTAAGGAAGGTCCCGAATACGATATTCAGATAGAAGGCACAGGCCGAGGTAAGATGACCTATACCATTCAGTTTATGGATGAAGAAGGTGACTACACCGACAAGCGTACCTTCAAAAACATTGACATTACAAGAAAAACAGCTATAGACACCGTAGCAACTCTTGACGATACCACCGTTCTCAATATAGATACCGACGGTGACGGAAGCTACGACATAGTAATGGAAGCTGAAGCAAACGGCAAGGGCAAGGAAATTGACCCCTATTTGTGGCTCAAGATTATTCTTGGAATCATCGGCGGAATAATTGTACTTGTAGGACTTTTAATAGGATTCTTTATTCTTCGCAAAAAATGGAACACCATTAAGTCCATTCCAAGAGCCACCCGCGAAGAACCCGTGGAAAAAATAACTGCCACATTACCCGAAGATTCCAATCCCGAAGTTGGAGCGGAAACAGCTCCTAAAGCAAACGCTCAGCCACCTGAGCATCGTTTTTGCAACCAGTGCGGTGCACCGATTCCCCCCGACGGAAACTTCTGCCCCAACTGTTCTTCAAAAATACAAAGATAAATAACTGTTTTTAAACAAGCAAATGCCCCGAACACAATAAAGTGTCCGGGGCATTGAATTTTAAAAAGATTATTCTACAGAAAACTCTGTAAGACAATAGTCCTCATTCCAATCCAACTGCTGCATTTTTGTCCACACGCTGGGGAGCTTTCGGAAAGAAACAGGTCCGGGATTAATACACTCTCCGTCACCGCAATGATGAGGGCCCATCATATTCCTTAAGTTATTTACAAGAGTAAGTTCCAGTTCATTTTCTCCAACTTTAAGATACTCTCTCAAATCCAATTCGTAGGGCTCCCACAAAAGAGTGCCTGCGTCATTGCCGTTCACTCTGAGTTTAATGGCATTTATACCTTTCTTAGATATTTTGAGCTTATAGTCAGTATGCGGTATATCAATAATCTTTTTAAGTTTTAGCCTGCCTTTGTAGAACGGAAATCCCTGCTGTTCTATGTTTATAAGGCTTATTTTATCCGTAGGAGCAACAAGGGCAAAATCTTCCTTTACACGGATTGCATTATATGGAAGCTTTTGAATATCCTTCGAAATACTTACTCCGAATTCACCCACAATATATATAGGCTCAAATTCCACATCATAAGTTAGTTTATTCTTTTCACTTTCAAATACAAGAGATTTTTCTATATTCTGTAAAAGTTCTTCCGATGGAGTGTAGTCCGTTTCAAAACTTACGGTATTTATACCCTTGCTTAAGGTGCCGGAAATATCAAATCTTCTGAAGGACTTGTCCGTAAACCAGCCCTCATCCTTTAATGTGAATTCTTTTCCGTTAATTTTAATATTAAATTTATCCGGAGTTTCGCATATCAAATAAAGCTTTTGGGAAATGAAATCCGCCCTGAATTTATACTCAACTCTTATATTCATCGGCTTTTTATAAGAAAGGGCTCTGTCTATAACTTCTATTACACTTTCGTTTTCAAATTCCTTTTTGCCGTCAAAATACGCGTCACACTTGTCAACGGTAAGGATATTTTCGCCGTAATCTGCCACTTCCCACATTCCGGAAAGGTCTATTGCTTCCAATTCTGCTTCTTCAAAAATAGCCTCCCGTGGTGTTCCGTCATCTATTACAATAATGCTCTCCCACTTTCGGAAGGTATATTTTCCGTCAAAAGGCTCAAGCTCGCCTGTAATCTGGTTAAGAATTTTACTGCCTTTGGTTATGTTGGCAGTTACTTTTTCTTTGGTTTCATTTACAAAGTAGTGCATATCAAAATCAGGGAAATGACGGTATGTGTATGTAAGAAGCCTGCTGTCACAGATTGTGTTTGCTTCCACTTCCTCTGCACTAAGCACAACACCTCCGTTTGCCTTGAATTCTTCCAAAAGCTTGTTAGTGTTTTCCATAAAGCAGATATGGTCTGTAAGAACTACCCTTTTGTAGCGCTGACATCCTATTACAAGCTCATTTCCTTCGACTCTTCCATGACGTTCCATAATAGTTTCATCACCTAAATGGAAAAGTACCTGCTTGCTTTCTAAAAGCTCAATATCTTCGGAGAATTTTTTAAGGCGTTCATCTATTTCTTCAAAGTTAAATCCGGTACATAATGTCCACGCAGATGTCTGAGGATGCATAAGGAGAGTGTCAAACTTCGCCTCACCCTCGCAAAGGAGCATACCGGTCCTTGACACAGCGTCAATAAAGGTGGAATACTCCTCCCACCAAGGCTGCTGATAGTACATTGCAGGGGGATAATCTCTTTTCCTTAAACCTCTTAAGGAATATCCCTCAAGGTGCGGACAAATCCTTGTGATACCTCGCACAAGCTGCCACTCGGTCATATGCTTAAGTTCATCAAACTCCACACTATGTCCGCTTACGCCAAAGCTTTCCGTAAGGACCGCCTTTTTGCCGAGCTGATGACAAACAGAACTGACCTGAAGCGGAAGCAAAGGTTCTCCTCCCCTTCCGAGGCAATCTATACCCGGCATATGCAAATACTCATAGTGCGGCATACAGGCACCATTGGAAACAAGTTGCCAACCCGGTGTATTTTCGCAAACAAGGTGTCCTGTAAACTCAAGGTTGTGCTCTGTGCACCAGTCATATATCTGCTTCATAAAATTCTTTGAGAATAAATCTGTAATAAGCTTATAAAACTTAATTCTTGTATTTTGATAATCACCTACATCGTGGAACAATTCCCCGAGAACCTCAAGCAAATCCTCACCATACGCTTTGTGGTATTCTTTGGGCAAAGTAAAACTCCAGGGTATTCCATTTCGGGAAATCTGAGGTTCGTCTGTAAAAAATCCCTTAAAATCCGAACCGAATTTTTCGTAGTATGGCTTATATATTTTATCTATAAAGCAGGCTATAACCTTTTCACTTAGTGTATCTACATAGAAAGGATTTACCTCGTAATAAAAACGGTAGCCATCTTTTATGCAAATTGTATTTTCACCATCGGAGGTATACTTTTCACAGCGAAGATACTTCTGCTGATATTCGATGCCCATACCGTTTACAATACCGCTTCCAAATCCGCTTGGCCAGCCGTTTTCGTCATAAGCCCAGGCTTCCATACTGCGTTTTTTGCCCTCGCTGACACCCACAGACACATTGCGGAACCATTCTTCACCCATATACTCAGTTTCAAGGCCGCCTCGTGCGTGCATAAAATACCCTCCGATGCCTGCCTTATCCATAACATCAATCTGTCGTGCTGTTTCCTCTGTACTGAGCTTTTCATTCCATGACCAGAAAGGAACCGGTCTGTATTTTTTATCAATTTTTTTAAAATCCATATTTTCGCCCTCCGTTATACTACCATATTACCACTACGCGGCCTCAGTTTCAATAACTATTTTTGATGATAAACTGCTTTTTTTCTTAAAAAAGTGTCTGAACTTGCCATAAACAGCATTAAATAAGATTAATGATTCCCATAGGTCAATCATATGATATACAAGAGTAAACAATTATTTTCAAGGCTTCAGGAGAATGAGAATGGAAAAACTACTCAAAGCGGTACAAATATTTAATACTTACCTGTCGGATTATATCCTTATAGTCCTGCTTGTGGGAACAGGTTTATTCTATACGTTGCGCACAAGGTTTGTACAAGTAAGATGTTTTAAGGAAGGCATTAAAAATATTGTTAAAGGTATTTCTTCCAAAAGCAATAACACCTCCGACGGCATCAATTCTTTCCGGGCGCTGACCACCGCCGTTGCATCTCAGATAGGTACCGGCAATATTATAGGAGCTTGCGGTGCAATTCTTACAGGAGGTCCGGGAGCACTTTTCTGGATGTGGGTCATTTCTTTCTTCAGTATGGCTACAATATACGCAGAAGCCGTACTTAGCATTAAAACCCGTAAAATATATCCCGACGGAACCATATCCGGAGGACCTGTATACTATATCAGGCGTGCATTCCCCAAAAAAAACGGTAAAATACTGTCAGGCTTTTTTGCCTTTGCCACCGTTCTTGCCCTTGGTTTTATGGGAGCAATGGTTCAGTCAAATTCCATAAGTTCTGCCCTAAGCAGTGCATTTGGCATTGACCGTCGCCTTATAGGAATTATAACCGCGTTGTCTGCAGGCGTTATATTTCTCGGAGGTATAAAACGCATATCTTCCATAACGGAAAAACTGGTACCGTTAATGGCTCTTTTGTACATAGCAGGCGGAGTGGCAGTAATGCTGTGCCGGGCAAAATATATACCTGAAACCCTTGTAATGATATTTAAATATGCCTTTAAGCCCAATGCCATTATAGGCGGCAGCGTAGGAATGGCTCTTAAAACCGTAATAAGCCAGGGGGTAAAAAGGGGTCTGTTTTCCAACGAGGCAGGTATGGGCTCCACACCACACGCTCACGCAGTTGCAAATGTCAGAAGACCTCACGAGCAGGGCGTGGCAGCTATGATGGGAGTATTTACGGATACCTTTATAGTTCTCACCACAACCGGTCTTATAGTAATATCCACCCTTTATGCCGGAGGCGGTCCCCTGTCCCCCGATGCAGTATACGGAGCTAAAGAAGGGATTACGCAGAACAATATGGCTCAGCTTTCCATCGGCAGTGTGCTTGGAAGCATCAGCCTTGGCAAAATATTCATAGCCGTTTGCCTGATGTTCTTTTCTTTTTCTACAATAATAAGCTGGAATTATTTTGGTAAAATAAATGCCAACTATCTTTTTGGCAAAAAAATTACACCCCTATATACAATCGTTGCCGTAATATTCACTTATTTCGGTTCGGTAATGTCTTCGGATATGGTGTGGAATCTTGCAGATATGTTCAATCAGCTTATGGTAATACCCAATGTCATAGCCCTGTGGGTCCTTTCGCCTGTGGTTAGTATGGAATCAAATAAAAAATAAACTATACGGAATGTAAAATACCGCTTTACATTCCGTATAGTTTTATTATTTATGTTAATAATTAAAGTGTATTATTGACTTTATTTTCCATAATTGATATGATTAAAACAAACCATCGGGAGGGCATTATGTATATATTATTAACTCTGCTTATACTTATTATATTATTTATATTAGCGTGCTACGCCATATACTGCTATACATTCCGCAGGATAAACTTCAGGCAAGCAACCCCTTACGACATACCCGATTCAGACAATAAAGAGCGCATAAGGCATAATATCCTTTCACTTATGGATACCCCCTTTGAAGGAGTAACCATAAAAAGCCGCGATAACCTTAACCTGTACGGAAGATACTATCACTTCCACGATAAAGCTCCCATCGCGCTTATGTTTCACGGATACCGAAGCAACGCATTCCGTGACGGTAACGGCGGATTTAAGATAGCCAGGGAATATGGTCTTAACGTATTACTGTGCGACCAGCGTGCCCACGGCAAAAGTGAAGGCAGGGTTATAACTTTTGGTGTAAAGGAGCGATATGACTGCCTTGAGTGGGTAAATTACCTTAAAACCCGCTTTGGAAATGATGTTAAAATAATCCTTATAGGTCTCTCTATGGGTGCTGCCACTGTAATGATGGCATCTGATATTGTTCCTGCAGAAAATGTAAAAGGTATTGTGGCAGACTGCGGTTTCTCATCGCCCAAAGAAATACTGGAGGATGTGGCAAAGCAGAAAAAAATACCGTCAAAGCTTGCATATTTCTTTATAAAGCTTGGTGCAAGACTTTTCGGAAATTTCAATCCGGAGGAAGCTTCATCTGTGGCTTCTCTTACCAAAAGCACCATTCCCGTGCTCTTTATCCACGGCGAGGGAGATGACTTTGTACCCTGCAGCATGAGCCATAATTGCCATAAGGTGTGTATATCGGAAAAATACATTTTCACCGTTCCCGAAGCAACTCACGGTATGAGTTTCTATATGGACAGCCAAGGATATACAAAAGCTGTAAACGAATTTTTAGAGAAAGTGCTTTAAACTTCTGCGATAGTGAGCAGGGCTTACTCCCACACTCTTTTTAAAAGCGTGGGAAAACACAAATAAATCCTCGTAGCCAACTGACTGTGCAATGTACGAAACATCGTAATCGGTGGTTTCAAGGTATTCACAAGCTATCCTCATTTTTTCCTGTATTATATATTGCTGTGGGCTTATACCCACAGCTTTTTTAAATAATGCAGTAAGATAACTGCGGTCTATGTTAAGATAGTCGCTTAATTCCGCTACGCTTAGCTTACGGTGAAGATATATGCGTATATAATCCTTTGCATTTTCCACATATACCTCTTTATTTGAAGTTTGCCTGCTTTTTGGACCTCTGGCACCGATGCATTGTAAAAACTTGTATATAAGCCCGCTTACTTCAAGATTTTTATCGTCATCATAACAATCGGCAAGTATTTCTTCCAAAATCACCGATGTGTTTTTATCCACGTCAAATACCGGATTGTCGATGCCTATCCCTCCGTTTTCAAAGCATTTTTCCACATTTATACCTTCTATGCCAAGCCATCTGTAGGTCCATGGGTCATTATGATCCGCTTCGTAATAGGTAATAACTTTGGGAGGTATATAAAAAATCTGACCGGCACACACTTTATATTTTTTTCCGTTTATTTCAAATATTCCTTTTCCCTGCTCTACATAGTGAACAAGACAATACTGTCGTATTGCAGGGCCAAAGCTGTGGGAGGGTTCACATTCCTCCACACCGCATTGAATTCTTTTTAATTCTACATTAACACATCTTTTGTAAACACACTTTTCCACAAATCTCACCTTTATTTTGAGTTTTTAAACATTATAATTAAATATAATATATCACATTATAACATATAATTCAAACATTTTAACATTTATTTATGACATACAATATGTATAATAAAATTAAGAACCTTACAGAAAGGATGATTATATTGAAAATAACATTTATGGGTGCAGGAAGCACTGTTTTTGCAAAGAATGTACTGGGGGACTGTATGCTTACCGAATGTATGCACGATGTGGAAATTGCCCTCTATGACATAGACAGCCAAAGGCTGGAAGATAGCAAAATTCTCATCGAAGCATTAAACAATAATGTTAATAATAACAGAGCCACCGTAAAGGCATATCTGGGAGTGGAAAACCGTAAGGAAGCCTTACGGGGAGCCACCTTTGTGGTAAATGCCATTCAGGTGGGTTTATATGACCCTTGTACCATAATAGATTTTGAAGTGCCAAAAAAATACGGCCTCAGGCAAACCATTGCCGACACCCTTGGAATAGGCGGTATTATGAGAACATTAAGGACAATCCCTGTTCTTAAGGACTTTGCCGAAGATATGGAAGAGGTGTGTCCTAATGCATGGTTTTTGAACTACACAAACCCCATGGCAATGCTTGCAGGCTACATGCAACGCTACACCAATGCAAAAACCGTGGGACTTTGCCACAGTGTGCAGGTGTGTACACAAAGTCTTGGCGAAACCCTAGGGCTTGACTTAAGTGACTGCAGGGATAAAATTGCCGGTATCAACCATATGGCGTGGCTTCTGGAAATATATGACTCCAAGGGCAACGATATGTACCCTCTTATAAAATCAAAAATAGAAGAAAAGTTAAATGACCCCAAATGCGAAAACAAAGTACGCCTTGACTACATAAAGCGCTTTGGCTACTACTGCACCGAAAGCAGCGAGCACAATGCGGAGTACAACCCATTCTACATTAAGTCAAAATACCCCGAGCTTATAGAGCGTTATAACATACCTCTTGACGAATATCCAAGAAGATGTGTAAATCAGATTGCAAACTGGAAAAAGCAAAAGGAAGAGCTTTTTAACGGCGGAAAAATAGATCACACAAGAAGTAAGGAATACGCCTCAAGAATTATGGAAGCTATGATTACCAATAACCCTTACAAAATAGGCGGTAATGTACTTAACAACGGCTTAATCCCCAATCTACCCCCAAAAGCATGTGTAGAGGTACCCTGCCTTGTGGACTCCAACGGCATACAGCCCACCTATGTGGGTGAGCTTCCCGTACAGCTTGCGGCGATGAACCAGACCAACATAAATGTACAGCTTATGACGATAGAAGCGGCAGTTTCAAGAAAGAGAGAGGACATATATATGGCGGCTATGCTTGACCCACATACTGCGGCAGAGCTATCCATAGACGATATTGTAAAAATGTGTGACGAGCTTATATCGGAGCATCAGAAAAAAGGCTATATGCTCCAATACAAATAATTGACAATAAAATACAGTTGTGATAACATAAAGATAGCTTTGTTTTAAGCTATCTTTATTGTTTTTGGAGGCATGAACTATGGAAAATTACACTACCTGGAATGGTTTTAAACTTCTTGAAACCGAGCTTTGCGGCAGACTCGTTAAAATAGTATTTCCAAACTGCGAGCCAAACGGCAAGCTTGTTGTAAAAACAGAATATTTTGAAGATTTCCCCAACACACAGATTGCACTGGTGGAAAAGGGATATCATCTTATATACATAGCCAATCAGACCCGTTGGCATGTGCCGGAGGATACCGAAGCCAAGAAAGCTCTTATTGACTATATGGCAGAGAGCTACGGCACCCAGCGCAAAGCCGCTCTTATCGGTATGAGCTGCGGCGGACTTCAGGCAATTTACTTTGCATCCAAGTACCCCGAATATGTAGCTTGTATGCACCTGGATGCTCCTGTGGTTAACTTCCTCTCCTGCCCTGGTGGCATAGGAAAACGAAATGCCGGTATGATGCCTGAGTTTACAGAGCACACAGGCATGACAATACACGACCTTATGACCTACAGAAACCATCCCTATGAACACATACCAAAGCTTATAGAAAATAAAATCCCGGTAATCCTCATAGCAGGCGACAGCGATATGAGCGTGCCCTTTGACGAAAACGGTATACATATAAAGAAAGCCTACGAAAAAACAGAAATTCCATTTAAATTCATTATGAAGCCCGGATGCGGACACCATCCCCACGGACTGGAAGATCCCACGGAAATTGTTGAATTTATAGAAGAAAATTACAAAGAAAGAATCCTCTTTGAGGATTGGCACGGCTTTAGTCTTGTAAAAACACAGCTTGACGGCAGAAATGTACAGATTGTACTTCCAAACAGTACTCCAAACGGCAAACTTGCCATCAAGACAGAATATTTCGATGCCTTCCCCAACACACAGATTGCCCTTCTTGAGAAGGGTTATCACCTTGCATACATCGAAAATAAAACCCGTTGGTTTGCTCCGGGGGATGAAGATGCCAAGGCAAAGCTTGTGGAATATATGGCTAAAAACTACGGCACACAGAAAAAAGCAGCCCTTATCGGTATGAGCTGCGGAGGACTTCAGGCAATTTACTTTGCATCCAAATATCCTCAATATGTAGCAGTAATACACCTTGATGCCCCGGTGGTTAACTACCTTTCTTGTCCGGCAGGTGTGGGAAAAGCAGGAAATGAAATGATGGAAGAATTTATCGGTGCAACCGGTATGACACTTAATGACCTTACGGTATACAGAAATCATCCCCTTGACAACATACACTACCTTGTGGAAAATAAAATCCCCGTGATACTTGTGGCAGGAGATTCCGACGGCACGGTTCCTTACGACGAAAACGGCATCTTTGTAAAAGAAGCCTACGAAAAAGCAGGTCTTCCCATAAAAGTAATTGTAAAACCCGGATGCGACCACCATCCCCACGGCCTTGAAAACCCAACAGAAATTGTTGAATTTATAGAAGCAAATTATTGAGGTGACAAAATGGATTTTTCATATTTAAAACAGTTTATGGACAGAGTAGTGTTTACAAGAACTCCCGGTTCCTGCGTTGAAGTTCGAGTAAAAGGCGAAAAGGTGTTTTCCTATGCAAGCGGATATTCCGACATAGAAAAGCTCACTCCCATGACAGGCAACGAAACCTTTCAGCTTTATTCCTGCACAAAGCCTGCCACAATGACAGCGGCTCTTCAGCTTCTGGAAAGAGGTCTGTATACGGTAACAGACCCTATATCTGACTACATTCCCGAATTTAAGGATATGTATGTAAAGCAGGCAGACGGCTCTTTGAAAAAGGCAGAAAATGTAATTAAAATCCGCGACCTTATGTCTATGGGTGCAGGTCTTAACTACGACCTTAACTCCGAAGGAATACAGAAAGCAAGAGAGCTTACCGGCGGAAAAATGGACACTGCAACAGTTATTAAGTGCATTGCAGAGCAACCCCTGGAATACGAACCGGGCACACGCTACTGGTACAGCCTTGCTCACGATGTAATGGCGTATTTTATAGAAATAGTTTCCGGAATGAAGTTCTCGGAATATATGGAGAAGAATGTATTCGGTCCTCTTGAAATGAAAAGCACCACCTTCCACCCCAACGATGAAATAAAGGCGAGAATGTCCTCACTTCACCGCTTTGTTCCCGATGGCGAAACCACTATGGAAACCTATGTAGATGCACAGATGGGCAACATTGACCGTGACGGCTCCTGCGAAAAGGTTCCCCTTGTAAATGTGTATAAACTGGGTCCCGAATATGAATCCGGCGGTGCAGGCGTGGTAAGTGACCTTGCAGACTACTCCAAATTTACCGCAATGCTTGCAAATAAAGGTCTTGGCATAAACGGCGAAAGGATACTTACCGAAAGAAGCGTAGACCTTATGCGCACCAACGTATTAAACCAAGGTCAGCTTGATGACTTCAGACAAAGCATTGCAATGTCCGGCTACGGATACGGTTATGGTGTAAGAACACTTATGAATCCCGAGCTTGTAGGCTCTCTGTCCTCTTTGGGTGAGTTTGGCTGGAGCGGTGCCGCAGGTGCCATTATGATAGCCGACCCCGAGGCAGATTTAAGTGTGTTCTTCTGCCAGCATTGTCTTGGCTTAAGACAGGGCTTCTTCCTACCAAGGCTCAGAAATGTTGTGTATAACTGTATTGGAAGATAATTTTTCTATCCTGATATTTAAAGGGGCTGCAAATTAATTCTTGTAAATTAATTTGCAGCCCCTTGGCTATTTGTGGGATAGAAAATAAGATGCAGAATAAGCGCTTTATTTTACATCCATTTTATTATTCAATTCCGCAGGATTTGGCATACACCTTTACAAGCTCAAGAACATATGCCGCCTGTTCATCTGTCATTTGATTTAAATATTTGCCGATAAGACTTTCTGCATTTTCTTTCTTTACTCCGAAAAGCAGATAATCAGCCTCTACATCAAGTACCTTGCAAAGCTCCATAAGCTTTGGAACGGATATACCTTTTACTCCGCATTCTATTTGACTGACATGATTTGCACTTGAAAAATTAGCTTTTTCCGCAAGTACTTCTTGTGTCATCTTTTTCCCCAAACGTATTTCCTGTATTCTATTCCCAATTTCATAATTGATTAAATCTTTATTCTTCATACCACCACTCCACTTATCAATACTTTCAGTATTAATTGTAATGCTTAAAGTAAATACTATACATTCACCAATAGTACTATATACATCACTTAAAGTATTGACTGCGAGCGTGATTTATATTATAATTGAAAAAAACTCATTTGGAGATAGTGCTATGAATAACACCTTTACTTGTACTTTTTTCGGACACAGAGATTTTAACTGGTATCCGGAAATTGAACAGGAACTGGAAGAAATATTAGAAAGAATAATAAGAGATAACTATTTTGTGGAATTTCTTGTTGGAAGAAACGGTGAATTCGACAGCTTTGTAAGCTCGGTTATACGAAAACTAAAAAAGAAGTTTGACAGTAATAATATATTTCATATATTGGTTTTGCCGTACCCTTCGGCAGAATATGAGAAAAACTATGAATACTACAATAGTTACTATGACGAAATTGAATATTGCGAAGAATCTTCTTTGGCACATTTCAAATCGGCTATCACCATACGAAACAAACAAATGATAGACAGATCCCACCTTGTAATTTGCTATGTGTATAAAACCGGCGGTGCCTTGTCTGCCATAAAATATGCAAAAGAAACTAATAAAAATGTAATAAACCTTTATCATCACAAAATCACCTTTTAAACCATATTATAACATAGGAAAGTGAGGTCACTATGTTATCTGTTGTTTTAAAAGGTCTTTTTTTGCCTCTTTTGGGCACTTCTATAGGCTCTGCCTGTGTATTTTTTATGCAGGGAAAGCTCAATAAATCTTTAATGGCAAGTCTTAACGGCTTTGCATCGGGAGTCATGGTAGCCGCCTCGGTGTGGAGCCTTATAATTCCGTCTATAGAACAATCTGCACATATGGGGTATTTTTCTTTTGTTCCTGCAGTCAGCGGTGTGTGGATTGGAGTATTATTTCTTATGCTTTTAGACAGAATTACACCGGATTTACAATCTGTTACATCCGACAAAAAATCCATGCTTACCCTTGCAGTTGTAATACACAATATTCCCGAAGGTATGGCAATAGGTGTTGCCATTGCCGCATATCTTAACGGAGTACCCGGCATTACTGCCGCATCTTGCATTGCACTTGCCACGGGAATCGCCATACAGAACTTCCCTGAAGGAAGCATTATATCCATGCCCCTAAGGGCAAAAGGAAGCTCAAAGCTAAAAGCTTTCGGCACAGGGGTGCTTTCAGGGATTGTGGAACCAATTGCCACAATACTTACAATCCTTATGGCAAGTGTTGTAACACCGATTCTCCCCTATATGCTATCCTTTGCGGCAGGGGCAATGTTATTTGTGGTGGCAAGTGAGCTTATACCCCAGATGAGCGTAAAAAACAGCCCCCATATGGGGACTGTGTTCTTTACTCTTGGGTTTACTCTTATGATGGCATTGGATGTAGCACTTGGGTAATGCATCTTTTTTCTGCCTCACCGGGCTCCGGGGAATGTCTCATTAAACAACAATATGCATAATTAATTCATTTTATAGGGGCGGATGCCCACATCCGCCCGGAATATCAATTTGTTTCAGGCCGATGCAGGCATCGACCCCTACATTTTTTATATCTATGCACATTTAATGTTTAAAGAGAGAGCCCCTGTGAAAAAGCCTTCCCCTTGGGAAAATTTCCTCGCGTAAGGGTTTGCTTTCAGTATTTTATCACCAGTTTTCACAGAGCAGAAAATCCGCAATGTGAACGATTGCAATACCATTATCGTTACCGATAGCCAGTGCGTCTCTGCAAACAACATATTTGTGATAGTGATCTTTAATATCCATCAGGTTGTCGGTTTCGCGTGTGGATTCATCAGGAAGCTTTTCGCAAACCTGAATATATACTTTTTCATCACGACGAACACCAACAAAGTCAATTTCCTTTGTTCCGAACTTACCTACATAAACTTCATAGCCACGTCTTTTCATTTCAAGATAAACAATGTTTTCGAGCATGGCAGAAATCATCTTGTGGTCGAAACCCATTTTGCTGTATTTAAAGGATATATCGGAAAGATAATACTTTTCCTGTGTTTTTAACACTGACTTGCCTTGAAGGTCATAACGGCGGCAGGGATAGATAATAAACGCCTGCTCAAGATATTTTAAATAATTATAGATAGTCTCCACTGATATAGTTCGATGCTCGCTCTTTAAAAACTTAACAATGGAATTAGCCGAAAAAGTCTGTCCTACATTTTCTATAATGAAGCGAACAACTCTGTCGAAAAGCTCCTTGTTGCGTATTTTATGGCGCTTTGAAATATCCCGTGTAATAACAGCAGCATAAATGCCATCAACCACCTGGTAGGCAGAATCGGTATTAAAGTTGGATATGCCGATAATCGGAAATCCGCCAAACAGGAGATATTCATCAAACATTGAAGTAGCATCGCTTTCAGGCTTTGATTTGAAAGAAATATATTCCTTGAAAGAAAGCGTGTAAACAGGAATGGAAATATAACGACCGGTCAGATAGGTCGAGATTTCGCTGGACATGAGCTTGGAGTTTGAACCGGTAACATAAATATCTACATCGGCGCCTTCCAGCAAACTATTTATTGCCTTTTCCCAACCGTCAATTTCCTGCAATTCATCGAGAAACAGATAGCATCGTCCTTTGCCGGCGATGGCAGACTTCAATTCGTCATACATATCCTTGGCAGAGAAGCCATCGTCTATTTCCATCTCATTATATTTGCGTGCGATAATATTCTCGGCGCTGATTCCGCGAGACTTCAATTCCTCACGAAGCATGGCAAGAATGGTAGACTTACCACAGCGACGAACACCGGCAAGAATTTTCACAAGCGGAGTGTCAATATAAGGAGCTATAGCATTGATATAATCCGGACGTATAATCATAAAATCGCCTCCTGTTACTATTATACAATTATATTATATCCGAAAAACTTTAAATAGTCAATGAGTTTTTACACTTATAACCATAAAAACTTTACAAATTAACACGCTTTTTTACGATCCCTCACATTAAGTCCGGGGGTGCCGTAATGACTTCCGTCTTTATCGTAGGTAATTTCATACTCATTACCGGCTATCCATAAATTTTCTATTTTGAAGTAATCCCATTTATCATAAACTCTCGGATTTACAGTCACCTTGCCGTCTACGGATTTAATGCCGAGAAGTCCCTCAATTACAAGGTTGCAAAAGGTGGAATGATTGTAGTCCTTTCCTCTTTCAAGACCGCCTTTTTCGGGAAGCCAGCCCCAAGCTTTAAGAATTGTGCGGCTGCTCCAGTCGTCTTTTAAGGGATGGCGTACTTCGTCTATCCAGCAGACTTTTTTTCCATCATCATTTGTCATATACTGACTTTCGGCATAGGTTTTTATAAGGTCGTACAAATCCTCATTTGTAAGGGTGTTTTGCTCATAGTTATTAAGAAGGCTTATTACAGCATCTATTACCTGACTTGTGGCAAAGGGCCAAACATAGCCGTTCCAAAGACATTCGTGACTGCATTCATACAAAAATCTCGGGTGTCTTTTCTCTGCGGTCATAATGCCATATTCACACTTAAAGCCGTCTTCATTTTTTAGTTCCCGGAAAGCCTTGTCAAAGCCTTCGGGAGCAAGCTTGTATGCCCATGGAATGTATCCTATTACTTCTCTGACATTTCGCAAGGGTTCAAGTTCATTAACCTTTGGAAGGTTATTCACATCGTCACCATGAATTGCCTTGTAGAATCCACCATCCCATAAAAGCTCTGTTATTTTGGATTTTATATCCTCATACTTTGCCGTAAATTCTTTTGCAATATCTTCTCTGCCTGCTTTCTTTGCAATGCAGGCTATGGCATAGGCGTTTGCAGCCATATAGGAATTAAGTGTGGGACGAATACCCTTTTGGTACTTCAAATCTTCGCCCGTACCGCTTATGGAATACTCCATGGCGTCATAATTATCTATAGACCAGAAAAGTCCGCAAGCTGTCTTGTGTTCTTCTTCCATTGTTCGATAGTAATTAAGGAGCAAGTCAATATTTTTGCACACAAAATCATAGTTGTTATTGTGAACTGAGAACATATATATTGCATGTATAATGGGGCTGCTGTAAAGATATGTTTTACTCTTTTCCTCAAACCAAAGCCTGGTGTAATCCTCAAGTATACCTTTTGCACACTTTAGCCATTTTGCCTCTGCTATGTGATGATGAACGGGAGCAATAATGGTGTTGTGCTTTCCGCCCCACGGAACAGACGGCAAAAACTCCGTAATCATAACACCGTCATCGGTGGTTTTAATATGCTTTCTTAAAGTCCACAGACGGAAATAAAATATTTCCTCAATGGTTAAATCGGGACACTCAAAGCGCGGTGCATTTTCCAAAATCCACCGGAAAGCGTTGTCATTGTCTATATCCTGTTTGTAATATTCATTATCATCTGTATTAAATTTGTTTATATAGCTTTGAAGCTTTTCGGTTAAAGACATTGTAATCCCTCCCATTTAGTAAATTCTATCACATTAAATAAATAAGTGCAATAAAAATGTCATTCCGATAATGCAATAAATCCCACGAAAGGAAGATTTTTCGCTTCAATCAGAATGACATTTGGTTTTTAAATATTAAATAGGTTTATATTTCGTCCGGTGCAGCAAGCTTAATGCCGTTTTCGGTAAGGATTTTTTCCACCTTGGGTTCATCATCTGCTTTAAGAACCATAAGAGCCTTACCTTCGGTTCTGCCCAAGAAAGCATACATATATTCAATGCTTACACCGCCGTCGGACACAATCTTAAGTACAGATGCAAGTCCGCCTGTGCGGTCATCGATGTAAACGGCAATTACATCGGTAATCCTGGATATAACACCGATTTCATTAAGACAAGCCTTTGCTTTATCAACATCATCAACAATAAGACGAAGAACACCAAACTCCGAGGTTTCTGCTATAGAAAGAGCGCTGATGTTTACTCCCTTTTCACCCAAAGCATTGATAATTGCCTCGAGTCTTCCATGCTTGTTTTCTACAAATACTGAAAGCTGTTTAATAAACATAATATTTCCTCCTATATTCTTATTTTAATTTTCTGTTGTCGATAACTCTCTTTGCCTTACCTTCACTTCTTGTAATGGATTTGGGGTTAACAAGGCAAACCTTAGGTCCGATACCAAGCATACTTCTTAAAGCTTCAGTAATCTTCTTTTCTACCTTTTCAATACCCTTTACGCCATCGCCGAGGAGCTCTTCGGTCATTTCTACGTTAACCTGGAAGGTATCGGTGTTGTTTTCTCTGTCTACAATTATCTGATAGTTGGGAGTAATGCCTCCGCCAACCTTAAGAAGAACTTCTTCAATCTGTGAGGGGAATACATTTACACCGCGGATAATAAGCATATCGTCGGTTCTGCCCTGAGGCTTATTCATACGAACGTGTGTTCTGCCGCATTCGCAAACCTCGTAATTAAGAGAACAGATATCTCTTGTACGGTATCTTATAAGGGGGAAGCCCTCTTTTGTAATTGTGGTAAATACCAGTTCACCCTGACTGCCTTCGGGAAGAACTTCGCCCGTGTCGGGGTCAATGATTTCGGGGATAAAGTGGTCTTCGCAAACGTGCATACCTGCCTGACATTCACATTCATAGGAAACACCGGGGCCCATAATTTCGGAAAGACCATAGATATCGTATGCCTTAAGTCCCAGCTTATCCTCTATCTGCAAACGCATTTCCTCTGTCCAGGGCTCTGCACCAAAGATGCCGGCTTTAAGCTTAAGCTGATCCTTAACGCCCATCTCTTCAATAACTTCGCCAAGGTACATAGCATAAGAAGGTGTACAGCAAAGAACTGTGGAACCAAAGTCTATCATAGTCTGAATCTGTCTCTGTGTGTTACCTGCGGAAATCGGAATTGCAGTAGCACCAATTCTTACGGCACCATCGTGAGCACCGAAACCGCCTGTAAAGAGTCCAAGACCGTAGCCTACGTGAACAAAGGAATTTGCATCGCTGCCTACAGCTATGAGCATTCTTGCAAAGCAATCTGCCCAGTTTTCCAGGTCTTTGTCTGTGTAACCTACTACAATCTGTTTACCGGTTGTACCGGAGGATGCGTGTACTCTGCGGATATCTGTCATAGGAACGGCAAAAAGTCCGTAGGGGTAATAATCCCTTAAATCCTGCTTGTATGAAAAAGGAAGCTTATGCAGGTCTTCTACACCCTTGATATCATCTGGCTTAAGTCCCTTTTCATCCATACGATTTCTAAAAAGCTCCACATTTTCGTACATTCTCTTAACCTGCCATAGGAGTCTTTCACTCTGGAGCTTTTTGAGTTCTTCTCTTGGCATGGTTTCAATTTCGTGTTGCCACATTGCCATCTTCATTATCTCCTAACTATAATAAATTATATGTTGTAACCTAATTCAAAAGCCTTAAGGTTTACTTCAAGGAATTTTTCGGGCACGGTTGTCTTTATGGTTTCAACCCATTTTTCATAAGGAATATCTGTACTTTTCGCCATAACACCAATAAGCACCACATTAACTGCCTTGATATTTCCTGCCTCTTTTGCAAGAGAAAGAGCATCTATTGTCTTAAGGTCCGCTGCCGCACTGATTTTGTCTGCAATATTTTCAGGGTATGTTGCCGCACCTGTTATTACGGGCATAGGGTCTATGTTCTGACTGTTGGCAATCATCTTACCGCCTTTTTTAAGATACGGAAGTGCTCTGTATGCCTCAAGCATTTCAAAAGCAAGGATTATGTCTGCCTCGCCCTCGTCTATAATGGGAGAATATACCTTTTCGCCGTATTTAACATATGTTACAACGCTGCCGCCTCGCTGACTCATACCGTGAACCTCGGACACCTTAACATCATAGCCTTCGTTAATAACGGTATTTCCGAGAATTCTGCTGGCAAGAAGAGTACCCTGACCGCCAACGCCTACTATCATAATATTCTTAGTCATTTGCCATCATCCTTTCTACTCTTCTTTTTCTATTGCGCCAAAGGGGCACACATTAATGCAAAGTCCGCAACCGTTGCACTGGGTTGCATCTATTATTACCTTGTCGTCCTTAACTGTGATTGCAGGACAGCCGAGCTTCATGCACATTTTGCAGTTTTTGCATTTATCGGTAATCTTGCAATTGCCCACATACTTAACACCCTTAAGAAGCGCACAGGGTCTTTGAGCAATGATTACGGAGGGTTCTTCTCTGTTAACCTCCTGCTTAACCACTTCTTCAAACTTTTTAACATCGAAGGGGTCACAAACCACAACATTGTCTATTCCCACAGCCTTGCAAAGAGCAATAAGGTCTACCTGCTTTGTAGCTTCGCCGCGGATAGTGCGTCCTGTGGTGGGGTTTTCCTGATGACCTGTCATACCGGTAATGGAGTTATCCAGTATAATTACAGTATTGTTGCCCTTGTTATACACAATATCCACAAGTCCTGTAATACCGGAGTGCATAAAGGTGGAATCACCTATTACGGAAACAAGCTTCTTGTTAAATTCTGCGCCTCTTGCCTTTGCCATACCGTGTGCCGCACTTACGGAAGCACCCATACAGATTGTTGTGTCTACCGACTGGAGGGGAGCTACTGCACCTAAAGTATAGCAGCCTATATCGCCGGACACCACAAGCCCTAATTTCTTAAGCACATAGAATGTACCTCTGTGAGGACATCCTGCACACATTACGGGAGGTCTTACGGGAATCTGCTCTTCTATTTCTGCCTTTTCGGGAGCTTCTTCGCCAAGAACAACAGATTTAATCATAGAAGGTGTATATTCACCAAGAAGTGTAAACTCGTCTTTGCCTATTACTTCTATACCGAGAGCTTTGCAATGGTCTTCAATAACAGGGTCAAGCTCTTCAACTACATATACTTTATCGTAATTGGAAGCAAAATCCTTAATTTTCTGCTCGGGGAGAGGATAAACCATACCAAGCTTTAAGTAATCTGCTTTGTCGCCAAGAGCTTCCTTGGCATACATATATGCAATACCTGCCGTAATAACGCCAATCTTTGCGCCGTTATTTTCAACAGTATTAAGATTTGTAACTTCAGAAAGCTCTTTTAAAGCTGCAATTCTATCTTCCACAACCACGTGTCTTTTAATTGCATTGGCAGGCATCATAACATACTTGCCTATGTTCTTTTCGTAGTCTTTAAGCTCAATATCTTCCCTTTCGCCAAGTTCAACAAGACTCTGTGAATGAGAAACCCTTGTAGAAAGACGGATAAACACCGGAGTGTCGTACATTTCGGAAAGCTCAAATGCAAGCTTTGTATAATCTCTGCATTCCTTTGAATCTGCAGGCTCAAGCATCATAATTTTGGATGCCTTGGCATAGTGTCTGGAATCCTGCTCGTTCTGGGAAGAATGCATACCGGGGTCATCTGCCACGCAGAACACAAGACCGCCGTTTACACCGGTGTAACTAACTGTAAACACAGGGTCTGCCATTACGTTAAGACCTACGTGCTTCATACAGCTCATAGCTCTTGCACCGCCTATGGATGCACCTATGGCAACCTCTGCGGCAACCTTTTCATTGGGAGACCACTCTGCATAAATCTCTTCAAATTTAACTATTTCCTCAGTGATTTCAGTGCTGGGTGTACCGGGGTAGGATGCAACCACATTTACGCCGGCTTCATAAGCACCTCTTGCCACTGCGGCATTACCGAGTAACAATTTTTTCATAATGTATTTCCTTTCTTTTTCCAAAGAGCAGAAGCAATGGCGTTCTGCCAAAAAATTATTCAAACACATACGTATATTATGCCACTTTCATAGCGTAAGGTCAAGCAGTTTGAATAAATATTCACTTGCTATTCACAAAATTACTTAATCTCATTCTGCTGTGCAACAACACTTTCGCCACAGTAGATTTCTCTGAGCTTGGGCTTTTCTATTTTACCGGTGGGATTTCTCGGAACCTCGGCAAATATAATCTTGTGAGGTCTTTTGTATCTGGGAAGGTCAAGACAGAAATCCTGAATTTCCTCTTCGGTAAGGTCCATACCTTCTTTTGACTGAATAATTGCCGCGGTAATTTCACCGAGTCTTGCATCAGGAAGACCTATTACCGCAACGTCACTTATCTTGTCGTGCTTGCGGAGGAAGTCTTCTATCTGTACGGGGTAAATATTTTCACCTCCGGTGATAATTACATCCTTCTTTCTGTCTACAAGATAGATAAATCCGTCTGCATCTTCGGTTGCCATATCTCCCGTAAAGAGCCATCCGTCTTTCAGAACATCGCTTGTGGCTTTTTCGTCTTTGTAGTAAGCGGTCATTACGCCGGGGCCTTTTACTGCAAGCTCACCGACTTCACCCTTAGCCACTTCGTTTCTGTTTTCGTCAACAATCTTGGTTTCCCAACCAAAGCCTGCCTTACCTATGGCACCAACCTTATGTTCATTTTCCACACCCAAGTGTACACAACCGGGGCCTATGGATTCGGAAAGACCGTAGTTTGTGTCATATGCGTGATTGGGGAAATAAGACTTCCAACGCTTAATAAGACTTGGGGGTACAGGCTGTGCACCTATATGCATAAGCCTCCATTGAGAAAGCTCATAATCATCAAGATTAATATCTCCTCTTTCTATGGCATCAAGTATATCCTGAGCCCAGGGAACAAGAAGCCATACTATAGAACACTTCTCTTCAGAAACTGCTTTTAAAATCCATTCAGGCTTAATACCTTTTAAAAGAACTGCCTTACCGCCAACAAGGAAAGAACCGAACCAATGCATCTTGGCACCTGTGTGGTAAAGGGGCGGTATACAAAGGAATATATCGTCCTTGGTCTGAGAATGGTGATTCTGCTCTACCATAGCAGAGTGTACAAGGCTTCTGTGCTTATGTATAATAGCCTTGGGGAAACCTGTGGTTCCCGACGAAAAGTATATTGCCGCATCATCATCATCGGTAAGCTTTATGGCTGGGCTCTTGGATGAACAGTAACCTACGAGATTATCATAGCTTTCGGCAAATGTGGGACAATCCTCACCGTGATAAAGCCAGAGGTGAACTCTCTTTACTCTTGTGCAAATCTGCTCTACACGGCCTGTAAATTCAGGTCCGAAAATGATGGCATCAGCATCGGCAAGCTCAAGACAATACTTAATTTCATCAGCAGCATATCTGTAGTTCAGAGGGACAGCCATAGCTCCGGTCTTTAACACACCGAAATATATGGGTAGCCACTCAATGCAGTTCATAAGAAGAATTGCAACCTTGTCGCCCTTTTTAATGCCTCTTGTAAGAAGGAAGTTGGCAAACCGGTTTGCCTTCTTGTTGAACTCACTCCAGGTAATTTCCTTTCTGTAAGCCTCCGCCGGGTTGGACTCTATGAGGGAATACTCTCTCCAGGTCATCCTTGTCTGATTTTCATTTTTGGGATTTATCTCCACAAGGCTTACATCGTTGGGATAAAAATCCGCATTTTTTTGTAAAATTTCAGTAATTGGCATAATCTGTATTTTCCTTTCAAAAACACCCAAAGGGGCTGTTGTATAAAGCAGTCCCTTTGGTATCATTTTTTTATTCTCCCAGAGATTTTTTAACAGAAACCATAACCTCACGATCATAGCACGAGAACATCTCTTCTGTTTTCTGCTTTGAGAGCTTGGGTGTAACAAGACTTACAACAGGCACTATTACAAAACCGCCAAGCATTGCTATAACACCGCAATTAATGGGAGACTGCATTATAGCCGGGAAGTAAGGCCTCATAAGCATATTGAGTATCATAATTCCTGCTCCGAATATGAAGCTTGCCCATACAGATGCTTTTGTGGCCTTTTTCCAATACAATCCATAGAAGAACGGAGCAAGGAAAGCACCGGCAAGTGCACCCCAGGAAATACCCATCATATCTGCAATGGCACTGAGCTTATCTTTATTGAGTGCTATGTATGCGGAAATTGCAATAAACACTACAATAAGAACTCTCATTATAAATACCTGTTTTTTATCAGACATATTTTTTACAACATGGCCTTTAAGCATATCAAGTGTAAGAGTAGAGCTGGATGCAAGCACTAAAGATGAAAGTGTGGACATTGATGCAGAGAGCACCAGTATAATAACCACAGCAATAAGTATATCGGGAAGTCCGTTGAGCATGGTGGGAATAATGGCATCAAAGCCGCCTTTTATGGAGCCGTCGGGAAGGAAGGTAAGCTTATCGGAAAACAGTCTTCCGAAGCCACCAAGGAAGTAGCAGCCACCTGCTACTATAACGGCAAATATAGTAGAAATAATTGTTCCCTTGGTAATATCCTTTTCGCTCTTTATTGCATAAAACTTCTGCACCATCTGAGGAAGTCCCCAAGTACCCAAAGATGTGAGTATTACTACAAACAAAAGGTTTAAGGGGTCCGGTCCGAAGAATGAATTAAATGCACCGGGCGCACTTCCTTCTGCCTCAATTTCTGCAAGACCGTTAAGAGAAGCCATAAATCCGCCGTTCTGTGAAAGCACTGCGGCAATAACCGCCACAATACCAAACAGCATTATAATACCCTGAATGAAGTCATTGACAGCAGTAGCCATATATCCTCCGGCAATAACATATATACCGGTAAGAACCGCCATTATTATAACGCAAACCGAATAGTCAATACCGGGAAATGCCATGGAAAACAGTCTTGAAAGACCATTGTAAAGCGATGCTGTGTAGGGAATAAGGAAGATAAACACTATAATAGACGCTGCAATCTTTAATGAAGAGCTCTCATAGCGCTTGCCGAAGTATTCCGGCATTGTGGAGCTTTCAAGATGTTGACTCATAAGTCTTGTTCTTCTTCCGAGGACAACCCATGCCAGAAGAGAACCAAGAACTGCGTTGCCTATACCTATCCAGGTGGAAGCTATACCAAACTTCCATCCAAACTGTCCGGCATAACCAACAAAGATAACTGCCGAAAAGTACGATGTACCGTAAGCAAAAGCTGTAAGCCATGGACCTACAGCACGTCCGCCAAGTACAAATCCCTTTACATCGGTGGAATTCTTTCTGCAATAAAGACCTACGGCAATCATAACTGCGAAGAATACTACCAACAATCCGATTTTGAGAAACATATAAACCACCCTTTCAAATATTTGGGCGAAATAAAAAATCCCGCCCTCAAGAATAAATCCAGAGGACGAGAATATAAATCCCGCGGTACCACCTCAATTTGCCGTCATCTCACGGTGACGACCTTATCGGGTACATCACAATACCCTAGTTCTGTAACGGGAACTCCCGGCATAGCCTACACAAAGCTTAAGGCTCCTTCAGTATGCAGCTAACGGAATGTATTCGGAAATGCCCCGGCCATTGCCTTGCACCACCCGGCAACTCTCTTATACGACCCCAAAACACTCTTACTTGTTTCCGCTCAACGCTTTTAAATATGAAATTAGTATAATTTTAGCACATCACTACGCTGAAGTCAATACCAAACTTAAAATTTTATTTAAATGATGCCTCAATTTCCTTGAGATAGTCATCGTACACATCGGCATACTCTATGGGATATACAAATTCCATATAATACACACTATCCTGATTTACATAGCATTTCTGATAATAAGAAACTCCGTTTTTGTCAAGCCGTACCACAAACCATCCCGCGGGATCGGTTTCGTACTCAACGCCACCGCCGAGGCTGTCTACAACAGCATCCTTTACCTCTTCCGGAGTCCACTCCTCTGAATTTTCCATAGCCCCTATATCCATATAGGCGGTGTTGTCTTCCGGACTGAAACGGGTTTCCTTTCCTGAAGCAGACGTATTCTCAAAGTTCTCGGGAACCTTACAAATAAAGTAGTGCTCGTTATTTTCGTGATTAACAAATTGTACTTCTGCATCTTCTTCAGTTTCAAATACCACGTCTTCAGCGAAATCAAATGTCAGATCAATATCGGGTTCAAAGGGTTTTTTTGTGTCTTTTTCATCGTCGGGTTTCTGCTCATCTTGCTTATTGGCGCTGTTTAGAGAGTTTTCCGTTGTGTTTTGAGAATTTGTCTGTTCATCATCTCTTCCGCCGCTTATATGTAAATATATAAATATGGAAGAAATGCCTACTAATATAACTGTTAAAAAAACAATAAAGAAAATGAGAATATTCTTGGAATTGCCTGATGATTTAGCGGAATGTGCCTTTTTTCTCGGTGCCGAAGCGCCCGGGCGCGGTGCAGGGGCAGCTGCCGGTGCAGACGGAGTTCTTACAGGATACTCCTCATAGAAAACAGGCTCAGTTTGCACGAAAGAAGGCGTAACAGGATTTCTGTTATCATTTTCAAATGACATCCTGCCGTTTTGTATGTCTTCGTACCTGTATGACCTCGGCTTCACCACAGGAATCTTCATTGTTTTTTCAAGTTTTTCCGAGGCGTTTAATGCATCGGTATTTTCCTCAGTTTTTACATCATCTTCGGGTGTGGAATTGCCTGTTATAACAGGTTCTTCAAAATCTCCTTTTGGTAAGTCTTCCTCAGGCTTTTCCTCTTTGTCTTCAACAATAACTGCCTCTTCTTCAACAGGATTTTCCGGTATGTTTATAAGTTCGGGAGCTTCTTCGTTAGTTTCTTCAATATTGGAATTAACATCTTCTTTATGAGCCTTCTCCGCACTTAAACAATTTACGGCTTCCACATCAACCTTTTTGAGATAAGTTGAAGATTTGCATACCGGGCAAAACAAAACGTCTTCCGGAATTAAACCTCCGCATCCGGAGCAAACTTTGCACTTTGCCGTTTTGTTGCCGCACGTTGTACAAACCAAAGAACCATTTGGAATATCAGCATTGCATTTTGGACACTTCATAAAACCCCTCCCGTATTATAGGAACTTTCATTCATTTTACTCCAGCGGACTTCCGCAACCGCTGCAAAACTTTGCATCTACGGGATTTACAGTGTTGCATTTGCATACCTTTGTATGGATTTTATTTCTCTCGCTGTTCATATCATTTTTCATTTGTTCCATTTCCGCATCAAGCTGAGCAATGCGGTTGTTGCACTCCATTATACGGTAATTCTTTGCAGAAATATCCTGTATAAAGGAAGCAAACTGTTCTGCAGGTACATTTGCTCCCGGATTGGTAACACAATAATTATAAAAATTGATACCAAGTTCCGAAGCTACTTCCCTGATATCTGCATTAATTTTTTTAATTTCGCCGCTAAGCTTGTTTCTTTCAGACATATTCTTTGAGCCGGTGCTCATATTTGCAACGCTCTTGTTTATGCCCGAAACAAGTTTATCCATAAAATCTGCCACTTTTATGCCCTCCCGGACTTAAATAATCTAACATACATTATTATGATATTATAAAAATGTTTTTTTGTCAATCTCAGCCTTATAAGCATTATGCGAATCTGCCTTAAAACCGGAGTTCTAAAACAATAGAGCAAACAATTGAAATTCCATAAAAAATGTGATATAATGTATAGAAAATTATATACAAAATTTCAGAAGGTGATAAAATGACAAAAATTGATATTTTTTCCGGATTCTTAGGTGCCGGAAAGACAACTCTCATAAAAAAGCTTATTTCCGAAGCCTATTTGGGCGAAAAGCTTGTACTTATTGAAAATGAATTCGGTGAAATAGGCATAGACGGCGCATTTATGCAGGATGCAGGCATAGAAGTTACCGAAATGAACTCAGGCTGCATATGCTGTTCACTGGTTGGTGACTTTGGCGAAGCACTTAAAAAGGTTCTTTGTGAATATGCACCCGACAGAATAATAATAGAGCCCTCCGGCGTAGGTAAGCTCAGCGATGTTATAAAAGCTGTGGAGGGTATTGGTGCAGAGGATGCCATACTCAATTCCTTTACAACAATTGCCGATGTTAACAAGTGTAAGATGTATATGAAAAACTTCGGTGAATTTTACAACGACCAGATTGCTAATGCAGGAACTGTAATCCTAAGCCATACCCAATCTGCCTCCGAAGACAAAATTCACGATGTAATAGATTTGCTCCGTCAGCACAATAAAGAATGTGTAATAGTAACTACCCCCTGGGACAAAATCCACGGTGCAGAGCTTCTTAAGGCTATGGAAGAAAGAACCACCCTTGAAAAAGAGATGGAAATCCTCAAAAACGAAGAAATCTGCCCGGAATGCGGTCATCATCATGAGCACCATCATGACCACGACTGCGGCTGCCACGAGCATGAGCATCACCATGACCACGACTGCGACTGCCACGAGCATGAGCATCACCATCACGACCATGACTGCGACTGCCACGAGCATGAGCATCACCATGACCACGACTGCGACTGCCACGAGCATGAGCATCACCATCACGACCATGACTGCGACTGCCACGAGCATGAGCATCACCATCACGGCCATGACTGCGACTGCCACGAGCACGAGCATCACCATGACCACGACTGCGGCTGCCACGGTCACGAACATCACCATCATCATGCGGACGAGGTGTTTACAAGCTGGGGCAAGGAAACTCCCCGCAAATACACAATGGAACAGATTTCTTCTGCTCTCAAAGAACTGGATAACCAAGAGAAATACGGTATGATACTTCGTGCCAAGGGTATTGTGGCAACCGAGGGTGACAAGTTTATTCACTTTGACTATGTCCCCGGTGAACCGGATGTAAGAGAAGGTTCCGCCGGCATAATTGGCAGACTCTGTGTTATAGGTTCCGGCATCAACGAAGAAGAGCTTGCCAAGCTGTTCAACGTATAAGAGGTGGCATTTATGGGATTACAAATACCAATGTATGTTTTTGCAGGGTTCCTTGAAGCCGGCAAGACAAAAGCAATTCAGGAAACTATGGAGGACCCCCGCTTTAACGACGGAGAAAGAACTCTGATACTTCTTTGCGAGGAAGGCATAGAGGAATATGATATGTCCCGTTTCCCCGGAAAGAATGTCTTTATAGAGGTTGTGGATAACGAAGAAGACCTCAGCGAGGACTACTTAAAGAAATTATACAAAAAGCACAAAATAGAACGGGTTATCGTCGAATACAACGGTATGTGGCAGCTTAATTCTCTGTTTGAAAGTCTTCCTAAGAACTGGTTTGTATATCAGCTCATTATGTTTGCAGATGCAAGCACTTTTGCGGTATACAATGCAAATATGCGTTCTTTGGTAGTGGATAAACTTTCCAATACGGAAATGGTGGTATTCAACAGAGCTACTTCTGCCACCGATAGGGATGAAATACACAAAATTGTCCGCGGTATAAGCCGAAGATGCGCCATTGCCTACGAAAATTCCGACGGCACAATGGAATATGACGATGCCGAAGATCCCCTCCCCTTTGACATTGAAGCACCCGTTATAGAAATTGAAGACAGGGACTATGCGCTTTGGTTCAGGGATATGTCCGAGGAAATGGACAAATATGTGGGCAAGACCATAAAGTTCAAAGCAATTGTTGCCGTAAGCAAAAAGTTCCCCGAAAATGTTGTAGTATGCGGAAGGCACGTAATGACCTGCTGTGTGGATGATATAGAATACAAGGGAATAGTAGCAATGCTTCCGCCCGGCACTAAGATAAACAACAGAGATTGGGTTATAATTACTGCAAAGCTATCCAAACAGTATCACTCCCTTTACAAATGTGAAGGGCCCATTCTTACCGTAACACAGATAGAACCCTCTGTTGTTCCCGAACAAGAGGTTGCAACATTCTATTAATAAGCCAAAAGCTCCCGACAATATAATTCGGGAGCTTTCCATTTTACAAAACAAAATGTCAAAAATACGGGCGTTACATTTTTTAAGAAAATTTTGCATAAATAGCTTGACAATTGCCAAAAAATATAATATAATAATCAAGTCGCTTGGATAAGTGACATCAAATCCTAATATGGCGGCATAGCTCAGTTGGCTAGAGCATGCGGTTCATACCCGCAGTGTCGATGGTTCAAATCCGTCTGCCGCTACCAAAAACGACAAGGTTCATCGGAATCTTGTCGTTTTTACTTATTACCTATTCACCTTTCCTTTTCGGCAATGAATCACTTTGAGTCAAGGACTTCGCACCACACCACTCCATATATTGACAATATCTTCGGGTAATGATATTATTTATTAGTAAAAAAGGTATTCGGAGGAGTTTTATGAGTGATTTTAAAGTAGTAATTGAAACGCATAACGGTGAAAGAATATGGATAAATCCAAGATGTGTTGTCAAAATGATCGGAGATAGACACGGTCGATATTTTATATACCTTATAAATGGTGATATCTATGAGGTAGGTCGCAGAGAAGCATCGACACTTGAAGATTTTTTCAAAGAACTATAATTTTAAAATGTACTGTAGCAAAAGGGAGTGTAAATTAATTCAGCGAATTAATTTACACTCCATTAGGGAATAGGAAAAAACGATTCAGAATTGTCAAATCGAACTCAAAGCAAGGCTTTGACTTGCTTTGAGTGGTAACCCGAAGGCGTGCGAGGGCACGTCGA
>JAZQFN010000080.1:0-28131 GCA_045539515.1 Clostridia bacterium
TTTGTACCGAAGCAGAAGAATTCAGCTTCAGAAGCGATAACGTCAGCTGTAAGAGCAGCTCTGGGGATTTCGATCATTGTACCAACTTCGTACTTAAGGTCGATACCTGCAGCAGCGATTTCAGCATCAGCAGTTTCTACAACGTCATTCTTAACATACTTAAGTTCTTTGATATCGCCAACAAGAGGAATCATGATTTCGGGAACGATTGTCCAGTCGGGATGAGCCTTCTTAACATTGATAGCTGCACGGATAACAGCCTTTGTCTGCATCTTTGCAATTTCAGGATATGTTACTGCAAGACGGCAGCCACGGTGACCCATCATGGGGTTAAATTCGTGGAGGCTTGCAATGATAGCTTTGATCTGTTCTACAGTCTTGCCCTGAGCAGCTGCGAGTGCAGCGATGTCAGCTTCTTCTGTAGGAACGAACTCATGAAGCGGAGGATCGAGGAAACGGATTGTTACGGGGTTACCTTCAAGTGCTTCGTAGAGTTTTTCAAAGTCGCCCTGCTGATAAGGAAGAATCTTTTCGAGAGCAGCTTCTCTTTCTTCAACAGTATCTGCACAGATCATTTCACGGAAAGCAGCAATTCTTTCAGCTTCAAAGAACATGTGCTCTGTACGGCAAAGACCGATACCTTCAGCACCGAGTTCTCTTGCCTTCTTAGCATCTGCAGGAGTATCTGCATTTGTACGAACCTTAAGAGTTCTGTACTTATCTGCCCAAGCCATAATTCTGCCGAATTCACCTGCGATTTCAGCATCAACTGTGGGGATGATACCATCGTATATGTTACCGGTAGAACCGTCGATGGAGATAAAGTCACCTTCAACGTAGGTCTTACCTGCAAGTGTAAACTTCTTGTTTTCTTCATCCATCTGGATGTCACCGCAACCGGATACACAGCATGTACCCATACCACGTGCAACAACGGCAGCGTGGCTTGTCATACCGCCGCGAACTGTGAGGATACCCTGGGAAGCCTTCATACCTGTGATATCTTCGGGGGAAGTTTCAAGACGAACAAGAACAACCTTTTCGCCTCTTGCATTCCAGCTTTCAGCATCTTCTGCAGTAAATACTACCTTACCGCAAGCAGCACCGGGAGATGCACCAAGACCTCTGCCTGCAGGTGTTGCAGCCTTAAGAGCCTTAGCATCAAACTGAGGATGGAGAAGTGTATCGAGGTTTCTGGGATCGATCATAGCAACAGCTTTCTTTTCATCGATCATACCTTCGTCAACTAAGTCACATGCAATCTTGAGTGCAGCCTTAGCTGTTCTCTTACCATTTCTGGTCTGGAGCATGTAGAGCTTTCTGTCTTCAATTGTGAATTCCATATCCTGCATATCTCTGTAGTGATCTTCGAGAGTAGCACATACCTTCTGGAATTCTGCGAATGCTTCGGGGAACTTTTCTGCCATCTGAGCGATAGGCATAGGAGTTCTAACACCGGCAACAACGTCTTCACCCTGAGCGTTTACAAGGAATTCACCCATGAGGCCCTTGTCACCTGTAGCAGGGTCACGTGTAAATGCAACACCTGTACCACAGTTGTCACCCATGTTACCGAATGCCATCATCTGTACGTTAACAGCTGTACCCCAGGAATAAGGGATATCGTTGTCACGACGGTAAACGTTTGCTCTGGGGTTGTCCCATGAACGGAATACGGCTTCTACAGCACCCATTAACTGTTCCTTGGGGTCTGTGGGGAAGTCTTTGCCAATCTTGTTCTTGTATTCTGCTTTGAACTGGCCTGCGAGAACCTTAAGGTCTTCAGCTGTAAGCTCGATATCCTGAGTTACACCCTTAGCTTCCTTCATTTCGTCGATAAGCTGTTCAAAGTACTTCTTACCTACTTCCATAACTACGTCGGAATACATCTGAATAAATCTTCTGTAGCAGTCCCAAGCCCATCTGGGGTTACCGGACTTTGCAGACATAGTTTCAACAACCTCTTCGTTAAGACCGAGGTTTAAGATGGTGTCCATCATACCGGGCATGGATGCTCTTGCACCTGAACGAACGGAAACGAGAAGGGGGTTTTCCTTATCGCCGAACTTCTTGCCGCAAATTTCTTCCATCTTTGTGATGTTTTCCATAATTTCTGCCTGGATATCAGCATTGATTGTTCTGCCATCCTCATAGTACTGTGTACAAGCTTCTGTAGATACAGTGAAGCCCTGAGGAACAGGAAGGCCAAGCTTGGTCATTTCAGCGAGGTTTGCACCTTTACCGCCGAGGAGCTCACGCATGCTTGCGTCGCCTTCTTTGAAAAGATAAACAAATTTCTTTGCCATTTTATATACCTCCATATAAAAATAATCATTATATCACCCATCTATTTTACAACAAGACAGAAAAAAATGCCAGTATTTTTTAATATTTTTTTAATAGTTTGGTGATTTTTTAATGTTTTTTGTTAATTATATACTTATTTCACAACATTTTTTAGCATATTGCACAAATTAATTATTGTTAAGTACTGTATTCTTAAGATATGTAAGGCTTGCAGGATAAACTTCTATGGAATTAATCATATAAGTTTCTGCAATATGCCCTATTACCTCTGTATCGCCGGGTGCTCCGTTGTATGCAAAAACGGACTTATAATCGCTGTTTTCAAGGAAGGTCATAAGCTTTAGTGCCGAAGGTGTAACCCTGACCATATCTCCGGGATGCATATCATGACAGTTCTTACAGACAACACTACCCTCTGTGGTATCAAAATACTCAATGTCCTTGACGTTTCCGCACACAGCACACACATCAAGAGAAGGCATAAATCCTGCATAGCAAACGGTTTTAAACTCAAATACTGTTTTAAGACGTTTAAGATATTCTGTGACGTCGCCATCCTTACACTTTTCCATAGCCATACCTGTAAGGTAGAGGGTATTGAGTACAAAGTTAAAGTATTGGTCTTCCAAAGGGAGTTCATCGGGAAAAGACTTAACCACATCGGCAAAGTATGCGGCAAAAGACATTTGCTCAACTGAATTCCTTATGCCGTAGAAGTTGTTTATAACTGACGCTGAAGACACATAATAGAGCCCACCCTTGCGGGAGAGCACCATATCGCTGTAGCAGAAGTTTTGAAGTGCGGCAAAATCCTTGTGCTTATGAGAACGTATGCCCTTGGATATGGCTGTTATTTTGCCGGCATCTTTGGATTGAATTGTATAAAGACGGTCATTGTCATTAAGATTTGCCGAGGACAGTATCAGTCCCGGTGTCTTTATTTCTTCCATTGTGTTCCTCCGAGTGTTTTTTTATAAGTCGTAAAAGCATCCAGTATTCAGTAAGGCTATAGTTGGAGTACATATCCCACCAACCCATATTAAACACCAAACCATCCCCTTTCCGGTTTTAGTTTGGTACGGTTTTGGGTAATTTATAATGGAAGTTTTACTCTGTTTCTATGATTCCAAGCTCCTTCATAAGATTGTTGGAGTTACGCCAGTCTTCTTTGACTTTTACCCAAAGCTCCATAAAGACTTTGGCATCAAGCATTTTTTCGCAATCTATTCTGGCAGCTGTACCTATCTCTTTTAAGGTTTTGCCACCTTTGCCTATTATTATACCCTTGTGGGAATTTTTTTCACAATATATATTTGCACTGATGTTAAACATCTCGCCCTTATCCGTTTGGGAATATTTCATTTTAACGATTTCCACAGCGGTACCGTGGGGAATTTCATCACGAAGAATTTTAAGCATTTTTTCGCGGATAAGTTCAGCTACTATTTCCTTTTCCTGCTGGTCGGTAACCATATCTTCGGGATAGTAAGCCGGACCCTCGGGAAGGTGAGTTTTTATTACGGAAATAAGCTCGTCCAGATTATCGCCGCACCGTGCGCTAAGGGGCACAATATCGCAAAAATCATAAAGCTTTGAATACTTCATAATTACAGTAAGAAGTTCATCCTTTTTAACAGTATCTGTTTTATTGATTACAAGTATGCAGGGAACATCTCCGAGCTTTTCTATTATGGCTTCTTCAGCAGGGCTAACTTCATCGGTAGGCTCTACCACAAGCATAAGAAGCTCTACGTCCCCTATGGTTTCGTTTACCGAGCGAACCATATTTTCGCCGAGCTTGGTTTTGGGTTTATGAAATCCCGGGGTATCAAGAAACACAGCCTGAAAACCATCGCCGTGCATAATACCGAGAATTTTGTTTCTTGTGGTCTGTGGCTTTGGAGAAATAATTGCAATTTTCTGCCCCACAAGTTTATTAAGTATTGTGGATTTACCCACATTGGGTCTGCCTACAATTCCAACATATCCGGATTTAAAATTTTTGTCCATAGTGTTCTCCTAAATATCTCTTGTAAGTGATAATTCCTTTAAGGCTTCCTCTTCCTTTATGCGCATAACTTCCCTTTCTTCGTGGGTTTCGTGGTCATAACCAAGAAGATGAAGTACACTGTGGCATATAAGATAGCCCATTTCCCTGTCAAAGGAATGACCGAATTCTATTCTCTGTTCTTCAGCTCTTTCCAGAGAAAGTACAATATCTCCCAAAATAAGCTTATCTTCATAGTAATCCCCTACTCCGGCAAGCATCCGACCGTCTTCAAATTCAAGTACGGGGAAGCTCAGCACATCGGTAGCAGAATCTATATTTCTTTGCTCATTGTTAATAATCCGTATGTTTTCGTTGTCTGTAAGAGTAACCGCCACATATGCATCTTCGTTAAAATTTTCATTTTTAAGTGCGGTTTTAACAACATCCTCAATAAGCTTTTCCATATGGGGTGTATATTCAAATTTATTCTGCTCGTTCTGTATGTCTATAAGAAGTTCCATTACTTATCCTCCGACTTTCTTTTGTACTGCGAATCACGTTTCTCATACGCCTTAATAATCTTCTGCACAAGACGATGACGCACTACATCTCGCTCGGAAAAATAGCAAAACGCAATATCATCTATATTTTTTAGAACATGTATAACATCGCGAAGACCGCTCTTTTTACCATCGGGTAAATCTATCTGGGTAATATCTCCGGTAACAATTGCTCTGGAATTAAATCCTATACGGGTAAGAAACATCTTCATCTGCTCGGGAGTGGTATTCTGAGCTTCGTCAAGGATTATAAAGCTGTCGTCAAGGGTTCGGCCTCTCATATAAGCAAGAGGTGCCACCTCTATTGCACCTTTTTCGGAAAGTCTGGCAAAATTTTCCATACCGAACATCTCATAGAGAGCATCATAGAGAGGTCTTAAGTAAGGGTCAACCTTGTTTTGAAGGTCACCGGGAAGAAATCCCAGCTTTTCTCCTGCTTCGACGGCAGGTCTTGTAAGAATAATCCTTGTGACCTCCTTATTCTTGAATGCTTTTACAGCCATAGCCACCGCAAGGTACGTTTTACCCGTACCTGCAGGACCTATTCCAAAGGTTATGGTATTATTCTTTATGGCATCAACATAGGTCTTCTGACCCATGGTTTTGGTTTTAACAGGCTTACCCTTTGCTGTGATGCACACACAGTCGTTGCCATAAAGCGCAGTAGGGTCAATTCCGTCTTTTACACTCTCAACCGCGTAACCCACATTCTGGTCATTGAGCATCTCGCCGTGTTCTATAAGGCTTATAAGGTTTTCAATTACCTTTTGTGCCATAAGGACACCCTCCTGAGGTCCTGAAATTTTTAAGGTTTCTCCTCTGGCAACTACGGTAACACCAAACTCATTGGAAATAAGATTAATGTTTTTGTCATATTCGCCAAAAACCGAAATTATTTTATCAATAGTGTCAAATTCAATTATTTTCTCCAAATGTATACTCCTCCGACAAATCGACCTGCAATAGTGATTCTCCGGCGATGTTCTCAATACTTTCCAACGTAACGGATATATAAAGATTTCCATTATCTAAAAGCCTTGATTCCACCTTGCGGTCTGTTGTAATGGCATCGCTGTGTCTTGAATCTTCTATTTGCTTTACAAGAACTTCAGTACCTGCCTTAAGAGCCTTATCCTCACTCAAAGGCTCATTTATAGTTATTATCTCATAAAAACTCTCGGTTGTAAAGGATAAAGGCAAATAAATATTATTAAAAATTTTAAGTTGTTTTTTATTTGTTATTTTTTCGCTGTCTTTATAATTATCTTTTTTTCTGAAAATATTATTAATTGGTTTACCTAATATTTCAATTGAATATTTTTTTAAAACATTGCCGGTTCGTTTTATTTTCTTTCTGCTAAGAGGAAACTCACCCTCTGCCCTTCTCCATGTGCGTGCAAACACTTCACCGCTGGAATGAATGAATCGAATTCCCTCATACTTGGTGTCGGAAATACCGCTTACCAGAAGGTCGCCTGCGGAAACAATATCTCCGCGGGATACTGTTTTCCTGCCATTGCGCACACGCATATCCACTATTTGCCCCGGATATGTAGCCACCAGATTGGAACAGATATTTCTGTCAAAAATTTCCTGACCTGTTTTATGTTCTCTTACATCAACCACCGCTCGGGTGCCGTCTATGGTAACCCACATCCATGTAAGTGAATCAAGTTCGATAAGACATTTATTTTTTATATCAGATATTTTCTTTCCGTATTTAATTGTTCCCACACCTATACCATTGTCATCGAGAACTTTTAAAATCTCTTCGGTTGACGTTGTGCTGTTTCCGGTAACATCCACCACCCAGATGCACGATGTAAGGTATATATACAAAATAAGAGCACAAATACCCCCAAGATAAAAGCCGTATCTTTTTCGTCTTCTGTGAACGTAATAAAGCGCTCCCTCCTTTTTGCATACAGAAATCGTAACCGAGGCTTTGCGGACTGCAGGCCTTATTCTTTTAAAATCATCAAAGGAAACTGTACACAAATAGCCTTCGGGAATTTTATGAATATTTCTTAAAACAATTTGTTCCGATTTACATTGATTGATAAACTCCGAAAAATTCTTCTCCGATACTTTAAAGGTAACCTTATTCCTCCAGCCTATTGTAATCAACCTCCCCAATTTGCGAAGTACTGTATTCTATAGTTGTGATTTTGCCGGATAAAGATAAAACAGCAGGCGTAAAACTTTGGATAACAAGACTTTGCCCCGTAACATTAACATCATAATCGGCAAACTCTATAACAATGCAATCATCCTGAAATAATCTTACCGATTTATAGTTTTCGCAACTAAGCAAATTATTACCCTTTAAGGTTATGGTGGGTTTTTCTTTGGTAAGGTCATCGGCAACATCCGAAAGTATCTTGAATTTATCAAATAAAGACATATGAAAAAACCTCCGTCATAAAATACTTTATGAAGGTTTATCTTTATATATGAGGAGGTAACCCCCATGAAAACAAAAAACACAGCAAAAATTTTAATGCTTTTGTGGGCAATGGTTATTTTAATTACAAATTCCTCTCTTGTAATTAAAAGCGTCAGGGAATCCCTTGCCGTTTGTTTTTCCACAGTAGTGCCATCACTTTTTCCGTTTATGGTTTTGTCTTCTTTATTTGTAACTTACACAGGTAACAGCACATTTAAGTTTATGGGAATTATATTTAAAAAAATTTTTGGGATTTCCTCGCCGGGTGTCGGGGCATTCATTTGTGGTATTATAGCAGGATATCCCATAGGTGCAAAGTCAGTATGTGAACTTTACAACGGAGGGAAATTAACAAAATCCGAAGCGGAATCTCTTATGGCATACTGCAACAACGCAGGACCGCTTTTTGTAATAGGTGCTGTAGGAACGGCAATGTTTAATTCCTTTAAGGTGGGAATAGTTCTGTATACAGTACATATAATCTGTGCATTTTTATCGGGTATTATATTAAAACCCTACACATCAATCAAACTGAATAAAGCCAAAAAAAATCCAACCAACACAAGTCTTACTTTAAGCATATGTCAGAGTGTACCATCGGTGTGTAATGTTTGCGGATTTATAATATTTTTCGGAGTGATAAGCGCACTGACCGAATCTGTTATTTCAGCTTTTCCGGAAGGTGTAAAATGCATAATACATTCTACTCTCGAATTAACAAGCGCCATAAATTATATTACAAAGTCTTCTTTGCCTACAGCATTAAAGATAAGCTTTGCTGCTGCAGCTGTCGGATGGTCAGGTTCATCTGTTCATATGCAGGTTAAAAGCTTTGTTTCACGTACAGACCTTTCTTTGAAAAAATATTATACAGCAAAAGTGTTCAGTTCAATAATGTCTGCATTAATTGTATATATCGGTTACACCAATATGGATAATATAGCACTGTTAATTAATACAAAGTCGGTATTAATCACAATAGCTGTTTTCTTTGGAACATCAATACTATTTCGGTTTTTAAACAAAAGTAAAAGAAAAAGAAGAGAAAAAAATCCTCTTCTCAGACTGTCGAAAAAGAACGCATCGCAAAGTGCATATAAAAAATGAAAGCTCATTAGTAAGAAATATTACATCATCACTAATGAGCTTTTTTCATTTCTGTAGCTTTTGTCATTAATGCCAAAAGCCGGAATTTTATACACTTTGCTTAAGCAGTTGCACTAGTACCCGAACCCGTTTTGGGTGCGTGTTTTTTCGCCACTGCATTGTTAAAATACTCGCAAATGCGTCAGCATTTACTGCGTTTTTGCCTCGCATTGTCGAAAAAAACACAGCACCGAAAATTCTTCGAACCAAAAATAATATAAAACAGATTGTTTTTCAAGGCGGCAGGTCGCGAGAATACTGTCGTATTTTAAGACCGACAACGCTGAAAAACAGTTGTTTTAATTATTTTTGGCGAGTCCGGGTACTATTGCAACTGCTTCCTTCGTCATCGCTCATTGCCGTACCTTTGTACTGCCTGCTTCGCGCTTCCTCGCCTGCGTCCATTTTCGTTCGTCTTTAGAATTTTATAGCAATTCAACGCATCCGAATTTAAACTATCTTTTTATCAAGATAATCCAAAGAAAGCTCTACCATTTTGTCGCCAAGCTCTTTAGATGCTTCTGCACTGCTCTTGGTAAACCAATGCTCTCTGTCGCCAAGTCTTTCAAGCTTTACTGCTTCGGGATAAAGCGACATAAGTATGGAGCACTCATATTTACCGGCATAGTCATAACCTGTGGCATTTTGCACCTCTGTGCTCATTGTGGGAACAACCTTAATCCAGCTGAAAGGATCATCACCGCCGCCAAGGTTTTCATAATAATCTTTATAGTTTTCGCTGCCCCACCAGCCCTGACCGAGTGTATTTTACAGATATTGCATGGTAGCACGTTTTGCGGCTTTCATATAGGAAAGAGTCATGGGCATAAGATTTTCCTGCTCAAACTGATGATGAATAAGAACATATATATTGCGAAACCCCGAATTTAAAAAACTCATAAACACGTAGTATACATACTGTTCAAAAGCATTTTCTTCCACGTGAACTGTTCCGCTTTTAGAATCTCCCACAGCGTAGCTTGAAGGTGAATAACTTATAGAGGGAGCTATGAGTAAATCTTTCCTTTCGCTGAGCTTTTCCAAAAGACCCTGAGCTACAAGCGTGTCACATCCATATGAACATTGGGGTCCATGGTATTCCACAGTTCCTCCCACTATAACAAGAGGGGTTCTGTTCTTTTGAGCATTTTCTATTTCACGGGGAAAACATTTATCCAAATACATTTACTTCATCTCCTATTCGGCATATCCCAATGTGGTATAAAAAGCAAGATTCGGCTGTGTATTATCCAGACGACCGTACTGCACAACTATATTTCCTGTTGATTCAAGTTTCATAGCGTACTGTGTTTCAAAGGGCACCTTAAAACCCGACATATCCTCAAGTCTGTTCATACGAAAGCATCTTACTTTCTTTGCACCAACCTGCCATTTTATATCATCATAGCAATCCTTATCGGTAAAATATACTGTAACTTTGATTTCAACATCAAAATTATTATCGTTGACAATAATAACAGATTCGTGACCCTTTGCAACGCCCTCACCGGGTTTTGGAAGTTCACAATCGGGAATAATCCAGTTTTTCTTACCTAAGCCTTCATTACACATCGAGTTCTATAATTCCTTTCTTAAGGTAATCTGTCATTGAAGTTATGCCGTCTTTTGTTACAGCTATTCCCTTTTCCCAACGGCATCCGAAAGTCGGTCCGGATATAAAAGTATCCACCTGAAATGTCATATTTTCTTCCAGAGGATAATCGGAAGTTGTTTCCATCCAGGGAGCTTCAACCTCTATCATACCTGTACCGTGACAAGGACCGTATACAAAATTATCCTTATAACCTGCATCTACATACATCTGATAGAATTCCTTGGCAATATCACTCGCCATTACTCCGGCCTTAATTCTGTCGGCAGTCCAGTCGTGTGCCTTAAGACAAAATTCAATAAGTTCTCTTCTTTCGCCCTCAAGCTTACCCATAATTACAGGAAGTCCAATTGAAGGAGAATAACCGTCAATTTTAGCGGAAAGGTTAAGCTGAACTATATCGCCCTTGCCGATTGTGCGGTATCTTGAACGGCTTATAGCATGACGTGTGGATTCTTCGCTGAATACATACATTGGAAGTCCTTCGTACTCAGCACCGTTTTCATATATAACCTTCTGAGCAATGCCAACCATCTGTAGTTCTGTAACACCGGGCTTTAAGTTTTTGATAACTTCTTCTGTAGCAAGTTCAATAATGCGGAAACCTTCCTTGATGCATGCAAGCTCATTAGCACTCTTGATCTTTCTTAGGTTAACCATTATATCATTACATTTTACGATTTCTGCCTCAGGGTAGGAAGAGCAAAGACCCTCATAAATGGGAAGAGTACATTCTACATAGCTTCCCAGACCGATTTTGATTTTGCTTCCGGAAACACCGATGGCTTTAAATACATCGTTGAAAGTACTTGCCTGAAGTTCGGGATAAGAAGGGTCTGCAGATTCTCTGAATTCCTTAAGAACAAAAACCTTGTCAAGCTTACCGAAATCTTTACCAAAAACTGCAGATTCGGGTCCTACGAGAAGCGCTGCATCGCCATTTGCGGATATTGCAACTCCTGCTCTTTCAAAAAGCGGCCAAAAGCCGCTGAAATATCTGGCATTTGCATAGTCGGACTCTGTGCTGGCAACCACCATTACATCAAGCCCGCGCTGTGCAATCATCTTCGCTGCTTTTTTAATTCTTTCCTGATACTCCCAATCAGGGATACAAATTCTGCTCACAATAAAATCCTCCTTAAATTTATACTGATTATAAGTATATTTTAAAGAGGATTTAATATTTTGTCTTTAAAAAATAGTAAGTTGTTTTTGTACTATCGTAAATATTCTTACATTTGCTCAAGGAATTTATACTGTGCCATATATAACTTATAATATCTGCCTTGCTTCTCTATGAGTTCATCATGAGTTCCGCTTTCCGCTACCTTTTTATCGCATATATACATAATTGTGTCACTGTTTTTAATAGTGGAAAGTCTGTGAGCAATAATAAACGAAGTTCTGCCTTCAAGAAGCTTGTCAAGCCCCTTTTGAAGTACAATTTCTGTTTCGGTATCAATACTTGAGGTTGCTTCGTCCAGAATAAGTATAGCAGGATCTGCAAGAAGCGCTCTGGCAAATGCAATAAGCTGCTTCTGGCCTGCAGAAAATACCGTACCGCCTTCGTTTACCTCGGTATTATAGCCATCGGGAAACTCCATAATAAAATCGTGAGCACATACGGCTTTTGCTGCCTCTATAACCTCCTCATCCGAAGCATCTTGTTTGCTGTAGCGTATATTTTCCATTATGGTTCCGCTAAAGAGGAAGCTATCCTGAAGCATAATACCCATCTGGCTTCTTAAAGAATTCAGGGTGGCATGCTTTATATCCTGACCGTCAATGGTAATTTTACCGTCTTGAATATCATAGAAACGTGCAAGAGTATTAATAATGGTGGACTTACCTGCACCTGTGGGTCCCACAATGGCAATGCGCTGACCTGCTTTAACATCAAAGCTCACATTTTCCAAAATGTTGGGAGCATCTTCTTCGTAGCGGAATGTTACATTGTCAAACCTAACATTACCCTCAACCTTTTTCATGGGTTTGGCATCGGGTAAATCTTCAACAACAAGAGGTTCTTCAAGAAGTTCAAAAATTCGTTCGAGATATGCACCGCAGTTGGTAAGCTCGTTGTAGAAGTTTGCAAAAATAGTAATCGGCGACCAGAAATTACTTACATATGCAGCAAAAGCGATAAGCATACCGACCTTCATCTGACCGTGAATTACCATATACCCGCCTATAACATAAACCAATACCCTTGTAATTGCCATAAGAATGGTTACAAAACGGGGAATGAAAATTTCAACACGCTTTGCCTTCATCCACGCTTGTTTGTTATCTTCGCAAAGACCGTCAAAAATACCTGCGTTAATATTTTCTCTTGCAAAAGATTGAGTAATTTTAATACCCGATATGCTTTCCTGCAGATATGCATTTAAATTACTCTGCTTGGCAGACAAAGTACGCCACGCCTTGGTATGTCTTCTTCTTAGTATACTAAGAACTATAAGAAATACAGGTATTGCTGCAAGACACATAAGAGTAAATTTAACATTCATAGCAAACATAAAACCGACAATAAGCACAAGCTTAAAAGCATTGGCAATCATATCGGTAATACTGTTTGCAAGAAGTCCGCAAAGGGTATTTGTATAGTTTACAACCCTCACCAGTATTTTGCCATGAGGTCTTGAATCAAAATACGACAAAGGCAAATACTGAAGGTGTTTAAACAAATCAGAACGAAGGTCCTTAATAATTCTCATAGCCATATCGTTAGTTATATATGACCGTTTAAACATTGAAAACCAGATTACACCCATTGATATTAATAAAACTACAGTTACACCTATAAGAAGCTTATAGTCTTTGTTAGGTAAACAAGTGTCAATAACTATACTTATGCAATAGGGAGGTAAAAGCTCCAGAAAAGCAATAATAAGTATAAGTATTATTCCTATTATAAGCATACCCTTGTACGGAGCCATATACTTTCCGAGTTTGGCAAAGTACTTCCATTGGACTTTGTTGGAAAATTCTTCATCCTGGTCATATCTGTTTTTAGCCATTAATATCACCTCCTACCATCTGCTGAGCATCTGTATGGGGTTTATCGGAATGGTTAAAGTCACCGAACTGATGTTCAAATACACCCTTATAATATCCACCCAGCTTAAGAAGTGTATCGTGGGTACCCCACTCCACCAGTGCGCCGTGATTGAGTACCAAAATAAGATCCGCATTTTTAACTGAGGATATACGATGAGCAATAATAATCTTAGTCTTGTAGGTTTGCTTAAGATTTTCCTGTATAGAAAATTCTGTTTCCATATCAAGTGCGGAAGTGGTATCGTCAAGAATAAGTATGGACGGATTTTTAAGAAGTGCTCTTGCAAGAGAAATTCTCTGCCTTTGTCCGCCGGAAAGACCTGTACCCCTCTCACCTACCATAGTATCGTAGCCATCGGGGAGCTTGGAAATAAAGCCATGGGCATCCGCAAGCTTGGCAACTCTTATAATATCCTGTTCGGTGGCGTTGGGAGTACCAAAGGCAATATTATTGCGAATGGTGTCCGAAAAAAGGAATACATCCTGCATGGCGCTTGCTACATTTTTGCGTATGGTGGCAAGCTCTATATTTTTAAGGTTAATATCATCTATGTATATAGCGCCCTTGGTCGGATCATAGAATCTGTACAAAAGATTTATAATAGTGGATTTACCCGAACCTGTAGGACCTACTATGGCAATGGTATCACCGGGATTTGCCGTAAAGTTAACATGACGTATAACTCTTTCGCCTTCGTAAGAAAAAGTAACATTTTTAAACTGTATTTTACCGCTTATTCCTGTATCTCGCTTTTGAATATCTCCGTCTTTAACAATAGGTTCTGCAGCCTCAAGCTCACGAATTTTAATTGTACTTGCAACAAAAGACTGATACTGATTTACAATTGTACCTATAGTTGCCATAGGCTCCACTATGCACCACAGACATCCGTGAATTGTAGCATACTCGCCTATTGTAACTTTGCCATTCATAACGAGCAGTCCGCCGACAAAAATAAAAACAATGTTTGTCATCAGCACAAAGAAATGCATTGGTGTATAATATTGGCACCATGTTTTAACATGTGTCATAAAGGCGTTTTTGTAATTATCATTGCATTTCTCAAACTTTTCAATCTCGGTTTCTTCGTTTGCATATGCCTTAACAACACGATTGCCGGAAATGTTTTCTCTTACCATGGTGTTAAGCTCGGCATTTCTTTCGCGGATAGCAACATGATTGGGCTTATCTCTTGTGGCAAGAAGATACGCAAATATACCTATGAAAGGCACTATAGCCAAAAAGCCGAGAGCAAGAAGCCAGTTTACGGTAAACATAATAATAAGACCTATAACGATAAATCCTATCTGATTAATAAGCACCGGTGCTGTGCTTGCGAGTACAACTCTTACAGAATCGGCATCCATAGTAAAACGGCTCATAAGATCTCCGGTACGTGTAGTATCGAAAAAATGGCAATCAAGGCTCTGTAATTTTGCATAGAGATTATGTCTTATATTTTTTATTATCTTTTGAGAAACATTTTCATACAGAAGTGCTCTGAAATAAACGATTGTTTCCTTAATGAGGGTTGACAACACTACCATAGTGCCCAGGAAAAGCAAAACATCCAATGTTGCATTACCCGACTCTACAACGCCTACAAGATGACCCAATACCAGTGGATTGACAAATGCCGTAGAAATGAATATAACCGATAGAAACATATATATGCATATGCTCCACCGGTATTTCTTAAGATAATTCCACAACCATTTTAAAGCGTCCATAAAAGCACCCCGCTTTGTGTAAAATTATAGGTATGTTTTGTGTGTATTATAGCCCTTATTATCTAATAAATCAACCCCTTTTTTAAAAATAATTTGCACAAATTGAACACACTTTTTTGGTTATCTTACACAAATAATTCTAAAAAGCAAAAAACACCTCAAAATGAGATGTTTTTGTAACATTTTTATGCTAAAATACACGATTTTTAACCAATGAGTTCAGGATCATAGTGTGCTCTTTCGCCGCCTATAAATTTTGGTCTGGTACGCGCCGCAGAAATAACAGCTTCGCCTATGGTTTTTAAAGAGAGTCTTACAGGTACGGCAACCCTTTTAAGATGCATACCAATAAGGGTAAGACCGATATCAAGCCCTGCATCGGCTTTAATTTCTTCTACAGCTACAGGGTTTTCAAAATGTGCATAGGCCTGGGTTGCAAAAGAGCCTCCTGCCTTGGGCTGAGGAACCACATTTACATATTCAGCAAAAGGAACAGCTTCCCTTTCGGTAATAATGGCACGGTTAAGATGCTCACAGCACTGTGCGGCAAGATAAATACCCTTTTCCTTTAATACAGCGTAGATACTTTCAAAAAGCACTTTGGCGGTATCGGGACTTGAGTTAGTGCCAAGCTTACTTCCGAGAACTTCGCTTGTGGAGCAACCGACTACAACTATATCTCCTTTTTTTAGATTGGCTTTTTCTATTAAATCCAAAATAGCTGTTTCACATTCTGTTTTAAGTTTACTGTACATAGTTATCACCTTATTTACTATATTAATTATTCAACTATAGAACATACCCATGTTTTACTCTTGATAAGCACAAATCCTATAAATGCCTTAACAACAGTAAGTGCCTGAACGACGATAAATGTAACCGAAGCTGCTGCAAACATCTGCATAATAAAAGCAACCGGTGCACAAAGCAAAAAGACAAAGCAACCATCCATCAGGAAGGTTATCATAATTTTACCGCCGGAACGGAGAGTAAAATATGATGAGTTTTCGTAACTCAAGAACGGCATAAAGAACGCACTTGCCTTTATGAAGAATACAGCCCACTCCTTGGCTTCGGGGGAAACATTATAAAGCATGGTAATGTAATCTGCAAGAACATATACCAAAACACCTATAACAACACTTACCGCAAGGGAGAAAGCATTGAGTTTCCGGACTTCATCCACGGCTTCGTAAAACTCACCGGCACCAAGACGCCGTCCTGCCACAATACCCACCGCAATTCCCAAAGAGCGGAAAGTAATGTTAAAGAAATTAAGTACAGTTGAGGATATGCTCTGGGCAGCAACAAATATAAGCCCGTACTTACTGTATGCCAGAGTAAGAAGCGACATTCCCACAGACCATATACACTCGTTAATTAAAAGAGGAATACCTTTAATTAAAAAAATCTTTACTGTTTTTGAGGGTATGTACATAGTGCGGAAGGCACCTTTGAAATAATGATGCTTCTGCCTGTTTTTGTATACATACGCAAGAACAACTCCGCATTCAACAAATCGTGAAACGGTAGTACCGATTGCAGCACCGACAACACCCAGTTTAGGGAAAAATCCAATACCGAAAATAAGCATAAAATTTAAAAAGGAATTTACGGCAACAGCAACCACACCTGCAAGCATAGGTACAAAGGTCTGTCCGGATTCCTTAAGAGTGCTTGCGTAAATCTGAGTTATTGCCATAGGTACAAAGCCTATAACTATAATTAAAAGATAATCCTTGGCAAGAATTAAAGCCTTATCAAGATCGCAGGAGTAGCTACCGTCGGAAAGATAGTTTATAATCAATGCTTCTCCTCCAAAGAGGAAAGCAAGACCGAAGCCCAGTGTCATAAGAGTACAAGCAACGGTTTTGTAGCGGATTGTATACCGCACGCCGTCATAATCCTTTTTTCCAAAATACTGAGCGGCAAAAATACCTGCCCCGCTTACTGCTCCAAACAGAGTAAGGTTATATATAAACACAAGCTGATTGACAATAGCAACCGAGGCAACTTCCTCTGTGCCAAGGAAGCCAACCATAATATTGTCAAGCAAATTAACAAAGTTTGTAATTAAGTTTTGAAGCATAATCGGCATAGAAATTCCAAGCACATACTTATAAAAGCTTTTATCGCCGACATATCTTTTCAGAAACATAACAATCACCTAAATATTCAAAAACGCACTCGCTATCATAAAATAGATAAGTAAAGATAGTGCATCAACAATTGCTGTAATAAAGGGACTTGCCATAACGGTAGGGTCAATACCCACCTTCTGAGCGCCTATGGGTAAAAGACAACCCACAATCTTTGAAAACAGTACAGCAACAAGAAGAGTAAGTGATATAACAAATGCAACCGGAACACCGGTGCGATCGAGAAATACGCATTTGAGGAAGGTAGCCAAAGCCAGAGTAAGACCGCAGAGAACCGCAACCCGAATTTCCTTCCACATAACCCTAAGTGTATCTCTGTATTCTATTTCTCCAAGGGAAAGTCCACGTACAACGGATACAGATGCCTGTGAACCGGAATTACCTGCAGTACCCATTATCATAGGGATAAACGCAGTAAGTATTACCTGTGCTTCCAAAGCACTTTCAAAACCGGTAATTATCATAGTGGTAAAGGTTGCAGACAGCATAAGAAGCAACAGCCACGGAATACGTTTGCTCCATGTTTCAAAAACACCGGTACGCATATAGGGCTTATCGGTAGGTACGATAGCTGCCAGTTTTTCAATATCTTCCGTAGCCTCATCCTGAATAACGTCGATGGCATCGTCAATGGTTACAATACCAACAAGACGTGTTTCATCATCAACTACAGGAAGTGCCATAAATCCGTATTTTTCAAAGTCCTGAGCAACTACCTCTTTATCCTCGTGAGTATTTACATATATGGGGTTATCCTCCATAATATCCCCAATTATAAGATCGTCATCAGAAAGCAAAAGTGTCCTTGCCGAAATAAGACCCAAAAGCGTGCGATTGCTGTCTGTAACGTAACAGGTATAAATGGTTTCCTTATCTACCCCGTTTTTACGGATATGGCTTATGGCATCTGCAACGGTCATACTTTCCTTAAGACGCACATACTCTGTAGTCATAATACTGCCTGCACTGTCATCGGGATAGTGCAAGATCATATTGATACTGCGACGCATATCGTTATCTGCGGTTCTTAAAATTCTCTTAACCACATTTGCAGGCATCTCTTCTATAATATCAACTGCATCGTCAACGTAAAGCTCGTCAACAACTTCTTTAAGCTCCTTATCTGTAAAGCTGTGTATAAGCTGTTCCTGTTGCTCCGGCTCCATATCTACAAAAGTATCTGCAGCCAAATCCTTAGGCGTAATACGGAAAGCTATAACCAGCTCGTCGTCTTTAAGTTCTGATAAAAACAAAGCTATATCTGCAGGATTAACATCATTTAACGTTTCTTTAAGTCTGACAAATTGTTTTGTTCGCAAAAGTTCCAAAAGAAACTCCTGCAATTCCATTTCTTCATTCATAAAAAAATCCTCCCATTTAATAATAAGAAATAAGGAAGGAAGTAAGGTCATACCAACTATGCGGAAAACAAAACGGCTCAATGGGCACACTTTACCCATAAAGCCGCGTACAATTACAATACTTAAATTAAACTCTTCAAGGCATGACTAAAAGACGCACCTCTGGAGTATGCAATATAAATATCATAAGTGTACCCGACATAACCGGTACTGCTACTACCTCCGGCGTCCATTTAATCTCACCTCGCAAAATTCAATATATAATATATAGTATCACAAGAAATTCAAAATCACAATACTTTTTTTACATTTTTTCAACAGGCATAGTGAGTTTTCGTTCTTTATTGCGGAGCATATAAAACATAACCGCAATGCCTATAACTACACACCCTATTGCAACAAGCTGTGATACTCTGAATGTTCCTATATAAAGGCTATCGGTTCTTAAGCCTTCTATCCAAAATCGACCCATACCATAATATACGAGGTAGAAAAGAAACATCTGACCGTCAAATTTTCTTTTATGGAAAAACTTCAGTGCTAATATTATAAACAACAGATTCCAAATGGATTCGTACAAAAATGTGGGATGAACAGGAAGTTTAGGATCAATGGCGATGCCATCGGCTTTCATAGAATAAAGTGTCGACTTAATTTTGTTTCCGGTCATTCCCCATGGCAGAGAAGTATTTCCGCCAAAAGCCTCCTGATTAAAGAAATTACCCCATCTTCCGACACACTGTCCAATGGAAAGTCCGATACCGCCTATATCGGCAAAAAGCAGGAAATTTTCTTTTTTAACTCTGCAGTAAATCCACGCCACTATAACGGCACCTATTACTGCACCGTAGATGGCTATACCGCCATTCCATATTTTTACTATTTCATCAAGATGCTTTGAATAGTAATCCCATCTGAATGCAACGTAATATGCTCTGGCACAAATAATGGCAACAGGTGTGGCATAGATTACAATATCAAGAATAGTTTCTGCCTTCATGGCATATTTTTTTGCAAGGTACATACCCACAAAAAATGCAATGGTAAATCCAAGGGCAATTATTATTCCGTACCAATAAATATCTTTACCGAAAACAGTAAAAGCAACATTATCCACATTTAATTCCAACCCCAAAGCCGGAAAAGAAATATATGAATTCATCTTTGGTTATCCTTTCTAAATGTTATGCAGGCAAAACTACACTCATTGCCATGTTTTCTTCAGTAAATATTTCCTTGAAAACTTCAGTTATATACTCGTAATCAACTTTTGAAAATACATCTTCAAAATTAAAGATATTTATACCGGCAAGTATATATCTTGTAACAAGGTTGCCTATAGTTTCCACGTTATTAAAGCCTCTTAAATATGAGCCGAAAAATGCTTTCTTAACTCTGTTAAACTCCGATTCATCAAAGCCCTGAGCGTGTATGGTATTTAAAGCGCTTAATATTCTTTCTTTGACTTTATGCGGGTCGTCACTCTCTCCGCATATTACCGCACAAGCAAATTCCTGTTCGGTGGAATTATCTGTTCCGAAGCTTTCGTTGATAAGCCCTTCCTCATAAAGTTCTGTAAACAATTTACTGCTTCTGCCAAAGAGCATTCTTGAAATAATCTCGACTGCAATTTCCCTTTTAAGAAGGTCATCCCCTTCCTTAAGATAATTATCCTTAAATCCAATATTGAAAAGAGGTATAGAAACACTCGAAGTTGCCTCTACATATTTCTTACAGATTTCTTTCGGTTCATCAGTAAATATGCTCTCTACCCTGCCTGTTGCTCTGTCTTTGACAACAGTTTTATCTACAATGTCAAATACATCCTCAGGGTCAACATCACCGACAACACACACAACCATGTTTGATGGATTATAGTATGTGTTATAGCACTTGTAAAGAATTTCCTCATCAATAGCGGAAATACTTTCAACTGTACCGGCAATATCTATACGTACGGGATTTTTATGATAAAGAGCTTTTAGCATATTAAACATACAAAGCCACTGACCGTCATCATCATACATACGGATTTCCTGCCCTATAATTCCCTGTTCCTTGGCAACATTCTCCTTAGTGAAATATGGTGTCTGAACAAATGAAATAAGGTGTCTTAAACTATCCTCAAAATTTTCCGTACACGAAAAAAGATAAACAGTATGATTAAATGATGTAAATGCATTGGCATTGGCACCGTATTTGCTGAATTCTCCAAAAGCATCGCTTCCGTCAGGCTGTTCAAACATTTTATGTTCAAGGAAATGTGCAACACCATCGGGAATAGTTATAGCATCCTTTTCCCCAAGCGGAACAAAACTGTTATTTACAGAGCCAAATTTTGTAGCAAAAGTTGCATACTTTTTTACACAACCTTTTTTGGGAATAACAAAAACACCAAGTCCGGTTTCGTGCTCGCCAACATACATGGTTTCTTTTAGGTATTTATTTGTTATTTTTGTAATGTTCATAAATTATGCCTCCTTACCTTTAAGAAAATACACTGTGTCCAGCTCAATTTGTGAAAGTGCAACTTTAACATCTTCCGGGGTAAGAGCATTTATCTTTTGGATTGCTTCGTCTATGGTGTCGTGGTTTTTGCTGAAGCAATGACCTCTGTAATAATCCTTCATAGCATAAGGACTGTCTTTCATAGAACGATAATTATTAATGAGATAATTTTTTGATACAACAAATTCTTCTTCGGTAAAATCACCGGATTTAATGTTTGTGAGCTGTTTTTCAATTTCATTTTTAGCTTTTTCAAAATTTGAAAACTCTATTCCGGAGCTGACAAGCATAAGTCCGCGGAACTTATCCGTCATAGAAGAAGCATAATAGCACAAACTGAGTTTTTCACGTACGGTATTAAACAGTCTTGAGTGGGCTCCGGAGCCGAATATGCTGTTACCTAAAAGAAGAGCGTAGTAGCGGTCATCATCTATGGTAATACCGGTACGAAATCCCATAGCAAGTTTTCCCTGAGCCACATCAAAAACATCCTCAACATATTTAACTTCACTGACTTTGTTTGAAGGGGTCCGGGCAGAATCTAAGCTCTTGATGTTGAATTCAAATTCCGATAGATAGTCCCTTATATATCCGCAAAGTTCATCTATAGAAATATTTCCAACTACAAAAATATCTACAGGACTTGTAAAACGGATTTTTTTATAGTGTTCATAGAGTTTAATGTGGTCTATTTCATCAAGATCTTCAAGATAACCAAACTCAAAGACGGCATTTTCCTCGCCTTTACACATTTCTTCGATGCATCTGAAATTGGCATAGGAACGCTTATCGTTAATAAGACCCTCAATATCATCCCTGAGGTTTTGCTTTTCCACGTCGAAAACAGCTTTGTCAAAACAGTTGTCGGTAACATAGGGTCTGTAAAGCAAATCCAACATAAATGCTGTACATTCTCTCGCTATATTTTCCTCAGTATATTCATCTTGCAAAAAATTAACTGAAGAAACTATACTTTGCACATGTGCCTTTTTGGATATGTTAACATCATACAAAGCACCGTAAAGGCTGTCTGCATACACATTAAGTTCATAGATATTATTGCACTTTTCGGTACCGCGCTTAAGAACTTTGGAAAGGAGTGCATTATAGGTTGCCTCTTCCCTTGAAAGCTTACGATGCATAAATGCTGTCATAGAAACAGTCTTGTATTTAAAATCCGGTATATAGTACAAATTAATACCGTCTGAAATATGTTTGTTAATAACGTCGGACATGGACCGATCCTTCCCTTCTTATAATGTTACTCATATTTTATCACATAAATTGCAAAATTACCATATGTTTTTTGTAATTTTGTGTCATATTTTGTTTTAATTTTTCTTGTGATTACATACAAAAACAAAAAGTGTCACTTGTATACTTTAGATAAAATTTACGTATACATCTAATAATCTATTGACTTTTTTGGTGATTTTTTTTATTATTAACTTAAGTTATTTAACTTGAAAGGGAGTATACTATGGATATCACAAGTATCAAAATCAAAAAATTTGAAACCGAAAGCAAAATGAAAGCCATTGCTTCCGTTACTTTTGATGACTGCTTCGCAGTACATGACATCAAAGTAATAGAAAACGAAGATAAGGTTTTCATTGCTATGCCGAACAAGAGATTGAAAGACGGCACTTTCAAGGATGTTGCTCATCCCATCAACTTTGAATTCAGACAGTACATTGAAGGTAAGGTAATTGAAGCTTACAACAATGCAGAAATAGAAGAATAACATCTACATAAATTTACCCTCGCTTTTTGGCGAGGGTATTTTTTTATTATTTATATGTAAAATATTTTTTATAAACCATAAAAACAGATTTAAAGGACTGTTTTTTTCAAAAAAACCTTGAAAACTACTTATCTTTAGAGTATAATAAATCTATATGTACATAGAGAGGAATGTTACTATGAGATTATCAAAATATTTATTACCTACCTTAAGAGAAGTTCCTGCGGAAGCAGAAATTTCGAGCCATCAGCTTATGCTCAGAGCCGGCCTCATCCGTAAGCTTGCATCCGGTGTGTATGCATATCTGCCTCTTGGCCTTAAAGTACTTAAAAACATAGAAAAGATTGTACGTGACGGTATGGACTCCCATGACGCTCAAGAGCTTCTGATGTCTGCCCTTTTACCTAAGGAAATGTATGAATCCTCCGGCAGATGGGAAGTGTTCGGACCTTCAATGTTCCGTCTTAAAGACCGCGGCGGCAAAGACTACTGCTTAGGACCTACACATGAAGAAATATTTACCGATACCGTTAAAGCTGCAGTACAGTCCTACAAGCAGCTTCCTATGACGCTTTATCAGATACAAACAAAATATCGCGACGAAATAAGACCCCGTTTTGGTGTTATAAGAAGCCGTGAGTTTGTAATGAAGGATGCATACAGTTTTGACAAAGACGAAGCAGGCCTTGATGCATCGTACAATAACATGTATGATGCGTACAGAGAAATCTTTGACAAGATGGAGCTTGACTACCTTATAGTTGATGCCGATTCCGGCGCAATGGGCGGAAGCGGCTCACAGGAATTTATGGTTAAATCTGAAATAGGCGAAGACACCATTCCCTACTGTGAGTCCTGCGGATACTGCGCAAATGAAGAAAAAGCTGTAGCTATTCCCGAAAATTTTGAAAACGATGCTCCTATGGGCGAAGTAAATAAAGTTTATACCCCAAATGCAGGTACCATTGAAGATGTTACAAACTTCCTCGGTAAAACTGCAAAAGACTTTGCAAAAACCATCATTTACAAAGCTGACGATAAATTTGTTGCTGTAATGGTGCGAGGCGATCGTGAAGTTAACGATGTTAAAGTTGTAAATGCCCTCGGCGGTGCTATTGAGTTTGATTTGGCTCCGCTTGATGACCTTATGGAAATTACTAATGCAAAAGCCGGATTTGCCGGACCTGTTGGTCTTAATATTGATGTATACGTTGACAACGAAGTTGCTGCAATGAAAAATATGATTGTAGGCGCCAACGAAACCGATTACCACCTTGAAAATGTTAATATAGGAAGAGATTTTGAAGCCACTGTTATCGGCGACTTCAGAAATGCAGTGGAAGGCGACCTTTGTCCCAATTGTAAAAAGGCAACCCTTAAGACCTGCAGAGGTATTGAAGTTGGCCACATATTTAAGCTTGGCACAAAGTACTCCAAAGCTCTGGAATGTACCTTCCTTGATGAAAACGGCAAGGCTCAGGTTCCGATTATGGGATGCTACGGTATAGGTGTTTCAAGATGTCTTGCAGCGATTATAGAGCAAAATTGCGACGAAAACGGAATTATCTGGCCTATGAGTGTTGCACCTTATAAAGTAACTGTAATTCCCGTAAACGTTAAGGATGATACTCAAAGGGAAATAGCCGAAAAGATATATGCCGAGCTGACTTCAAAAGGCATTGAAACAATAATTGACGACAGAAATGAGAGAGCCGGAGTTAAATTCAACGATGCCGAGCTTATAGGTATACCCTTAAGAATTACCGTTGGTAAAAAGGCTTCTGAAGGAATTGTTGAATACAAAGTAAGAAAGACAGGAGAAATGCTTGAGCTTTCTCCCGAAGAAGCAATTCAGAAAGTTATTGAAGCTGTAAAATAATAAGATTTTTGCGGAGCTGTTAAAGGGATAATAAATTAGGGAAAGAAAAATATTATGCATTATCATTTCTCTGTGTTTATTTCATTAACAGCTCTGTTTTTATAAGGAGAACACAATGATATTCGCTATAATAGTAATAGTACTTATATTACTGGACCAGATATCCAAATTCGCTGCAGTCAAATACCTTAAGCCTATAGGAAACTTTACGGTTATTGAGGGAATACTTGATTTTACATATGTAGAAAACCGCGGAGCTGCCTTCGGAATTATGCAGAATCACAGATGGATATTTATTACAGTTACCCTGATTATAACTATCGCCCTTATAATTTACAAAATAAAATCCCGTCCCAAAGACAAAGTATTAAACACTTCTCTTTGTCTTATAATTTCAGGTGCTTTAGGTAACCTTATAGACAGAATCTTCCGTGGATATGTGGTTGATATGCTTGAGGTCACGTTCATAGAGTATCCTGTATTTAATGTGGCAGACTGCTTTGTGGTAACAGGAGCAATATTACTGTCAATATATATATTATTTTTCTACAAAGAACCCGAAAAAGAGATGAAGAAAAATGACCAGATTTGAAATTACTGCAGATGAAAATGGCGTCAGAGCCGACAAATACATTAAAATAGAAGATATGCCCCGTTCACAGGTTCAAAAGCTTATTGATGAAGGCAACGTAACAGTAAATGGCAATATAATCAAAGGTTCATATAAAATAAAAAACGGCGATGTCATTGTGGTAAATGTACCGGACCCTGTTGAACTTGATATCAAAGCTCAAAATATTCCCCTGGATATAGTGTATGAAGATGAACATATGCTTGTAATAAATAAATCTCAGGGTATGGTGGTACATCCTGCTGCCGGTAACTACGAGGGAACTTTAGTCAATGCCCTTATGTACCATTGCAAGGATTCCCTAAGCGGAATAAACGGTGTAATGCGCCCGGGTATAGTACACAGAATAGACAAGGACACCTCCGGACTTCTTCTTGTGGCAAAAACAAATGAAGCACATATTTCGCTGTCGGAACAGATTAAAAATAAAACCGCTCACAGACATTACATTTGCCTTGTACATGGTATAGTTGCAAACAAAAAAGGTATAATCGATGCCCCAATAGGCAGACACCCCTCCAACCGCCTTAAAATGGCTGTAACACCAAACAATTCCAAGGAAGCAGTAACCCATTTTGAAGTGCTTGAACATTTAAACAATGCAAGCTATGTGGCATGCGATCTTGAAACCGGAAGAACACATCAGATAAGAGTTCATATGCAGTACATAGGTCATCCCATAATTGGCGATCCATTGTACTTAAGCAAAAACTCCTTTGGTCTTGCAGGTCAGGCACTTCACGCTGAAAAAATAAGCTTTGACCATCCCGTAACGGGCGAAAGAATGGAATTTTCCGCACCGCCGCCCGCTTACTTTACACAGCTTCTTGAAAAGCTGAGAAAAGGTGAATAATATGTTGATGTTTTCCCCTAAAGAAATTAAGATAATTCAGGACAGAGCAAAACGTAATCCAGAATTTATAAAACAAATCGAATTAAAAAATGCTGATGTCATAGAAAAGCAATATATTCAGCAAACAGGAAGAGCAACCTGGCTCCACTACTTTATGTGCCCGGAGCACACCGTAAAACTTGAATACGACCATATGAACCCCAATGAGTACCGTTGCCCGGTGTGCGGTAAATACTTCTCGGGTGAGCCATATGAGGGTGCATGGTGGCGGCTTACTCTTGAAAAAAACATTGTGGCAGCCTACGAACTCTCGGTAGCTTATGTTGCAACTTATGATGCCAAGTATCTTGATACGGTACATAAAATTCTTCTGGGATATGCAAAGTATTATCCCGGATATGAAGTTCACGGAGATATACCCTACAATCATCCCGGAAAAGCAACCTCTCAGGTGCTTGACGATTCGGGATTCGGTAAATATCTTTTAAGAGCCTACGACCTTACAAAAGAAACATTTACCAAAGAGGAACAAAAGTATATAGAAGATAATCTCTTTTTGGAAATAGGAAAACACATAAAAAACCAACTTGTAGACCAGATACACAATCACGAAGCCGCAAACTGCTCTACCCTTGCTTCTATCGGTATTTATCTTGGAATACACGAATTTATCGACAGAGGACTTAACGGCAAATACGGAATTAAATATCAGCTTGACAATGCCATTTTAAAGGACGGTCTTTGGTTTGAAGGAACTGTGGGATACCATATGTATGCACTTATGTGGTTTATGGATTTTGAAAAAATGGCAAGACATACAGAATACAGCCTTATGAAGGACCCCCACTACCGCGAAAGAATCCACACAATGATGACCTTTGTACAAAAGCTCATTAAAAAGGACCATACCGTTCCTGCACTTAATGACGGTTCACAAGGCTCAGGGACTTCTTATACCATTTACGAACACGGATATGCGGAATTTAAAGATAATGAGGTCCTTTGCGGTTTGTATGAATGTCTTGAAACTGCACCGCGTAACAATATTGATTCTTTTTTGTACGGAGTTGATAATCTGCCTGCCAAGCAAAAAAAAGAGTTTAAAAATTATTATTCCAAAGGCGGGTCGAATCTTGCAGTCATACATGGCAGTAATGAAAGGCATTTTCTTTTTAAAGCTCTGCCCTACGGCGGTGAGCATGACCACTATGACAGACTTGCAATAAGCTTTTCTGCCTTTGGCAAGGATATATGTGCAGACCTCGGAACTGCCGGCGGATACGGTGCTCCCCTTCACTATGCATATTTTAAAAACACGGCAACTCACAACACAGTAGTAGTAAACGGCGACAATATGCCTCCCCGTGACTGTAAAGTCAACGAATACACCGAGAATGCACCCGATGATATTTATATGGATGTAAGTGTTGATTGGATTGGGGATTTCCAAATGCCCGACTCCATATTTATTAAAGCATGGGTTGACGAAAGCTATGAAAACACCAAAATGCGAAGAATTGTTAAGTGGTATGACAAATACTTCATTGACATTTTTGTTGTTGACTCTCCAAATGAACTAAAAAAAGAATGGACATGGCACATTGACGGCGAAATGATAACAAACCACCCTGATACGCTTAAAATTGCATCTTTAAGCGATAAAAATCCTCAGGCAATTTTCCATGACATATTAAGCCATAAGCCAACCGGTGTAATAAAAAACACCTATAATTGCACTAACTGTATGCTTGATGTACATACACTTTGCGACGGCAAAGAAATAATTTACGCCAAAGGTCCTGCCAATCCCTCGACCCATGATTTATGCTATATATTGGAAAGAACAACAGACAAAAAAACAGTATATGTAAACGTGATAGAAGCATATAAAGATTGTTCTGTAATAGATAGTGTGAATATTGAGCTTGATAATGAATTTATTAAAATAGAAATAACTGAGAATAACGGAACTAAAATAAAATTTGAAAAGAACTTATAAAATTAAGACCTGCTAAATAAAGTCAAGAGAAAATTCAAAAAATTTTCAGCTTAAATAATATCATAGCAAACAGACCGGCATTGAAAAGTGTCGGTCTGAAATTTATGCAAAAATAATTCTATGAGTTTAAATAGACTCCCTTAAC
>JAZQFN010000081.1:0-9720 GCA_045539515.1 Clostridia bacterium
GCCAAAAGCCGCTATTTTACACACTTTGCTTGCTTCGTCATCGCTCATTGCCGTACCTTTGTACTGCCTGCTTCGCGCTTCCTCGCCTGCGTCCATTTTCGTTCGTCTTCTCAGCGTGTCGACTTTATCGACACGCTGAAGGAACGATTCGCTATGAATCGTTCCTTTTTCTTTTCCGTTGCATTGTTCATTATAATTATTTTTTGTTATTGTTTTCTTCCCACATATAATGGTATTCTGTAGTTTTTAAGAAGTCTTAGGGGGAAGATGTCATTTTTAAGAATCTTTGTTTCGCCGTTTTGCTTTTCTTCCACGGCAATGGGGAATATGTCGCGGTAGGTGTATCCGTTGGTGGAAGCCACCACAGATACCGTGGAATCGTGGTTAACAACTGCAGGCAGCTCCTTATTGTGACCTATGCTTATAGTACCGCCCAGAACCTCTGTATGACCGCCGTTTATTGTCTTGAATGCAGTACCCCAGCTTTCTGTTTTAAAGCCCATTATCCACACCTTGCCGCCGTCATTTAAAACCTCGGTAAAGGAGCGTTCGGGGTTTAAGTGCCTTGCCCATACCGTCTGACCTGTAAACGAGTAGGCAGGTACATCTCTGTAGGGGTCACCGCCAACGGTGCATCCGCAGTTTTCTATGTATACCTTGCCGCCGGGCACTGAATTAAAGTACATAGCCGCAGTCTGAGTGTGCAGGTCGCTCATTATAAGGGTACGCTTCCCGGCATGTTCTATAAATCTTAAATATCCGTAGAACTTTTCCCATGTAAACACATCTTCGAGGGCTATTGTACCTTCGTCGCCCTTTATTATAAACACACCGCGGTCTTTCATATCTATTATGTCTTCACCTGCTATGAAATTGCAGAACATAAAGTTTATTTTATCCACAGTTTCCGGTACATACATACTCTTGTTCACAAGGTACTTGCCGGGCTGAAAATATATGTATTTCTTTCCTGAGTCAAGAGCCTTCTGTATTGCATCGCTGTCATCGGTTATTCCGTCGGCTTTTGCACCAAAATCATTTACACACGCCCAGTCATCGGGGTTGTTGCTGTGAGGAATTTCGGGAGTATCTTCCACGGGCAGGGGAGCCGAAACTTCTTCATTGTCAAAGGCAGTATATACACTGTCGGATACATATTCTTTAATGTAAGAATCTTCTATAAGCTCTATAAAAGCATATTGCAGACTGTACTGATATCCCTCTGTTTTAACATTTCGCACAAAGCAGGAACCCAGAGGGCAGAAGATTGCTGCATCAAGGGGATTTCCTCCGACTAATGACGAATCCGTAAGCACCACATGAGCCGGTGCACCGTCAATTTTAAGTGCCTGCACAAAGTTGTTGCTTTTTAGATTTCTTATGGATGTTATGGTGTTTGCTACAAAGAAGCCTGCCTTCTTTTGATTGTAAATTGTTATATTCTCAAACACGGTGAAGTTTCTTGTGGGAAGCACCCTTACACCGTAGTCAAAACCATCTATTTCAACGTCTTTTATGTAACAACCGGATACAATCTCGTGTTTTACTTCAAGTCCGGCATAACCCTTATTTTCGGGGTCAGAGGACACAATCTTAACATTTCTCACGGCACCGGTGTTGTTGCCGAAGAATACCAGACCTACTGCTCCGGTATTTCCCTTTCCGGTGTCTATGGTAATATTCTCAAAGGTGTTTGTCATAGCAAGGTTTGAGCCTTCCGCTTTCATAAAGCTTACCACGGGTTTGTTTGTACCGTATTCAAAGCCTTTGGAATTATCTTTAAGTTTAATTATAACTCCGTCACGGCTTTCGCCCATAAAGTGAATCTGCCTGTTCATTTCATATTTTGGAAGCCCTGCATATATGTTGGAAAGGTTTTCTAAAGTGTAGCTTACCGTGTCCGACACAAGGTATGTACCATTGGGGAAATACAGTATTTTTGTGGGCTCAAGCTCTTCGGGGAAAATAACAAAAAGAAGATTATTTTCCTTTCTTAATTCAAAGCTTATCCTTGCGTTGGGGTCTTCCATACCAAGAAGCTTTTGTTTTGCTTTCTCAAGTCCCTCAATGTTTGGTCTTAACACATCGTCAATGGCTCTGCAAAGTATTTCGGTGCAGTCGGTTTTTCCTGTGTTGTCCGCATTGTATGGTGGTTTGGTAACATCTACCACAGCATTGTTTTTTTCAAAATAGGGGAGTAATGGCATAGTGAATTTCTCCTTTTGTTATAAAGAAAGTCTGCCGTAAAAATTCTTTACGGCAGACCGACTTTGTATAAGATATTATCTGTTAAGGATAAGCTTAGTAAGCTCTACAGGATCTACAATCTTGCCGTCCTTGTAAACTCTCATGTTACCGGAAGCAATTTCGTCAATAAGAATTACTTCGTCATTGTTGTAGCCGAATTCAAACTTAATATCCCAAAGGTCAAGGCCTATGGACTTTAAGTCATCTGCAACAATCTTTGTAATCTTAAGTGTCTGTTCCTTCATGCTTTCGAACATTTCAGGGCTCATTACACCAAGAGCTGCAAGACCTTCGCCTGTTACAAGGGGGTCGCCCTTTGCATCGTTTTTGAATGTGCATTCAACATAGCCACCGGGAAGTACGGTGCCATCTTCAATGTATTCGCCGTATCTGCGGATAAAGCTTCCTGTAGCAACAAGTCTGCAGATAACTTCAAGACCATGACCGAATACCTTAGCAGGGAGAACTTCCATTGTAGCTTCTTCCACATTTGCATCAACGTAATGTGTTTTGATGCCGGCTTTTTTAAGAAGCTCAAAGTAGTGTATGGAAGTCTTTAAGTTTTCTTTACCGATGCCTTCAATAGTAAGCCCTACGGAATTTTCACCGGGATCGAATACGCCGTCTTTGCCTGTGCAGTCATCCTTGAATTTAAGCATTACATTGCCGTTTTCAAGCTGGTACACGTCTTTTGTTTTTCCTTCGTAAATCTTTTTCATGTTTTGCACACTCCTTTATATAATTACTTTCTTTCTACGCCAAGGTTAACCTTTTCGCCGTTAATGTTCCATTCTTTGGAGTTAGCGGTGTTATCGTTATTTATAGCTTCTGCGAGAACTTCGTCTTTGATAAATTCTGCATTTTTAGCCATAATAGATTCTATCTTTTCGTTGCCGGATACATATATTTCTATATGATCCATTACTTCAAAGCCGGAATCCTTACGCATAGACTGAATCTTACTGATGATTTCTCTTACAAAGCCTTCTTCAATAAGCTCTTCGGAAAGATTGGTGTCGAGCACCACGGTAATTCCGTTGTCGCTTTCTGTTGCAAAGCCTTCTGTCTTGGCAGATTCTATGAGTAAGTCTTCTCTTTCAAGCTTAATTTCGTTGCCGTCAATATCAAGGGTGATAAAACCGTTTGCTTCAAGCTCTTTGATTGCAGCATTGCCGTTTAACGCAGGGAGCATTGTTCTTATCTGACCTAAGAACTTGCCGTACTTGGGACCTACGGTCTTTAGCTGAGGCTTTAAGGTGTAGCTTGTAAAGCTGTCCACATTGTCTGTAAATTCCACTTCCTTAACGTTAAGCTCTTCTGCAATAATATCTGTAAAGAACTTATCGAGAGCCACGCCCTCAGCCTTTACATACATCTTGCCTATGGGCTGTCTGTTCTTTATGGCAGATGCGTTTCTTGCGGCACGGCCCAGAACAACCACTTTAAGAACCTCGTCCATGTGAGCTTCAAGGTCTTTGTCAATAAGCTTTTCATCGGCTACAGGGTAGTCGCAAAGGTGAATGCTCTCGGGAGCAGTCTTGTCTATGGAACGAACAAGATTTAAGTATATATCCTCTGTCATAAAAGGTATCATGGGAGCTGCAACCTTGCAAAGAGTTACAAGAGCTGTGTAGAGGGTCATATATGCGTTAATCTTATCCTGAGGCATACCTTTAACCCAGAACCTCTCTCTGCTTCTTCTTACATACCAGTTGGAAAGCTCGTCGGTAAATTCCTGAAGGATTCTTGCTGTTTCTGTAATCTTGTAGTTACTTAAGAGATTATCTGCTTCCTTAACTACGGAGTTAAGCTTGGAGAGGAGCCACTTGTCCATTACGGAAAGGGTGGAGTAGTCAAGTGTATATTTTGTAGCATCAAATTCATCTATGTTTGCATAGAGAATAAAGAATGCATAAGTGTTCCAAAGTGTTCCCAAGAACTTTCTCTGACCTTCAGTTACCGCACCTGCGTGGAAACGGTTGGGAAGCCAGGGAGCGGAGTTGGAGTAGAAGTACCAACGGATTGCATCTGCACCGAATTGCTCAAGTGCGTCAAAGGGGTCTACCGCATTACCTTTGGACTTGGACATTTTCTGTCCGTTTTCATCCTGAACGTGACCGAGTACTATTACGTTTTCGTAAGGTGCTTTGTTAAAGAGAAGTGTGGACTCTGCAAGAAGTGAATAGAACCAACCTCTTGTCTGGTCAACGGCTTCGCTTATAAACTTGGCCGGGAAGTTTTCTTCAAAAATTTCCTTGTTTTCAAAGGGGTAATGCCACTGTGCAAAGGGCATAGCACCGGAGTCGAACCAACAGTCAATAACTTCGGAAACTCTGTGCATTTCACCGCCGCACTCGGGGCACTTTATTGTTACCGCATCAATCCAGGGTCTGTGAAGCTCGATTTCCTCGGGGCAGTTATTGCTCATTTCCTTAAGCTCTGCAATGGAGCCTATGGAGTGTCTGTGACCGCAGGAACATTCCCAGATGTTAAGGGGAGTACCCCAGTATCTGTCACGGCTTACGCCCCAGTCCTGTACATTTTTGAGCCAGTCGCCAAATCTACCTTTACCGATAGATTCGGGAATCCAGTTGATGGTATTATTGTTGCGGATGAGGTCTTCCTTAACAGCAGTCATTTTTATAAACCAGCTGTCTCTTGCATAGTAGATAAGGGGAGTATCACATCTCCAGCAGAAGGGGTAATCGTGCTCAAACTTGGGAGCATCGAAGAGAAGACCTGCCTTGTCAAGGTCTGTAAGAACTACCGGGTCTGCATCCTTTACAAACATACCTGCGTAAGGGGTTTCCTTGGTAAGGTGACCTTGTCCGTCTACAAACTGTACGAAGGGAAGGTCGTACTTTCTGCCTACATTGGCATCATCTTCACCAAATGCAGGTGCAATGTGTACTATACCTGTACCGTCGCTCATTGTAACGTAGCTGTCACAGGTAATATAGTGACCTTTCTTTTTCTGTGCTTCGCATACGGGTTTAACGAAATCAAAGAGGGGTTCGTATTCCTTGTGCTCAAGGTCTGCTCCCTTGTAGCTTTCAAGGATTTCGTATGCAGGAGTATCTTCTGTGGCAAGCTTTCCGAGAACCTTTTCAAGGAGAGCATTTGCCATATAGTAGGTGTAGCCGTCTGCCGCTTTTACCTTGCAGTAGTCGTCATCCGGATTTACACAAAGTGCCACGTTGGAGGGAAGTGTCCAGGGGGTGGTTGTCCATGCAAGGAAGTATGCATCTTCGCCCACTACCTTAAATCTTACCACGGCGGAGCGTTCTTTTACATTTTTATAACCCTGAGCTACTTCGTGAGAGGAAAGGGGAGTTCCGCATCTGGGGCAGTAGGGTACAATTTTAAAGCCTTTGTATAAAAGACCCTTTTCCCAAATCTTTTTAAGTGCCCACCATTCGGACTCGATGAAGTCGTTGTGGTATGTTACATAGGGGTCATCCATGTCAGCCCAGAAGCCAACTGTAGAGGAGAAATCCTCCCACATACCCTTATACTTCCACACACTTTCCTTACAGTGCTTAATAAAGGGTTCAAGACCGTATTCTTCAATCTGTTCCTTACCGTCCAATCCTAAGAGCTTTTCAACTTCAAGCTCTACAGGAAGACCGTGAGTATCCCAGCCTGCTTTTCTGGGTACCTTGTAGCCCTTCATTGTGCGGTATCTGGGAATCATATCCTTAATAACTCTGGTAAGAACATGACCTATATGAGGCTTACCGTTAGCAGTAGGGGGACCGTCGTAAAAAGTATAGGTTTCGCCCTCTTTACGGCTATCGATAGACTTCTGAAATATGTCGTTGTCCTTCCAGAACTTTTCTATAATCTTTTCTCTCTGTACAAAGTTAAGATTATTGTCAACTTTGTTGTACATGGTGGAAATCCTCCGTTCCTTCTTTTTTAACTTATATATTATACAACTAAAATCAGTAATTGTCAACATTTGGAGCAAAAATATGTAGCTGTGTTTTTATGCTTTTTTCCGGACTTGTCTGCGAAAAAACAGCCCTTTTGAAAAGCCTGTAATTTAAATAAAAGAACTAATAATTCTCTGCTTTTGTTGACTTTACATAAAGCTTTGGCTATAATACAAAAGTAAGAATACCTTTAAAGTATTAAGGATTTTAAAGAAAGGAAAAGTGTAATGCAATTATCTTTTGAGTGATGATAATTGTATTATACGAGAAAACATTATGAACAAGAAAGAAACAAGACCGGTACTCGGCACAATGATTGACTGCTCCCGAAACGGAGTTATGAACATTCCCTCTCTTAAAAGATGGATTGACTTAATGGCAGATATGGATTATAACACAGTTATGCTGTATATGGAGGATACCTACGAAGTAAAGGACAACCCCTATTTCGGTTATGCCAGAGGCGGTTATAGTCTTAATGAGCTTAAGGAAATTGACGCTTATGCCAAAGAGAAAGATATCGAAATAATTCCATGCATACAGACTCTTGCACATTTAAACGCCATAGTAAACTGGCCTGCATACAGACCCATTGTGGATTGTGATGATATTTTGCTTGTGGGTGACGAAAGAACCTACGAGCTTGTTGACAATATGTTTGCAAGTCTTGCAGAGGCTCTTACAACCAGACGCATAAATATAGGTATGGATGAAGCACATATGATTTGCCGTGGCAGATATTACGACCAGCACGGCGATTGCGACAGAACAAAGGTGCTTGTAGACCATATAATAAGAGTTTCCGAAATCGGTAAGAAGTACGGATTTACTCTTTCCATGTGGTCGGATATGTTCTTCAGAATTGCATCAAAAGGGCAGTATTACAATGCTGATTTTGAAGTTTCGGAGGATATAAAAGCTCTTATTCCCGATAATGTAGAGCTGGTATACTGGGACTATTATTCCACAGACAAAAAGCACTATGACGATATGCTTAAAGCCCACAACAAATTAAAAGAGGGCACCTGGTTTGCCGGCGGAGCCTGGACATGGAGAGGCTTTGCGCCAAACAACAAATTCAGCATAGAGGCAACAAAAGCCGCACTTTACGGATGTAAAAAGAATAATATCACAAACATATTCTTTACAATGTGGGGCGATGACTCCGGTGAGTGCTCCAAGTTTGCTTGTATACCGGCGCTGTTTTACATATCGGAATATATCAAAGGCAACAAAAACACAAAATCCATAAAGGAAAAGTTTAAACAAAAATTCGGTATTTCCTTTGACCGATTTATGCTTTTGGATCTTGCGGATAAGGGAAGACGTGTAAATCCGAGTAAGTATGTATTGTATAATGACCTCTTTAACGGTCTTATGGACAAACACATTACAGACAATTTAGGCGAAGAACATAAGGCTCTTTCAAGAAAATTAACCCTTTTAAGAAACGATGAAAACTGGGGATATCTTTTTGACACCATGAAGGCGCTTTGTGATGTTGTAGCACTTAAAGCGGATTTGGGCATAAGAATTCGCAAGGCTTATGATGCCCAAAATAAAGACGAATTAAAAACCATTATATCCGATTGCAAAAAGCTCAAAAAGCTTATGGAAGCTTTTTATGCCTGCTACGAAAAGCAGTGGATGAAAGAAAACAAGGCGGTTGGCTTTGATGTTCAGGATATCCGTATAGGCGGAATGATTGCAAGAGTTGCCCATTGTACAAAAAGACTTGAAAAATTTGTTAACGGTGAAATATCTCATATTGATGAGCTTGACAATGTTCAGCTTGACTATTTCGGAAACGGCACCAATTACGAAAAGAAGGATACAACCGTAAACAGCTTTGAAAAGATATTTACTGCAAATATTCTTTCCTGGTAACTTATTATAATGAATTTGTGAGAATAACAAAAGAAATTAAAAAGAGAAGAGGCAATCAGTATGTGGTTTATATTTGCTCTGCTGTCTGCAGTATTTGCTGCGCTTACTTCAATACTGGCAAAAATCGGTATAGACGGAGTCAATTCAAATTTAGCAACAGCAATAAGAACAGTTGTTGTTGTAATTATGTCTTGGGGAATGGTGTTTCTTACAAATGCTCAAAGCGGAATAACGGATATAGGCAAAAAGAGCTGGTGGTTTCTCATTCTGTCGGGATTGGCAACAGGGGCATCGTGGTTATGCTATTACAAAGCACTGCAAATGGGTGAAACCTCCAAGGTTGTTCCTATTGATAAGCTGAGCGTTGTAATTACTTTGGTTTTGGCTTTTGTTTTCTTGCATGAGCAATTTACGGTTAAGTCATTGATAGGCTGTATTCTTATAGGTTTGGGAACATTATTTATGGTTATATAAGTTAAACAAGAATTCATATCATATCGATTTTACAAAAGTAAACAATATCGGGCAAACTTTAGTTTACATATGGAAAATTTTTATCCCTTACTTGGCAAAATCATAGTAGTGAATATAGAATATTGTGAAAGGATATATATGAAACCTAAAATATTGTTATCTGTAAATATCAAAAAAGAATTTTATATTGATGCTGTGAATTATTGTGGTGGGATTGCTGTGCCAAAGTATTGTCCGGAGGTTTCAACCGAATATGACGGATTGATTTTGTGTGGTGGAAATGATATTAATCCTTCATATTATGGTGAATAAATAAACGGTGCAGTTAATATTGATGACAAAAGGGATTTTTCCGAATTTAAGCTTGTTACAGCGTTTATGGATGCAAATGAACCGATTTTGGGTATATGCAGAGGATGTCAACTTATAAATGTAGCATTTGGAGGAACATTGCATCAGGCTACGATAATTCTCTATATTTTAGTCGTGTGTTTAAAAAGTATACAGGGTATTCTCCAAGCGAATATAGGAAAATGAAATCAAGCGATTATTCAAAATAAAATTATGTAATAAAAAATATGACTTTCATGTTCAAAACGTAGAAATCTCGGCTCGAAACATAGAAATCTATTCAAATATCTTGTTGTATAGAAATTTCTATGGTATAATATATAAGGTAAAATTAGTAGCAAGAAAGTGAGTACTATTATGAATTTACTTCACATGAAATATGCGGTAGAGGTTGCAAAAGCAGGCTCGTTAAAAAAAGCTGAACAAGTGTTAATGGTTGCGGCTCCTAATATAAGCCGTGCAATAAAAGAACTTGAAAATGATTTAGGGATAATATTATTCGAAAGAACAACTGCCGGAATGACTTTGACTCCGGAAGGCGAAGAATTCATGAACTTTGCAAATGAAATTCTTGGACAGATTGACCGTGTTGAAAAGTATTATAAGTATGGAACTCCTCATAAAAGAAAGTTTTCCATTTCTGTTCCTCGTGCTTGCTATATATCAGAAGCATTTTCGCAGTTCTCAAAAGAGCTTGGTCCTGAGCCATGTGAGATATTTTATAAAGAAACTAACTCACAGCGTACAATTCACAACATGGAGAATCATGATTATAAACTCGGAATTATTCGTTACGCAGAAAACTATGACAAATTCTTTAAAACAA
>JAZQFN010000082.1:0-20242 GCA_045539515.1 Clostridia bacterium
CGAACGCCCTTTAAAGGGCGGCGAAAGCGGCAAAGGCAATGGGCTTGAACAAATGTGAAAGCCAGCGACTTGAGTCGCTGGCCGGTAGCAAAGGCTTATAGCCTTAGTGCAAACCACCCGTTTGACGGGTGGTTATGATTAATATTTGTAATTGTAGAAAGCCTTGTATGCCTTGTATGCACTGTACACATCAGCCTTGCTGGATATTTCATAGGGTGCATGCATGGAAAGAAGCCCCACGCCTACATCAATGGTATCCACATCAAGGTTTGCAATGTACTGAGCTACTGTTCCGCCGCCGCCAAGGTCAACTCTGCCAAGCTCGCACATCTGCCAGTCAATGTCATTGTCATCAAGGATTTTTCTTACAAGTGCCACAAACTCTGCATTGGCATCGGAAGTTGAGGATTTACCCCTTGAGCCGGTGTACTTGCAGATTGAAATTCCCTGACCGAAGTACGCACTGTTCATAGGCTCACAAACGGATTTGTAATTCGGGTCCATAGCAGCAGCCACATCGGAAGACAGACACTTGGAGTTTGAAAGGCATCTTCTTAAGTAAAGATCATTGTATTCGCCCTTGATTTTAAGAATCATTTCTGCAAGGAAGTTTTCAAAGTATCTGGACTTCATACCTGTGTTGCCCATGGAGCCGATTTCCTCTTTGTCTGCAAGGAAGCATATAGCTGTTTTCTTTGGTGCTTCAATTTCCAGAATAGCACTTAAGGCGGTAAAGGCGCAAATTCTGTCGTCCTGACCGTAGGAGCCTACCATTGATTTGTCAAGACCTACAGATTGAGCTTTAAACTGAGGTACTATTTCGAGCTCTGCGCTTGCAAAGTCGTCTTCCTCAATATCATATTTTTCCTTTAATATATCAAGAATGGTTGTTTTGTATTTATCTTTTTCGCAGTCTGTGGGAATTGAACCTATAAGAACATTTAAGTCTTCACCGGTAAATACTTCGCTCATTTTTTTAACCATTTGTTCCTGAGCCAAGTGGGGAAGAAGGTCGGTTACGGTAAATACAGGGTCGCCCTCATTTTCGCCTATGTTTACTTCGATTGTTGTTCCGTCTTTCTTAATTACAACACCGATAAGCGAAAGCGGAATAGCTGTCCATTGATACTTTTTTATACCGCCGTAATAATGTGTCTTAAAGAGTGTCATATTGCTGTCTTCATAAATGGGAGAGGGCTTTAAGTCAAGACGGGGGCTGTCTATGTGAGCTGCTACTATTGAAGTACCCTTTTCAATATCATCGGAACCTATAACAGCAAGAACAATATTTTTGCCCCTGTTTTTGTAGTAAACTTTGTCGCCTGCGCTAAGCTTCTCAACACTGTCGAAGTATTTAAATCCTGCATCTACGGCAAGCTTTTCAGCTTCACTAACTGCAAGACGCTCGGTTTTTGAAGCGTTAAGATAGTCGATGTATTTATCATTGAATAACATTACATCTTCTTTATTTAATTTTGTCCATGAATTTAATTTTTCCATTTGGTCATACCTCCTGTTATTTCTAATAGTTTGTTACAAATAAATCAAAATATTAAAGGTTATCCCTTTGTTATATTGCATCATTTTCACTCATTTCTAATGAATATCAAACTATATTTATAATACCATATAATCCGGTTAAATGCAATAAAAAGGACACTACTTTGTTTTTAAAAGTAATGTCCTTTGTGATTTAATTATATATCAATCTTTGTCCATGGTTTTTCAAGAGATTTTATTGCTGCTTCTCTTATAGCCATAACAGCCATTGTTTCCTTGTGGTCTACCTTAACAGTTCCGTTTTCAAAGAAGTCAACAAGCTCTGTGGTAAAGCTATCCCAGAAGTTGCCGTCTGCCTGAATATGTTCAAATGAACCATCATCGTATGCAATCTGCATATCAAACGCGTCGCCCTTCATAGAGAACTCGGCAAATCTGTCGCCTTCAAATTCTATTACAAATGAGGGATATTTGGTGTCACCGGTAAAGGTTACGGTTTTAGGCTCAGTTCCCATCATAAGAACAATCGGCTCAATCTGATGAATAGAGTAAATCTCCGTGTTGCCGGGTCCAAAGGAGTGAATATTCTTAATTCCCTCTTTTTTTAGTGCCTGATAGTTTGCCGCAAAGCGAAGGGCAGATGTAGTATAGCAGGGAGTGCCGTGTGCATCTGCATTTTTAAATATTCTTTCTGCGGTTGCTTTGTCGGGGGCAAAGGTCTTGTCTACATAGGTTCTTTTGCCGCTGGCAAGAGGCTTCTCGCAAAGTCTTTCGTGAGTTTCCGGGTTATCGGGAGCAAGTACGATAAGTACATCACTCTTTTCGATAACCTCTTCTACGCTGGAGCAAAGCTCAACACCGTATTTTTCGCACCATTCTTTGTTTGTCATACCAAAAGGGCAGTCAATTTCACCGTAACCATAGCAAACCTTGTACTCGCCATTGGTTTCTTTTGCAAGAAATTCCGGATAGTTGTCTGCGTGCCATTCGTTAAGATAGTAATCTATAAATCCAACTTTTTTCATCTTAATTACCCCGCTAAATATGTTATTCTGAACGTAGTGAAGAATCTTTCTCTTAATTTACGCATTATCCCAATACAACTTCCTGATGCTTTTCTGCAGACTCGTAAATTGCACCCATCATTTCTGCTGTAATGATATTTGTATCAATGTGGGAGGGGAGCTTTTCGCCGGTCTGTATGCATCTTACGAAGCTGTCAATTTCATTCTGGAACATATCCTGCTGTTCTGTCTGAAATGTAGTTTTTGTAAGCATACCGTTCTTGGTGGAGTAGAGTGTAAAGTCTTTACCATACTGAAGTCTTATGCCGCCTTTTGTACCCATAAAGTCGATAAACATTTCGTTTTCACCGATGTTCTGCGCCCATGCTCCGTTAAAGTTAATAACGGGACCTTCAGTTCTTACGATACCTGTAACACCTTCTTCAACGGAATATACACCATCATACTTGGGAGGTCCTGCCCACATATCAGTGTAAACGTATTCTTCCATTGGATTTCCAAGCTTGGAGAAGGTTTCTGCAGATACAGTCTTAACCTTAGGGTCACCGCAGCAGTACATAACGATATCAAAGAAATGTACGCCCCAGTCAATTGTAACACCGCCGCCTGCTATGGACTTATCGGTAAAAGCACCGCCAAGTCCGGGAATACTTCTGTGTGAACGGAAGCTTACATACACCTGATAGATTTCACCAAGTTCGCCTGCATCAATAATTTCCTTCATTTTGTTAACATTATAGTTAAATCTGTTAACAACACCTATATTTAATATTTTTCCCGTTTTGTGCTGAGCTTCCTGCATCTTCAATGCATCTTCGTATATTCTTGCAGCGGGTTTTTCACAAAGAACATTTTTTCCGGCTTCCAAAGCTGCAATTGTAATTTCGCTATGTACTTTGTTGGGAGTACATACGGAAATTGCTTCAATCTCAGGGTCTGCAATTACTTCTCTATAGTCTGTAACCGCAATTCCGCAACCGTATTTTTCCACAGCCGCTTCGGCTCTTTCGGGAATAATGTCACAGAAATATTTAATTTCTGCATCTTTGTTGTTCATATAAGAGGGTATGTGTGCATTATTTGCAATGGTACCGCATCCGATAACTGCTACTTTCATTTTAACTTCCTCCTTGGAAATATATTTTCTGATTTTATTGTATCACATATGATAAAAAGTGCAATGATTATTTTTGCTTTTTTACAGTTTAAAAATTGCTCTTTGACAGCAAAAAGCAGACAACGGATATGTCTGCTGTCTGCTGTATAATCTATTTATTTGTATGCAGATGGAGATAAACCTGTAATTTTTTTGAAATTCCGTGAAAATGAGTGGGCATTTGAATAGCCCAGTTTTTCTGCAATCTCATTTACTGACAGATTCGAATTTTTTATCAGGTTACACGCTTCTGCAATCTTCTTTTCTGTTATGTATTGCTTTATTGACATCCCTATTTTTTCTTTAAAGACATGTGCCAGATAGTATTCGCTGTATGATAATTTTTCCGATATTTCTTTTATGCTTTCAATTTCAAGATAATTTCTGTCGATATATCTTAAAGCATGATAAATTGCAAGCCCGGAATATGTGTTCTGATACTTATTACCGGATTTTTTTGATATTCCGTTGAGAAGTCTGCACATTTCCGTTATTATCTGAACCATATATGCATTTATCATAATTGTATTGTAAATGTCTTTGGAATAGGATTCGTTAATAAGCATTTCGGAAAGGATTCTTATGTTACCTGTGTCGTTAGCAATAAAAGTATCTTTGGTATTTAAGGCGCTAAGTATTTCTTTTGCAGGCTCATATCCAATATTGGGGGAATAACCAATACAGATATATCTGAAGTTGTTGTCGGCATCTGCACATATCCTGTGGGATGTTCCTTTTTTTACAAAGTGAACCTGTCCTTTGGAAATTTTTTGAACTTCATTTCCGGTATACATTGTAGCCTTTCCGGATATTACGTAGGTAATTTCGTCACAGTACTGTATGTGTTCGGCTATTTCGGTTCCCCTCATTATGGAAAGTTCGGATAATTGATAAATATCACAAACAGGAAGAGAAATAATATCGTCATATTCATACGTAAATAAATGATTTGAATTCTTCATATTGCACACCTCAAAATGATGATAACATAAAAGACTGCAGAAAGTCAATTTCTGCAGTCTTAAAAATGGTATTATTCCCAACTAAGTTCAGACATAAATTGCTTTAAGTTTGCAAGGCCTCTTACAATACCGTCAATGCAGTCATCACAACCTTCGTATTCAATTGAAAGAAAGCCTTCGTAGCCGGCTTTTTTTAAGATTGCAAGGCACTGTTTTATAGGAATGTCGCCTTCGCCAATTGCTACACCGCCTATGTAGTTGCAACCTCTTGTTTCAAGCTGACATCTGCCGAATTTTTCTTTTCTTATGATAAAATCTTTTGCATGAGCGTGAATGGCGTAGGGGGCAAGTCTTGAAACCGCTGTTACGGAATTTTCGTCTGCACAGGCAAAGTTACCCATATCCACCAAAAGACCGTAGTTTTCGTGATTTACAGCATTAAAAAGTCTTTCCACTCTGTCAGAATCCTGCGCAATAAAGCCGTGATTCTCCGAGCAGGTCTTTATGCCCAGGGTTTTCGCATATTCAGTTATCGCCCTCGCGTTCTTTGCAATGGTAGGCAACATAAGGTCAAAGCTTCTTCCGTTACCTGTTTTACTAAGTGTATAGCAAACATCATGGCGCATAAGGGGAGCACCAAGCTCCTTAGCAACCAGAAGTTCTTTTTTTAGTCTTTCAATTTCTTCTTTTGCTTCCGCCTCATCTTCTTTAAACAGGTTTGCACTGATTGTGTATGCATTTATTATCATACCGAATCTTTCTGCTTCTTCACGGTACTTTTTGGCAGTTTCCATTCTTTCTTCGTGATTATCCCCTGTAAGTGTTGTAAATTCAATTGCATCAAAGCCAAGTTCTTTGGCTTTGGCAATTGTTTCAAACTGCGTCATTTTTTCCGCACGGATATACTGGGAAAAAGAGTAAGAACTGACTGAAATTTTCATTTTAAGTATTCTCCTTATTTTATAATTACTTCATGCCCTGTTTTTGCAGATTCGTAAATAGCATCCAGTATCTGCATTACTACAATGCCGTCTTCGGACTTTGCTCTGCATTCCGTACCGTTTTTAATACAATCTATAAAGTGAGCTAATTCAGAAACAAAACCGTCCTGGTGGTCTTTATAAGCTGTAGTTTTCACATCAATATCTGCAAGGAAGTTATTATATTCGGTGTAAATCTTTACTCCGTTGGATAAATCAAGACCGCCTTTTGTTCCGTAAAGAACCTTAAGACCTATATCTTTTTCTGTATTAAGGTCGTAGGAACATTCCAAAGACGTAACAGAACCGTTGTCATATCTTATAAGTGCTGTTCCCATATCCTCAATATCAGTTACTTCATCGGGAACTGAGTCGGGAGCAACCCAGCCTACACCGTTATGCAAATGAGGACGATTACCGAGCTTATGAAATGTTGTTGCATAAACGCTTACGGGTTTGGGATTTCCCATAAGACTTCTGGTAAGGTCGAGTACGTGTACACCTAAGTCAATAACAGGACCTCCTCCGGAACGGGCTTTATCACCAAACCAACCTCCGGGATTGCCGTGACGGCGTATGTACTGAGCTTTTGAATAGTAAATATCTCCGAGGTAACCTTTGTCCACAAAATCCTTGGCTATTCTGCCTTCGTCCATAAAACGCATTACAAAGCCAATCATAAGGAGCTTTCCGTTTCTGTCGGCAGCTTCTTTCATTGCTATTGCATCGGCAGTAGAATATGCCATGGGCTTTTCACAAAGAACATTAAGACCTGCATCTAATGCTTTGATGGTGCAGGGCGCATGGTTTACGTTCCATACACACACATCAGCTGCATCAAGCTCGGGGCAAGCCTTCAGCATTTCGTCAACATCTGTAAATCTTCTTTCAATGCCAAATTTATCCGCAGTTTTATTAAGGTTTTCTTCATTAATATCACATATTGCATAAATTTGGGCATCATCAATTTTTTTATAAGCATCAAGGTGAGAATTTGCAATATTTCCTGCACCAATCATGGCAATTTTAATCTTTGACATTTTCGTTTTCTCCTTTTTAATTTTCAGATATGGTTTTTCTTAAGAAGTCGAATGCTGTTTGAATATCCTTTTCGGGAGTGTCTCCGACTTCTCTTTCAATTGTAAGGAAGCCCTTGTAACCTATATCTTCCAATGCTTTAAGATAAGAGGGGAAGTCTACACTTCCTGTACCAAGGGGTACTTCTTCAAAGAGCTTTTTGTTTGCAATTTCTTCGGGGATAGGGTGGAGTACACCATAAATATACTCAGGGAGTGCATCGGCAAGCTTGTTACCGTCCTTAGCGTGGGTGTGAACTATGTATTTCTTAAGGTTGTATACAGCCTGAACCGGATCGTCACCCGTAACCATTCTTAAGTTTGCAGGGTCGAGGTTAACTGCAACTCCTGTAGAACCAAGTGCATCTAAAAATTCCTTAAGATTTGCAGATGTTTCGGGTCCTGTTTCGATTGCAAAGTGAGCGCCCACGCTGTCGGCATAGTTTGCCAGTTCAAAGCACGCTTCCTGCATTATCTTGTAACGGTCTATGGTTTTATCGGTTGGAACTACACCTATATGTGTGGTTACTATGTTTGTATCCAGGTCCAGTGCGAGATCCACAATTCTTTTGGATTTTTCTATCAGCTCAGGATTTAACTCCCTGTGACCAAATCCCTTTCCAAGGTCACCGCAAAGAGCTGAAAATACCAGACCATTGCTTTTTACTTCGTCAAGAAGAGCTTTTCTCTGAAAAACATTAAGATTCTCGGGAGAGTTTTCACCCTGAGTAGCATACATCTGGATTCCCTGTGCGCCCATAGAAGCGGCTTTTTTAATGGCTTCACTTCTTGGAAGCTTGAAGGATTCAAGAATTACACCAATTGGAAAATTAAACATAAATAATACCTCCGTATAAATAATTTTTATGTTGCTTTTCTTATGCCTACATTGTATAATAAACTTGTCTGTTAAACAATATCTTTTTTTGCTTTTGTTTAACACAATATTGCTTTTTGGAGGAACGATATGCAATATACCTACGAAGCACATATAATAAACAATAAATTAATGCCTTTTCTATATCATATAGACAGAGTAACTAACGTTACCGAGGGTATTCCCAATTATCATACTAATATAGAATTGCTGTTTTGTATTGAAGGGCAAGGCGAGGCAATATGTGGTGCACAAAGGTATGCTTTTAAACCCGGCGACATAGTCGTTATTAATTCGAATGTGCTTCATAGTGTTAAGTCTGATACATATGTCAGGTATTATTGTCTTATTGTTGATGATGAGTTTTGCCTATCAAACGGTATTGATTGTTCAAAATTGCGGTTTGATACCCATATAAAAAATGAAGAAGTAAAAAATGCATATAATAAAGTCTGCAAGGCTTTTGCTTCGCGTGATAATACTAAAATCACCTCTGTAAGATATGCTGTGCTCGGGCTTATACTTTTGCTTGTTCAAAGTTATTCGGAAACTGTGGAACAAAGTGTATATAAAAATGACATAATTACCGCTAAAAGGATAAAAAACGTGGTTGAGTATATACAGAGTAATATGAACACCGCAATAACTCTTGATAGTATTGCAGAACATGTCGGCATCAGTAAATTTCACCTTTCAAGAGATTTTAAAAGATTTACCGGAAATACAATATTTGAATATATAAATATGACAAGATGCCGAACTGCTGCGTCGCTGATAGCCGGTGGCATGAGTGTTTCTTCGGCAGCTAATGAATGTGGTTTTGAAAACTTATCGTATTTTTCCAGAACTTTTAAGAAATATATCGGAAGACTTCCTTCGGATACTACTTAATATTTCATGTTTTTTTCATATTTTATAGTTTTGTTGACTTTGTTCGACATATGATGTAGTATATAAAATAAGATAATTTCGGAGGTGATAATTTTGGGTTCGCCTGTTTATAAAACTTCTGTTTCGGTTGATAAGGGTCATGTCCGTGCAAATAATGAAGATAATATTTTTTTTAACGGAGTTTACCTTACACCGGACAATCGCGATGATGGATTAAATTTAAATGAAATTACAGATAAAGAACTATTGGTTTATGCTGTTTTTGATGGTATGGGCGGCACGGATTATGGCGAAGAAGCATCCTATATTGCTTCTGAAGTTACATCACAATTTTATCCTATGCTTAAGGGACTTTCCTTTGATGAACTTGATAAGCACATAACCGATATGATTTTAAATGCCAACGCACGTATATATAATCGTACTCTTGAGATAGGTTCCGGCAGAATGGGAGCTACGGTTGCAATGGTTGTTATTTACAAAGGTATAGCCAGAGTATATAATGTCGGTGACAGTCGTGTGTATTTATGGCGTGATGGTGCTTTAAAACAGATTAGTCTTGATGACAGCTTTGCTCAGCGTCTGTTCAGGATGGGTATTATTACATATGAAGAGGCGTTAGTTCATAAAGACCGCAATAAATTGGTTCAGCATCTTGGTATTGGAGAAAAAGAACTTCATATAGAACCGCATATTTCTGAAAATATATATTTAAAAAACGGTGACAGGATTCTTGTATGCAGTGATGGTCTTACGGATATGGTAAGTAACGAAGGAATCAGTGCAATAATCGCCAATGGTGATGTAAGCGACTGTGCGGAAACTCTTGTTTGCAAAGCTTTGGAAAATGGCGGAAGAGATAATATTTCAGTTATTCTCATAGAACCAAGTATCAGCGAAACAGTGTATAACGAACCCGTATATGTCAATGCTGAATCTTCTGTACAAAAGAAATCAAAAAACAAATCAGGCTTAGTTATCATGATAATTGCAATTCTTATAACCTTTGTAATTCTTGCTGCGGTTGTTGCACTTAAGTTTTTACCGGATTTTGAAAGGAAAAATATTCCCTCAAAAGAAAGTTCACATAATACTGAAGATACAAACAGAAATGTTTATCAATCACAAATTATTATTGAACCCGAAGAAGAAAAGGATATTACTTCCATAGTGTCTTCAGCAGGTTTCTCGCCGGAAAGTACATATACTTCCGGTGATGAAAAAATAGTCGCTGTGAACGATAAAGGTGTTATTACAGGAGTAAACGTGGGAACATCTTATATCATTGTTAAAGACGGAAATAATGAGTTGCAGATCGACATTACGGTAGCAACGAACGGAAACGCCGTTGAACACAGAAGTAGTATTGATATTTTTTACTCAAGTGCTTTGAAAACTATTCAAAACAACAATAAAAACGATTAATGTTTAACTGGGGGATAATGTAATGGACATAAGCTATTACAAGCAGTACGAGCCAATAGACGGAAAATGGTATATAAACAAAGAGCTTGGCAGAGGTGCTTTTGGTGCTGTCTATGAAGTTGAACGGCATGATTATTCTGATATGAAATCTGCAATGAAGATAATTTCCATTCCTTCTGACAGAGCTTCGTACGAGAGTTTCAGAAGCGAGAACTATTCTATGACAGATGATAATGTGAAGAGCTACTACGCTTCTATAGTCAATGAATATATTAAAGAGTTCCAACTTATGTCAAAGCTTAAGGGGAACAGCAATATTGTAAGCTATGAGGATCATGACGTTCGCGAGAGAACTGATTACATCGGATGGGATATATTTATCCGTATGGAGCTTTTAAAACCCATGTCCGAATATTTTCAGAATCATTACACTCAAGAACAAGTAATTAAACTGGGTATTGACATATGCAAAGCTCTCGAGGTTTGTCAAAAGTACAATATTATTCATCGTGATATAAAGCCTACTAATATTTTTGTTTCCGAAACCGGAGAGTTTAAGCTCGGTGATTTCGGTGTCGCTCGTATTCTTGAAAAGACGTCTTCGCATTTATCTACCAAGGGCACATATACATACATGGCTCCGGAGGTTTGCCGTGCTGATAATTATACTGCCGTTGCTGATATATACTCTTTGGGTATTGTTATGTATAAACTCCTTAACAACAATCTGGAACCTTTCAGGACAGGAAGTGATTATGGCTCCGCACAAAGAGCACTCGATATGCGTTTGCAGGGGCATAAGATTTCCGCTCCCAAGAATGCTGATGCAAGACTTTCGGAAGTTATTTTAAAAGCTTGTGAGTTTGATCCTAATAACAGGTATCAAACCCCCTTGCAAATGCGCAAAAAGCTTGAATCTTTACTTGATGGTACATATGTAACGGAGTCTTATCCGCAGATGCAACCTCCTTTGCAAAAAAACACTTCAATGTATATAAGAAACGCTTCTGCACCCGGATATCAGCAGGCAGCACCTATGGGGGGTGTTCATCCTGCCGGAAATGAGCCCGTAAAACCGGCACCGGGTCCTAACTACAGTACGCCATTCAGACAGCCGCCGGTATCTCCTGTGCCGCCGAAACCTGTAACCCCGGTTTCTCCTAAGGTCGTACCTCCGGTGTCGCCGAAGCCGGTTCCGCCGGTTATGCCTGTTCACAAGGAATATCCAACTAAAAAGAAGTCCAAAAAATGGTTAATTATATTAATTGTCTTACTTAGCATATTCCTTTTAATCGGTGGCACAATTTTAGGTGTCTATTTTAACTATAATAACCAATATGAAAAGGCTATGCAGAAATTTAGAAGTGAAGAGTTCGACAGCGCTCGCAGTATATTCTCTGAAATAAGTTGGTTCAGAGATTCAGAAAATATGATTTTAGAGTGCAATTATAAAGAGGCAGAGTATCTTTTGGAAAATGAAGATTTTGACGGTGCGCTTACCCTCTTCGAAGAACTTAAAAATCTTGGATATCTGGATTCTGAAGAAAGATATAATCAGTGCCTTCTTGATAAGGCAGAGTTTCTTCTGGAGAAAGGTTCTTCTGAGGAAGCTCTTGAAATACTCAGTAAGATGAGTAAAAATGCCGATGCTTCTCTTAAGGAAAGAATCAAAGAGTGTAAATACAATGTTGCTTTAAGCCTTTATAATGATGATAATTATGAGGATGCCAAGACACTTTTCGAAGAACTTGAAGAAGATAATATGGTGATGGAATGTGATTATAACATTGCATTAGAGCATAAGAGTAACAGTGATTATATTTTGGCAATGGATATTTTGGATGATTTGATGTATGATGATTTCAGCGATGCTGAGTATCAATTCGACAGATGTGTTTCACTTTTGGAATCTGAAAATTCCGGAAATAGTTTTTTAAGTACTTACAAAAATATCAACGGAAAGTTTTCAAATTCAGACGGTTTCTATGTTGAGTATAATGAGAAGAGTGATTCCAGTTATGAATCTAATTATAATCTTCCGCATACCAAGGGTACGTATTTTGACCTGATAGATGGAGTGCATTACAACGGAAGCGATGGAAGCGGATGGGATCAACAATGGATTTTTGAAAAAGTATCCGGCAATAAATATCTTGTATACGATTTTATTGACAGTAAAGTATATGAACTTAATTACACAGAATAAGTGAAAAAGGGATGTGAAATAAAGTGCAGACCGCTTATGGGCTTGATTGATTCTGAATCTTATTATACTGTTCCCTAATAGTTAAGGAGATGTAAATTAATTCTTGCAAATTAATTTACATCTCCTTTTTATCTTTCCTCAAGAGGAATATATTCTTTTGAATTTCTGCACAGACTCTTGTAGGCAGGTCTTATAATTTTACCGCCGGAAATTATTTCCTCAATACGGTGAGCACACCAACCTGCAGTTCTTGATATTGCAAATAATGGTGTATATATTTCAGGTGGAATCTTAAGCATTTTGTAAACAAATCCGGAATAGAAATCCACATTTGCACACATTATCTTTTTCTTACCTTTAACTTCTTCATATGCTGCAGGAGCAATTTCTTCGATAGTGTTGTAAAGTTCGAATTCTTCCATATATCCAAGACGTTCTGCAAGTTTTTTTGCATTTGCCTTAAGAATTACTGCTCTGGGGTCGGAAAGGGTATATACTGCGTGGCCCATTCCATATATAAGACCGCTTCTGTCACATGCTTCCTTGCGAATAATTTTACAAAGATAGTTGTAAATCTCATCTCGATTATTCCAGTCGGAAACATTTTTTTCAATTTCATCCATCATTGCCATTACCTTAGCGTTGGCACCACCATGTCTTGGGCCTTTTAATGCTGAAATGGCACTTCCTATAGCACTGTATGTGTCAGTACCGCTGGAAGAGAGAACGCGACAGGTAAATGTACTGTTATTACCGCCGCCATGCTCGGCGTGAATCATAAGAGTTGTATCCAATATCTGTGCATCGGCTTCTGTAAACTGTTTGTTTTTAGAAAGCATACGCAAAATATTTTCTGCAATGGAAAGTTCGGGCTTTGGTCTGTGTAAGATAAGACTCTTATTGTCGAAGTAATGTATTTTTGCACTGTATGCATGTGCTGCGATTATTGGCAATCTGGCAAGGAGTTTTATTGATTGTGTTAAAACGTTTTCAATAGAACAGTTGTCAGGATCTTTATCGTATGAATAAAGAGTAAGAACACTTCTTGCAAGCTTATTCATTATATCATGACTGGGGTTTTTGAGTATCATATCTTCTGTGAAGAAGGGGGGGAGTTCTCTGCTTTGGGAAAGATATGAACAGTATTCCTCAAGCTCAGATTTTGATGGAAGAGAACCAAAGAGAAGAAGATAAGTGATTTCTTCAAATCCAAATCTGTTATTTATACCAAAGTTTGCTGTAAGGTCATTGATGTTGTAGCCTCTGTAGGATAATTCACCATGTATGGGGCATTTTTCGCTTTCACTTACAACATAACCGTGTACTTCGCTTACATTGGTAAGCCCGGCAAGTACACCGGATCCATCCATATTTCGTAATCCTCTTTTTACTTGATAGGATAAGTATTCATCTTTATCAATCCTATAAAAATCAGAAACATTTCTGTTGATTTTAGAATAAGGGCCATTGTCTTTTGACTCTACGTACATATCAAATTCTGCCATATTAATATACCTCCTCAGGTCAATACTGTTGTATATATCCAGTTAAAATTATATAAAAACCAAGTATTATACAAATCTGATTTCATTCATTATATCATTTTTGACTTTCTAATTCAAGAAAATTAATTACTAAAACATAATATTTGAGAAAAATCTATATATTAGTAAAAAGAGTAATATGTTTTTTGGATATTATATACATTTTCGGAGGCGAATTTTGAAATATTTTATTAAGTGGGTTGCATTTTTTGCAATTGTTATAATATTAATTCCTCTAATTTTAAAGTATGTTTTTTTTAGAGGTATGCAAGGAACAACAGAAGACAGTAAGGGATATATGGTTAGGGTTCTTCTGACCGATACAAACGAAGTAATTGAATTAGACAGTGAAGAATATGTCCTTGGAGCGCTTATTGCCGAAATGCCTGCGGAATTTGAAACAGAAGCATTAAAAGCACAGAGTGTTGCTATAAGAACATATCTGTTTGAAAAAATCAAATCCGGCAAGGAAACTGATGAACATAAAGGGGCTGTAATTTGTGATGATGCCACTCACTGTCAGGCTTATTGCTCGCCTGATGACATAAAACAAAAATGGCAAAAAAATGAAAGTTTTTATTATAAAAAATGCAAAAACGCCGTCAAAGAAACCTACGGAAAGATAGCTTGCTATGAAGGAAAACCCATAAATGCAGTTTTTCATGCTTATTCCCATGGCAGAACCGAGAATGCACAAGATGTATGGGGAACAAAAGTAGATTATCTTGTAAGCGTTGAAAGTCCCGGGGATGTAATTTTGCCTAAATTAAACTCAACATTTCAGATATCAATTGCTGAATTTAAAGAAATTATGAAAGAAAAATTTGATTGCAATTTTGATGAAGTTTTCATTGGCAATATAACAAGAACTTCGGGAGGCTCTGTTGAAAATATAATTATAGGCGATAAAAGTGTTAAGGGAACTGATTTCAGAAAAACCTTTAATCTAAAATCTGCTTGTTTTAATGTAAAAACAAACGAAGATAGTGTTTTAATGGATGTCAAAGGTTATGGACATGGAGTGGGTATGAGTCAATACGGAGCAAATTATTATGCATTACAAGGGCTGAAATACGATGAAATACTTAAAAAATATTATACCGGAATATCCATTGAAAATACATCTGCCGATAATGAATAAAAGTTTTTTCAATGGGTAATGCTTAACTTGTAAGGAGTTGAGCATATTGAAAAAATTATATATAGATAATAAAGGAAAATCGAAAGATAAGACAACAAACATTTTTTTGCTTGTTATATGCTTTGCTGCTGTAATTCTGACATTTGTGGGAGTTTTTGTATATAATAAGTTTTCTGCAGATAATCCTAAAAATAAAATTGTTTCCAATACAGAAGTAAATGAAAATGATAATTATGAAGTGATTGAGGAAACCAAAGAGGAAGATATGGTGCCCCAAGAGGCCAGCATAAAAGAACAAGTTGAAATTGTTGACAATGAAGATGTTGATATTTTTACAATACCCTGTAAAGGGAGTATTATGTATGAGTTTTCTCCGCAAATACCAATATATTCGGAAACTCTTGATGATTGGCGTGTTCATAACGGAATAGATATTTCGTGTGCCTTGGGCGATTCTGTAGTCGCTGTGGCAGATGGCGATATAAAAGACGTCTATAATGATTTGCGCTGGGGAAAAACTATTGTAATAAATCACTCAAACGGGATAGAATCTGTTTATTCAAATCTCAACGAAAATGTTTATGTGCAAAAAGGGGAGAAAATAAAAAAGGGCGATGTAATCGCCCTTGTAGGAGATACAGCCCTTTTTGAAACTGTTGCAGATACACATCTTCATTTTGAAATGAAAGAAAACGGTTTATATGTGAACCCTTTAAATTATTTAAACTTAAAATAGTCTTTACCGAAAAGAACTCTGTACCAGTAAGCAGGGGCAGCTGACCAACCGTGACATAAACTTCCGGCATTATCAAAATCAGCGGCACCGTTTATCGTTTCGTAGAAAGTATCAGCGCCTTCAAACAACATTTTTCCCCAGATATTTCTTATATCGTTTAAAATATAATCGCCGTATTTTTTAAGATTATGGCTTAATGCTTCATAAACGAATTCTTTTGAATACAGGGTTACATCTGTAAGTGATTCGTCATTGATGATAATGTTTGCCAGTTTCTTTTTCCCTTTTGCAACATCACTGCATATTGCCAGTGCTTGAGCGAATTTACATTTATGAGTTTTATCATTCGGAAAAGTATAGTAAATTCTATCGTTTTTGTCATAAAAATTCTTATTGATTGCAATCTTGACTTTTTTATATAGTTTTCTTATTGTTAATATTAAATCTTTGTTTTTAAAGTACTTCTCGATTGATATCAATCTATGTAGCGCAAGAGAGAAAAACAAATTCAGCATTACGTCGCTCTCTTTATTATTTATATCGCTAAGTCCCGGAGCCCAATCATAAAAATTCCATATTCTTTCACCATCCGGTAACGGTAATATAAAATTTACTAATTTCTTTTCAAATCCATAAATTAAATTCTTAATTCTTCTTTCGTGCCGAAGCAGAAAGTTACGGTCTTTGGTATATTTAACGTATTCTGCAATCCATATAAGCCAAGCCATTGTAAATGCAGGAATTGCTTTTTTTCCCTGTGAGGGAGCAGTAAGTGAAAAATATCCATCTTCCTGTGGTGATGTTGCAATAAGGTCTATTGAAGATTTTGTAATCGCACTGTTGTCTTCAAATGCACTATATCCGAATAATGTTTGATTTCTGGAATCCATTGCATAAAGACTTTGTTCTCTCCACGGTGTATCTTCATAATGTTCATGTATGCAGCACTTAAGTGTTTTTACCGAAGCATCATAGATTTTGCTGTCAAGGCAATCGGTGAGTGTAGGCTTAATTCTTTCTTTCACAGGATATTCAGCTTTAATAAGACCGGCATAAGCTATTTCAACCGGACTTTTTAAACCCGAAAAGTTAAGCTGCAAATATTTAGCTCCGATTCTTCGGAAATAATTAGTGTAAACATTCCGGTCGTTACGGCAGTAGTATGTAAAGGCAAAATTTCTGTTGTCAATTTTTGTGCGCACTCTTCCGTCAATTAAATGTTCGCCGAAGCCAACATCAATACGTACACCTTCTGACGCATTTAAATCTATGGTAAAATAGCCGGCAGTTTCTCCGCCAAGATCAAATATTACATACGTGTTATCCTTAGTAATGGTTAATTTGTCTTTAATTAATTTCTTTTTCTGTTGAAAGTTATGAGGGAAGGAATAAGCTGTATATATTCGCTCAGCCGGATTATCCGAATCGGTATTAATCATAAATTCGCCTGTGGATATTGGATTAAACGGTGTGCGCGTATGGGTTATCAGCTTTTTTACGGGACGTTTTCTTGCAGATATAGGCAGAACATCGCAAAATTCAAGTTCGCATACCTCATTCCAAAAACGTGAAATTTCCGATGCGTCATAACAAAAAGAGGTTCCGAGTTGATTGGTTATGTTAAAGATATCTCCATCGTGATATCCGCTTATTTTTCTGCAAAAAACATCATTGTTGGGTATGAAGGTGTCGTCACATTTAACAGCATATATAAGACCCGGTTTTCCCGGAGCATAGCATGAAGAACCAACACCTTGATAATAAACATCAATAATCAGTTTGTTTTCACCCAATTCTACATACTCGTTAAGTTCAAGAATGTCATAATATTTATTAGATGGACTTGCAAGATATTGACCGAATCCTACTAATTTGCCGTTGAGATATGCCACATAGTTAGTGTCGCAACTTATATATAATTTTGCGTTCTTGGAAGATAAATTTAAAAATTGTCTGAAACTAACATATTGGTTTGGTTCGGCTGATTGATCTTGCCAGATCCATCGACAGCTTAAGTCTTTAAAATTCATTTGACACCTCAATATTGTCTATAAAGAATAGACATAGAATTCAGTACTGCCACAATTAATACCCCTACATCAGATAATAATGCAAGCCATATGGGTGCTAACCCAAAAACGGAAAGTAAAAGAACAACTACTTTAACCAAAAGAGAAAATACAATGTTGAAGTAAACCGTTGCAACTGTGTGAGTGGCAAGCTTCCTCAGAGAAAGCAAAGGTTTAAGTGTGTTGGACATAAGGGTTGCATCTCCGGCTTCAAGCGCAAGGGAACTGCCGTTTCCTACAGCAATTGAAAAGTCTGCTGCTGTAAGAGCAGGCGCATCATTTACGCCATCTCCTACAAATACTACAGTATGGTTCTCTTTGAGTTCATCTATGGCTTTTGCTTTGTCCCGGGGAAGCATATCTCCCTTTGCATCTGTGTAGGGAAGCTGTGAGGATATGGCTTGAGCTCTTTTGTGTGAATCACCAGAGAATATGCTTATTGTATTAATACCGTTTTTGTACAGTTCCTCAAATATGGCAGAGGTATCCGGTTTTATTGTGTCATTTAATTTTATCACAGCTTCAGTATTTCCGTCAATAGTTAATACAAGCCCTTCCTCTGTATCGCAATTATCCGACAACAAAGTATCGATCTTGCCAAGATATACTTTTTTATCCTCTATAATACCTTCTATACCTTTGCCGAAGTGTTCTTTTACCTGACTTGCAATATACTCAACCGATGTTGGATAACGGCAAATACCTCTGGCAATTGGGTGTGAGGAATTGATCTCCAAAGCCTTTGCATAAGCCATAATTTCTTCGGCGGTAAGATTTCCTTTGCTTGTTACTGATTCAACATTGATAATGCCGTCTGTTATTGTTCCTGTTTTGTCAAAAACAATAGCATCGGCTTTTGCTATTGTGTCGATATGGACAGATCCCTTTACAAGGATGCCTTTTTTTCCGGCAGCACCGACAGCTGCAAAGTAGGAGAGAGGTATGCTTATTACCAAAGCGCAGGGACAAGATGCAATCATAAATGTAAGACCTCTTTTTATAGCTTCTGTTATTGAGGTTATTCCCAATAAAGCGAGCAAAATGGTAAGGATTACTGCGCATATAATTACCACGGGAGTATAAATGGAGGCAAACTTTGTTATAAATTTTTCTCGTGTGGATTTATTTGCAGAAGCATTTTTAATGTATTCTTTTATTCGTGATGTTGTTGAGTTGGAATAGTTGGTTGTAGCTTTGCATACTACGGATGTTCCAAGGTTTATATAACCGGACAGAATATCTGTACCCTCGACTGTATCTTGAGGCAGAGATTCACCTGTTATGGCAGAAGTGTCAAAGGATGTATTACCTTTAATTATTGTACAATCTGTGCAAACCTTATCACCGGGATGCACAACAAAGACATCTCCTGTCTTTATGTTCTCTGCATCAATTTTGTTTCCTGCTTCATCAAAAGTATAGTCATCGGTTAAATCAATTAATTTTTCAATTCGTTTATGAGATTTGCTTAGAGCGTATTCTTCCATATATTCACCGATACTGAATAATACAACAATCATATAGCTTTCGTTTAAATCGCCCATTACAGCCGCGGCAATTGCAGCTATTGCCATGAGCGTATTTTCATCGAATTTAATTTTAAAAAGGGATGATAATCCATGTATGAGTATTTTATATCCACATAAAATTATAGAAACCGACTTAAAAACTATTTGTAAATATTCTATGCCAAAGGGGATAAATGACATTACAAAAAAGATTGCGGACGCAAGGAAGCGAATTAGGTCGTTTTTGGATTTTTTATGATGCTCATGACCGCATCCGCAGCTGTGTGTTTCGTGATGTTTATGATTACAACAATCTTGAGAATCACTGTGACATTTCTGCTCACAATGGGAATGACATTGGCAATGGTGATGGTCTGCATGACACTGTTCATGAGAGTGCTCATGATGAAGCTCGTCACATCCATTGTGACAATGACAGTTGTGGTGTGCTGAATTATCGTTGTGACTATGCATTGTGTGTGTCCTCCTTTTCTTCGCTGATGTGAATGAGCCCCTCTCCGAAAATGTGCAGAATATGACTATCCTTCAAGGAGTAAATTATTGATTTTCCGTCGCGGCGGCAGGACAAAATATTGATATTTTTAAGATATCTTAACTGGTGAGATACTGCTGACTGTGTCATTCCTGCAATATCTGCAATATCACATACACAAAGTTCGTTTTTTGATAGCGACTGAATAATCCTTAGTCGGTTAGGATCGGAAAATGCTTTAAAAAAATCTGATAATGCATTTATTTTTTCATTGGAGGGAATAGTTGCTGTTATCTCTTTTATTAATTCTATTTCATTATGGTTGTGGTTGCAATCTGCATTACGCATTAATAACATCCTTTCATCAAACATATTAACATATGAGCATTTGTTCATATGTTAATATTATTATACCCTATAATGTAGTTACTGTCAACAGACACGACATAAATTTTTGTATTTGCAAAATTTTTATCACAAAAAAATCGGTTTTGAATATCAAAACCGATTCACATTAATGTCTTTAGACAGTTGAGTACGCAAAGCGTACGAAACAGACAACCACCCGCTATGCGGGTGGGAAACAAAGGTTATACCAAAAAATTCCCCAATCTGATACAATATAGTTGTTCAAGCTTATTGCAAAAGAGAGG
>JAZQFN010000083.1:0-89141 GCA_045539515.1 Clostridia bacterium
CTTCGACCTGAAAATCTTGTATTTTTGAATAGATTTTGGTGCGGAGGACGCAGGAAGGCTTTGTGCCTTTCAAGGACGACAAGCCAAAAGATGCCGAAAATACTGGTTTTCAGGCAGGTTCGGATAATACTCCAATGGCTAGCCGATGTAATCGGCGTTAATATATGCACTTTGGCGCTTATTGGCAAAAAAGCTATGGCGCTATTACAAGAATTGTGTTACAATATATGTAAAGCATTTTAAGAAAAGCGAGGGAGAAATATGAAACTAAAAAAATTACTTGCACTTCTTCTTTCGGTATGTATGCTTATGTCGGCATTTGCCGCCTATGCATCAGAGGAAGCAATAGAGCCTGACTATCTTTTTAGCTCTGTAGCCTTTACCTATTCCGCCGAAGAAGCTGATTCTCTTGTGGGAGGTGAAACCCTTACTGCAACCGTAACAGCAAAAGGTTATTCGGGAAATAGCCTTACCTTTGCTCTTGTTGTTACAAAAAACGGCAAGGTTGTTGCGGCAGACAACAGTACAAAGTCCCTGTCCGGAGAAACTACATTTGAAGCAGAGGTAGTTTTGCCCGATGATGTTTCGGGTGTAGAAGTTAAGGCTGTAGTATGGGAAGGCTATAACAATATGAAGCCTGTTCTCACTGCTTCCGTTATGCCTTCATCGGACGCAAGTCTTACATATATAAGTGTAGATGGAACCGAGCTTGAGGGCTTTGACCCCGAGATTACCGAATATACATATCTTGTGGAGGACCCTGCCCGTACAGATGTACCCGAGATTAAGGTTAAGGCGGCAAACTCCGGCTCAAAGGTGGAAATTGCAGACCCCACATGGTATCCCGGCAAGAGTGTAATTACAGTTACAGCTCCCGACGGAAGCAAAAAGGAATATAACATTAATTACAAAGTAGAGGATGCTCCCTTTGTGGAAAATTTGCGTGTTCTTGAAGATAACACCCTTCCTGACGGTACACCCATTCAAAGACCCGTTGAATATATTTACAACGGTGTTAAGCTTCAGGGAAGAATCTACGGTGACAGAGATGCCCTCCTTATTACAGAAATAAGTGGCGAAAGCATTGAAGGCGGAAGCATCATTGTAACCAACAATGACTGGCAGAACGGCGAAGGCAAGATTGGCACAGAGTGCACTCTTTACAAAAACGGCGGAACTCTTAAGTGGATTCAGTTTGAAGCAACCAGAGGTCTTACTGTAAGGGTGTTCAATCAGAATGCTTCCAAGCCCGAAAGATTCACTGAGCTTGGCTATGTGTTAGAAAAAGACAATACCGATTATATTGTAGGCGAAGGCAAATGGCACTACGGCACCGTATATTCCAGACACTTCAATGCCGGTGAAACTGCATATATACCCAACGGTGTTTCCAACAATGTTGTGCCCTCTGTAATAATCGCTCATGATCCCTTTGGTGCTACTTCAAGCTTCTTAAGTGAGATTACAGTAGATGGCAATGCACTTGAGGACTTTGATGCAAATAAATATGACTATACCTATGAAGTCAGTGCAGATACCCTCATAGCTCCCGAAGTTATGGCGTATGCTGCAGACGAAAGAGCACACGTTTCCATAACAGCACCCGATACATTCCCCGGAAAAAGCGTGATTACCGTCACAGCTCCCGGATGTGAAACAGCTACCTACACAATTACATATACATGCACTACTCCCCTTGCAGACAATATAGTAGGTGATCCCGATGTTACAACCTGGCAGACCCACAACGGAAATACTCACAACAACAGAAGTGAGCTTCCTGCAATTTATCACAATCTTCAGGTAGGCAACACCAACCTTGTTCACGACAGAATTCAGGATAACGGCAAGGCAGTTGCAGTAGACGAAAGCCTTATTGGCAGAGATTATATCTCCGCAGGTCACGACTGGCACTCCGGATCTCCCAACGGAGATTTTGACGAAGTGTACAAAGACAGCTCCAAGCTTAACCCCGACTGGTATTCCTTTGACCTTCACAGAAGTGCCGATGTTAAGGTTATCTTTAAAACTGACCCCTACGAAACAACTGTGGGTTCTTCCATAGAAAGTTTGCAAATAATGGATGGAAACAAGCTTCCCGACGGCACAGCTATTGACCCTGCAAAGCATGTTAAGTATGTTGAAGGCGGATTTAATGAAGGCTGTCAGCATGTTGCAGACAGAACCTTTACCTTAAGCGGTATTACAGACACCGACCTTTTTGGCAGTGATATGATATACTACGCCTACGAAAGCTATAAAGACGGTGATGCCGTTCAGGATTATGTAGTGGCAAACCACAATGTAGACGATACTCCCGGTATTGTAAACTGGATTAACTTTACGGTTAACCGTGATGCGGAAATATATGTTTATACTTCCCTTCCCAAGGGACAACAGACCGATAATGACCGTGCACTTGAAGCAGCAGGTTTTGAACATGTGACGGAAGCCGGTACCACATATGCTACCTCAAGTGTTGCCATTGCAAACAAAACCTATACCGGTAAATGGAAAAAGGAAGTTTCAGCAGGTGAAACTGTTAATCTCCCCAGTAACCGTTCCGGTTCTGCTCAGGGCAGAGTAACTCCCTTTGCGGTAATTAAATACACTTCCGAGCTCCCCTTGCTCCCCGAAGAGGATATAGTTCCCCTTAACAACGGATTTATTGCAGAGCATTTAAAGAGCCTGGGATATAAGTTCCAACATAAGGATTCCGGCTACTTTATTCAGGCGTTTACTCCCTGTGGTAAAGCTAACTGCGACGGTATGTATTCAAAGCACTTTGAAGTGGCAAACGGCGAAACCGTTACAATATCTATGCCATCATTTATAGATAGAGAGTTCTTTGTAGTTCTTGACTACGCAGGCATTGAAGGCGAAGACTATGACAACGGCGTGGTAATTGAAGAAGACAAAATACCTCTTGACATTGTAAGCTTTGATGGTGACTTTTTAAAGGCTGATGCCAAGGTTAAAGGCTACAGCATAAGCGATGCCGACGGTACTCTTACCGTGAATATTGCAGATTTCAAGGCAAAAGGCGGAGAAACAGTTGGTTTTGCACTTTTAAGACCCGGCAAAACTTACAAGGATAAATACAAAGGAAAAGAAATAGTAAGCGACATGGTGGCTCTTACAGAGCTTACCCTGGATGAAGACGGTATGGCTTCCTACGTTGTAGATATGACAGGGGAAGACAGCGGATACTACATTCCCGTAATTGACGGTGTGGTACAAAACGGCAAAATCTTCTTTGCTACATCCGAAGACAGAGGGGATATGTACGAAGAAATCAAGGATATACTTGACGGCAAGGATATTCCCGAGGGTAAAACAGTTCAGTCCGTGCTTATTGAAAAGCTTGATTCCGCAAATAAGGAAAGCCTTGCAATAAATACTCTTGCAGTTATAAATGAAAAGCTTTCCACGGTAGATGAAGAAGTCTATGCAAAGGCAGTTTTAGCTCTATATGGTGAAGATAAATCCAATGTAACCAATGCAGATACAATGAAGGAACTTCTTACAGATGCGGCTCTTATTGCACTTATGGATGAAGGAAAGGAAGACATTGCAAATGTAATGGTTTCTGCAGGCATAAAGGAAAAGTATGCCGACCTCTACAATGAAGAGCTCAGTGCAGATACAAAAAAGACCTTCACTAAAGATTACTTTGCAGGCAAGGGTATCTACACAAAAGAGGCTATTTCCGAAGCCTTTGAAGAAGCGGTTGTCTTAAGCTTTGTAAAGGATATCAACACTCAGTCCGATGCCGAAAAGCTCATACTTGAATTCGGTGAAGATATAGGCATAGATGTAGAAGATTACAAGGACTTAAAGACAAAGCAGAAAAACAACGTAAAAGATTATATTATTGATAATCTTGGTTCGGTTACTTCCGCAGATAATCTTGCAGATAAGATTAACTCCGAAATAGAAAACCAGGCAGATTCTTCCTCCGGTAGCCGTGGCGGTTCCGGCGGTGGCGGCGGAAGCACAGGCGGTGCAGGTGTCTTTGCAGGCTCCGAACCTGTAGTTGCGGTAAACCCCGAACAGCAGGTCACAGGCTTTGCCGATATGGCAGGATTTACATGGGCAGAAGATGCGGTGAACGCTCTTTATGAAGATGGCGTAGTAAGCGGCACAGGCAACAACATGTTTGCTCCCCAAAATGCCGTAACCCGTGAGGAAATGCTCACAATGCTCTTAAGGGCATACAAAGTGGATGTAACAGGTGCGGTAAGCACATTTGCCGATGTTCCTGCAAATGTCTGGTACAATGCATATGTTGCCAAGGGCTTTGAGCTTGGCGTAACAAGCGGTGTAGACAGCGAAAACTTTGGTTCAGGAAGAGCGGTAACAAGAGCAGAAGCTGCTGCTATGGCATATAGAATTGCCACACACTTTGGCAATACTTTTACTCCCGAAACAGCTCTCTTTAATGATGATGCAGTAATTGCTCCCTGGGCAAAGGAAGCAGTATATGCCCTTAAAGGCAGCTTAGTAATAAACGGAACAGGTGATGGAAGCTTTGCTCCGCAAAAAGGATGTACAAGAGCTGAAGCCGCAAAGATTGTATACGGTCTTATTAACAGATAGAAAGGATGAGGATAAGTGAAAACAGTTAAAAAGTTATTATCAGTATTAATATGTCTGACATTGATACTTAGCTGTATCCTCGTTCAGGCAGAAGAAACAGTAGTTAAAGAATATAATCCCGAGCACGTTAAGGTGTTAAATGCTCTGGGAATTACCGATTATTCAGACGAAGACCTTGTTTCCACTATAACAAGAGGTGAATTTTACGAAATCCTTTGTAAAACTGCAGGCTACCCCGCCACAGAGGATACCACTATGGTTTTTGCAGATTTAAAGCCCGGTGATGAAGGTGAAGATTATGCCAAAACCCTTTATAAAGTAGGTATAATTGCTCCCGACAAAAACGGCAATGTATATCCCGGTGCCATAATGACAGCTCCCGAGGCAGTAGCACTTGTAATGAAGGTTCTCGGTTACGGTCCCATGGCAGATGCCAAGGGCGGTTACCCCACAGGATACCTTGCAGTGGCAAAGAGTGCAGATGTAACCGACGGTCTTACTCTTCAGGGAACATTTCTTAAGGCTGATGCCTGCCATCTTTTGTACAATGCACTTTCCGCTGATATGATGGTTCCGGTATATTCAAACGGTAACAAGCCTATTGAACACAAGGTGGAAGAGGGTACAAACCTTTTAAACACTTCCTTGGGTATTGAAGTTCAGGAAGGAGTGGTAGAAGGTATTGACGTGTCCCGTCTTACAGGCTTAAACGACGTATATCCCTTCTGCGTGGAAGTAAACGGCGTGCAGATTGATGTGGAATACATTCCCGATGCACATTCCTTCTTAGGCTATGCTGTTAAGGCATACTACACAGCAGGAAGAAACAAGCTTAACAAAATGATTTATATAGAAAAGACAGAAGACAACACCGAAGAAGTAATTGCCATAGAGGACATAACCTCTATAACCGCAACTTCTGTTAAAGCATATGTGGGTGACGGCAGAAAAGAAAAGACCTACAAGACCAAGAAAGCTGCCCCTGTGATTTATAACGGCGTATCTACAGATGCCGCCTTTGATATGGCTCTTACAGACGGTAAGAACGGTGAGGTTAAGCTTCTTGACAACACAGGCGACGGCACCGCAGATGTTGTGTTTGTTAATGCCTACGAAAATTTTGTGGTATCTCACTACGACAACGACGAAAAGATGATTTATCACAAATACAGCAAAACCCATAAAATCAGTGTGGACAACACAATTGACGAACCCTATGTTATCCTCTATGACGAAACCGGCAAGGAAATAACCCCCGGTAAGATTAAAGAGGGAAGCGTTCTTACTGTGTTTGAGTCCAATGAGGATGCATATCAGAAATATATCCGTGCTTACCTTTCCACAGCTGTGGTAAAGGGCGAGATAGATGCTATTGAAGACGATGAATACATTTCCATAAATGGCACTATCTACGAGCTTGATATGGTAAATAAGGCAAACTTTGAGAACAACATTGCCGTAGGTGCATATGTTGTGGCAAGTCTTGATAAATACGGCAAGGTGGCAGATATCAAGCAGGAAAAGGGCACAGCCTTCCAATATGGTTTCCTTGAGGTTGTTGCTTCCGAAGGCGGTCTTGACAGCGTTATGAAAGCAAAGATTTTCACAATGGACGAAGCGGAACATATTTATCCTATTGCCAAGAATGTGTATGTAGATGATGTAAGATACAAGAACACAGACGAAGAATTAAAAACCAACCTTTACAAGGCATGCAAGGCAATGCTCGGTTCTGTCCCCACAGATGCTATGTATTCTGTTGTAAGATTTTCCCTTAACGGTGCAGGGGAAGTTAATGCCATAGATACCATTATGGAGGATGCAGATACAGTTGCAACCCGTGACGGTAATCATTCCGGCAGAAACTCTCTCTTTACTGTACATGTAAAGGACAGATACGAGGTACTCGGTTCCCATGTTACCATTGGTCCCAAGGTGGCTATCAGCACATCTACCAAGGTTGGCAGACCCGATGGTGAAGGTGGGATTGAAGTTACTACAATGGGTCAGGCTTTTATAACTACAGCTACAGTAGAAGGCTTTGCTTTCTACACAACAAGAGACCAGATCGTTACCGACCTTTTTGTATCTCCTGAAGTTGGAAATTCAATGGGACTTGGTGTCTCCGGTGCCAAACTTTCCATAGTGGAAAGAGTATCCGAAGCAATTGATGAAGACGGCATAGCTACATATGCAATTACTATTGTAACTCCTTCCGGTGTTGAAAAGAGATTAATTAAAGATGGTCTTACCTTTGTAGGTAACACTGCCTCCCAAGACCCCGACCTTAAGGCGGCAAATATCCCTGTGCAGAATCTTAAAAATGGTGACATAGTCCGTTACGGTGTGGATCAGGCAGGAAAGCTCAGAAAGATTGACCTTATCTTCCGTCCTTCCACCAATACAATTCATACAGCACAGTCCACAGTAAGCGGTACAGCAAACAACTACTGGACAGGAGCATTTTCAAATGACCTTCTCTACAAGAAGGGTTATGTGTTTGAAAGCTTTGCCGAAGGCTTCTACTTCTACTTTAACGATGCCCTTACAGGCGATATAACAAAGGACGAAGAGCTCCTTTCCAAAGTAACTTTGGATGATTGCTGGTTTATCTATACAGCTCAGGCAGCGCCCAATGTCTTTAAGTACGATCTTACAGAACCGGAAAACTTCAGAATATCTTCCACAACCTTAGTTTCCCTTGAGGATTATGTACACACAGGAGCAGATGCTTCCTTTGTACTTATAAATCTCTATCACGGCAGACCGGAAGCCATTGTGGAACTTATAGGACTTAAATAAGGAGGATGCAGAATATGAAAAAGATAATAAGTATTGCTTTAGTATGGGTTCTTATATTCTCTGTTTCTGCATCTGCGGAAGGCTGGAGAATATATCCAAGTAAAACTTCAAAAGAAAAAATAGATAAATCTTCCTATGTTGCTTACTGGGATTTTACCGACGTTGATGAAGGTATGTTCCCTGCAGGCGTATCCGGCAACAGAGCGGAAGTGTCTACTGCAATCCACGAGGTTGACGGCAAAAACAAAAATTGCCTTCAGATTGTGGACAACGACCACTCCAAAACATGGACAGGTATTCAAGCAAACTTCACTGTACCTCCCACAAGCGGACTTGTGGAGTTTAAAATCCGTTATAAATACATTAAGCCTTCAAACGGCGAAAGTACATATGCTCAGTTTACACAGTATGCTTATGACAGCACAGGTCAGCAGCTTAGCTATATGGTTACATCCTCTGTTAACGGTGCCACCCGCTTTAACCCCGGCGGAAACGGCGAATGTGACTTGGAACCGCAGATGCTTGCCAATGATACCTGGTACACCCTTACATATGTATTTGACTTTGACAAGGATGAAATGGATGTTGAGCTTGTTAACGAAGGTAGCGGTTCATACTACAACAAAATGAAAACAAAACTGTTTTCCGATGTAGGCGGTACAAATCTTGCCAGATTCAACTTTGGCTCGCAGTGCTATGGCGGTACATTTGTAATTGACTATGCCTATGTGAAGAAAACAGACGAAAGAATGCAGCTCAACAGAGACTATCTTAAAGGCATAAAGAAGGGTGTAGCACAGATTAAGACACCTGCACCCATAAGCCTTGCTTATGCGGAAAGAATAAACATTGTAAAAGACGGTGTGTATAAGTATACCACCAAGGCTCCATATGTTTCCGAAAACGGAAATGTAATGGTGACAGCAAAGAACATTGCAGATGTTTTAGACCTTGGTTATGATATTGCCAATGGCAAGTATATTCTTACCAAAGGCGAAACAAAGCTTACATTTACCGCAGGCGATGCAAAGGGCTTAAGCGAAGCTCCCGTAATGAAGGACGGTCAGCTCTTTGTATCCATAAAAGATGTGCTTGATGCATTGGGTATTGCATATACATTTGATGCAGATACACTTACTATAGGTTAAAGGAGGTAAGAGTAAATGAAAAGAATAATCAGCTTAATTTTAACTGTAATAATGCTTGCTTCTTGCTTTACCTTTATTGCCTATGCCAACGAAGACGGCTACGATGCAGGCTGGGATTTCCGCACCCGTTCAAATGGTCAGGAAATGCCATTTTCACCACCTCACGATTATGTATCCGTGCAGAATCCTCCGGATTTTACATGGCCCATATATGATGGTTGCACAAGCTATGACCTTGTGGTGTGCTCCGACGAGGCGCTTACCAATGTGGTTTATGAACAAAAGGGCATAAAGGCAAACTACTTTAACTTTAACTATACCTTTCAAGCAGGTAAAACCTATTACTGGGCTGTTAAATGCTCACAAGGCAAAGTAACCGGCTATTGCGATGCAAGGAAATTCCGCATCACTCCCGATGCACACGAATTTACTGTGCCGGATATAGACACACTTCTTGCAAGAATTCCTAAAACGCATCCCAGAATATATACAACTGCAGAACAGCTTGAGGAATTCCGCACAAGATATCAGAAGTACCCTTACATAGCAAAAGCAAGAGATACCTACCTTTCAAGTGCCAATGGCGAAATAGCAAAGCCCCTCCTTGTTGAGGAACCTCGTATTCCCACAGAAGAGGAAAAGGCAAAGGATTTCCAGTGGAGTATGCGTATAAGAACAGAAGCCATGGGAATTCTCAGCCGTGCGTTAAACTGTGCTATGGCATATATGTTTACTGGGGAAGAAGTTTACGCACGTCGCAGTATAGACATTATGATGGAGTGTTCAAAGTGGGACTGGCAGAATGGTTCCACATCCTATTCCAGTCAGGACCAGGTGCATCGTTCTGTAGTGCTTTTCTTTGCACGCGCCTACGACATGGTTTACGACAAAATGACAGCTAACGAAAAAGCTACCATATTAAAGCATATTCAGAACAGAGCCGGTGTTATGGAATATCTTCTTGACTCTATTTCCAAGAATCCTTATGATTCCCACGGTTGGACAGCATTTGGTTATCTTGGAGAATCCGGCATAGCCCTTTACGGTGAAATTCCCGAAGCGGAAAAATGGCTCAGAGCAATCTTACTTGCTCATGCGGCAGTTCTTCCCCCTTGGGGCAAGCAGGATGGCGGATGGAGCCAGGGTACGGACTACTGGCAGTATTCCACCACAGACAACAAGACATTTTTAAATGCTCTTGCAATCTCCGGCGTTATGAATTGCTATGACAAAGCATATCAGCAGAATGAATACCTTTGGAATCTCTATGTATATCCCAAGGGAAGTTACGGCTCTTTTGGAGATGATTCCAATATAAAAACTTCTGAAAGCGAGTACTACAGCAGAAGTGCGCTCTTAAACAATGCATACTTCACAAAGAATCCTGTTGCAAGATGGCTTGCAGAAGATTTTGATTCCAAAAACGGTTCACTGTACAACACCATGGACAGATACAATATGGTTCTAAGTGATGAAGACGAAATAGAAGTCCCCATAAATCAACAGCTTTCTCACCACTTTAAGGATATTGGCTGGGTTGCTATGACCGATGATTTGGTTAGCCCTGAGAGAGTGCAGATGACATTTAAGTCTTCTCCTTTTGGTTCCTTTAACCATTCTCACCCCGACCAGAATGCCTTTGTTATTCAGGCATATGGCAGAAAGCTTGCATCGAAGAGTGGTTACTACGATTACTATCATAGTCCTCACGATTCGGGCTTTACCCGTAAAACAGGTGCACACAACACCATTACCTATGATGTAGGTCTTGGTCAGGAAGATGACAACAAAATGGCAACCGGTGAAATTACCGCATATCTTACCCAGACAGACTTTGACCTTGCAAGCGGTGATGCCACAAAGGCCTATTTGGGCGGTCTTGATAAATTTGAAAGACATATGATATATATCCGCCCCGACATATTTGTGGTTGTGGATGACCTTGATGCCGGTGGCAATAACAAATCACAGTTTGAATGGTGGCTCCATTCTGATGTGGATATGGAAACCTACGAGGGCTCCAACGGTGCAAGAATTGTAAACGAAAATGCAACTCTTGATACCACCATTGTTTACCCTGAAAAGGTTACTACCTACTACAACAATATGTGGGCACTTTCTGATATGGTTGAATACGAACCAACTCAATTAAAGGGTAACGGAAATATACACCGCAGAGTGTGGTTTGAAACCGAGCCTCTTGAAAAAACCAAGATGGTTGTTGCCATGGATGTGCATAAATCCGATGTTCCTGCCCGCTATGTGGATTACAAATACTACGACAACTATGTAAAGATGACCTTCCGGAATGGTACTGTGGTGCTTGTAAACCTTACCGACGATTATACAAAGGAAATCAATGCAGGCAATATATCCTTTAAGGGTGTTGCTGCAGTTTACAACGATGAAAGTGTTATGCTTGTGTCGGGTACTTCTCTTAAAAGAGGTTCAACCGAGCTTATTTCCTCCGATGTTACATCTTCCGTAGTAGTCGGCAGAAACGAAATCAGCTTGTCTTCCCGCGAAAAGGCAAATATCACCATTAACACCAATAACGAGTACGTTACAGGCTGCGAAAATATATTTATTGATAATGGCTACCCGTTAGGTGAAGAATGGGGCATAACCGCTCAAAATAATGCAGACAATGTAGTCTTTACCATTGAAGCTGATGATTACGCTCTCTTTGTAAACGGCAAAAAGCTTGAAGCGGAAATGAACCTTACAGCAAAGGTAAATGTAAAGATAGACGGTTTAGATGCAGGTTCCTTTGATATTGCAGGTTACAAGGCTCGTAACGATGTCAATAAGTACAACGGTACGATATCCATCCCCGAAGGCAAATACTGCATAAATTCCGTATCCGAAGGTGTAAGTTTCGGCGGACATCTCCCCGGCACTGTTGTAACTCTTAAAGATGTGAACGTAGCTGCAGAAAATACAGAAGTTTGTGAAATTGAACTCACAAAGGTAAATTCCGTAGCTGTAGGCAATCTTGCAACCAATGGTGAAGAGGATGCCGACACCCTTAAAGATAAGCTTGCAGTTATGGTGGAAGCAGAGCACGCAGTAACTCTCGCCCCCGGCTCCAAGGCATATACAACAAGAAGCTGGCTTTCCGGAGGTCAGGGTGTACAGCTCCACGACAACCCCGGAGCAACAGCTGTATTTAGGTTCAATGTTACAGAAGCAGGTACTTACGACATAGCTGTTAAGTATGTTGCATGGCTTTCCGACGCCACAAAGCGATGCTTCTATATTAACGGCACAGACTACATCGTTTCCCTCCCCAGAACTGTGGACTACGGTACAACTCCCGAAAACTGGAAGTATGTAATTGCCGACACAGGTGTTTACCTTGAACCCGGTGAGTATATTGTATCCGTAGAAGCTATCGGTGCAGGCGATATGTGGAACTACGACTATTTAGGTCTTGTTAAAAGATAATAAACAATTCAGCAATAAATGGTAAGATTTAATTACTGAACTTATAAAGTAAAAGAGGGGTATGGAGCGGTAAGCACAAAAGCGTGTTTACCGCCCATCCCCTTTGCTTTTTTTAAAATTATATTCTCTCCCTGCGGCTTCTTTGGGACTACCCCCTCTTTTCGCAGATTTATCCTCATTGATCTGTTTTTTCAAAGAAGCCGTAAGGAGAGAATATAAGTTGGGATTTACAGATGGGCTACGGCGTGATATGATGTAAATATAAATGTTGCGAGGTTTCTTATATGAAAAGAAAAATTTTAATCAGCACCATACTTGTTTTTGCAATGCTGTTTAATTTATGCATTGCTTCTTTTGGTGCAGTTTTCCCGGATATTTATTACGATAAAGCTCCCGAGGGTGCAATTTCCAACCTTATGATTATGAATAACAACAAGCTTCCCGACGGAACAGAAATCAACCCAGATGAACAGTGTATGTACATAAAGGGCGGCTTTAAAGAAGGCGGACTCCACGTTGCTGACCGCACATTTACCATAAGTAATATCACCGATACCGAGCTTTTAGGTGCCGACCTTATAGGCTGGGCTTTTGAAACCTACAAAGACAACACCCCTGTTCACGCCTATTACAAAACCAACCACAATGTAGACAATGCTCCCGGACTTTTAAACTGGATTAACTTTACGGTTAACTACGATGCAGATATTTTTATATATACAAGCCGTGAAAAAGGCATACAGCCGGATAATGACAGAGCACTGGAGGAAGCAGGCTTTACCTTTGTGGAAAAAAGCTCAACTGGCTTTATGAAATCCACGGTAAATATTGCAAATAATATCTATTACGGCAAATGGAAGAAAACCGTAACCCGCGGGCAGAAGATGTCCCTTCCCAGTAACCGTTCGGGTTCTTCCGAGGGCAGAATAACTCCCGTAGCCGTTATTAAATACAAGGAATTTACAGGCTCGGTCTATGACCTTGAAATACTTGACGGTAACAAGCTTCCCGACGGAACCGCCATTAACCCCTCGGAGCACTGTTTATATATAAAAGGTGGCTTTGGCGAAAAAGCACAGCATGTTGCAGGCCGTCCCTTTACATTAAGCGGAATTTCCGATACCGACCTTGTGGGTTCGGATGTTATCGGTTGGGGTCACGATTCATATAAGGAAGACACTCCGGTTCGTAAATACTATAAAACCAATCACAACTTAAACGGAACTCCCGGTATTTTAAACTGGATAAACTTTAAGTTAACTTTTGATGCCGATATATATGTGTATACTTTTTCGGAAAAGGGGGTACATCCGGATAACGACAAGGCTTTAGAGGCAGCCGGCTTCAGCTATGTGGGTAAAAATGCAAACGGATATATGAAATCCTCGGTTGCAATAAATAACAATATCTACTACGGCAAGTGGATTAAATCCGTAAAAGCCGGTCAGAAGGTTTCCCTTCCCAGTAACCGTTCCGGCTCCAGTCAGGGTACCATAGTTCCCGTAGCGGTAATTAAGTACAATATAGGTACTACCGACTGGCCCGAAGAAAGTGCCAACGGCAGAGATATGCCCTTTATGCCCTCGGATAAGTATGTATCACAGCAAAATCCCCCGGCATTTACCTGGAAAAACATATCCGATGCCCGAAGCTACAGCCTTGAGATTTCCACAGACTCTGCCTTCAGAAATGTTGTAAAGACATATTCCGGAATAAATCATAACTATTTTAATCCTCCCGACACACTCACAAGTGGCGAAACATACTGGTGGAGAGTTCGCTATATAAACGGCTCCGGTATAAGTGATTGGAGCAATCCAAGAAGATTTCGCATAGATACGCAAAACTATGAATTCACCTTCCCCGGTATCGACCAGGTTATGACCCGTATTCCTCAGGGTCATCCCAGAATACTTACAACTCCCGACAGTATTGACGACTTCCGTGCTCTTAAGGATACCGGAGGCATATCCAAAAAAATTGCAGATAACTACATAAACCTTGCCAACAGCTATGTCAGGGAATATGCCAAGGGTGAAAGCGGTATGTACTCTCTTAAAGAACCGGTATTTAATGATCCCGGTGAGGATTTATCGTATCTTGGAAAATACCGAAACGAGGCACAGCGCCTTACCGATCATATGTACAGAACAGCTTTTGCCTATCTTGTTACCGGGGATGCAAAGTATTCAAAGCTTGCAAAGGAAATGCTCCTTTCTTTAAGCACCTGGTGTATGAAGGACGACGGTAACGGCAATCTTGTGTACGACCCCAACGGTCACAGTTCCTATGAAAATCAGGACCAGGTTCACCGCTATATCACCTACAGAAGTGCCATGGCATACGACTGGATCTATGATACTCTTACACAAGACGAAAGAAAAATAATACTCAATATGATTGAACAGAGAACAAAGAGAATGGAATACCTTCTTTCTTCTCTTGATAATTCTCCTTATGATTCCCATGGTTGGACAGCCCTTGGATTTATAGGCATTATAGGTATTGCCACCTATGGAGAGCTTGAAGGGGCAGAAGGTTGGCTCCGCAAGATAATACCGGCTTACACATCTATTATTCCTCCCTGGGGTTATCAGGACGGCGGTTGGAGTCAGGGCACCGACTACTGGCAGTATTCCACTGTTGACGGACAGGAATTTATGGATGTTCTGGTGCAGGCAGGTATTATAGACCTTTACAAAACAGCATGGATACAGAATGAATACCTCTGGAGTCTTTATGCCTATCCCCCCGGCTCCTATGGTTCGTTCGGTGATCAGTCCAACAGAAACAAAGCATCTCATTATAATATACAAAGCCTTACCAATGAGGTGTACTATAACCAAAATCCCGTTGCAAAATGGCTTGTGGAAGCTTATGGCGGTACAACGGCAAATAATATCGACAACTATTACACAGCAAATATAGACAGCATAGAAAGCAAGGAACCCACCGATTATCCCAAGGGTCATGAATTCCACGACATAGGCTGGGCGGTAATGACCGATGACCTTATGGATGAAAACAGAATCCAGCTTACCTTTAAGTCATCGCCATTTGGTTCCTTCAACCACTCCCATCCCGACCAGAATGCCTTTGTTATTCAGGCTTTCGGCGAAAATCTTGCCAATAAGAGCGGATACTACGATTGGTACCACTCAACTCACGACAACCATATTACACGCCCCACCTTCAGCCATAACACTATTACCGTAGACGGCGGAAAAGGTCAGAGGGATGATGACTTTACCGCAAAGGGAAGTCTTGAGCAGTTTGTAACCCATACAGCCTTTGACTCCGTAACCGGTGATGCTACCGATGCCTACAAGGGTACTTCGAGCATCGGTGCGGCAAACTATTACAAAGGCATAGGCGACCTTGACAAGTTTGTAAGGGATATTATATATGTCCGCCCCGGAGTATTCGTAGTAATAGATGACCTTGTGGCGGCAGATGGAGGCAAATCCTCCTTTGAATGGTGGCTTAATGCCGAGCACGAAATAGAATATACCAACACAACGGCGTTAATTAAGGAAAACAACGCCCGTTTAAGTGCGAATGTGGTTTATCCCACCAATGTAAAGGCAAGGTATTACGACGGCTTTTACAGCCCTTATACGGACAGTTATTTCCCAGATACATACTATCCTGCAGCCGCAGGCTATGTGGGTGCCAATGAGCAGAGAAAGGTGTGCTTCTACACCCCTAAGGTAACCGATACCAAAATAGTTGCAACCATGAGTGTATATAAAGACAGCGAGGAAGCCCATGTTATAAACACCATGTATTCTGCCGACGGAAGTTATCTTACCTTAATTTTTGCCGACGGTACAAAATGTGTGGTAAATCTAGGTGACGATACAGATACGGTTTCCGACGGCGTTGTTACATTTACGGGAGATGCCGTTACCTACAACAACACAAGTATTATGCTTACCAACGGGACAAATCTTTCATACAACGGTGTAAATCTTATATATTCCCAAAGACCTGTTACGGTGGTAATGGGAGAGGGCTATCTTAATTTCAGTGTAAATGATGACAGCAACAATTACATCGAAAATACTCTTACCATTGCCAACAACACAAAGTTTTTGAGGGTAAGCGACCTTAATGCTTTCAGGGATTTACAGGGTAGAGGACCATCGGAGGAAACAGGTCTTCCTGCTACTTTGGTAAATGATGAAGAAATTGTGCTTTATCCCTTTAAGGGTAATTATTCCCTGTATTCGGAAGGCTCCTTCATAACTTCCGAAAGTCTTAAACCCACAGGACTTGCCATAACCGATATAAGTGATGAAGGCTTTAATGTAATCTGGGACGAAAAAGAGGACACCGAGTACGATATTTTAATAAACAACACAATTTACGAGGGAGTAGCTTCTCCCTATTATGTAACCGTAGACCCAGATGAAAAGGCATACAGCATAGCCTTAAGGGGTAAAGTGGGAACTGTACTAAGCCCATGGAGTGAGGGAGTATACTATTCTCCCGAAGGTATGAGCAGTATTTCTCATGTTAAATTCGGTTTGACAGATGGCAAAATATCTGCAGAGGTTTTTGCAATTAATCCCGGTATGGATAATATCGACCTGTATCTTGCAGGGTACGGACCAGGTGGTGAGCTTGTACAAATTGATTCGGTAAAGCTCAACGACAAGACCACACAATTAAGCCTGTCCTACAATGCAGATTGTACTTATAAGGCATTTTTATGGAAGAACAATGTAATTCCCGTTAAATCGGGTGCTGATTACAGTACTTCTTCCACAGAGCTTAAGTTCCTTCTTGCAGACGGCAAGCCCATTGAAGCTTCGGATGAAAACGAAGACGTATATACGGTAAATGTGGTCGAGGGAAGCACAACATATCCTGTAATAACTGCCGTGGCAAAGGACAACGGCAGCCGTGTAAAGATTAAGAATAATTATGCGGATTTATATTCCGAGGTAACAGTTACCGCACAAAATGGCGAAACAAGAACAATTGTTGTAAATTATGTATATCAGAACGGAAATGTTCATGTGGTTACCGGTGCCACCAATGAAGCTGATTTTAAAGACGATACCGGACGTTCAAAAAATAATGGCATACGTGACGGTAAGGTTTCAAATGCCAATGTGGCAACTCTTACATGGGAGATTCACAAAAACGGGGCAGTTACGCCCATGAGTGCCAACCTCCCGGTGTATACCAATCTCCACCCGGCATACAGCACCACTACCTTTGGTTCACGCCTTGCCTCAGACCGCGACCCTGCAGGGGGCAATTACACAGAATTCAGTTCTCCGGCAAAAGGACTTTGGGGCTTCGACCACATTGCAATGCCAAACAATGATTTATTTACTCTTCAGGGTACAAATGCAGGAGGTTCTGTTAATAACGTCAAGCTTAACTTTGGTTTGTCGGCTCCTGCAGAGGTTATTATTCTTACTACGGACAATACCTCCACAAGAAACCTTATGGAATCCCAGGGCTTTGAATTTGACGTAATGCAGCCTGTATCCCGTGGAAGATATATGGATACTATAGGTGTGGAAGATATTTACTATAATGTAAAGCTTCTTAATAAGAACTATGCCGATTTAGTAACCTACAGTCTCACATCAACATCCGGTTCCAGATTCAAAAACTATTCCCATGCTTATGAGTGGGTGGATGTTCAGGCAATAGAGGGTTGTACCACAGTGCAGAGTTATATTGACGGCGGTTATTCAAATGAAGATTTTGTTATTCTTGGAACTTGTGAATCCTATATTGCCAAGAATACCTATTTGTATGATGCTACCTACTTAAAAAGGTACGAGGACATAACAAAACCCGAGGAAATTACCATTGACTTTGGTTCTTTCCCCAAGGATGCCAACAGAATGCTTGTTGTTGTGCGCCCAATTGGTCCACAAACACCCTTAAGCAACTTTAAGTATACAGGTCCCGAAAATTTTGAAGACCTTGACAGCACATATACAAAGGGAAGCACCGATAATGTGTCGGAAAGGATCAGCTACAAGGGTGCATATGCCCTGAGCCCCGTAATTACTGCCTTTGAAAACGGAGCCTTTGCCTATGCGGACAATAACGGATATATTATAAAGAATATCGACCCCATGCTTGAGCTTGATGGTGCATATCTCATACCGCCTCTTTCCGGAGTGGTAAATACCGCCGAGGGTAATTCATGGATGAAGGCGTATTACTACGGACTTTCGGAAAATAACGGATTCAAGTATCCCGGATTTGCAAAGGGTTCAATGCCTATGTATTCTTTCAGACTTGAAAGTAGTGCCGACGTGTATGTTATTACAAGCGGATTTAAGCCGGAGTTTATAGACAACACATGGATAAGGATAAACTTAGAAAAATCTGCATTTACCGTAAGTGACAATCGCTTTAAGTACGATACAATGTTTGTAAAGCACGTAAACGTAGAAGAAGGAAATCCGGTTAATGTTTCAATGCTTACTCCCGGTACGGGAAAGGGTAACGACGGATTGTACTATACAATAGTAAAATTTTCAAACAAATAATTTTTAAAGCCAATGTATTTTTACATTGGCTTTTTCTTTTGAAGTCTTGTTATTTTTCAAAAAATGTGGTAAAATATAATCAATAATGGGTTATTATAAATTTATTTTCGGGAGGTGGTAAAAGTGGCGGATTTCAAGGTGGTTTCTCCGTATGAACCCAAAGGCGACCAGATTAAGGCAATTGAAGAGCTTTCAAAGGGAATTATGGAAGGCAAAAAAGGACAGACTCTTATGGGTGTAACAGGTTCCGGTAAGACTTTTACCATAGCCAAAACCATTGAAAAAGTAAACAAACCCACTCTTGTACTTGCTCACAATAAGGTCCTTGCGGCACAGCTTTGCAGCGAGTTCAAGGAATTTTTTCCTGATAATGCGGTGGAGTACTTTGTATCCTACTACGATTACTATCAGCCCGAGGCGTATATTCCCAGTACGGATACCTTTATAGAAAAGGATTCTGCCATAAACGATGAAATAGACAAGCTCCGTCACAGTGCTACGGCGGCACTTTTTGAAAGACGTGACGTTATAATAGTTGCCAGTGTGTCCTGCATATACGGTCTTGGTGACCCGGAGGACTACATTGAGCTTATGCTGAGCCTTCGTGTAGGCAATGAATACGACAGAGATTCCCTCCTTATGCGCCTTGTGGATATGCAGTACAGAAGAAATGACCTTGTGCTGGAAAGAGGTTCTTTCCGTGTAAGGGGCGATGTTCTTGAAATCTTCCCCATAGGAAGCGGAGAAAAGGCAGTAAGAGTGGAATTTTTCGGTGACGAAATAGACCGCATCTGCGAAATTGACACGGTTACCGGAGAAGTTCTTGCATTCAGGACATATATTGCATTATTCCCGGCATCCCACTACGCCACCACAAGCGAAAAAATGAAGAGAGCCATTAAGACCATAGGCGAGGAGCTTACTGAAAGACTTGCAGAGTTTAAAGCACAAAATAAGCTTCTTGAAATGCAACGGCTTGAACAGAGGACTAACTACGACCTTGAAATGATGCAGGAAATAGGCTTCTGTCAGGGCATAGAAAACTATTCCCGTCACATAAGCGGAAGAGCACCCGGCAGTGCTCCCTATACCCTCATAGACTATATGCCCGACGACTTTTTACTTGTAATAGATGAATCCCACGTTACCGTACCTCAGGTAAGGGCAATGTATGCCGGAGACCGTTCAAGAAAGACCGCTCTTGTGGATTACGGCTTCCGACTGCCGTCGGCATTTGACAACAGACCCCTTAATTTTCAAGAGTTTGAAAGCAAGATAAATCAGGTGGTATTTGTATCAGCTACCCCTGCAGAGTACGAAAAGGAACATTCCTCTGCTGTGGTAGAGCAGGTTATCCGCCCCACAGGTCTTGTGGACCCGGAAATCTTTGTCCGCCCGGTAAAGGGTCAGGTAGACGATTTAATCGGTGTAATAAATGAAGTTGTACCCAAAAATCAAAGGGTACTTGTAACCACCCTTACCAAGAAAATGGCAGAATCTTTGACGGACTATCTCCACGATGTGGGCATAAAGGTAAAATACCTTCACAGCGATGTAGAAACCATAGAGCGAATGGAAATAATTCGAGATTTACGTCTTGGTGTATTTGATGTACTTGTAGGTATTAACTTACTGCGAGAAGGTCTTGACATTCCCGAAGTCAGCGTAGTTGCCATACTTGATGCCGACAAGGAAGGCTTTCTCCGAAGCGAAACCTCCCTTGTGCAGACTGTGGGCAGAGCTGCCAGAAATGCCGAGGGCAGGGTTATAATGTATGCCGATACCATCACAGGTTCAATGCAAAGAGCCATAGACGAAACCAACCGACGCCGTGAAATTCAGATGGCGTACAACGAAAAGCACGGCATAGTTCCAAAGTCTGTCATAAAGGATGTAAGAAGTATTATACAGACCTATGCGGATATATCCGAAGATGATGTTAAGGATACAGAAAATGCACCTAAGACATTGGAAGAACAGATTGCAGAGCTTACGCTTCTTATGAATAAAGCTGCTCAGGAGCTTGAGTTTGAAGAGGCAGCACGCTATCGCGATGAGATTACAAGAATAAAAAAGCAGAACAATATTGAATAATGAACGCTTGTGTCATTCTGAGCGTAAGCGAAGAATCTTCGTTTTCGTTGAGGTAATTTGCCCGGATTGACAACACAACCAACAGGAGTAAAAAATATGCCAAAGGATACCATATATATACGAGGTGCCAGAGAACACAATTTAAAAAATATAGACCTGGAAATCCCAAGAGATAAGTTTATTGTCTTTACGGGTCTTTCCGGCTCGGGTAAATCTTCCCTTGCCTTTGATACCATCTATGCAGAGGGCCAGAGAAGATATGTAGAATCCCTTTCTTCCTATGCAAGGCAGTTTTTGGGACAGATGGACAAGCCCGACATAGACTATATAGACGGTCTTTCACCGGCTATAAGCATAGACCAGAAGACCACCAGCCGAAATCCCCGTTCCACCGTAGGTACGGTTACGGAAATTTATGACTACTTCCGTTTGCTTTTTGCACGAATCGGTGTAATGCATTGTCCCAAGTGCGGCAAGGTAATAGCCTCACAGTCCATAGACGAAATTGTGGACGGAATTATGGCTTTGGGTGATGGCACAAAATTGCAGATATTAGGCCCCGTTCTTCGTGAAAAAAAGGGAACACATCAGAAAGTATTTGAAAATGCAAAGAAAAACGGCTTTGTAAGAGTAAGGGTAAACGGCGAAATACGTGACCTTTACGAGGACATTGTTTTAGAGAAAAACAACCGCCATACCATAGAAATTGTGGTAGACAGAATTGCAATAAAAGAGGGTATAATCTCCCGTATTACCGACTCTGTACAAACCGCTCTTGAAATTGGCGGAGGCATAGTGGTTGTGGTGCTTCAGGACGGAAGGGAATTGGTGTTCAATCAGAATTTTGCCTGCCGTGACTGCGGCATAAGTCTTGAGGAAATGACACCCCGATCCTTCTCCTTTAACAGCCCCATAGGTGCCTGCAGAGAGTGTTCCGGTCTTGGAATGCTTATGGAAATAGATCCCGACCTTGTTATTGCCGACAAGTCAAAATCCATTTTTAACGGCGGTATAGATGTCTGCGGATTTAAAAATATAGGTGAGGAAGGCTCCTACTCAAATCTTTGGGTGGAGGCTCTCGGCAAAAGATATGGCTTTGACCCCAATATTCCTATGGAAGAGCTCCCCGATGAAATAATGGATAAACTTCTTTATGGCGACACCGAGCCCCTTACCATAGTATTTCACGGGCAAAGAAAAACTGCTCCCTTTGAAGGTATTATAAATACCCTTAAACGCCGATACAAAGAGTCGTTTTCTTCCTTTATGAAGGCAGAAATAGAAGCTCTTATGAGCGACAATGCCTGTCCTTCCTGTAAGGGCAGAAGGCTTCGCGATGAGGTTCTTGCAGTAACTGTAGGCGGTAAAAATATTGCCGAGGTCTGCGAAATGAGTATCAAGGATATTAAAGCATTTTTTGATGCTCTGGAATTTACGGAAACCGAAATGATAATTGCAAAGCAGATTTTAAAGGAGATTAACTCCCGTCTGCAGTTCCTTATAGATGTGGGCCTTGAATATCTTACTCTTGCAAGAAGTGCCGGAACCCTTTCCGGCGGTGAAGCACAGAGAATACGCCTTGCCACCCAGATAGGTTCAAGCCTTATGGGAGTTCTCTATATTCTGGACGAGCCCTCCATAGGACTTCACCAGAGGGATAACGACAAGCTTCTTGCCACTCTTCAGAAGCTTCGCGACCTTGGCAATACCCTTATAGTTGTTGAGCACGATGAAGATACCATGAGGGCTGCCGACTACATTGTAGATATAGGTCCCGGTGCGGGTATCCACGGCGGATATGTGGTGGCAAAAGGAACGGTAGAGGATATTATAAACTGCAAGGAAAGCCTTACCGGCGACTATTTAAGCGGAAGAAAGAAGATAGAAATTCCAAAGAAACGTCGTAAAGGAAGCGGCAAAACACTTACTGTTAAAAAAGCGGAGGAAAACAATTTAAAAGGCATAGATGTTAAATTCCCGTTAGGAAAATTCATCTGTGTTACCGGAGTTTCCGGCTCCGGGAAATCCTCACTTGTAAATGAAATATTAAACAAGAGCCTTTCTTCCAAGCTCAACGGAGCAAGAAAGAAAGCCGGAAAGCATAAAACAATAGAAGGTATTGAAAACCTTGACAAGGTTATAAGCATAGACCAGTCGCCTATAGGCAGAACACCACGCTCCAACCCGGCAACCTATACCGGAGTTTTCGGAGATATACGAAATGTGTTCAGTCAGTCCAACGAGGCAAAGCTTCGAGGTTACGGCCCCGGCCGTTTTAGCTTTAATGTAAGCGGAGGCAGATGCGAAGCCTGTCAGGGTGACGGTATTATAAAGATAGAAATGCATTTTCTCTCCGACGTTTATGTGCCCTGCGAAGTGTGCAAGGGCAAACGCTACAACAGAGAAACCCTTGAGGTAAAGTTCAAGGGTAAGAATATAAGCGATGTCCTTGATATGACCGTAGAGGAAGGACTGGGATTTTTCGAAAACATACCCAAAATCCGTCGAAAACTTCAGACTCTTTACGATGTGGGCTTAGGTTATATCAAAATTGGTCAGCCCTCCACACAGCTTTCCGGCGGTGAGGCACAGAGAGTAAAGCTGGCTACGGAATTAAGCCGTAAATCCACAGGCAAAACACTGTATATTCTGGACGAGCCCACCACGGGCCTTCATTCTGCAGATGTACACAAACTCATAGATGTTTTAAGTGTCCTTGCAGACAGCGGAAATACTGTTGTGGTAATAGAGCACAACCTTGATGTAATAAAAATTGCAGACCATATTATAGATTTAGGACCCGAGGGCGGTGACCGCGGAGGTAATGTGGTTTGTACGGGAACTCCCGAAGAAGTTGCAAAGTGCCCCCAATCTTATACGGGCCGGTATTTAAAAAAATTACTTGAAAGGAAGTAGACCGGTATGAATATTTTTGAATTGGCTTCAACAGTCATTAAATTTGTTCTGATAGCTATTGTGTACATCTTTATATTAAGAGTTGTTAAAATGGTGTACAAGGATATATCAGATACTCAGAGGGCAAGGCGTGCCGCAACGGACGGCCTTGCATACCTCAAGCTTACCGCAAGACGCAGAGATGTCGGTTTTAAGCTCTACGACACCTATGCTATAAGAGAAAATACCACCATCGGCAGAAGCAAAAAAAGTGATGTGTATATTCCGGATCCATTCCTTTCGTCGAATCATGCAAGGATTTTCTTTGCTGACGGTGAATACTATCTGGAGGATATGGGCAGTACAAACGGAACTCTTTACAATGGCAAATACATAGGAAACTATACTGTTCCGTTAAAGACCGGAGATAAGCTCGGCTTTGGCCATGTCACTTTTACCTTTATGGAAGAAGAGGAGTGATAAGCCTATGAAATTTAGATTCAGCGGCATATTTATGGTACTCTTGTTCAATATTATATGCTACACTCTTCTTTATTTTTATCCTGATGCTCCCGGCAAGGAAAAGCTTCTTTTTGGCATGGCGGTTGTTTGTGCAGTAATTCTGGCATCCTACATCCTCATCTATGCCCTTAATCTGGGAGATGCATATCCGTTCCTTATAGTGTCTATGCTTGCGTCAATAAGTATTATAATACTATACAGTCTTGGCATACAGCAGCTTGCTACGGGCATTATTCCCGAAAATGAAATCCCAATGATAGAAATCGCGCAAAGACAGATTATGTGGTTTCTTGTAAGTGTAGTTGTCTTTTTTGCAGGATATTTTATCTACAGATTCTTAAAAATATGGGACAAGCTTTTCTGGGGTTATGTAGGTCTTGCCGCGGTACTTTTTATCATAACTCTCCTTTTTGCAAACGACAACGTGGAAAAAGGCGTTAAAAACTGGATAACAATCGGCGGAATAAGTATACAGCCATCTGAGTTTATAAAGCTGAGCTTCTGCTTTGCCATGGCATATCTTTTCTCACAGAAAAGGAAAATTGAAGGAATCAGAGCCAGACTGTACGTTGTTACCAAAGAAGACTGGCTTGCTACAGCTATTGTATACGGAAGTATGCTTTTGTTCCTGCTTCAGGGCGAATTGGGTACGGCGGTTCTGTTCTTCCTTATGTATATGGCACTTATGATTGCCTATGATGTACCCTGGGTTATGCCTGTGGGTAACGGTCTTTTGGTTGTACTTGCATTGTTTGTTGTGTTTAAATTCGGCGACTCCATAGGTCCGCTTTCACGTGCTATGGAAAGATTTGAAATATGGATGGATCCGGAGGTTTACAACTACGGCGAAGAGCTTGGTAAGCCCTACGGTACAGAGCATATGTACAATTCACTGCGTGCCATCTGCTCCGGAGGTTTCTTTGGGGTTGGTCTTGGCAGAAGCGGTATTTACTACCTTGCTGCAATTGAGAGTGACCTTGTTTTCTCGGCAATTTGCTACGAGATGGGAATCTTTATGGGATTTGCCGTTATTATGATGTATTTTATACTGGCATATCGCGGATACAAGATAGCCATGGAGGTAAATGGTTCCTTTAACAGGGCTTTGGCTATTACCATAGTTACATCAATTGCCATACAGGCGTTTATAATTATAGCAGGTGTTACAAAGCTTATTCCTCTTACAGGTATTACTCTGCCTTTTGTCAGCGCAGGAGGAAGTTCTATGGTAATAAGCTTTGCTATGATTGGCATACTTACGGCAATTTCACATAACAAAGAAAAATCTGCCTTCAGCAGTTGACAAAATGTGCAATATGTGGTAATCTAATGTCAAACATTAGATTGGAGAGGCGATATGGATAAAAATAAATTCAGAGAAGTACCCCTGTTTGATACTGTAAAGGATGTTGTGTTAAACTCAGCAAAGGTTTACGGTGATAAAGAGGCATTTTGCATTAAGGTTGGCTCGGTTAAAAGCAAAGAGTATATCAGTAAGTCATTTAACGACCTCGTAGCTGATATTAATGCTTTTGGTACTGCGCTCTTTTCTCTTGGACTTAAAGGAGCCAGAGTTGCAGTTGCCGGAAGAAACAGTTATTTCTGGATAGTGAGCTATCTTGCGAACCTTTTTGGCGGTAACGTGGCAGTTCCTCTGGATAAGGAGCTTCAGGTCAGTGAGCTTGAAGATTCTCTGGTAAGGAGCGAAGCGGTGGCATTTTGCTACGATTCCAAATATCAGGATAAAATTGACGAAATTAAAGCTAATGGTAAAACATCCGTTGCCAATTGGATTTCCACAGAAAATGAGGAACTTACCTTTGAGTGTATGCTTCAAAAGGGCAGAGAGCTTCTTGAGGGCGGAGATACGTCATTTACAGATGCACAGCCCGACCCGGATGCTATGTCCATACTTCTTTTTACTTCGGGTACTACCGATAAGTCCAAGGCAGTAATGCTCTGTCAGCGCGGTATCGCCTGCAACATTCACGATATGCAGATGGTAGAGGATATCCGCTCTACAGATACCAATACAGCATTTTTACCTTTCCATCATATTTTCGGTTCCGTTGGTATGCTGGTTATGGTTTCCTGCGGTGTAAGAACTACCTTTCCGGACGGATTAAGATATATAAAACAGAATCTTAGCGAATATGGCGTTTCGCTGTTTGTTGGTGTTCCTGTTCTTCTTGACGGTATGAAGGCAGTTGTGGAAAGAGAAGTAAAAAAGCAAGGAAAGACTAAACTTATTTCCATAATGAGAAAGGTTACCCGCTTTTTAAGAAAAATAAAGATAGATGTCCGCCGCAAAATATTTAAGCAGATTATAAATGCTCTGGGCGGAAAAATGCGTCTTATTATTTCCGGCGGTGCGCCTCTTGACCCTGCTACGGGTGAATTCTTTATGGATATTGGTATAGACCTTGTTCAGGGTTACGGTCTTACGGAAACATCTCCTGTAATTTCTGCCGAAAATGAAAGATATATACGCAGAGGTTCTGTAGGTATACCAATGAGAAGCCTTGAAGTTAAGATAGACAATAAGGATGCCGACGGCTTTGGCGAAATCAAGGTAAAAGGCCCCACCGTTATGCTTGGTTACTACAAAAACCCGGAAGCTACAGATGCAGTTCTTCAGGACGGCTGGTTCAATACCGGTGACCTGGGTTATATAGACGATGACGGTTTTCTCTTTATTACCGGAAGAAAGAAGGATATGATTGTTCTTAAAAACGGTAAGAAGATATTCCCCGAAGAGGTGGAAACCCTTGTTAACCGCATAGAAGGCGTAAGCGAGTGTATTGTATACGGATTCAGTGAAGACGGCGGCATAAGCTACGATAAAATCCTTTGTAAGGCTGTTTATGATGCCGCAGAATTTAAGGATAAGACTTCTGCGGAAATTCACGACATTATATGGCAGCAAATCAAGGAAATCAACAAGACCCTTCCGATGTACAAATATATTAAAGGGCTTACTGTTACCGATGTTCCTCTTATAAAGACTACAACAAATAAGGTTAAGAGAAACGAAGAAATACGCCTTATTAACAACAAATAATTTTTTGGAGATATAAAAGTAAAATTTTATATCTCCTTTTATTTACTTTTGTATGCTGTTGTTGTAAAATGATAGTATCACAAATGTTCTGGAGTGAATACCAATGAAGAAAACAGGAAAAAACACAAAAGGTAAAATCGTATCTGCCGCATGGAAGCTTTTTTATGAGTATGGCTACGATGAAACAACTGTTGAAGATATAATATATGAATCGGGAACGTCAAAAGGCTCTTTTTATCATTATTTTGAAGGTAAGGACTCCCTTTTGGGTACGCTTTCTTTCCTTTTTGATGAAAAGTATGAAGAGTTAAAACCCCGTATTACCGAGGATATGAATTCTGTTGATGTACTTATATTTCTAAATCGTGAGCTTTTTGCTATGATAGAAAATTCCATTGCCATAAACCTCTTATCCGGACTGTTGTCTACACAGCTTGTAACCAAAGGAGAAAAGCACCTTCTTGACAGAAATCGTGTGTATTACAAGCTTTTGAGGCAGATTGTTACCCAAGGACAGCAAAAAGGGGAGATACGAAGCGACCTCTCTGTAGGTGAGGTTGTAAAGATGTATGCAATGGCAGAACGTTCCCTTATGTATGACTGGTGCCTTTGTAATGGAGAATACTCTCTTTCCAGCTACGCCCGCAATGCAATGCCTATATTTTTGTCGGGGATTCGTATATAAAACCGTACGTTTTAAAAATTCAGTAGCAGAGCAAACTTAACAAAATCAATATAGACCGAAGTACAGAATACAGTCTATACTTCGTTCTGTATTGATTTTTGTATTTATTTGTGTTACAATGGCAAATGTACATATTTGAATGAATGTAAAAATAAAGAAAAGGAGATTAGAAAATATGGATATTTTTGCATTTGTGTTATACTTTGTAGCCATGGTTGCTATAGGTATATACTTTTTCTTTAAATCCAAGGCTGTCAGCGAAAAAGACTACTTCCTTGGTGGCAGAGCAATGGGCCCCTGGGTTACTGCAATGAGTGCTCAGGCATCCGATATGAGCGCATGGCTTCTTATGGGACTTCCCGGAAGTATTCTTGCATTCGGATTTGGTCAGGCATGGATTGGTATCGGTCTTGCAATCGGTACTGCGGCTAACTGGATTCTTGTTGCCAAAAGACTTCGTAAGTTCTCCAAGGCAGCCGGCGATTCAATTACATTGCCTCAGTATCTTTCAAACCGATTTGCATCAAAGAGCCATACTGTAAGTATTATTTGTGCAGTGGTGTTCCTGGTATGCTTTACCATCTACGTTGCATCTGCTTTTGTTGCCGGTACAGATGTATTTACAACACTTGTACCCAGCCTCTCAAGAACCAAGGCCATGCTTATATTTGCGGCTATCGTGGTTGTTTATACCTTCCTTGGTGGTTTTAATGCAGTTTGCTGGACAGATTTCTTCCAGGGCTTACTTATGCTTGCGGCACTTCTCATAGTTCCCATCACAATTGCTCTTGGTGACAATCTTGATATATCTGCATTGGATACTGTATACAAGAGCAAAAGTGGCGAAGAGTTTAAGTTTGTTGCCAATTTCTTTAATGCAAGCTGGCAAGATATTCTTTCCGGTATGGGCTGGGGTCTTGGCTATTTTGGTATGCCCCATATTATTGTAAGATTTATGGCAATTGAAAAGCCTTCAATGGTAAAAAAGAGTGCAACTGTTGCAATTATCTGGGTTGTGCTTTCCCTTGCAGCTACCATTGTTATTGCATACCTTGGCAGAATGTTTGTTTATGACAACGGTGTGGACCTTTCCAAGGATCTTCTCTGGAACGGTCAGCAGTCTTTGGTATTTGTAAAGCTTGCAAAATATGTATTCCCCGGATTCATAGCCGGACTACTTCTTGCGGCAATTATTGCAGCATCTATGTCAACTGCGGATTCTCAGCTTCTCGTTGCGGCATCTTCCTTTACAAGTGACCTTTATAAGCCCCTTGTCAGAAAGCAGGCTTCTAACAAAGAAATCCTTTGGGTTAGCCGTATAGTTGTTATAGCAATAGCGGTTATTGCTTACTTTATTGCAAGTAGTAAGGGCAAAGCAGCTCAGGCTATTATGGATCTTGTGTCCAATGCATGGGGTATCTTTGGTGCGGCATTTGGTCCTGCAGTTCTTCTCTCCCTCTTCTGGAAGAGATTTACCTACAAGGGTGCTGTTGCAGGAATTCTGGTAGGTGCAATAGTAGATATGCTTTGGCTCTGGCTTCCTGTATCGGGTGATCAGACACTTACTGCAATTACCGGTATTTATGAAATCATCCCCGGATTTATAATTGGTGCTCTTGCGGCAATTATTGTAACACTTATAGATAAACAGCCTTCCGAGGAAGTTCTTGCAATCTACGCAAAGGGTACAGACAATTCAATAGACGACTAATATTATAATCGTATTCAAAACAGCAGAACCAAAGATTCTGCTGTTTTGTTATCTGATGTAACAATATTGACATTTGTCAAAAAATATGTTATTTTAAACTGTGTTTATTTTGGAATTATGAGGTGAAATGCTCAATGTCAAATACTTCGGCAATAAATAATTCTGCAAACAAAGAAACGCGCACAATGAAAAGCAAATTGCTTATTTACTTTTTAAGAACTCTTGGTGCAGCTCTTGCGGCGTTTGCCATAAGTGTGTTTTTTACTCCCAATAAAATCGTAAACGGCGGTGTTTCCGGTGTAGCAACCATGATTTACTACGCTACAGAGGGTAAAGTATCTACCGGTGCCGGCTTTGCAATTATCAATTTTTCTCTTTTGCTTATCGGTCTTAAGATACTGGGTAAAGACTTTGTGCTGCGTACGGTATATGTTTCGGGTATTCTTTCGGTATTTGTGGAGTTGTTTGCATACATACCGACAGTTAAGGTAGACCCCATATTGGCTGCACTTTTTGGAGCGGTTATCTACGGCATTGGCCTGGGTATTGCTTTTGCTACCGGTGCTTCCAGCGGCGGAACCGATATACTTGGCAGGATTTTTCAGTGGAAATTCCCCAATATGCCAATAGGAAAGCTGCTTCTCATTGTAGACGGACTCATTATTGCGGCTTCTCTTGTTTTGTTCAAAGAATTCAATCTTACCCTTTACGGTGTAGTTGCTCTTGCAGTTTCCACCACTGCAATAGATTGGATTATAGCCAAGCTTAATTTCTCGCGTATTGCTTTTGTCATTACCGACAGAGGTGATGAAATAGCCGAGAAGCTTGTAACCACATCTCCCAGAGGAGTTACTCTTATAGATGTAGAGGGCGCTTATTCCCATGGCGAAAAGAAAATGCTTTTCTGCGCTCTTAAAGACAGCGAAGTTGAAGCTTTTCAGCGAAAGATTCTGGAGATTGATGAAACGGCATTTGTTGTGTTCTCGGAATCCCAGAAGATTGTAGGTAACGGATTCTATCTTTACAAATAAAAAACGGGCTGTAAAAATTCGTTTGAATTTTTACAGCCCTTATTTTTACATATCTTTCTTTCTCACATGGCTTTTTTTGTACTCTACAGGGGTGCAACCGACACTTTTTTTAAATGCAACAAAGAAATAGTTGTAATTTTTAAAGCCTACTTCTGAATATAAATATTTTATATTAACATCGTTTTCCAGAAGCTCTTTAGCTTTATCTATGCGGAATCTGCTTAAATAACTTGAAAGTTTTTCACCGGTTTCATCTTTAAATATTTTGCTTAAATGCTGCTCTGTAATACCCATTGTTTCCGCTATTGCCTTAAGGCTTATATCCTCCTTGTAGTTGTCTGCAATAAAGGTACGTACAAACCTTGCATAGGTGGAGTGACGGCTGGGTCTGGTGTGCTCCATATGTATGCGTATAATGTTGTGGAAAAGATTCTTGCTCCATTCCAGTATAAGTGCCGGGTCGGCATCGTCTTCGAATGATGCTGTCTGGAATATACTCTCGTCTGCACCGGAGAGGTCAATGTTAAGCTCGGAGCAGAGTCTGTTAGCAATACTCATAAGCTCACCGGCAAGGAGTTGTACCGAAAGCCCTATGTGAATTCTTTCGGCAAATATAGCATCAAGACATCTGTCTATGCTGTCGTAGTCAAGAGTTTGTATGGCGGACAGAAGTTTCTTTTCCTCATCAAGAGAAATAGAGGAGAGCTTGGGAATGTCAAAGCGCGCCTTTCTTTCTGCAATGGGGGTATCCTCGAGCATTTCCAATGCGTCGGAATGACACTTTGTCAGGCTTACATCCTCCGATGAGAGAGAACTTATTCCCCAGGAAAGGCTTAAGTTAAAAAACTTTTTTACAAGAAAGTTGATTCTGCGTACATATGTATTTATGGAATTCATTATTGCTGTTTCCGGCATGGACGGGTCAAAATCCATACATATAATTATGTTTCCTGAATTGTCCGGAAATATTACCGGTAACGGGTCACGTATTACCTGAACAGCAGTAGTTATAATATTCTGAATCAGAATGTTAAGATCATCCGGCGAGTGTATTTGCTTGAGAAGTTGATAGTTAAAAACCCTCACTGCTATAATAAGCATGTTTTTAAGACCCGGATCTTCGCTTTGGCGTGTAAGCACGTTGATGATCTGCTTTCTTTTTGCCACATATTCATCTGCGTTTTCAAAAATACTCAGAGTGTGCAGTGCATGAATCCTGTTTTCGCTTTCTTTGAAACGTTTGAGGATATCTTTAAGCATAGCGGGGTTAAGACGGTTGCGAACAACATAGTCAAAAACCTCCAGTTCGTAGGAACTCTTCACATAAGAGAAGTCAGTATGGTCACTTACCACAATAATCCTCACATAAGGACAGTGAGTGCGTACATATCGTATGAGATCAATGCCCTCTGCATCGGGGAATGACAAGTCTGTAAACAAAAGGTCAACTTCCTCATTGGAAATAAAGGACATCGCCTCTGATGCGGTTTTTGCAATGCATACCACGTTGAAACCCTCTTGGTTCCAGTCGAGGCTGTATTTGGATTTTCCCGTAGTATAGTATGCAGAATCTGCAATGACAACCTGATACATTGTAACTGTCCTTTCAGATAATAATTAGTATGAAATCATTCTAACACATCTTCGAAGTAAATACAATAGTTTTGACGAAAAAAATATTAAAAAATTGAAGTATTCTCTTAAAAAATCAAAACATTATAGTGTGAAACTGTGATATAATGATTTTTGCACGTTTGAATTTGGTGTCATTTTGTGCATTTTTAAGGCAAAATTTGTTTTGAAATTGTTAATATTTTATTTTTTTGTTGCAAAACCAACTAAAAACGAAGTGAATTTTTGGGGATTTTGATATCCGGATAATAAAATGCTCTAAAATCGGTACATAATTTTTTGTAAAAATTCACAAAATATTAAAAAATTGAAGTATTCTCTTAAAAAAACAAAACATTTTACTTAAAAAGTGTGCTATAATGTTTAAAACTGAATAATTATCGCGTGAGCGAGGATGGTTATATCCACCAAAAAGGATATTTTTAATGCAGGAACGTAAAGAGGAAACGTTTTTTGCAGTGGGGTGGGCGGTTGTCTTCCCTGGGGCAGTAATCCCCAAAGTTTATAGTAGTAAAACGGAAGGATGAGAAATTTGACGAATCAAATCAGCACAACACTCAAAAAGAAAAGTGCCTGGCAGGATTTCCTTGTTGAAGTAAGGAAGAACTGGGTGCTTATGCTCATGGTATTGCCCATGATGCTCTACACATTTATTTTTTCGTACATACCTATGGGCGGTATTATTATCGCATTCAAGAAGTACACCTATGCGGGCGTTTTTGCCAGTGAATGGATAGGCTTCGAAAACTTCGAACTCTTCGTTGAATCCGGTAAGATGCTTTCTCTTACCAGAAACACCTTGGCTTACAACATCGTGTTTATTATTGTAGGTGTTGTTACCAGAATAGCCTTTGCTATTATGATTACAGAAATGTGGACAAAGTACTATAAGAGAACACTTCAGTCCATAATGATGCTTCCCCACTTCCTCTCATGGGTTGTTATCGGTGGTCTTGCATACAACATGCTCAACTACGAGTATGGTACAATCAACAATATCCTTGACACAATGTTTAATATGGAACGTATTAACGTTTATACAAATACTTCTATCTGGCCCGGTATCTTTACATTCCTCAGCGTATGGCATGGTACAGGTTACGGTATGGTATTCTACCTGTCGGCTATTATCGGTATTAACCCCGAGCTCTATGAAGCAGCTTACCTTGACGGTGCAGGTCTTATGCAGAGAATCTTCAAGATTACAATTCCTCTCATCATGCCCACAACCATCATTATGCTTCTCTTAAGCCTTGGTGGTATCTTAAAGGGTAATATGGATATGTTCTATCAGGTTATCAGAGATAACTCTTTCCTCTACGATGCAACAGACGTTATCGACACATACGTGTTCCGTTCGCTTACCACAGCAGGTTCCGACCTTGGTGTTACAGCTGCAACCGGCTTGTATCAGCAGGTTATCGGATGTGTATTGGTACTTACAGTTAACGGTATCGTAAGACACGTTGATGAAGAAAGCGCATTGTTCTAAAATAATACAGAAAGGAAAGTGAATCTCAATGAGTAATAAAATTAAAAAAACACCGGAAGAAATTATCTTTAACATTGTTGCACTCATTCTTTGTACAGTATTTGCTATAATGTGTATTCTTCCGATTCTCTATACAGTATCCGGTTCCTTCACAAGCAACATTGCAATATCCGACGGTCTTCAGCTCATTCCTAAGGAATTTTCTCTTGAAGGCTACAAGATGATTTTCGTTGCTCCCGAAAGAATGCTTAAGGCATACGGCGTAACAATTGTTCTTGTTATTCTCGGTACAATTCTCGGTATCTTGATGACAAGTGTTACATCTTATGTTCTTTACAGAAAAGACTTTAAGTACAGAAGTTTTGTATCCTTCTTCTTCTTCTTTACCACCCTTTTCTCGGGCGGTCAGGTTCCTGGATACGTTCTTACCTGTGCCCTCGGCCTCAGAGATACATTCTGGATTCTCCTTCTCTCCGGCTTCTTCAGTGTAATGAATATGATTATTATGAGAACTTACTTTACAGGTAATGTACCTCTCTCTCTTGTAGAATCTGCAAAGATTGACGGTGCAAACGACCTCAGAATTTACTGGAGTATTGTTCTTCCTGCAGCTACACCTATCCTTGCTACAGTTGGTCTTCTTACCGCTCTCGGTTACTGGAACAACTGGTCTACAGCAAGAATTTATATCAGTAACCCCGACTTGTATCCTCTCCAGTACTACTTATACAAGGTGTTCGATACAGCTCAGTTACAGAGACAGCTCGCTGAAATCGGCCAGGCTGACCTTGCAACACTTCCTACAGAAACTTATAAGATGGCTATGACAGTATTTACTATGGGTCCTGTTGTACTTTTCTACCCCTTCGTACAGAAGTACTTTGTATCCGGTGTTACCATCGGTGCTGTAAAAGGCTGATACGGTTTTTCAAATTTTACAATTTACCCCTCTCCTTATCGGGAGAGGGGCTTTTGTTTGAGTTTTTTTAAAAGGTATATCACAATATAGGCGGAGAACGCTTCCGACTTAAAATACAAACAACAGAATATGAAAAAGAATATAAAAGGGACTGCGCAAATAAACAATTTTAATGTATAAAAATGTTGTCCGGCGGATGTGAGCATCCGTCTTAAAAACAAATTTATTATACATAATTCTTGCTTATTGGCACAGTCCTTTGCTGTTTGTATGCTATTTTAAAATACAAGTGAAAAAATGTACTTCGCATAGAGATCATTTTTTGCCCGGGGCGTCCGTCATATGCTTGTAATCCATTGGCGAAACTCCGTATTTCTTTTTGAATTCACGGCTAAAGTAGCTTGTGTTATCAAAACCGGAAAGGTAGCAGGCGTCGGTTATGGTGTGCACTCCGCTGCTTATAAGCTCTGCAGCGTAGGCTGTTTTGAGTCTGTTGACATATTTTCTGGGAGATATGTTATATGCAGATTTGAAAAGTTTGCGGAAATAGTCTTCGCTTATAGAGCACATCTTTGCAAGTTCACCGATGTTAAACTGATCTTTGGTGTAGTTTGAATGTATGTAGTCTACCGCCGGAGCAATTAGTGCTTTTGTATCGGTGGTAATATATTTTTGATTGTATTCTATTTGCATGGTTGCAATTATGTCGTAAAGCAAAGACATAATTTGCATTTGATATCCGAGGTTCTTCCTTTTTTGAAGCCTTGCTGCAGATGAAAAATTGCTTAAAAATTTGGGGGCATCCTTCGGTGAAAAGACAAATGCATCGAATTCCGGTGCCTTTTTGGTATAAAACTCTATCATATAGAACATACCTGTGGGCAGAGTTTTGCATACATAACTGGAACCTTGCGGTAAATAGAGTATATCGTTGTATTTCATTTCCAGTTCTTTGCCATCACCGAGCTGATAGAGTTTTGATTCTTTGCCTACGCTGAAAACCAAAACATGGTTGCCACGGTTAAAGTTACTGATTCTGCCTAATCCGCTATCTACATATCCACAGAAACCGGGGTTTGAAATGATAAAAAAATGTTTCATAAAATTGTCCATATAATCACCTCTGTAGTTAGACTAACATTTATTCGTGAAAAAGTCAAGTATTATTGAATTATTCCTTTACTTTTTTAAAAGAACATAATATAATTGTGTTAGCAGTGTAAGTGGTTCATTAGTAATTTTTGTAATTTTCGAATGTAAAAGTGCATTAAAATAAAGCAAAATTAATTGAAAATGCTTAAAAATTCAACAAATAGTCACTAAGAAACAGAAATGTAACAATTTATCAAAAAAGTCAAAAATTACATATTTTGTATAGACTTTTTGATAAAAGCCCATATATAGGTACAAAAAAGGAATATATTTTGTCACAAAAGTGATGTTAATATATACATTTTTATTTTCAAAAACATTTATTTAGGAGGCAGAAATCATGAAGAAAAGAATCCTATCTTTCGTACTTCTGATGCTTATGGTTCTTACAAGCTTTGCATCGGCAGCCGATTTGGGATATGTAATGAGTGAGGGCGACATAAGCTTTACATCCGTTACATTTGCAAACGACGGCACCAATGTAAGTGCAAGCCTTAATGGCATTAAAGCACAGGGTACAGACAGCGTCACTCTTATGATGACTGTGTACAACAGCAAACATAAGATGGTGGATGCATCTTCCGACACCAAGAGTGTGGGCACCACGGAGGTTGAGCTTAAAGCTACAGCTCCTGTTCCCGCAGGTGACTTTACATTAGATGCTACACTCTTTAACACCGAAAATGGCTTAAGCCCCATAGCGGCTCCGGCTTATTCGGATTATGACGGTGCTACAGACCTTCTTGACCTTAGGGTTTCGGGCGTTACAATTGACGGCTTTAAACCCGGTGTGTACGAATACGGCTACATAACAGAGGGACTTACCGAATATCCCGAAATTACCGCAACCGTAAGAGAAGGCAGCACAAAGGTGACCGCTGCATACGAAGATACTTTCCCCGGTGTTGCCACAATTACCGTAGCAAATGCCAAGGGCGCTACCTCCGTATACAAGATAGACTTTACTCCTTTAAGACATATAGTTGTGGGTGCTACTTCCGATGCGGACTTTGATGTTGATGCAGGTACAAATCTTAACCTTGTATCCGGCACAGCGGTAAGTGAAGGCGTTGGAGGCAAAAAACTCTTTACAAATCTTACCGGTGCACCCAACGACAGTTTGGATTTTGGTTCCAGATGGACAACTGATTTCCATCCGCTGGGTTCGCACCACGCTATAAGAAGCGTAGACTCCATGCTTCAGGGTTGGGACTACTTCGTTTGTGCCAACGGTGGCATGAAGAAGGATGCCGGCAACTACTTTGAATTCGAAGTAATGCACAATGCACGTATTGTGGTTGTAACCCGTGCAGCAGAGCCAAGCCTTGTGGCAAACGGATTTGAAGCACTTCCTTCCAAGCTCTATGCCAAGGCATCCTATGTTTCCGGTGCCGCTTCAGAAGATGCCCGTAAGGATTTAAATGCACTTGGAATTACTCCTACATATGCAGATATTGAGTTCTACAATGCAAATGCCAAGGACCACACAGCACTTGTTAACTACTTTGCAGATAAGTATAATCTTGATACTGATGTTGCTTCCGAGGATATTCCTGTAAACAAACCTATTGGCGTAAGTGTGTTTGATTATCAGACAGCATACTCCAAGTTCTACGAAGCATATGAGGATGAACCCGCAAAGGTTATAATCCCTGCTCCCGAGGCAGAACAGGCCAGAGGTTACATAGTAGCCGTAATTCCCGTTGGCGAAGACGGTGAGCTTCCCGGCAGCGGTAATCAGGGCGGTGGCGGAGAAACTCCCGGTACTCCGGATGTTCCCGATGAACCCGATGAACCCGATACTCCGGATGTTCCCGATGAACCGGTACTTGCAGAAGGTAACCACATTATAGTGGGTGCCAGATACACAGACGAAATAGTTGCAGATACAGACGTAACAGACGGCTTTAAGTCCAAAGTTGCGGTTACAAGCGCAAAATCCTCCAGAACCGATGGCGTTGTGTACACCAACCTCCGCGGTACTCCCGATGAAGCAGGTACCACCTACGGTGCAAGACTTTGTACAATGCCGGCTAATTCCACTTCCTATCACGAAGTATACTATGCGGATGAAAGCATAGCAGGCAATGACTACTTTGTATTCACAGCCGGCGGAAATGCTCACTCCGATAATCCTCTTCTTAAGTTTGACGTAGTGGCAGATGCCGAAGTTTACATCATAACCACAAACAGCGGTCTTGCCTTCGACGGATTTACTCTCGAAGAAAATGCAAATGGCTGGATTAAGGGCAGATTCATTAACCGCAACATGGCAGATGCCATGAATGCAATCGGTGTTAAGCCCACATACTCTGTTGTTAAGACCTATAAGCCTGCTGAAAAGGATGCCTTCTACAATACATACCTTAAAGCAGCCTACGATAGTGCTGATGCTACAGCTAAAGCTAAGTTTGATGAGCAGTGGGCACTCTTTGGCGCAGTTGCCGCAATCGGCAATGATTCCACATACAAGGCAGCATACAAGGCTACCTTTACAGTGCCCGAAGGTGAAGATAAGGTTACAGTTACCGTTCCCGGAAACACCTCCGGCGGAAGCACAAGAAACATTCTTGTTGTGGTTAAACCTATAGCCGAAGAAGGACCTGACCTTTCGCAGGATGCAGAAGTCCTCGGTGTAATTGCAAAGATTAATGCAATAGGCGAGGTTACATTAGACAGCGAAGCTGCTATTACAGAAGCAAGAGCAGCTTACGATGCACTCTCTGAAGAAAAGAAAGCATACGTTACAAACCTCGGAGCCCTTGAAGCTGCAGAAACAGAGCTTGAGGAATTAAAATCAGTTCCCGTACCCATGGAAGGCTTCCACCCCATAGTTGGTGCAAGATATGTAAGCGACTTTGTACAAGATACCGGCGTTGTAAACGGCAAAATGTCTGCATCCAAGGTTACAACTGCAGGTAATACTGTATACAACGGCTATGTTTATACAAACTTCCGCGGAAGTGACGAAACCGTTACAAGCGGCGCAAGATGGACCACAGATTCCTGGACATCACCTCTTAAGGGTCAGCTCCACGAAGTATACTATGCAGACGAAAGCCTTGTTGGCTACGACTACTTTACAGCAGTCGCAGGGGATAAGTCCTATGCGGCAAGCCCCATCCTTGAATTTGAACTTGCTGAGTCTGCAGAGGTTGTAATCCTTGGCATAAGAAGCGACATTTTAATAGACGGATTTACAAGAGAAGAAAAATCATCCTCATGGGCAAAGGCGAGATATTTTAACTCTTATTATGCCAATGCTATAAGACTTCTCGGCGTGGAACCCACTTGGGATAAGGCAATTTATTACTCCGATGCCACAAAGTCAACATTTATAGAAAATTACTACGCGGCAGAATATGCGGCATTAGACAGCGCAGCAAAATCTGCATTTGACACAGCATGGGCTTCCGTAAGCGGTGGCGCAGGAAATATATTCAATTATAATTATGCATATTCTCGTGTCTACAACGTTCCCGAAGGCGAAACCCTTACGGTTACAATACCCGGCGATCAATCCGGCAGGAACCACAGAACACCTATTATTCTCGTTAAGCCTGTAAGCGAAGAGGAAGCGCCGGTAGAACCCGACTTTCCCCAGGATGCAGAAGTCCTCGATGTAATTGCAAAGATTGATGCAATAGGTGAGGTTACATTAGACAGCGAAGATGCTATTACAGAAGCAAGAGCAGCATACGATGCACTCTCCGAAGAAAAGAAAGCATATGTAATAAACCTTTCCGTTCTTGAATCTGCAGAGGTTACTCTTGAAGAGCTTAAGGCAGAAGCAGAACAACCTGTTCCCGTGGAAGGCGACCATATTATAGTTGGTGCAAGAATGGAAGGCGAAATCGTTGCAGATTCAGGCGTAACAAATGGATTTAAATCTGCAGCAGCAGTTACAAGTGCAAAGACATCAAGAACCGATGGCGTTGTGTACACAAACCTTCGCGGTACTCCCGACGAAGCAGGTACCACCTACGGTGCAAGACTTTGCACAATGCCGGCTAATTCCACTTCTTATCACGAAGTATACTATGCAGACGAAAGCCTTGCCGGAAGTGACTACTTTGTATTCACAGCCGGTGGAAACGCTCACTCCGATGCCACACTTCTTAAGTTTGATGTAGTGGCAGATGCAGAGGTTTCCATAATCGCTACAAACAGCGGTATGGCATTTGAAGGATTTACTCTTAAGGAAAATGGCGCAGGTTGGATTAAGGGCAGATTCATTAACCGCAATATGGCAGATGCTATGAATGCAATAGGTGTAACTCCTGTATACTCTGTAGTTAAGACCTATAAGCCTGCCGAAAAAGAAACCTTCTACAACACATACTTAAAGGCTGCATATGAAAGTGCAAACGAAACTCAAAAGGCTAAGTTTGATGAGCAGTGGGCACTCTTTGATACAGCTTCTGCAATAGGTAATGATTCTACCTACAAGGCAATGTATACAAAGACCTTTAGACTTCCCGAAGGCGAAGATACAATGACAATTACCGTTCCCGGTAATACTTCGGGTGCAAGCTCCAGAAACATCCTTGTAGTTGTTAAAACTGCAACTGGCGAAGAGGAAGTTATTCCTGCGGAAGTTACTGCTGTTATAGAGCTTATTGATGCAATCGGCGAAGTTACACTTGACAGCGAAGATGCAATCACACAGGCAAGAGAAGCCTACGATGCACTTTCTGAAGACAATCAGGCACTTGTTACAAACTATGCCGATTTAGAAGCTGCAGAAGCTACTCTCGAAGAACTCAAAGCCGCTGCAGAGGTTGAACACGTAGGTGCTCTTACCTCGAAGGTGTCCGGTCTTACATATGCCAAGTATCTTGAATATATAGAATCTGTTACAGGCACAAAGCCCACAAGTACATCTGTAATTAAGGATACTGAAGTTATTGCTACATCTACTATTGTAGTAAGAGATTCCTTTACCATAGGCGGTCAGATTGGCAGCGAAAGTGCAAGACGCAGACTTGAAACCATAAACGAAGACTATGCTTTCTTAGAAGGCGTTAAGTTCTTCTCTCCCACAATTGAGTGGGGTCAGCAGGCAGATGTAAGAAAGTGGTTTACCAAGCTTTTCTGGGGTCAGGATGCTACCTACACATACGACGGATTTAATTACACAGTAAATGCGGCAACAGATGCACTTCCCACTGTTCCCTGGTGGACAATCCCCGTAACAGAAGCTACAGTATACATTACTTCTTATGTGGAAATGCCTCACTTGGAGGATGCAGGCTGGACAAAAGCAGATACCACAGATTTCGTATTTACCTTTAAAGATACAAATAACGGTGATATCGGCAATGGTCCTTCGGTTGTGTATACAAAGGAAGTTACCGATACAGAAACAGTTGAGCTCCCTAACTCCAATACAGGTGTACACGGCACATATCCTTACTTTGTGTTCTTTGTACCCAACAATTGAGGAAGTAATTACAATGAAGATCCTTCACTGCGTTCAGGATGACACTGTTTTTAACTTGTCATTCTGAGGCAAAGCCGAAGAATCTCCATGGCAAATGAGGAAGTAACCGTAAGGAAGATTCCTTGTATTACCCGAAATGAACAAGACAAAGGGGTACCCCTTTGTTGTGTATGATACATACACAACAAGCATAACATAGCTTACTTCTTTTTTCTCATTTCACTATAGTTTCCCTTTGGCGGGCGGCCCCCTCTGCCCGCCGGATGGAAACGAAAAACTGCCTTTTCCTCAGGGCAAAGGCAGACTATTCATCATTTACGAGTAGCTGAAACTATCAGATGTTCATAAATGGGGAATAGCCTATTACAAATTCATAAATATTATTGCGATAAATCGCTTTAATATAGACAGTTACAAATGGTAATTGTTGAAAATACACAAACATAGGAGGTCACTATGAAAACAATCAGACTGTTGTCATTGGTACTGGCAGTTATGATGATATTCGGCTCTGTAGCCTATGCCGATGTTATCAATCAGCCCGTGGCAAATGACCAAAACGCAACCATCACGGTAACCGGTACAATTCCCGGTGCTTCCTACGGTGATTCTGTGGGCATTTATGTATTAAAGCCCGGAAAAACCTCGGCGGAGATTGATGTTACCGACGGCGAAAAGTTCAAAGCGGCTGTTGCAGGCTTTGCAGCAGGTCTCACAGACAATGAGGGTAACTACGAAGTAGTTATCGGCCTTGACGGACTTGGCGAAGGTGACTACACAATCCTTGCTTCAAGCAAAAAACTGGCGGAGGACAAAGCCCTTGTTTACTACTTTGCAAGCAAAGAAGCTAAACTTGATTTCATTGAAGAACTCAAAAAAATAGTTGATGCTTCCGGCTCCAAGGCATCCGATGTTGAAGAAAAGCTTAACCTCACAGGTGCTTCTTCATCCAACGCAAAGCTTTTGGGTATCGGTGCATCCGACCTTATACTTAAAGTAGATAGCAAAGGCCTTAGTGAAGTTCTCTATGCTATGGCAAAAGAAGACCCCACAATCCTTACTCCCGAGTATCCTTCGGACTTTGTAGCAGACCTTGGGGTTGCCGCACTTATTCAGTCCTTAAACGAAGGCACAGGCGATATAACAGATGCAAGACTTACTCTCAGCGAAAAGTATGTTGCTACATTTAATTCTCTCGGAAGCACAACAAAGGAAAACTTTGTTAAAACATATATGAAGGGCAAAGGCCTTAAGTCCCTTGAAGATGTAGACGAAGTATTCTGCGACGGTGTTATCCTTGCGGCATTAAGTACTGCAAAGAGTTGGAAGGATTACGAAACCATCATATTAAACCACGGCGAAGACCTCGGCATTGATATGGACGATTATGAAGATTTAAAGAAACCTTCCGACGTTACAGACGGGCTTAAGGATAAATATACAAGTGTTGAAACGTTCGTAAAGGATGTTAATGATGCCATTGAAGACCTTCTTAGCGGAAAGAAGAGCGGTGGCAACACCGGCGGAGGCGGCGGACTCTCTGTTGGCGGTACACTTCCTCAGGATGGTGTAAGCCTCGATGAGTTTGAACCCGCAAAGGTTACATTCTCCGATGTTAGCGAAAACCACTGGGCATCCGAGAGCATTCTTGCTCTTGCACAGAGCGGAGCTATATCCGGAAGAGGCGACGGAACATTCGCTCCCGATATGGATGTAACAAGAGAAGAATTTGTTAAGATGGCAGTTGTTGCTCTCGGCATTACCGTAGACGGCTCCCGGGAAACAAGCTACACCGATGTAGACTCTTCTGCATGGTATGCACCTTACCTTGCAGCAGCTGAAAAAGAGGACATCATTTCCGGTATAGGCGAAGGTAAGTTCGGCGTTGGCAGAACCATTACCCGTCAGGAAGCTGCTGCAATCCTCTATAGAATAGGCACAAAGATGGGCAACAACTTTACCCCCGCAACCTTAGCATTTGCAGATGATGCTTCCATTGCAGATTTTGCCAAAGAAGCAGTATATGCCCTTAAGGGTGCAGGAATTATAAACGGTGTAACCGCCAGAGAGTTTGCACCCCTTGCAAATTGCTCACGTGCACAGTCAGCAAAGCTCATCCATGGGCTTTCAGGGAAGGAGTAATACAATATGAAGAAAATAATTAGCATATTACTTTGTGTTGCACTTATGTGCTCACTTACTCTTACCTCATTTGCAGCTGAAAACGATGTTGTGGAAATTGCAGAGCAGGTTTACGGCGTTAAAGCTACCGAATACTTAAAAGCTCTTGAAGTAATTGAATCCGATGCAGATTATAATCTCACAGCTAAGATTACCAGAGGCGAATTTGCAAAGATGGCATGCCTTGTTTCCGGTTACCCTGCAGCAGACCCTGCTGTAGTTAAGTTTACCGATGTTCCGGCAGATAATGCGTATGCTCCCTACATCAACTCCCTTGCAAATGCAGGCATAATTAACGGATATTCCGACGGAACCTATGGCCCCGATAATGAAATTTATATGGGCGAAGCAGTTGTAATGCTCACCACAATTTTAGGCTATGGCCCCTATGCTCAGGCAAAGGGCGGATATCCCGCAGGTTACTACTACACCGCATCAAGACTTGATCTTTTTGACTATCTTGATAATAACGGCGATATGACAGTAACCATTACAAAGGGTGAAGCAGCTCAGCTTTTAGCAAACGCTCTCGATACCCTTACATTAGAGCCTACCTCGTTTGGTGATGAACCTAAGTTTTCCACAACCGAAGGTATGACCCTTGCATACCGCACATTTGGTATAGTTCATATTACCGGTGTGGTAGAATCTGTTGATATCTCTGCCTTAAAGGGTGAGAACCTCACACCTCCCTGGTATATGGTAATCGACGGTGTAAAGATTGAAGTAGGCAAGATTCACTCCTGGGATTACCTGGGCTACGAAGTAGATGCATACTACGTGGAAGGCTCCAACACAAAGAAGAGTGAACTTAAATACATTACAAAGACAGATTATAATGAAGAAACTGTTATTGCAATAAGCGATATTCAGGATATTTCTTCCGGCAAAGTTACCTTCTGGAACGAAGACGGAAAGAAAGACGATGTACGCTTCAAGACAGTTGCTTCTGTAATATTCAACGGCGCGGCTACAGGCGAATCCTTTGATATGGATTTGATTTCCGGCTATGAAGGCGAGATTACCCTCGTAGACAATGACGGAAACTCCGTTGCAGATGTAATCTTTGTAGATGCATACACAGATTACGTTGTAGACATCGTAGATGGCACAAGAGAAAAAATATATGACCGTTACACCAAAGGCTTAAGTGTTACAGGTGATGTAACGGCAGATGACCCCTATACAATTATATATGATGTAAACGGCGAAGAGGTTGGACTTTCCGGTGTTAAGGTAGACAACATCATCTCCGTGTATAAGTCCAAAAACGATGCAGATCAGCTCCTCTACAAGCTCTATGTAAGTGATAAAACTGCAGTTGGTAAGTTGGAAGCCATCACAGAAGAAAATGGCAGAACAATTCTTACAGTTCTTGGTACAGACTACAAAATTGCCAAATCTGCAGTAAGTCGTCTTGAAGGTAAGTTCAAAGTTGGAGACACAGTAACCTTATACCTCAATATTTTTGGTGAAATATCCGATATGAAGGTTGGCTCTGCATTAAGCTTTGGTTTCCTTCTTGGTATTGACACAGAAGGCGGCTTCTCAAGCAATGCTCTCTTTAAGCTCTACGCAGATAACGGACAGTTTATGCTTGCCTATGCTGCACCCAAGCTTAAGGTGGACAACAAAACCTACTCTGCAGGCAACACCGATGAGTACATAGCCAAGCTTCAGGCATCATCAAAGGTTATATACCCCGATGCAGATGCAGAAATAACTGCACAGCCTGTAAGATTCCGCATTAACGGAAACGGTGAGCTTGCATATATAGATACAGTTTTCTCGGATATTGCTTCCGAAGCAGTTGCCACAAAGGCGGATGTAAGCGGAGATAACGCACTCTTTATAGGCCCCAAAGGTACACAATTAAGACACAGATCCTCCGGAGGTGCAGAAATCTTTATAGACCAGAGTGCATACGGCAGCGCACTTCTTGTGGCAAACTCTGCCACCAAGGTTATAAAGTACATTGAACCCACAGCCGGAAATGAAGATTTCCTTGAAGAAAAGAACTACTCTGTAATTGGTGTAAATTCTGTTCCTGCAGGTACCGAAAAGGAAAACTTAAACGATGTTCGCTCTTTCTTCTGCAGTGCAGATGACGAGGCAGTTCCCTTTATCCTTCTTAACTCCGACAAGGTGGGAACAATCAGCACCTCCACATCTCTGGGTGTTATAGCCTCCGTAAGCCAGGTTCTATACGAAGAGCAGCCTTGCTACAAGCTTACAGTTCAGGGCAAGAGCGGCAGGTCAAGCATATATGTTAAGCCGGAATTCACCTACACACCTGCAAAGGTTACCGATGGTGATGCCGCAGAACTTAATAATATGACCGCTTCTTCCTTTAAGGAAGGTGATGTGGTAAAGGTTTCCACAGATATTGACGGCTACCTTTCCAACATTAAGCTTTACTACAGAATTACAGAAAACCGCAGAGTGGAAAGCTTTGAATCAAACACCTACGACTATCAGACAGCAAGCGGCTTTGTATACGAAAAAGCTGCAAATGCTTTCAGACTTCTTTCCACCACAGACAGAAGTGAGCTTGCAGGGGCTGATGTAGCTACCACAATGCTCTATCCCGCAGCTACATCCTGCACATATGTAGTTTATGATTCACAGGCTCCCCAGGGCAAGAGGGTTAAGGGCGGTGCATATTCCGATATCCTTCCCTTTGGAACGGTAGGAGCAGAGGAAACATCCTATGTACTTATGCAGTCCTATGTATGCGTACCCACATTTATGGTTGTTGTTAAGTAAGGAGGGTAGATTATGAAACTAAGAAAAATACTTTTAATTACTCTTGTGTTTACACTTGCATTATCTACCGTTGCCTTTGGTAAAGCAAATAGAATAGATACAAGAAATCAGGTAAAAAGAGATTTAAGCGTAGACGGTGCAGTGCTCATAAGTGACTTTATGGTAGGCTCTTCTGCCATAAACGACTGGACAATAACTACTGCAGGTAACTCCACAGTAGGCTATGCCAAGACAAAGGGCCCGAACGGCAAGGAACAGCAGTGCCTGCTCGTATCCGACAAGGTCCCCGGCACATCAAACTCCGGTGCACAGATTAGCTTTACCTTCCCTCAGGTATATGATGGAGGTACTGTAGAGGTTGAAGCACGCTTCAAGATGGAAGTCCCCGATAACCAGGAAACAGACTTTGCTTCCAACGGCTTCTACATCAGAAGTTCCGACAACAAGTGGGCTACTCGTCTTTATGTACTTGGTGACAAGGGTGGCGGTTCTTTTGGTGCAGACGGCTCCGGCGGCGGCAGACTTGACAGCCACATAGATGCCGGTGTATGGTACACAGTTACCCTTCAGGTAGATATGGACAATGGCGTGTACAATGTAATAGGTGTTGGTGATGCTGTAGAAGGCGGCACCAAGACAATTCAGAACATTCAGTATTATCAGGCAGGCTCCAACAAGATGGCAAGCTTTATGTTTGAATCCAGAATGTTTACCGCTGACTGGTATTTTGACTATATCCGTATTACGAGAAACGGTAATTTCCAGGCTCCCAAGCAGGAGATTGTTCGTCCCGAACCTATGCCTATACCCGTTAGTGCAACTCCCTTGCAGAGAGCAACCTCTGCAAAGGCAAATGTTATGAGAAACGGCAGCTACTCCTACTTTGCAAAGGCTCCCGTAGTTGAAAACGGCGAGGTTTATGTTCCCGTAAAAGGTGCTCTTAACCTCTTTGGCTTTACCACCAAGGTGGAAAACGATGCATATGTAGGCACATTAGGGGAGAACACTGTGGAAATTGCCTTAGACGGCAAATCACTTAAACTTAACGGCGCTTCCCTTGACGGAATCAAGCTCTATAAGGATACAGTTTATGTATCTGCAAATAAACTTGCCGCATCCCTGGGCGAAAGTGCTAACTGGGATGAAGCAAGCAAAACCCTTATAATTACCAAGGAGGTGGCAGCTCAATGAGAAAGAATGTACTTTTACGAATAGTATGTCTTGCAGTCCTTTGCACAATGCTTATGGGAATGCTTCCTGCAATGGCGGCAAAGCCCACCCTTCCTGCCAAGTGGACACTCCAGAGCCCCAAGACAGACAGCTACACACCATTTAAGCCTCCTCACAACTATAGTTGTATGCAGAATCCACCTGATTTTACATGGTGTCCTCCTACAACAAGCTATGATAAGTATACCTACGACCTTGTAATCTGCAAGGACGAAGAGCTCAAGGAAGTTGCCTACGAAGCCAATGGCTTAAAGTGGCACTACTACAACTTCCCCTATACCTTTGAACCCGGTGTTTACTGGTGGTCCGTTCGCTTTTATGAAAGCGGTAACAAGGAACCCAGTGATTGGGCAGCAGCAAAGAAGTTCAGAATAGACCAGGAGGCAGTTGCCTTTACAATGCCTTCTGTAGAAGAAATAGTACAGATTATTCCCAAAGGTCACCCCAGAATGTGGGTTACCGCAGACACTATGGATGATTTCCGTAAAAGATTTGAAGGCGAAACCGGTAAAAATCTTTATGACCGGCTTGTAAAAAGCGCCGACAATCTCATTACACAGCCTATTCCCAAAGAGCCCGAACCCTATTATACACAGGCACAAGGTGCTACCTTACAGGAAGCCACCACAGACAAAGCTCCCAAAAAGAGTTTAGGTTACTCCATGGGTGACAAGTCCATTCTTGCAGCTACTGCGTATCTCTTTACCGGAGATTCCAAATACGCAAGATATGCCATAGATGTGCTCCTTGAGTATGCTACCTGGGAATATGACAACACAAATAAAAATGCAGTTTCTGCCTATGCCGGTGACGACCAGGTATTCTTTGAGAACCTTCACGAAATGGCACTCGCCTATGACTGGTGCTATAACGAAATGTCTCCCGAAGAAAGAAAGATTACAGGTGACAATCTTCGCGGAAGATTTGAGATTACAAGAGAAAAGCATCTTAACCTAATAAGAACAAGTCCATATGACTCTCATCACTGGTCATACTCTCACTGTTACCTTGTTCCGGCACTTGCTCTTATGCACGACTATCCCGGCTACGACAAGGTATTTACCGATTACCTCACACTTTACACTGCAAACTCCGAGCCTATGTGTACGGAAGACGGTGGCTGGAGTAAGGGTACAGCCTACTGGACCTACTCCTTTATCCGCGGTAAGCAGTTTATGGAGGTTATGAAGGAAGCTGACTACATAGACTACTACAAAAAGGCATGGGTACAGAATGAATACCTCTGGGCTATGTATATGATTCCAAAGAACTCAAAAGGTTCCTTTGGTGACGGCTCCGCTCAGGATATATACAATGGTAACGATGCCATCACTTTAGGCTTAAATCAGCTTGCCCACTACACTAACAACCCCTATGCGGCGTGGGCAAGAGATCAGATCGGCTCCTTTGCCAATGTGGCAAACAGATACAATGCGGTACTTTCCGTAGGTGCTTACGATAACATAGAACCCAAGGTTCCCTATGACCACCCCAACGGAATCCTTTTCCCCGACCAGGGTATATCTGTTCATCACTCTGATTTGGTAAGCGACAACAGAATTTCCATGTACTTCCGTTCCAGTCAGTACGGTTCCTACAACCATATGCACGCTGACCAGAACTCATTTATAATAGAAGCAAACGGTGAAAACCTTGCTACCAAGGGCGGTTGGTACGATAGCTACCACTCCACCCACGACTCCGGCTTTACCCGTAAGACCTATGCTCACAACTCTGTGACCTATGACTTCGGTAAAGGTCAGAAAGACGACTCCATGGCTCTTGGCGGAAATATTGATATGTTTGCCACCACAAGTGCCTTTGACGTAACCGTGGGCGATGCTACTCCGGCATATGTCGGTGGTATAGACAAATTTGTCCGTTCCATGATATACATCCGTCCTGATAAATACATTGTAATTGATGACCTTGCCGCTGCAAGAGCAGATAAGGGCAACGAATCCTTCTTTGAATGGTGGTTCAACAGTCGTGCTACAAGTACACTCACTGTTCACGACGACAATCGCGGTGCCAAGCTTGTAAGCAGTAAGATGGCTATGGATTTGAGAATGCACTATCCCGCAAATCTCACACCATACTACTCCAACCTTTACTCCGGTCCCGACCTTGTAAACTTTCCTACCCTGGACAGCCACAAGGCATACGAACCCGACAGAAGAATATGGTTTGAAACAGAGCCTGTTTCCAAAACCAAGATTATAGCTACAATGAATGTCCATACTTCAACCGATCAGTCCGATTATGTAAAGGAAACCAACACCGATACATACACCAAGCTCGAGTTTGAAGACGGTACAATAGCTATTGTAAACAATACTCCCGACAATGACGCTGTGATTGACACAGGAGATATTCAGTTTGTAGGTACAGCTGTAGTATACTCCGAGGACGACATCGCTTTAATCGGCGGTAAAGACCTTGTAATGTACGGCATAGACCTTGTGGATGCCGAGCAGCCCGTAACAGTTGTTTACGACTCCAACGGACAGCTTGTTACCTCCTCCAAAACAGACTATGTGGTAACAATCCACACAGGCAACGCCATTATCCCCGAAATTACAGACCTTCAGGAAAGAAGAGTGTATAAGACAAGAACTCCTGTTTCCAAGGACGTAACAGGCTTTGGTGTAACCTATGGCGAAGGGGAAACCAAGGGTGACATCACTATAGACTCCGTATACGGAAGTCAGACCATGATGGTAAACGGTACCCTTATTCCGGGTCAGGAATATGGCGAAAATGCTACCCTTGAGCTTGTAATAGACGGTGTTTCCAACACATACACAGCTCCCCTTATAAAGGATGCCAACTTCGAGGCTTCTGCAGTTATTAAAGCACCTGTTAAGACAGGAGCGTATCTGCTTGTTTCTTCTACAGAAAATGTAGTTGATGATGCAGGCTTTAATAAATATTCAAGTACAAATCTTGGCGAAAGAGATATTGTATTTAACGTTACGGGAACTGAACCTGCAAGAGTTGAGATTAAGACTGTACCTGTCAATATGGCAGAAACACTCTTAGGCGATGATCACCAGGCGGCACTCAAAACTACCGTGGCTCACGTTAAGGGCATTAACTTCGAGTCCAAGACAGGTAACACCAGACCCACCAACGGTCTTGCATATCTCACAGGTATCAGCCAGCTCAACGCTTCCAATGCATCTGCTACATACAAGATTACAATTCCCGAAGACGGAACCTACAACGCAATCATAAGATGTGCAGTATGGCAGGAGCCCTGGCCTGTAAGAACCATTGAAATCGATGGCGAAAACTATGCATTCCAGCTCCCCAACACAGGCGGATGGGGCGGTAGCGAATCCGACTTTAAGCCTGTAACAATTATGATGAATAAGTTCCTTAAAGCCGGTGAATATACCTTTAAGATTGGTTCCTTCAACGGCGAAGGCGCTTGGAACTACGACTGGATTGGCTTTACAAAAGTCGATGCGGCTCAGTAATTAAATATGTTTTCACAACGGGGACTTCCCGTCCCCGTTGTGAAAAATATCTTTATGCTATCACTTGGCATGATACATCAGCCTTAAGATGTTTCGACTTCGCCTTGCGGCTCCGCTCAACATGACAGGTATTTGTCATCCCGAGCAAACACTTCTGTCATCCCGAGCTTGTCGAGGGATCTCAATTATGCAGATATTATCACTTGAGGTTTTTAAATGTATTACGTTTATATCATAACAAATAAATACAATACAGTATTGTACATAGGCGTGACTAATAATATTGAAAGAAGATTATATGAGCATAGGAATATGCTCGTAGAAGGATTTACATCAAAATATAAGTTAACAAAATTAGTTTATTTTGAAGAAACAAATGATATAAAAGATGCAATTTTACGAGAAAAGCAACTGAAAGGTTGGAACCGTACGAAGAAGAATATGTTGATTGAAAAGTTAAATCCGGAGTGGAAGGAATTGCTTCCTTAAGATGTTTCGACTTCGCCTTACGGCTCCGCTAGCCGTCAACTGTATCGCATCGTCTTTGCACCGAGGTTGGTGCTCGCCTCTGCGACAGTTTTGCCAGAGGCAGTCTCACACCATTCAGTACGCCTTTGGCTACTTCATGGGAGTTTGCTCTCAACATGACAAATAGTTTTTATTTCCAGTAAACACAAATTGTCATCCGAACAAACACTTTTGTCATCCGAGCAAACACTTTTGTCATCCCGAGCTTGTCGAGGGATCTCAATTACGCATTGAGTTGAACTTGAGATGTTTCGACTTCGCCTTGCGGCTACGCTCAACATGACAGCAGCATACGCTTTGAATGACACAAACAAGGGATTTACCAATCCCGAATTACTGTTTTGTATGTACCGCAGGACTCGTGTAGGATAACTCGAGAATCCTGCACAATTCCGTGGCATACAAAACAAAAAATATTTTGAAAGGAAATGATTATATGAGAACATTTTCAAAAGTTCTTGCAGTTGTTCTTTGTGTTGCAATGCTCTTTACCACAGCATTTGCATCCGGTCTTAATGTATCCTTTGTGGATTTCCAGGCTAATGGCAACAACATTACCGCAAGAGTAAACTTAAGAAACGATGATTCCGCAAATGCTCTTTCCGGTAAAATCATTGTAGCTTCCTACGATAAAAACGGCAACCTTGTTGCTACCGGAGAGTCCGACAAGGTAGATGTTGCCAAAGGCGCAGAAACTATAGTTTCCGCTTCCGTTGCTTCCGGTGCTGACTCCTACAAAGCATTTGTATGGAACGATTCTGTTAATGCCAACAGTGTTCACGCTGTAGCAGGTGCAACAGCAAAGACTGATTTTGTAGCAGATACCGGTGTAGACAACGCTTTTGTTTCCGCAAAGGAAGTAGCTACTACAGGTATGACAGGCTCCAAGCCCGAGCTTGAGCTCTATTCACCCTTTAAGGGCAGAACAGAAGGCGATGAATCCGAAGCTACCGGCGGCAGAGTAACAGTTTCAAACTTCCCTGCAAACAGTTTACAGTACCACGAAGTATACTATGCAGATCCTTCCCTGGTAGGTCTTGATTTCTTTGTATTCAGTGCAGGTACCATTGACTATTTTGCAAATGGTTCACCCCTTCTTACCTTTGACATTGTAAGAGATTCCGAAATCATGATTCTTACAACCAATGATGCTTTGGAATTTGAAGGCTTTGACCTTGTTAAGGCAGAAGATGCAGCTGCAAACGGTTCTTCCTTTGCAGAAAGCAGATATATGACAAGAGAGTTTGCAGATGCTTTAAATGCTATCGGTATAAGACCCACCTATGCAATGGCTAAGGCATACGATGCAGACGAGGAAGGTTATTATGAAGCAGTGCTCAAGACTACATACGATGCGGCTTCTGATAGCGCAAAGGCAACCTTTGACACCAACTGGACAAAACTCAAGTATTCATATTTTAAAGATAATGAAATAAGTGATAAAATTGAAGGCACTGACTATGAAGTATTGCACAAGGTAAATGTAAAACTAGATGCAAATGGTGAGAAGAAAAAAGCATCTAATAGCAAAGCGTACACTAATCCCGGCAACTACACTGCTATGTACACAAAGACCGTTACCTTAGACGGTGCAGAATCTGCAGAAGTTGTAATCCCTGCAAGTGAAGAGGACTACGTTAAGAATCCGGACGGTTCTTTTAAGGTAAATGAAAAAGGCGAAAAAACACCTCTAAAGTCCAGAAACCTTATCGTTCTTGTTAAGCCCGTAGCAGATATGGATACATCCGATGCTTTTGTGCCCCTTACAAGTGCAGGTAACATAAATGCTGCTCCCGCTCTTAAGGGTGTGGAAATTGACGGTGCATATGTAGGCATAGACAAGTTTACAGACAATGAATATACATATTTATTAAACCCCTTAAGCGATTGCGTTCTTCCTGTAATTAAGGGCGTTACCACAGATAATGCACTCTATGCAACTACAGACTATGACATTGCTTCCGATGCCAAGACAGCTGTAGCTACAGTTACTGTAAAGAATCTCTATAAGGGCACTTCTACAGTGTATACCATAAATATTGCTATTGGCAACGCTCCCGCAGATGCATATGATATCGTTAACTTAAATGGCACCACAATTGTGGATAATACCAATGTATTGGCAAGAAAGACTGTTACCGAAGGTATTGATGGTAGCGATTGTCCCATAGATACTCCTGTAGCTGTGGTTAGAGATATGACATATGCACAGTATATTGCATATATCAATGAATACTATGGCTATAAAGAAGGCGATGCAGAATATATTACAGGTACCGGCGTTGTAAGAGATACTGATGTAGTTAAAACCGCTGATTACTTTAATTTCGCTAAGGACTTTGAAGTTGGCGGCAGGGTAGGTGTGGAAACGTCGGGTAATAGAACAATAGTTGCCATAAATCCTGAGTTTGCATTCTACAGAAACCTTTATCGTTTCTATGGTCATATTTCTTATCAACAGTTGGGTGGTCATGGATTCTACGGAGGTCTCTGGTACGGTGAGGACAGTGTATATGGTGACGTCTACAATGCAAATGCCGGCACAGATAAGCTTCCTCCTGTTCCTTGGTTTACTGCAGTTATGAAAGAAACAGGCACTGTATATGTTAACTCATATACAGCACTTCCTCACCTTGCAGAAAGAGGATATGAGCTGTATTCCACAGGCATAGCTCCCTACACAAGTTCGGCGCTTACGACACCTACATATGTATACCGCAAGGTATTCAAGAAAGGTGAAACTGTAGAAATATTTAATGATAACAGTCGCTCCGTCGGTCATCCCTCATCCTGGTTCTTTACTACAGCTGTTCCCGATACCTACAGCTATGAATATGGTAAGAAGTCCAGCGCTGCAGCAGCTACAAGCTACAACAGCACACTTACAAATGGTGTGCTTTACAAAGACCTCTTTGCAGATATTGCATCCTCCAGAGATACCTCCGGCGGTCAGTGGACTTCCGACTTCCAGCCTTTAGGTTCAGGTCAGAGAATTAAGTCCGTTGAGGATCCTTCTCTTCTTGGTTGTGACTATTTTGGCTTCTCAATCGGTAATAGAACCAAGATGGGCTTCTTCCCCGGCACTAATATCCTTGAGTTTAAGGTAGACAAGGACTGTGATGTTCTTATTCTTACAAAGTCCCAAGACAGTGGTGCTAATTTCGGCGACTTTACCAAGAATACTTCTGCTCCCAGCCTTACAGCTATGTTCCCTCAGTCTAACTATTTTGAAGCAATAAAGGCTCTTGGTATTCCCACAACAGACATTTCCATGGATATGGTAGCAGATTTCTATCCCTCCAGCGGTCTTACCTTCAAGCAGCTTTATGACAAGTGGCTCAGTGCAGAGTTCCCCGGTGCTACCGAGGAAGAACTCCTTAATGCAGTCAATGTAGCTATAAGAAAGCAGGCAACCCTTAAATCTCTTCTCGATGCAATAAGTACCGATACACAGTTCTTTGCATCTGTTGACTCTAAAGCAGCAGCTATAGGCGGAGGTCATGTTATCCATCCCTATACAGTAACTCACACCAAGGAGTTTAAGGCAGGAGATACCGTAGCAATACCCGACCCAACAGACGGTATACGTTATGACAACAAGGGAAACGTCGCAAGCTTTGACAGACCTATAATGGTAGTTGTTAAGCCTAAGCTTGCTACAACCATTACAGACCATGTAACAGACTTCAGGATTGTGGCAGAAGACGGAGCAGGCACCTTTATTCTTGGACCCGGTACAGGAGATGCAAAAAGCGGTTCCGGAGAAATAGGTTATCAGTCCAGATTATCTCATGACTATGTAACGACAACGGTTGAAAAATATCCACATGGTGCATATACACAGTTGTCCTCAAGCCCATATGCTGCTAACTATCAGAGAGTTTTTGGTATAACGGATGAGGTTATTGGACTTGAAAATTGTTATTATCTTAGAATGTTAAATGTAGCTCTGCCGGAATCGTGGGCAGGTGGAAATGGTGCAGATGACCTTCCCTGGATGACATTTAAGGTTAATCAGGATTGTGATATTATTATAATTCCATCCGGAGAAACACCAAATTTTGTAAAAGATAATAATCAATGGGTTAATTGCAAACTTACGGAAAAGCCATTTACTCTTAGCAGACATCAGGTAGATGGTACATATAAAGATTGTTCTGCTAATGCAAAGACTGATATGTATATTAAGTCATTTGAAGCTGGTCAAACAGTAACACTTTATAATACAAATACAGGAAAAGCGGGTTCACATAATGATTACCCTCCTTACTTTGCATTTGTAAGAGTAAAATAATTAATTTTTAGTTTAAACAGTTTACTTTGGCGGGCTTTTGCCCGCCAAAGTAAATATTTTTAAAGGTTAATTTCCAAGTATTATGCAAGCAGATTTTATGGAAAATATGTTTGCATTGTGCTTTGAAAAGAGAGAGCTTTCTATAAAGTATGTCATCCTGAGGAGCAAAGCGACGAAGGATCTCCCAAACAAATGAGGAACTAACCACAAGGAAGATTCCTCGTGTTCACTCGGAATGACAATAGTGTAGTGAGAAACTCATTATCAATATGTCATACTGAGAAGCAAAGCGACGAAGGATCTACCAAACAAATGAGGAACTAACCACAAGGAAGATTCCTCGTGTTCACTCGGAATGACACTGACGTAGTGAGGAATAACACTAATAGAGTGAACAATGACAATGGTGCAATTATGCACACCCTGTTGCTATGGCAAAATAAAAAGCCTTCGCAAATGCAAAGGCTTAGTCATTGGAGTATGATATTAAAATAAATCACTGTGACTTCCCGTTCGTGCTAATACAAGCACCAGGTTGTTGTCTTCAATAGCGTATATCAAGAGCCAATCCGGTAAAATATGTCATTCACGAAAACCATTCCAATTACCGCGAAGTGTATGGTCATTGTATTTGTTTGGAAGCTCTTGCCCGGAAGCTAAAATTCGGATCACATCATCCAGTAAATTAATATTAAGATTACGCTTTATTGCATTTTTGTAATCCTTTTTGAATTTGGAGGTCCATATGATGTCTCTCATGCTTTCAGCTCCTTGAGTGCATCATCGACATCACTGTATTTTTTGATATCCGGGTTACTGATAAGTTGTTTGGCTTCCAAGAGGGCTGCAACTGTTTCAGCATTAGGAGTATTTACAGTAATATCAAATGGAATACAACCTTCCCTTACAGATTGACGCAAGAAAATATTGAAAGCGGTAGTCATATTCATGCCTAACTCTGAAAAAAGCAAATCTGCCTGAGACTTAAGGTCGCTGTCAATTCTAAAACTAACACTTGTCGTTGTGGACATAAAACCACTCCTTTCTATAAATATATTGTAGCACATTAAAATGCTGTTGTCAAGCTGTTGTAGTGCTAATGGCATTATAAATTCATGCAATGTATTGATAATATAGTATATGCAAAAACACAAACTCTAATCACTATTCAGGAGGTAATTTATGAAAAAAACACTACTCATAGCATTGATTATCCTTTCTATGCTGTCCGGAACCTGCTATGCAGGATTTTACGATGTGGTAAATCTAAACGGAACCACCATAGTAGACGACACCAATGTCTTAAAGTCAAAGACGTTGACCGAGGGCATAGCCACATACGACTGCCCCATAGACACACCTGTAAACAAGGTGGCAAATATGACCTACGCCGATTATATTGATTATGTTAATGAATACTACGGTCATAAGATAGGTGATGAGGGTTATATAGAAGGTTCGGGCGTTGTAGCCGGTACTGAAAAAATCAGCGGAAGCTCCTTCCTCTACGACAACACCTTTGCCATAGGCGGCAACATGGGTGCAGAAGGTACCCGAAGAAAGATTAACTACATAGCACCTAAGTTTGTTTTCTATAAAAATCTCTACAGACTCTATGGAAGCATTGCCTTAAATCAGCTTAACAACGGCAACGGCGGTTGGTTTACCGGTGGTCTGTACTTTGGCACAGACACCAACAAAGCATCTCTGGCTCAAAGCTACAACACCATGGCAGGTACCGACAAGCTTCCTCCCGTACCATGGTTTACTGCTGTTATGAACAAAAAGGGTACCGTGTATGTTAACTCATATAGCGAGCTTCCTCATCTGGTAGGAGAGGGCTACTCACTTTTATCCTCCGGAACGGAAGTATATACAGGTATTGATTCCAACAACAACAACGGCAAGGTTTCAGGCCCCACATATGTATACTATAAGGTATTTGAAAAGGGCGAAACTGTGGAAATCTTTAACCCTGCCAATGGAGATATATCGGGACATCCCCCTGCGTGGTTCTTCTCCACAGGAATCCCCGATACATATGCTTACGAATACGGCAAAAAGTCAAGCAGCGTAGTAGCTACAAGCTTTAACAGCACCGTTACCAACGGTATTCTCTACAAAGGCCTTTTTGCCGACGAAGAAGCCTCCTCCGATACAACCGGCGGCAGATGGGTGTCCGATTATAATCCTCTGGGCTCCGGTCAGAGAATTGCTTCCATTGAGGACAAAACCCTTGAAGGATGTGAGTATTTTACATTCTCCATAAACAACAGAAGCAAGTTCGGTACTCTTGGGGGTAACTTACTTGAATTTAAGGTAGATAAGCCCTGCGATGTGGTAATCCTCACCGTAGAAGACGACAAGGATGCAGTATTTTCCGGCTATACCAGAACTACGGGTGTATCCGGTATTACCGGTATGTATCCTGCGTTAAATGTAATGAATACTCTCTCCAAAATGGGCATACCCTATACCGATATATCCATAGATATGGTAAACGACCTGTACAAAAGCAGCAACCTTACCTTTAAGCAGGTCTACAACAAGTGGCTTTCGGATTACTTCCCGGGTGCTACCGCAGAAGAACTTCTTTCGGCTATAAACACAGCCTCTAATGCTTCAAGCATTAAGGCAAATATATTTGAAACCGTAGATTCAGTATCTTCGGTTGCCGGCACAGACAACAAGTTTGTATACAATGTTACTCACACCAAAATCTACAAAGCGGGCGACACAGTTACAATTCCCGACCCCACGGGCAAGTCAGGTTTTGAAAGACCTATAGTTGTAGCCATAAGACCGGGCTATACCTCTGAGGCTCCGGCTCTTCCATCCACATTCACATCTCTTGATGCCAAAATAGGCAACAGATCACACTTCAAGCCTGCTCACCAGTACGGCTCCATGCAGAATCCTCCCGATTTTACATGGCCGCTGATAGATAATGCCTATTCCTACGACATAGTGGTTTGTGCCGACCAAGAGCTTAATAATGTGGTGTATTCCAAAAACGAAATCAAGTATCCATACTACAACTTCCCCTATGCTTTTGAGCCGGGCACCTACTGGTGGGCTGTGCGTTTCCGCACAACCGACGGCGGTAAACCTTCCAATTGGTCTGTGGCAAGGAGATTTCGCATAGACCCTTCGGCTCACGAATATCTTGTACCCGAGGATTTCGGTTCTGTGGTATCCGCTGTGCCTGAAAGCCATCCCAGAATATGGTTCAATAGTGACACCATAGATGATTTCAAAGCTCTTAAAAACACTCCCGAAGGGTACACTGTCTATCAAAAGATGGTTAGCCTGACGAAGAGCTACATGAAAAAGGACCCCTTGGTGGAAGAACCCGAGTACGGTGCTTCCAACGCAACGGGTAACTCCACAACCATGGGTTACGCTGCACAAAATGCGGCACTTTGCTACATTCTTACCGATGACGAAGACGAAAAGAAAAAATACGGTGATTATGCAGTCAAAATTCTTATGGAAATGTCCGCCTGGGATATGGATAACGGCGGTTCGGCTTTTAACAGCAACGACCAGGCATTCTTTGAATTTACTATGAGAAGCTCCATGGCATACGACTGGATGTACAACTATATGACACCTGAGCAGAGAACCACCATTTTGCAAATGCTTGTGGACAGATTCGACTATCTTAACAACATCGTAAGTGGCGGTAAAGGTCACCTTGGTGCATTAAGAGTAGAGCCCTTTAACTCTCATCTCTGGTCATATATCGGCTACTACGGCATACTCTGTCTTGCCCTCCTTCATGATGTAGACGGTGTTGATGATTATTTTACCCAGATGCTTGAGCTTAATTCGGCACACCTTCCGCCCATGTCCATAGAAGACGGCGGTTGGAGCAAGGGTACGGCTTACTGGACCTATGCCTTTAGCCGTGACAAGTGGTTTATGGATACCATGAAGTATGCCGGTTATATAGATTACTACGACAAAGCCTGGGCAAGAAATGAACTTAACTGGGTGCTGTATATGTACCCCGACAATTCCTATGGCTCCTTCGGTGATGAAGCCGGTATGACAAGACCCGGCACGCATCACATAATGGGTCTTTCAAAGCTTGGTAAGTTTACAGATAACCCCGTGGCTTACTGGCTCAGAAACCGCATAGGCAATATATCCGCACAGTACGGCTCCGGTGCATTTGATGCTATTATATACGCAGATACCGCAGCAGAAGAAGGAGAGGCCCCCAACGATTACCCCAACGCTCACGTGTTTACAGACCAGGGCATGGTAGCTATGCATTCTTCCATAGTAGGTCCCGACAGAACCTCTCTGTATTTCAGAAGCGGTCAGTACGGCTCCTACAACCATATGCACGCCGACCAGAACGCCTTTATGATTGAACATAACGGCAACCGTCTTGCTACCAAGAGCGGTTTCTACGATAGCTATCATTCCACCCACGACAAAGGCTTTACACGTCAGACCTTCGCCCACAACACTGTTACCTACAATGGCGGTTACGGTCAGAAGGATGACTCCAAGGATGCCAACGGTAAGATTGAACAGTTCGTTACACATCACAGATTCGATGCAGCCGTAGGTAATGCCGCCAATGCTTATGTGGGTAATGTAGACAAATTCGACAGAAGCATCATCTATTTAAGACCCGACTCATACATTGTGGTAGATGAGCTGGCAAACGATACTGCCCAGACCTATGAGTGGCGGCTTAATTCTCCCAGCGATACTATGACAGTGGAGGGCAAAACAGCCCACGTGGCAAACGGAGATTCCAATCTTAATGTGGAAATGATGTATCCCAATGACATTGCCGACGGCGTGTTTGAAAATAACTACATAAATCCCTCCGACGGAGTGGAATATTACCCCGACACTAACAGCTACAAGGTAACAGAGGAAACTGCGGCAGCAGGCTTCGACAGAGTTCACTTCCAGACTCCTTCCGCACTCAGTACCACCATTGTGGCAGCTATGAATGTAAACGAAGGCACAAAGAGGGAGTTTACCAAAACAGAAGGAACCAATTACATAAAGCTTACCTTAGAGGGTGACGACACAGTGGTGTATGTTTGCACCTCGCAGGATGCGGAAGTTACCACAGATAACGGCTACACCTTTAAGGGTACTGCTCTTGTGGCAGGCTCCACCACCATAATGCTTGTTAACGGTACATCACTTTCCTACGGCGGAAGTGATATTATAGAGGAAACAACAGAGCCAATTACTTTTGTAATTGGTGAAGGTCAGATGTCACTCGGATGTGATGATGTTGTTGTTGTTAAGATAAACAAATCCAATAGCGGCATAACAAAGTACCTCCCCGAAACACTTAAAGTTTCTGAAAGCTCCTTTGACACATCCACTATTACTGACACCAACTTAAGAGCTATAGAAGCCTATAACGGTGAGCCCCACGGTTCTATGGGTATAATGCTTGACTACACAGATTCTGCCTTTACCCTTTATGCCGACAAGGGTCAGTATATGCTCCTTACCGAGGATAACTCCGTTGTAAATGCCCAGCAGCTTACTCCCGAAAACATTTTAGTGGAAGACCTTGGTGGCAATATGGCATCAATATCCTGGACCAATCCCATAGACGGTACACTTACTGATGCCGAGATTAACGGTGAGCTTTATAAAAACATTACTTCACCTTTTGAATATAACTATGGTGATGTCGAAAGAGTAAGTGTAAAGCTTCGCGGCAGAATGTACAACCTTACAAGTTCATGGGCAGACGAAGAAATTATGTACCCGGGCCACAAGCTTGACATTTCTTTTGTTAAGTATACAGACAACGGCGACGGTACCGTAGGTGCACAGCTTAAGGTAGCCAATAATTCATCTTCCGGTGTGTTAAGATGCAAGGCTATAGTTGCTTCCTACAATGAAGCCGGCGAGGTTGTAAATACCGAGCATACCAATATATATTCCATATCAAAAAATACAGAAAAGTTATTTGAGCTTACAATAGATGCTACAGATGCCGCAAGCTACAAGGCATTTGTATGGAACAGCACCGGCAATATTCATATGGTGAAGGGTGCAACAGCCGAAGGGGATTTTGCAGCCGACAGCGGAGCAGAAGGCACATACGTGTCATCTGCCAGGGTTGCAACAGCTTTCTGTAAAATTACCAACGGCTACCTCTATACCAACCTCCACGGCAGACCCGGAGATGACTATTCCGAGATAAACGGCGGAAGAATCGCCGCAAACTATCCTGCAAATGCAAAGCAGTATCATGAGATATCCTATGTTGACGAAAGTCTTGAGGGGTATGATTACTTTACATTTAATGCAGGTAATCACGTATTATCCGACTACGATTCCATTTTGAGTTTTGACATTGCCGAGGATTCTGAGGTGATAATACTGTCTACTAAAGACCTGGAATTTGAAGGCTTTGATGCAGAGCAGAACTCCGGTGGATGGCTAATATCCAGATATATGAATAAAAACTTAACCGATGCATTAAGAATAATAGGCATTACACCTACCTACGGCATAGCTGCAGAATTTGACGAAGACCGCACTGACGGTGATGTTTCAAGCTTTGTCCAAAAGTATATTACCCCCGCATACGCTTTGGCATCCGAAGAAACAAGAAAAGCTTTTGATGCCAAATGGGAGGTTGTTATAACTCCCAATTCCGAAGACGATATTCCTACGGCAATTTCACAGAGTACCTACAACAGAAAGTATTCCAGAGTTTATGCTCTTGAGGACGGTGCAGACAGCTTCAGAGTTACCATACCCAGGGAAACAATCGGCAATGACCCCAGAAACATTGTTGTAGTGGTTAAGCCCTACAACAGAAGTGCAAATTCCAGGGATACATCAATTTGTGTTCCTCTTGCTAAGGCGGCTTCCTCCAATGCACAGCCTTCTCTTAAAGCTGTGGAAATAGACGGCGAGGAAATAGCCATATCTGATTTTACAGATAATGCATACGCTTATGAGCTTACCGGTGAAGAAGCAATCCTCCCTGTAGTAAAGGGAATAACTTCCGACAACGGACTTTATGCTTCCACCGATTACGACATAGCAAAAGACGGACTCACAGCTACAGCAACAATTACCGTAAAGAATCTCTTTACAAATGCCGAGCCTGCGGTATATACGGTAAATATTACTTTGGACACCTCTATGGGTGCCGATGTAATAAAAGACCATGTATCTAACTTCAAAATTCTTCCCGAGGGTGCTGAAAAGACCTTTATCTTAGGCCCCGGCACAGGTGGCAGCTATTCCGACAGGCTTACTCACGATTACCTTACCCAGAGCGGTCCTACGCCTTCCGATGCAAGCCCCTACAGCATAAACCAGCAGAGAACCTTTGGTGTTACCAATGAAATCCTCGGACTTGAAAACTCATTCTACTTAAGAATGCCCGACCAGGATGTTATAGACGACTATCTTGCAACATCCGACCTGTGGGCAGGCGGCGAAGGTATGGATGATGTAGCGTGGATGCAGTTTAAGGTGAACAAGGATTGTGATGTTGTTATTGTTCCCGGTACAGAAGTTCCGAGGTTTGTGACTTTGGAAGAAAACAGCTGGTTTAAAACAAACCTTAATGATTATGCTTTTACTCTTAACAGACATAATTACGATAATTCATACACCAATTATACCAACAGGTCTAAAAAGGTTATGTATGTTAAGTCCTTTAAGGCAGGCGACACTGTAACACTTTACAATGCAAATAACGGAAAGTATCATTCTTCTTATGATGCACCTCCATACTTTGCTTTTGTAAGAGTGAAATAAAATGTTTTAATCTTTCTTTGACGGGATTAAATCCCGTCAAAGGGGGATTATTTGAATTTGTTATACAGGTTTATTTAATAAAATAGGTTTGTATAATGAGTTTAAATTGAAATTTGTTTATAACAAATTTCAATAAGTAATAAGGAATATGTAATAGTGAAGAAGTATGGTGCAAATTCGCTTTGGCGGATTTGAAAAGATAAATTGACATTTGTAGGGTTGGCACAGCCCAAAAAATGTCATCCTGAATGAAACAAAGTGAAGTGAAGGATCTCAAGTTTACAGTTGTTATCAATTGAGGGGAAGGTGTCAGCCAAAGGTTGACGGATGAGGTGGTACGACCACTTACAATACGCCACTAAAGTTGGCTACACCTCACCACCGCCTGCGGCGGAGCCTCTCCTCAAGGAGAAGCCTTCCGCCCTATTGTTAACAAACGCAATAAGGAGACCAACTATGATTTGTCAATAGAAAAATGAAAACTTTTTAAAAAATTTTGTATAGCTAAAAAAGTGTATAGCAAACAAAGCATTCTTTAAAATGCTTTTTGAAAATTGAATATAGTTAAGGTAAGACTTAGGCTAAGTTAAACTCAACATTATCGGTCATCATTTTATGAATGACACGAACCAGCTTATGTGCTACATGACCTAATGCAACATAGTGACGGCGACCTTGAGATACTTTTAAGTCATAATAATCTTTGAAAGTATCATTAACTAAGGTTGTTTGCCAAGCAGCATTTATCAATGCATATCGAAGTAGCTTGGAGCCCCTTTTAGACATTCGTGTTCTAGCTGCATTGAAATTGCCTGATTGATAAACAGACGGGTCAAGACCTGCATACGCAAGCAGTTGGCAAGGCTTTTTAAACCGGTATATATCACCGATTTCACCGATAATCATAGCACCGTTTAAAGAACCAATGCCCGGTATTGTTTTGATAACAGAATCAAGCTTATCCATAATTGCATTAATATTCTCATCAATTTCGTTTAATTGCTGAGTAAATAATTCAATTTGAGAAATAGCTTGAAAAATCTGCAAAGATATGGTATCATTTTTAATACCGACAGATTGCGATGCAAGCTCTTTTAAAAGTACAGCATTAGACTGGTTAAAGTGTCCCTTAGAGGACTTGTAGAGAAGGTTCGTAAGCCTTGTGAGATGCATTTTCGCAATCTTGTCGGGATTTGGTTCTGTTTTGAGTAGTTCATAACAAGCCTTTCCGTGAATACCGGACTTGAAAAAGTACTGTAATTCAGGAAATAACAAATCCACATAAGTAACAAGTTGAATTTTAACCTTTGTCCTTGCCTTCATAAGTTTTTGACGGAAGCGACAGAGGTTTTTTAATTGCAAGGAATCATAATCACGCTCGGAAAACAGACGATATTGATTCATAATCAAAGCCTTAATGATAAGGTATGTATCGACAGAATCGGTTTTGGTCTTTCTGATGTTGGTTTTTCTGAGAGTAGAAGTTTGTATAGGATTAATGATACAAACATTGAAATCTCTTGAATACAGAAAACAGGTAAGGTTCTCGGCGTAATGAGCAGTAGATTCCATTCCAATCAGGATTTCTTCTTTTGGAAATTCCGAGAGATTGTCAAGCAGTAATTGAAAGCCTGTGTGATTGTTAGAGAAAGGAAACGGACTAACAAGGATTTCACCATCAGAATTCATAACTGCAGCATAGTGTGTTTGTTTGGCAACATCAATGCCAACATAATACATTAAAATCAACTCCTTTGTAAGTTTACACTGTGTTTGTCCACTTAGTTTTATCATCATAAACTTGCGGGAAATGAAAGTTCAAAGACTTATCCAACTATAAATAATTTAGATAAAACTGTGGCAATACACTCCTTTAAATAGTCAAAGCTATAAAAATTTATAAAAAGTCCACAGTGTTTTATTGATTATATCATAAAGGTTTAAAAGAAAGGAGCGTATTGATATATTTAGGACTAAATATATCATACAAGAGTAATTTATGAAGAGATTTACGGCAATAGTATTAATGCTCATGCTTATACTCGGTGTTTGTACCTCTTGCGGTGAAGATACATCAGAGAATACCGAAACACAGGTGACTGAAGAAAAGGAACTTCTCAAAGAAACCAAAAAGATAAAATTTGAGCTGGAGGACGGCAAAAGCTTTGTAATGGAAATATATCCCGAATATGCTCCCGAAACAGCTACCAATTTCTACAACCTGGTTAAGGAAGGGTTTTATGACGGCATTATATTCCACAGAGTAATTCCCGGATTTATGGCTCAGGCAGGCGACCCCAGCGGCACAGGTATGGGCGGCTCCAAGGAAACCATTCCCGGTGAGTTTTCTGCCAACGGCTACACTCAAAATACCTTAAAGCACGAGAGAGGCGTTGTATCTATGGCACGAACCAACGACCCCAACAGTGCTTCCAGCCAGTTCTTTATTTGCTTTGAAGCTGCACCGCACCTTGACGGACAGTATGCTGCTTTCGGAAAAGTGATAGAAGGCATGGAAACGGTAGATTCAATTGCAGAGATACCTACAGACGCTTATGATAAACCCACCTCGGACGTAGTAATTAAAACTGCAACTGTTTTAGAATAATTACAAAAGAGGATTGTTTATGAAGAAAATAATATTGTGTGTTATGCTTGTTGTTTTGTGCATTGGGGTCTTTGCCGGATGCACAAACCATGAGTATACTGTAGGAGAAAATGCCAAAATTATTCTGGATGGCGAAACAGCAAGGTACACCGACGGTTCCAAGGAAGAAACAATAGATAATATAAAGGTTAAGTTTGAGATTGAAAGCGGCGGAGTTTTCGTTATGGAGGTTTATCCGAAATACGCTCCGGAAACAGTAGCAAATTTCTGCGATCTTGTAAGCGAAGGTTTCTATGACGGGCTTATATTTCACAGAGTAATTCCCGGATTTGTAATACAGACCGGTGACCCCACCGGCATTGGTACAGGCGGCTCGGAAGAAACCGTAGACGGTGAATTTAAGGCTAACGGATTTGAAAAGAACACTTTAAAACATGAGGTAGGCACAGTTTCCATGGCAAGAACCAACGACTACAACAGTGCTTCCAGTCAGTTCTTTATATGTCTTGAAGAAAATTCTTATCTCGACGGTGAGTATGCTGCTTTCGGCAAGGTTGTCTACGGTATGGATTCTGTAGAAGAAATCGGAGAAGCCACTACCGATGATAAGGATAAGCCACTTGTAAATATAGTAATTAAAAAGGCATCTATTATTACAAACGAAGAATACAATAAATACCTTAAGGAGGAATAACAATATGGAAAACACAGTAGTAACTTTTGAAATGGAAAACGGCGGAGTGTTCAAGGTAGAGCTTATGCCTGAATATGCTCCTCAGACTGTTGAAAACTTTATAGGTCTTGTGGAAGACGGCTTCTACGACGGGCTTATATTCCACAGGGTAATTGCAGGATTTATGGCACAGGGCGGTGACCCCACCGGCACAGGTATGGGCGGTTCCGGAACCAACATCCCGGGAGAGTTCAGCTCCAACGGCTTTGGTGTCAATACTTTAAAGCACGAAAAGGGAGTAATATCTATGGCAAGATCCATGATGAAAGATTCCGCTTCCAGTCAGTTCTTTATCTGCTTTGAAGATGCTCCCCATTTAAACGGTGAGTATGCTGCTTTCGGTAAGGTAATCGAGGGTATGGACGTAGTTGATGCTTTTGCAGATGTTCCCACAGATTATATGGATAAGCCCACTGAGCCTATTGTTATGAAAAAGGTTTACATTGCTGAATAAAAACATAAAAAATCGCCTTGCATCTGCAAGGCGATTTTTGCTGTTTATCAGTCTTTTTCTATTAAGTTTCTCTTAATCTTATTGGAAGAGTTCTTAATGAATGCTTCTTTTCGTATCTTAATCTTGGAAACCTTCTTGTATGCAGGAAGAACCTTTGTAGCTTCGGTTACGTCTTTTCTGACCATTGCCTCAAGATCTTCTGCTTCTTTAACGATGGCAGCATCGTAGTCGGGGAAGATTTCTGCACAGAGGGCATCTTCGGCGCCGGTTTCGTCTTTGGTGGAATAGATTACGACTTCTTTTACGTAGTCTATACCCTGAATATAGTCTTCGATTTCTTCGGGATAGATGTTCTTGCCGTTGGAGAGAACTATAAGGTTTTTCTTTCTTCCTGTTATAACGAGAAGACCGTTTTTATTTATATAACCAAAGTCGCCTGTCTTAAACCAGCCGTCCTCGGAGAGAACTTCTGCTGTGAGCTCGGGCTGCTTGTAGTAGCCTTTCATTACAACATCACCCTTAACGCAGATTTCGCCGATGCCGTCTTCATCTTTTTCTTCAAGCTTAACCTCAAGGCAGGGAAGAACCATACCTACAGTGGAGGGGTCGTTACATTCCACTCTGTTTACGCTTACAAGAGGAGAACACTCGGTAATTCCGTAGCCGTTGAAGAGAATGATGCCTATATCATCGAAGAATTTACCTACCTCAGCTCTTATGGGAGCACCGCCGCAAACGATTTCCTGAAGATTTCCGCCAAAGTTTTTGGTGATTGATTTAAAGAGCATGGAGCGCAGATCTATGCCGATTTTTCTTAAGCCGTTGCTTATGCAGATCATTGTCTTAACAAGAACGGTCTTTTTCTGCTCTTTAATGCCTGCCCATATTTTCTTGTAGAAGAGTTCTACAAATGCAGGAACAAGATAGATGTATTCGGGCTTGAATGTATTTAAATTCTTAAGTACGTTGGTGAGCTTATCGTTTATGCAGAGTGTTGCATGATGGTGGATAGCTACCAATATACCGGGTACTGCTTCGTAGGTGTGGTGATAGGGGAGCACACTAAGACAGGAATCCAACACTCGGCTACACTGAAGACCATAGTAGATACCGCTCTTTAAGTTGTGCTCAGTAAGCATTACGCCCTTGGAATTGCCTGTGGTACCGGAGGTGTAAACAAGCATCTTAAGGTCGTGGGGGTCGCTTCCCAGCTTTTCGTATTCGCGGTTGCCTGCTTCGTAAAGCTCTTTACCTTTAGCCAGGAGCTTGTCGTAGGAGAGGAATTCACCTTCGTCTTCTTCTCTGTCAAGACCGATGAAGCACTTGACGTTCGGGAATTTATCTCTGTTTTCTTTAAAGAAGGTTTCAAACTTCTTTGCGTAAAATACTACTTCACTTTCGCTGTTTGTAAGAACATTGATGATGTCGGTTTCGGGAAGTTCTTTATCAATTGGTACATACACACCGGAGCTTTTTAATACTGTTACATATATGCATATCCACTTAAAACTGTTTATACCTATATTTGCAATATGAGCGCTTCCGAAACCAAGGTCATTTATTGCTGTGCCGAGATACTCGGTAAGCATTTTGAATTCCTTAAATGTAACTTCTTTAATTTCCTTGTTTTCGATGTACTTGTGGGATATCTTATCCCCTGCTTCTTCTGCAGCGAGGTCTACCATATGACGGATGTTGTTGAAATCTTTTACCGCATATGGTTTTAATTTACTTAAATCCATAACTAACCCTCCATTTATCAATCTAGTGTACCACATTATTATATATCGTTTTGCCAATTATGTCAATATTTTGCTTTGGGAAATATTGACTATTTGGGGTGTTTGGTGTTACAATATAAAAAAATACCAAAGAAGGAATGATGATAAAGTGAACAATAGTGTTTCTCAGGCTAAGACAAAAGACCTCACAGGCATAGCAATACTTGCCGCTATTATTGTGGTTCTGCAGCTGTTTGCCACATTCTTCTCAAGCTTTTTACCTTTTGCAAGGCTTACATTCAGCCTTGTTCCAATAGTTATCGGCGGGGCATTGTACGGCATTAAAGGCGGAGCAATACTCGGCGGTGTTTTCGGCGCAGTTGTTCTTGGAAGTATGATTGGCGGTGCCGGCGGAGAGTTCGGTACTCTCATTATTAACAAAATGCCTCTGGAAGCTTCCGTTATTACTTTGGGTCGTTGTATACTTGCAGGACTTATTCCTGCCGTAATTTTCAAACTCATCAGTAAAAAGGACCAGGTGGTAGGTGCGTTTATTGCCGCTCTTATGTGTCCTGTTATTAACACCGGTATCTACTTTTTGGGAGTTGTGTTTGTATTTAAGGATATGTTCTTTGAAGCAAATAACATTACCGGCGGCAACATATACTGGCTTTTGCTTACTTCTATAGCTGTTAACTTTACTGTAGAGTTTATTTTAAATACAATACTTTCTCCCGTTATTATTACTGTCATTAAGGTGAGAAGAAAGCAACAGGGATGATTTTTATGAAGGAAATTCCAATAACAGATATAGAAAATATCCTTATAGGCAATGCCAAGGACGATAGGGGCGCAACGGGAGTTACCGTTATTGTGTGTCCTAAGGGTGCTCCCTGCGGAGTTGATATTCGCGGAGGCGGACCTGCCTCCAGAGAAACCCATCTTCTGAACCCCATGTCTGCCACAGAAACGGTTCATGCAGTTCTCTTAAGCGGCGGAAGTGCATTCGGGCTCGATTCTGCAGGCGGAGTAATGGACTATCTTGAGGAAAACGACATCGGGTTTGATACGGGTATTACCAAAGTGCCTTTAGTGTGTACATCTTGCATATACGATTTAAGATGCGGCGACTTTAAATGCCGTCCCGACAAGGCCATGGGCTATCAGGCTGCAAAGAATGCATTTGAACATAAGCCCCTTATGTGGGGTAACGAAGGTGCAGGTACGGGAGCCACAGTAGGAAAGCTTGGCGGAGATGCTTTTACCGTAAAATCCGGTCTTGGCTCTTTTGCTGTAGAAACAGGCGGTCTTAAGGTGGGGGCTGTAGTAAGCGTAAATGCCCTTGGTGATGTATACGAAAACGGCAAGATTATTGCAGGCATGTTATCTCCTGAAGGTAAATTTGCAGACAGTGCCAAGGTGCTGTATTCAAGCCTTGAACCCAAAGGCAATTTGTTCACGGCAAATACCACAATAGGTGCTATAGTTACAAACGCCGCATTTACCAAGGCGGAAATGAACAAAATTGCCGCAATGGCATCCAATGCATATGCCAGAGCAATCCGTCCCGTAAATACTACAGCGGACGGCGACAGTCTTTATGCTATGAGCGTAGGGGACTTTAAGGCAGATATAAATATAGTGGGAACCCTTGCTTGTGATGTTATGGAAAAGGCAATAATAAATGCAGTAAAAGCAGCAAAATCAGCCTATGGCTTTAAGGCAATTTGTGATTTGCAGTAAATTTTTACACTTGACAAATTATAAATATGGGTGCATAATATATAAAAAAGCACAGGAGCTATTTTTATGAACAGAGTATTTATTACAGGCGCATACTATTATTATCTTTATTCACATAAAAGCTGAATAAGGATGATTGTGCTGTAAGTAAATACATTTGTTATTAATTAAATTTCAAAGGTTTATCGGTTCAATCTTCCGATAAGCCTTTTGTTTTTGGAGGTAGAAAAAATGATTGTAGTACTTAAAAACAACGCGGCAGAAGAAAAAAGAGAAAATTTAATAAGCTGGCTTAAGGAAATGGGTGTGGATATCCACTTAAGCACAGGTGAATATCAGACTGTACTGGGACTTATAGGCGACACTTCAAGAATAGATACCGACCTTATAGAAAGCCTTGACATAGTAGAAGCGGTTAAGAGAATTTCCGAGCCCTTTAAGAGTGCAAACAGAAAGTTTCATCCCGACGATACTGTTATTGAGGTAAGAGGAACCAAAATCGGCGGAGGAAACTTTGCAATTATGGCAGGACCTTGCTCTGTGGAAAGTGAAGAGCAGCTTCTCGAGGTAGCAGTAAAAGCCAAGGAAGCCGGTGCAACCATACTAAGAGGCGGTGCTTTTAAACCAAGAACATCTCCCTATGCTTTTCAGGGGATGAGAGCAGAGGGCATAGAACTTCTTATAAAAGCGAGAGAAAAGACAGGACTTCCCATAGTAACCGAGATTATGGATGCATCACATCTTGACCTTTTCGGCGATGTGGATATCATTCAGGTTGGTGCAAGAAATATGCAGAACTTTGAGCTTCTTAAAGTGTTGGGTAAGACCAATAAGCCCATACTTCTTAAAAGGGGTCTTTCCTCCACCATGCAGGAGCTTCTTATGAGTGCCGAATACATTATGGCAGGTGGAAACGAAAATGTTATTCTTTGCGAAAGAGGTATAAGAACCTTTGAAACCTACACAAGAAATACTCTTGACCTTTCGGCAGTACCTATGCTTAAAGAGCTTTCCCATCTTCCTGTAATTGTAGACCCGAGCCATGCAACAGGTGTTTCAAGAATGGTTAAGCCCATGAGCCTTGCGGCAGCTGCCTGCGGTGCTGACGGACTTATGATAGAAGTACACAACAATCCTGCAAAGGCACTTTGCGACGGACCTCAGTCACTTACACCGGACCAGTTTAGTGATGTGGTAGAAGCTGTTAAAAAAGTTATTGATGTTGTTGAGTAAGGCACATTCAATTTGTCATTCTGAACGTAGCGAAGAATCTTCCTTTTAAATGCAGATCTCACTTGATGTGGAGATCCTTCGGCGTTGCCTCAGGATGACAGATGCAGAAAAGTGCTTTGCTTATCATTGTAAGAGAGGATAATTATTATGAAAATAGGCATAGCAGGTCTTGGCCTTATAGGCGGTTCTATGGCTAAGGCATTTAAATTCCACACAGATAATGAAGTTTACGGTTTTGATATAGATGAAGGTTCGTTTAAAAGAGCAGTTCTTGTAGGAGCAGTAGACGGAAGGTTAGATGACAGTACAATAGGCGATTGCGATTTAATAATAGCAGCGCTTTATCCCGAAGCAACGGTAGATTACATATGCTCCAATGCTTCTAAATTTAAAAAAAATGCAGTTGTGGTTGACTGCTGCGGCGTTAAAGAGTATGTGTGTAAGCCTTGCTTTGAAGCGGCGGAGGCATACGGGTTTGAATACTACGGCGGTCACCCCATGGCAGGTACTCAGTATTCGGGATTTGCCAATGCAAAGGAAAATATGTTTGCCGGAGCATCGATGATAATTGTGCCGAAAAATACAGATGATATATTTAAACTTGACAAGGTAAAGTCAATTTTTACTTCCATTGGCTTTAGAAATATAACAGTAACCGATGCCAAAACCCACGACAAAATGATAGCCTACACTTCACAGCTTGCCCACGTGGTTTCCAATGCATATGTTAAAAGCCCCAATGCCCAGGTACATAAAGGTTTTTCGGCAGGAAGCTTCAAGGACCTTACAAGGGTTGCAAAGCTCAATGAAAATATGTGGACAGAGCTGTTTTTGGAAAATGCGGATTTCCTTACGGAAGAAATTGACCGAATTGCAGATGAACTAAAAAAATATTCCGATGCTATAAAGGCGAAGGATGCAAAAACTCTTTGTGAGCTTTTAAAAGAGGGAAGAATAGCAAAAGAAGAGTCGGAGAAATAAAAAGGTTGTGTAAAAAATTCAAAGGAATTTTTTACACAACCTTTCCGTTTATTAAAGCTTATTTCTTATTATCTTACCGCTTGTTGTCTTAGGAAGACTTTCCTTAAATTCCACAATTCTTGGATACTTATAAGGTGCGGTATGTTCCTTAACATAGGTCTGGATTTCCTTTTTAAGCTCTTCGCTTGGAACGGTGTCTTTTGTAAGAACTATGCTTGCCTTAACAACCTGACCTCTGATTTCATCGGGAGCGGCACTTACGCCACATTCCACAACATAGGGAAGCTCCATAATAACGCTTTCGATTTCAAAGGGCCCTATGCGGTAGCCGGAGGACTTAATAACGTCGTCGATTCTTCCTACATAGAAGTAGAAACCGTCTTCGTCTTTGTATGCAACATCACCTGTGTGGTAAAGACCGTCATGCCATACTTCTTTGGTTTTCTCTTCATCTTTGTAGTAGCCTTTGAAAAGACCGCAGGGTACTCTTTCGGAGGTTCTTATTACGATTTCACCGTTTTCACCAACGTCAACACTCTTGCCGTCAGGGTCAACTATGTCTACATCGTAGAGAGGTACGGGTTTACCCATTGCACCCAGCTTGTATTCTCTGCCGTAGAGGTTACCTATAAGACAGGTGGTTTCCGTCTGACCGAAGCCTTCCATAATCTTAAGTCCGGTGAGCTTTTCTATCTGCTTGTAAACCTCGGGGTTAAGAGCTTCGCCGGCTGTGTTGGCATGCTGTACGGAGCTCATATCGTACTTAGATATGTCTTCCTTCATAAGCATTCTGTACATTGTAGGCGGTGCACAGAAGGTTGTAATTTTGTATTCGGAGAAGAGGGGCAGAATATCTGCTGCATCAAACTTGTCGAAATCGTATACAAAAAGCGGTGCTTCGCAGAGCCACTGACCGTAAATCTTACCCCAGGCTGCCTTTGCCCATCCGGTGTCGGAAATGGTGAGGTGAAGTCCGTCGGGGTCTACACAGTGCCAGTAATTTGCTGTATGGAAGTGACCAAGAGGATACTTGTAGCTATGAAGTGCCATCTTGGGGTTGCCTGTAGTACCTGATGTAAAGTACATAAGCATATCGTCTTCGCCACAGGGAGAATCTTCTTTTCTTTCGTACTCGTCTGAGAAGTTCTTGTATTCTTCGTCAAAGTTTCTCCAGCCTTCTCTTGTGCCGCCAACAATAATCTTTTCCTTAAGATTTGTGGCGTTTCGTGCACCGAGCTCTGCCTGATGAGCAATGTCGCCGTCTGCACTGCAGAGAATAGCATCAACCTCTGCCGCATTGTAGCGGTATTCGTAGTCATGCTCCTGAAGAAGGTTACTTGCAGGAATGGCAACCGCACCAATTTTGTGAAGTGCAAGGATTGCAATCCAGAACTGATAGTGGCGCTTTAATACAAGCATAACCTTGCTTCCCTTGGTGATGCCCAGAGATTCAAAGTAGTTTGCACATCTTGCAGATTCTTTCTTAAAGTCTGTAAATGTAAATCTCTTTTCAACATGGTTCTTGTCAAGATGAACCATAGCAAGCTTATCGGGTTTGCGGTCTGCAATGGTGTCTATTACATCGTATGCAAAGTTGAACTTGTTTTCGTTCTTAAAGTCTATGGATACAAGTGAGCCGTTTTCGTCTTCAACTGTATCAATAAAGTCATGATATACTCTTCTGTAGGTCTGGTGGGGCTTGTACTTGGCGTTCTTGTTAACTGCCTTTTCCTCGGTGTGGATAATCTTTTCTTCACCCTGAAGAACTATAGCGTAGAATTCACAGTCCTCACCGCCTACGGCTATCATACCGTGGGGAGTGGAGCTGTCGAAGTATACGGAGTCGCCGGGGTTAAGTACAACGCTGTGGGAGCCAATCTGAATTTTAAGGCTACCGGTAAGTACGATATCAAGCTCCTGACCTGCATGGGTTGTAAGCTCAATGTCTTTACGTTCTGCAGCTTCATCGTAGATGCTGTGAACATAAAGAGGCTCGGAAACTCTGTTTTTAAAGTTGGAGGCAAGGCTGTGGTATACCATACCGTGAGCCTGGTCTATCTTCTGACCTTCACCGCGTCTTGTTACGGTAAAGGATTTAAGGTTAGCACTTTCACCTTCGATGATGTCGGTAACGCCAACCTTAAATGCTAAAGCACATCTGTAGATAAATGCAAAGCTAAGGTCGTGGGTGCCTGCTTCGCAAGCGGCATATTCTTCTCTGGATACGCCTGTGAGCCTTGCCATAGTTTCTACGGATATACCGTCAATCTGGCGGAGCTCTCTGATTCTGGCGGCAACTTCACTCATTTTAAAGTCAAGGCCGGTCATTGTTTCTTCCATTTTAGTTTCTCCTTTCGTATTTCTTTGAGAGAACAAAAAAAGTCGTCTCAAAGACTAAACTTGCTTTGAGACGAGCTGAAAATTCATTACCCGCGGTACCACTCAAATTGCATCGGGTTTACCCCGATACCCCTTCAGGCTCCATCAAGCCCTATGCACTTACGCAGCATTCTCGGGAAGGTTCTACTTACCAAAATGGCTTTCTTCCTTCCGACTCGGGAGCTACAGCAAACTGCCTGTCTTTAATGACTTGCACCAACCGTCATCTCTCTTTAAAGCTTCAGCAGAAGCACTCTCCTTCAAAGTCTTTCAAAAAATATTCATATTGGAGTAATGATAACACAGTTTGTTCCCTTTGTCAAGAGTTTTATTATGATTTCATAATTTAGAGTTTTGCGTTATAAACAATCGTGATGGTCTTGATATTTTCCTTTATCTGTGATAAAATTAACATATATTTTTTATAACCGGGAGAAAATTATGGATATACAAAAGCTTATAGCTATAGTTAAGGAAACGGATAGGATATTTTTTGACGAAAACTTAAAAAAAGACGTTACGCAAAAAGGTGTATCCGACTATGTTACAGGAGTTGACAAGGGGATTTCCGATTATCTTTGCCAAAGGCTCAAGGCAGAATTCCCCGATGTGGGATTTATCTCCGAGGAAGAGGAATACAGCTTTTCCGGTGACAAAAGCTACTGGATACTTGACCCCGTAGACGGAACCACAAATTTTATGCATCAGCTTAAATTAAGTGCAGTTTCCCTTGGATACTATGAGAACGGAGAAGTAACAGCCGGAGTTATCTACAACCCCGATTCTAAAGAGCTTTTTTGGGCAGAAAAGGGAAAGGGTGCATACCTTAACGGCGAAAGAATTTACTGCAGCACTCACTCAAGATTAGAAGATTGCCTTGGAATACTTGAATTTAACCCTTATTTTAAAGAGGATTCCAAAGCGGCACTTGAGCATGCATCAAAGATATATTCTGCCTGTCAGGACATAAGAACCTTTGGCTCTGCGGCGGTGGAGCTCTCGTACATTGCTTGCGGAAAGGCGGATGTTTTCCTTGGCAGATACTTAAAGCCCTGGGATTTTGCGGCAGGAGCTGTTATAATAAAGGAAGCAGGAGGAAAAATATCAGACTTAAACGGTGAAATACACATAGACAGGCTCAATCAGCATATTGTTGCTTCAAATTCTGAGGTGTACAGTTCGTTTGTTGAGTTGATTAATAGTTGATATACAGGGTGATTTAAATGTACAGATATGAAACACATCTTCATACTTTTCCGGTAAGTAAATGTGGTAAGGCAAGTGCCCGCGAAAACTTAGAGTTTTACAAAGAACTTGGCTATGATGGTTTATTTATAACCAATCATTTTCTTGACGGTAACATAAATATTGATTACGGAGAGACTTACGAGGATAAAATAAATTTTTATTTTTCTGACTATGAAGAAGCGGTTAAACTAAGTGATGAAATAGGAATAAAGGTTTTCTGCGGTGTGGAAATGACCTATAAAGGCACAGACTTTCTTGTGTACGGCTTGGATAAAGAATGGTACCTTGCAAATCCGGGGATTATGGATATGAAGAAAAGCGAAGAGCTTTCGTATCTTATGGAAAGCGGAGCCCTTGTTATTCAGGCTCATCCCTACAGAGAGGCAGGCTACATTGACCACATACGGCTCTTTCCAAGACAGATACATGGTGTGGAAATAATAAACGCCAACAGAAACGAGCTTGAAAACAAAATGGCAAAGCTTTATGCTGAGAATTATGGACTGCTTCAGTTTGCAGGCTCGGACAATCATGCCGGCAAAAATCAGAAGAAACTGGCAGGTATGTGCTCAAAAAAGCCAATAGCAAATGAGAAAGAGTTTGTTGAACGGGTTAAAAATGGTGAAATGAACGTTTTTACTTTGGAAGTTTAGCAGAAAGGGCAGGTCTTAATATGCTTATAGAGAATATGACATCAAAGCATGCTGACGACGTAATTGAAATGATGAGAATTTTTTACACCTCTCCTGCGGTGCATACCGACGGCTCGGAAGAAATATACAGAGCCGATGTGGAAAACTGCGTAAACGGCAATCCATATCTTGAAGGTTATGTATTTACGGAAAATGATGGTATAGCAGGCTACGGCATGCTTGCAAAGAGCTTTTCCACAGAGTTTGGAAAGCAGTGTATATGGATAGAGGATATATATATTAAGCCGGAGCACAGGGGCAAAGGAATTGGTAGTGAATTTCTGGCATTTGTGGAAAAAAGCTACCCCGATGCCATACTTCGTCTTGAGGTTGAAGAAGGAAACGAAAGAGCTGTGCATGTGTACAAAAAAGCAGGCTTTGGAGTTTTGCCATATATGGAAATGAAGAAATAAGGAGATTATACATTATGAAAGCAATTCTGGATAACTACATTGAAAAAATAAATGAACTGAAAAACGCTCTTGTGCCCATGGAAAAAGCAGACGAGATTTATCCGAAGGTAAGAGAACTTGTTGTCAAGATGCAGGAAGAAGCCACAGCAACCAAAGATGAAATGCTTCACCCAACACTTTACAATGCGGCGGCAACCATTGCCACAGCTCCCGAAGGGTGCTCTGTACGTCAGCTTTCGGAAGCTCTCGGAGATGCGGTGGCAGAAATGGAAATGATGAAGGAATATTTTTGAAAGGGGAAAAAGACTATGAGTAAGACAATAGTATTTTTAGGTTCTTCCGTTACCTGTGGCGGTGACGGATACTCCATGACAGAGTATGTAAGGGAAAACACACCCCACACCTGCATTAAGTGGGCGGTTTCCGGAACAACCTTGGCAGATATTGATGAACAGTCCTATGTTTCCAGAATGAAAAAGGAAATGTCAAATCAGGACGAATGTGACCTTATAATAACACAGCTTTCCACAAATGATGCTGCCAGAGGTCTTCCGCTGGGTGATGTGTCGAAAGGTTTTGACAAAGATACTTTTGCTAAAGAAACCATAACAGGAGCTATAGAGTACATCATTGCATCTGTTAAGGAAAAATATGATTGCCCGGTGGCTTTCTACACGGGAACAAAGTTTGAAAAGCCACTCTATCAGCAAATGGTGGATAGACTCCATGATCTCAAAGAAAAATGGGGCATAGATATAATAGACCTTTGGAACGATGAGGAAATGAATTCTGTTTCTCCCGAAGACAGAGAAAGATTTATGCACCCCGACGGCGTTCATCCCAAGCATGAGGGTTATGAACTTTGGTGGGGACCAAAATTTACGGAGTATGTAAACGACATTTTATAAAGGAGATGAGCGAAAATGAAAACTTTTACCAAAATCATTGAACGAAATCTCTCTGCCGATGTGCTTGTAGTTGGCGGAGGAGTTGGCGGTTGTGCGGCGGCAATAGCGGCGTCACGAAAGGGTGTCAAGGTTATCCTTGCAGAGGAAACCGGTTGTCTTGGCGGTCAGGCGGGATTTGGACTTGTAACTCCTGTGGGTTCTATAGTTACAATGTCCGGCAAATCCTTTGGGGGTCTTGTTGAGGAAATATGGGAAAATGTTAAGGAAGAAACCGCAAAATACTGCGTACATAATCCTCAGCACGAGGATAGCTTTATCGCGTCCCCTCACATACTTAAATATGTGTTATTGAAACTTGCAGCCGATGCCGGAGTAGATGTACGTTTTCATACAACCCTGATAGATGCTGTTTCAAAAGATGGCAAAGTTACGGATGCTGTTTTTTCGGACAGGTCGGGATTGGTGTCCATAAGTGCAAAGATGTTTATAGATGGTACCGGTGACGGTAATCTTATTGCTTTATCGGGAGCGGACTATGTTATAGGAAGTGAAGAAGATGCTTATGCATCACTTAAAGATAACGGCTTAGATAGGGTTCATTGTCAGGAAGGTACTTACGAAGGCGCAAAAGGAAAAGCTCTTCAGCCGGTTTCCATATTCTTTACCATGGGCAATGTAGATATGGAAAAGGCAATGAGCTACAACAACAAAGCTCTGAAATACGAAGACCTTGGCATAACAAAGGAAGAATTCAAAAAGTGGAAGTTTGCAGGCACCTGCGGTTTTGAAGATAACGGAGATCTAATCCCCATGCCTCAGGGCAGAATTCTTGTAAGCTACAGCCCTGTGGAGGGGGTTGCAGTTCTCAATATGTCCCGTGTTGTGGGAATAGACGGCTCTGATGCCGCGAGCCTGAGTGAAGGCGAAATAAAGGCACAGCTTCAGCTTATAGCAATTGTGGATTTTTTAAAAACCTTTGTTCCTGCTTTTAAGGATAGCTATCTTATACAGTCTGCCTGCTCTCTCGGCATAAGAGAAACAAGGCGTCTTGTGGGTATTGAAACTCTTAAGGGCGGCGACGTTATAACGGCAAAACAGATAGAAAATCCCATTGCGAGAGGCTCGTATATCATAGATATCCACGACCCCAAGGGCAAGAGTCTTGCAATAGGCGGTGCCATAAAGGGCGACTTCTACGATATTCCCTACGGCACAATTGTGTCTGCGAACAGAGATAACCTTTTTGCCTGCGGAAGGTGCATTTCCGCAGACCATGTGGCGCACTCGTCAAGCCGTATTCAGGGTACCTGCGTAATGACAGGTCAGGCGGCAGGCACAGCGGCGGCTATGTGTGCAGGGAATAATATATCTCCGAAGGACCTGAGCGAGGTCTGTCTTAAACAAAAGCTTATTGACGATGGTGTTTATTTGAATTGATACTGTATATGTTAAAAACATAAAATAAATAATCCCCGAAATCTAGTCTGATTTCGGGGATTATTTATTCTATATTTGTATATTTACTTTTTAAGTTCGATACCCTTACCTGCAAGGTCTGCGATAATAGCATCTGCCACAGCCATAACTTCTTCTCTTGTAAGAGTTCTTTCGGGATGGGAAAATACCATTCTCACAGTAATTGACTTGCCGTTTTCGTCTTCATAGATGTCGGCAACACTTACTTTCTTTATAAGTTCGCAGTTCTGAGCTTTTATAGCTTCGGATATGGGAGCAAACTTATCTGTAACAAAGGAAAGGTCAATTTCCATTTCCGGGAACTTGGAGGGTTCCTCGTATTTGATACTTGCATTGGTTATTGCAGCAAATTCTGCCACATCAATTTCTGCATATACTATAGCGGCTTTCTTGTCTATCTTCTTGGAGATAACGGGGTGAACCACGCCGATTTCACCGATTACCTTGCCTGCACAGGAGATTTCGTTTAAGTTCTTAATGTGCTGATAGGAGTGAGTAGCCTCTATTGTCTTTACGGAAAGTGCTTCGTGCTTGATGTCGTCTGCCACAACACAGAGCATTGTGTAAAGCTCTCTGTAGAGCGCCTCTACACTCTTTGTTTTGGAGAAGAGTGTTACTGCAAGCTTCTTACATTCTTTGCAAAGACCGTCTGCACCAATTCCGTCTACTGTTCTGCCGATTTCGAATACGCCGAAGTCTGCAGAGTAGCCTGTGTTGTACTTAACCTGACAAAGCTGTGTGGGAACTATGGATTTACGGATTGTTTCAATGTTGGGGTTTGTAGCATTTACAAGCTTAACATTATCTTCAATTTCAATTCCCAGAGCCTTGAACTCATCGTAGTATGCCCAGATGTAGGAGTGAAGCTCGTGGAGAGAATAACGCTTAACAAGTATATCCTTGATTCTGTCTTCAACAGATTTTTCCACGTCTGCTCTCACCGGGTAGAGGGGAGCTAAAGCTGTATTTATATCGAAGTTGTCGTAACCGTAGATTCTGGTGATTTCTTCGATTATATCTGCTTTCATGGTTACATCCTTGGTAGCTCTCCAGGAAGGAACGGTTACCTTGAAACTGTCGCCTTCGTTTTCCACACCAAAGCCAAGGGCTGTGAGGGTTTCCACTATTGTAGCATTGGGAATTTCAATACCGGTGTACTTATCTACAAAGCTCTTTTCAAAGTCAAGAGATATTGTATCGTATTTAAATGCAACCTCGTCGGTAAGTGCAGATACCACCTTAACACCGGGGTCAATGTCCTTAAGAAGCTTTACAAATCTTGCAATGGCAGGAACAGTCATTTCGGGGTCGAGGCATTTTTCGTATCTCATGGAAGCGTCTGTTCTGTGTGCAAGACGTACGGTGGACTTACGGATGGATACCGCATCGAATGTAGCGGATTCCAATGTAAGAGTGGTTGTGTCTTCCACAATTTCGGAATCAAGACCGCCCATGATACCTGCTATGGCAACAGGAGTGTCGCCGTTGCAAATCATAAGGGTATTTTCATCTATATTTCTTTCTACACCGTCAAGAGTCTGGAAAGTAAATTTATCTTGGAATCTCTTAATTCTGAGCTTTTCTACCTTGCGGGAGTCAAAAGCGTGCATAGGCTGACCCATTTCCAACATAAGGTAGTTGGTAAGGTCTGCAAGGAGATTTATACCTCTCATACCGCAGTAGAAAAGACGGATTCTCATATTTACAGGGCTTACTGTCTTTGTGATGTTTTCTACCTGCAGACAGGAGTATCTCTGACAAAGAGGATCCTCTATCTTCATATCTACCTTGGGGAGGTTGTCAAATTCTTCTAAAGCAACGGTTTCAAGAGGTTTTAAAGGTCTTTTTGCAAGTGTGGCAAATTCTCTTGCAATTCCGTAGTGTCCCCAAAGGTCGGGACGGTTTGTAAGAGATTTGTTATCTACTTCAAAGATAATATCGTCTATATCGTATATTTCCTTAATGTCGGTACCGTTTGCCACCTCTTCGGTAATACCCATAATACCGGAGTTTTCGTCACTAATGCCGATTTCCTTTTCGGAACAGCACATACCGTAGGACATATGACCTGCAAGGGGTCTGGGGGCAATTTCTATTTCGCCGATTTTAGCGCCAACCTTTGCAAAAGCGGTCTTCATACCTACTCTTACATTGGGAGCACCGCAGACTACATCTGTAAGCTCACCGTTACCGGCATCTACCTTAAGAAGGTGGAGCTTCTTTGATTCGGGATGATCTTCCACGGACATAATTTCAGCTACTACTATACCGCTGATATCGCTTCCTTTGTAGAAAATTTCGTTTTCTACTTCCGCTGTGGAAAGTGAAAACTGGCTTATAAGCTTGGTTTTGTCAAGACCTGTAAGGTCAACAAAATCAGAAATCCAATTCATTGATAAAAACATTGTTCGCTCCTCCTTTCTTATTCGTCATCGGTAAACTGCGCAAGGGTCTTTAAGCTACCGCTGTTTAAGTCGCGGATATCCTTAACGCCGTACTTCATCATGGCAAGTCTTGTAAGACCAAGACCAAAGGCAAAGCCTGTGTATTCTTCGGGGTCAATTCCGCCGGCTCTTAAAACTTCGGGGTGAATCATACCGCAGGGGCAAAGCTCAAGCCAACCGCTGTGCTTACAGGATGGGCAACCTTCGCCGCCACAGATAAGACAGCTTATGTCAAGCTCAAATCCGGGTTCCACAAAGGGGAAGAAGCCGGGACGGAGTCTTACTTTTATATCTTTCTTAAATACTTCGGAGAGCATAGTCTTCATAAAGTATATAAGGTTGGATATGGAAATATCCTTGTCTACCATTACGCCTTCCATCTGGAAGAAGGTGTTTTCGTGGCAGGCGTCGGTGGATTCATTTCTGAAGCATCTTCCGGGGAATATAGCCTTAATGGGCACACCGTCATTTATGAGTGCATCTTTGTACTTTTTGTAGATGGCATTCTGCGCCGCGGAAGTGTGGGTTTTTAAAAGCTGTCCGTTTTCAAGATAGTAGGTATCCTGCATATCGCGGGCAGGGTGATGCTTGGGGATGTTCAGCGCTTCAAAGCATTCGTAGTCGGTTACGATTTCGCTGTAGTTTTCCACATTGAAGCCCATGGAAATAAACACCTTTTCACATTCTCTCTGCACAAGAGTAATGGGGTGGTAGGAGCCTCTTTCCATATCAGCAGGTATGGAAAGGTCGAATTCCGGCATAGCCTCAAGCTCTTTCTTGATTTCTTCATCCTTTAACTGCTGCATCTTTGCGGCAATTTTTTCTGTAGCTTCATTCTTTAAAATGTTAACATCCTGACCGAAGGACTTCTTTTCCTCGGGGGAAAGGTCCTTCATATTTTTGAGCAGATCTGTGATGGAGCCCTTTTTGCCAAGGTATGTAACACGCATTGCTTCCAATGTCTGTACATCGCTTGCAGCGGCAAGCTCTTCATCAAATTTTGCTCTCATGGCAACAATCTGATTGTCCATAATTACCTCCTTATAGGAACGCCGTCAAATGGCGAAATATGTTATAGATGAGCACAATAATCTCATTATAATAGTATTCTATCATTATAATACAAAAAACCCCTTTAAGTCAAGACTTAAAGGGGTTTAAGATTAGTCTTTTTTGATTTCTATACCTTGAAGCTGTGCTCTGAGGTTGCGCTTTACGGAGTCAATGTATTCTCTGCGGAGCTCTGCCTGCTCTTGCTTTTCTGCTTCGGTTAAGCCTTCGGGGCTTTTCTGCTTTTTGGAGAGCTCGTTTATTCTTTCTATCTTATACTGTTCCATAATATCTACCTTCCTTAAACTATTGTCCCGCTTATTATACATCACCCGGGTCAAAATATCAAGTGTTTATAAATATGTTGTAGATAAGGCTATTTTAATGGTATAATTACTTAAGACTGATAAAAATTGCAATTAAATCCGCAAATTACACAATGGTTTGCAATTGGAAAATATATTAATATTAAGTATAACGAAAATATCGGAGGGGAAAAATTATGAATTTGGCATTTGCCGGTTTTAGGCATTCTCACATATTCGGGCTGTACAACAGCGCAATAAAGAGCGACAGAGTAAATGTGTGCGGTTCCTTTGAGGAAGATAAAACAGCGAGAGAAACGGTTGCACAGGAGCAAGGTGTTGTATTTAATTACAGCAGTTACGAGGAACTTTTAAGTGACAAAGAAGTAGATGCGGTGGCAATAGGTGATTGTTACGGCAAGCGCGGCAGCCTTGCCATAGAGGCACTTAAGGCAGGCAAGCACATAATACTTGATAAACCCATATGCACAAGTCTTGAAGAACTTGACGAAATAGAGCGCATTTCCAAGGAAAAGAACTTAAAAGTTTGCTGTATGCTAGATTTAAGGTATATGCTTCCTGCAATTAAGGCAAAGGAGATTGTGGATAGAGGTGAAATAGGTGAAGTTAAGACTGCAAGCTTTACCGGTCAGCATGCCTTAAGCTACGGCTCAAGACCTATGTGGTATTTTGAAGAGGGTATGCACGGCGGCACTATAAATGACATAGCTATCCATGGTATAGACATTGTGAGGTTTATCACAGGTAAGTCACTTACCAAGGTGGAGTGGGCAAAATGTTGGAACGCCTATGCAGACAAAGAGCCTCAGTTTAAGGATTCTGCACAGTTTGCTGCAAAGTTTGATGATTTGGCACTTATATCTGATGTGTCCTATGCGGCACCGGGGTTTAAGGGCATACTTCCCACATACTGGGATTTCTGCTTCTGGGGTACCAAGGGGCTTATAAAGTTTAACTATGCAGAAAGAAATCTTCACATATATAAGGAAGAGGAAGAGATTATAGAATATCCCGAAACTCAGCCGGGATACCTTGACCACTTCTGCGATGAAATAGAGGGCAATACAACTATTATGACTACAGAGAGCGTTATAGCCTCTGCAAGAGATACCCTTACAATACAGAAGTTTGCAGATGAAAATTAAAAACACATACAAATGCAACAGTGCCGAAAGGGTGTGCTGTTGCATTTTTTATTCACAAAAAAATTTTTTAAAAAACTATTGACAAATGGAAAATAAATGATATAATAATAGTAACGATTATCATTATTGAAGTTGAGGTGATTATATGGCAACAGCAATTAAGCACAGCCGACAGCGAGATGCAATACTTACTATGCTTCGCTCAAGATACGACCACCCCACGGCAGACCAGCTCTACACCGACCTTAAGCCGGATTTTCCCAAGTTAAGCCTAGGTACTGTATACAGAAACTTAAGTTTGCTTGCAGATATGGGAGAGGTGATTAAGATTTCTTCCACAGGCACTTCCGAAAGGTACGACGGCAATGTAGGCGCCCACTACCACTTCTCTTGCGAGAAGTGCGGATGCGTAGACGACGTTCCCATTCCGGTGGAACTTAAGCTTGAGGAAGCGGCACACAAGGCGATAGGTGCCAAGGTGAATAAACATTCCACAGTTTTTTACGGAATTTGCAAAAATTGTTTAAAAAATGCTTGACATTTTAAAATAATGTGTTATAATAACAATAACAGTAATCATTACTGTTTTGTTTTAAAATTAAAAGTTTATATTTATATTTTAGGAGGAATTTGTTATGAAAAAATTTGTATGTTCAGTTTGCGGTTATGTTCACGAGGGCGATGCAGCTCCCCAGCAGTGCCCCGTATGTAAGGTACCTCAGGAAAAGTTCAGAGAGATGGAAGAGGGCGCAGCTCTTGCAGCGGAGCATGAGTACGGCGTGTACGGCAAAACCGTAAAGAACAACCCCGACATCAGCGAAGAAGATAAGAAGTACATCTACGAGCAGCTCGTAGCTAACTTCAACGGCGAATGCTCCGAAGTTGGTATGTACCTTTGCATGGCAAGAATCGCTCACCGTGAAGGCTACCCCGAAGTAGGTCTTTACTGGGAAAAGGCAGCTTACGAAGAAGCAGAGCACGCTGCAAAGTTTGCTGAGCTCCTCGGCGAAGACTTAGAGCCCAACATGAAGGCTACCACAAAGGATAACCTTAAGTGGAGAGTAGACTGCGAATACGGTGCAACCCAGGGTAAGTTTGACCTTGCTTCCTGTGCTAAGAAGAATGGCCTCGACGCTATTCACGATACTGTCCATGAAATGGCAAGGGATGAAGCTCGCCACGGCAGAGGTTTAGAAGGACTTTTAAAGAGATATTTTAAATAAGATTAGATACAATTAGATACGATTTGATACAGAGGTTGAGTTTGCTCAACCTCTGTTTTTATGCAATTTTCGAGCAGTAATGTTTCGTGTACTTCCCGGTCACGAAACTACGATGAGTTTTGGCATATAAAAATGATAATTTAAGGGCAAACAAGGGATAGACAAGGGAAAGAAATTTTTACGATGGATTTTCTAGCGTCTTCCCTTATTTTGCTTTCAAACGCAGATATACCAAGGGTTTTAAGACTTCTGTATAATGTGAATAAGGGAAACCTTAATACATTACAGGAGGATTTATTATGAAAGGGTATTAAAAGAAGAACAGGTAAAGAATAAAAAGCTTTACGGTGACGGATATAAGAGAAATTTCATCACTGAACGTCTAAAACGAAATAAAGAAAACTATATCGAAGTGAAGGATTTAATCAATGTAAAGGAAAATGGAGAAATGCTGACACATAACAGTATTAAATTTTTGGCAAGAATGGCGATTGATGAAAAGCTGATTTTGGGTTAACCTATCATGAGTCAATTGTAAAGCGAAATGCAATACTTGTTTGTTTGATTTATATTTTTAAGTGTATAAATTATAGATACAGGCAGGTGTTGCATTTTGTTTTGCAAAGAAATTATTGAGTAAAAATTAAAGCCTCCAAGGAGAGTCAATCTTAGAGGCTCATTCTTTTTTATTCAATTATCGCAATAATCTGTGTGATGAACTTGCTTTTATCTTTATGTTGTGGCGGTCCTTCAAGATAAATATTACGGAATACACCTGTCAGCGTCAGATTATTTTCTTCTGCATAGGAAAGAAGTTTTTTTCGTGCTTCGGGAATATCCTCATAAGCACCATGATGAAAGAAGGAAATTGCTTTGAGTTCGGGGAGATGCTTTATGTATTCACCTTCGCTTCCTTGAGGCACAGCAACACAATATGAAATGTCTTGCGGAGCATTCGCAGAATACTCGGTGAAATACATTCTCCTTGTTGTATCGGTTCCGTGTAATCTCATAGCTTCAAGAGCCGTATCTCTCAAAAGATTTGTCTTGTCAGCAATAGAGGTTGAGTTATACACACGGCAGTATATCGTCTGCGGTTCAATAGTGATTTCCCGTATAACATCACCTTTTTTATGTGTTCTTTCTTTCAGCTTTTCAATGGTAAGATTAAGTTCATCACGCATTTTTTCAAGCCGTTCTATCATCGGTTGTAAATCTGTCGTATCGCTGAAATATGTTCTTATTTCGTCAAGTGACAGCCCTAAGTCCTGAAATACACGGATTGTGCGGATTTGAGTAAAGGTATCAATGGTGTAATATCTGTTACCCGTAGCACCGTCTTTTTTGTCAGGAGTAATAAGACCTTTTGTTTCATAGTTCAATATAATTTTTCTTGTGATTCCAACGGCTTTTGCTATCTCGCCGATGGAAAATAAATTGTTATTATCCATAAAATAATCCTCGTTTTTTGTATAAAATATATATTTTTGAAAAAATATCAAAACACACTTGCATCGCCCATTGATGGACGGTGTATGATTAGTATAACATATAATATCTGATTTTTCAAGATGTGGAGGGTGATAAATTTGAAACTGAAGGATTATTGCATTAAGGAAAGAAAGGAGTACCTATTAACAGAGTGGGATGACGAAAAAAACATGCCGTTCACCCCTGAAACTGTCAGCCCGAGCAGTTCTGTTCCGGTATGGTGGAAGTGTGAAAAAGGTCATTCGTGGCAGACGCAGCTCAGAAGCCGATCAACTACACTTACAAGATGCCCGAAATGCCTTGCGACAGAACTCTCTAAAAAGAGAAAACAACAGGTAAAAGAATTTGCAAAGAAAATGAGTTGTAAATAAGTGCCCGTTTTTTGTACACTATTAAAAAAATAAAAATTTACTATATTATTAAAGAAAGAAGGAATGAACAATGAAAAAGTTATTAAGTACAATTTTATGCTTATGTATGCTTCTCAGCATACTTCCAACAAATGTGTTTGCTGCGTCGGTTGTAAATATTTTCAATATTACAGTAACCGAGCCGGTGACAGGTGAAAAGCCGGTAAATTCGGGCTCTGTTCCCTCAACGGCAAGCACCGAGGTTGTAAAGGTGGAATGGGACGGCGATTTTGATGACAACGGCTGTTTTATTGAGGGTAACTCATATAAGGTTTCCGTTACCGTCAGAATAAAGGCAGGTCAGGATAAATATATAAAATACGTTAAATCCACAACCAAAATCAACGGTCAGCTTTCTGAAATGAAAAGTCTTACCCAGGATAAAAAGCAGGCTGTGATCTGTTACACCTTTAACGTCGGTAGTAAAACCGAAGGGGGACAGGCAGGAGGTGTTGCACGGGACCTCAGCAAAGCAAAATACAGCGAGCTTTCTGTCAACGAGTTTGAATGGGAGGTTTTAAGACTTTGTAATATTGAACGTGCCAAGGAAGGTCTTGATTCGCTTTCCATGAACGGTACTCTTCAGGATATCTGCGATATTCGTGAAAAGGAGCTTGTAACCACTTTTTCTCATGACAGACCCGACGGAAGCGATTGCTACTCGGCAATTCCTTCCACTTATACCTGGAGTAATGTCGGAGAAAACATCGCAAGGGGTCAGCGTAATCCTGCGGAGGTTGTAGAATCATGGATGAACAGCCCCGGACACCGTGCCAATATTCTTAATCCCGAATTCCGCTATATGGGTGTCGGATATAATTCCAACGGAAATAACTGGGTTCAGTTCTTTTCAAGCAGTAAAGATTTCAAAACTGTTGGCAAGAACTCGTTTTCCAACAGCTCATATAATGAAAAAATATCCGAAACCGATATCAAGGACGTGTACCTGACAATTACGGCTTCCAACGGTTATAAATCTTATATGCCTGTGGATTTTGATTCCATGAAGCAGACAGGGGGCAAGTATTACCCAAGACTTGCTG
>JAZQFN010000084.1:0-5971 GCA_045539515.1 Clostridia bacterium
CGTGTGGAAAATCTATCTCCAAATCCACTTCGTCTTTCCCTTTCAACGCCGCCGGTTCCCCTTTCTAATCTAAGGTCTCGACCCCATCTCAAAATCAACCTTTCCACCGCAAACGCGAATCTCACCAATATCCGCTCCAAAAATGTTGTGTCGACTGGAAACACGGGAGATATATCCTTAAATAATGTGATTGCCGCGGAAAAGTTTTCTATCGAGAGAAGCACGGGTGATGTGAAGTTCGACGGATCAGATGCTGCTGAAATTTTCGTCGAAACCGATACCGGTGATGTAAGAGGTGGTTTGCTTACCGACAAGATATTTATTGTCCAAACTGATACGGGCAGTGTGGATGTTCCCAAAACAGCAACCGGTGGAAAATGTGAGATTACAACCTCAACCGGTGATATTAATATAAGCATAAAGCAGTAAATAACCGATATCTTTTTCGGTGCGACGAGCCAACAATGCGAACCGAAAAAGATATCGGTTCGGAAAACCCAGAAACCACAACGGTTTCTGAGTTTTTGTGCCATTTCTCAAGGTGAAATTCAAAAGATATCATTCCCCCATAACGACCTTTGGGGAGGACTTGAACTTCTTAGCCAAGCAATATTAAGTGAAAAAATCCGAACTTATATGTTATAATACCTCTCCATCAAAAAAAGATTGACTACCACCAAAAAGAATACTATAATTTTCCATATAAGGGAGTGCATTTATTATGTTTTTTGAACTGAATCTTTATTCTAAAGAGCTGAAGATGAATACGTCGGTCAACGTGATCCTGCCCGACCGGGTGGAGGAAGGGCAAACCTACAAAACCCTTTGGCTTTTACATGGACTTAAAGGGGACCATACCTCCTGGATGCGCAATAGTTCCATCGAGCGGTATGTCCATAAATATGAGATTGCGGTGGTAATGCCGAGCGTGCAGCGAAGCTGGTATGCCGATACGGCCTATGGGATGAATTATTTTTCCTATATCACCAAAGAACTGCCCCAAATCTGCCGTTCGCATTTTAAGGGAATGAGTGAGCGGCGGGAGGACAATATTATCGCAGGGCTCTCTATGGGTGGCTATGGTGCCCTAAAAGGGGCGCTGCGGTGCCCCAAGCAATACGGCGCCTGCATTGCCCTTTCTGGGGCTTTGGATATTACCCGTAAAGGGCGCAATCTGTACACTAATGAATGGCGCGCGCTCTTTGATTTTGAACTTCAGGATGAGCGGGAGCTTGAAGGTGGAGAGAATGATCTTTTTGCCCTTGCAAGGAAAAATAAGCAGGAGGGGCTCCCTTTTCCAAAGCTCTATCTTTGGTGCGGGGATCAGGATACGCTCCTCTTCAATAGTGAGCAATTTCACGCCCTCCTGGAAGAGCTTGAGATTCCCCATCATTTTTCCCATTCCGAGGGAGATCATAGCTGGCGCTGGTGGGATAAGCAGATTTGCCCCGCCCTTTCCTATGTTTTAGAAGAATTAAAAAGATGAAACGACTCTGAAATGATATGCTCCCCATAGAGTAGACACTCGAAATAACAAAAAATTCGAGACTACACTATGGGGAGTATTTTTATGGGCAAAAAAGATTTTATAATTGAAGAGAAACTTCAAACAGTAGATGCTTATCGAAAACAATTGGAAGCATCATAATACTTTGGTTGCAAGTATAAATCTTGCCTGTCAATTGACACCAACACCCCCTTTGTGCTAGAATATTTAGCATAGACTCATCAAGAGAAGCTTTTAGAAAATAAGATCAAATACTTACGAACGAACGCTTTTTGAGAGTTGATTTAAAAAAGCTGACTATTTGAAAAGATAAGGGAGCGATGTACTAATGATGAAATTGGGTTTGTCAACGCCGGTTGAAGAAATTGACGAAGCACTTTTTAAAGCATATCAAAAAGCCGGAATAGAAGCTATGGAAATCAGTGTGCCTTATAATAAATACAAAGATTTGAATTATGCAGATATTTTAAAGTTTTCAAAAAAATACGGCATTGATTTGTGGTCGTTTCATTTGCCTTTTGGACCCTTTGACGAAAACGATATTTCCAATCCTGAAGTGTCAAAACAAAGCATTTTGTATCTTGAAGAATTAATAAAGAAAGCTTCGGAAATAGGTATAGATAAGTTTATTGTGCATCCAAGCGGTGAACCAATAGAACAGGAAGACAGAACTAATCGTATGGAATGCTCTAAAGAAAGCCTTTTTAAGCTTGCAGAGATTGCCAAAAAGTGCGGAGGGTATATGGCTGTAGAGGATCTGCCCCGCACATGCCTTGGCAGAGATTCATCGGAAATTAATGAGCTTATAAGTGTACATTCCGATCTTAGGGTTTGCTTTGACACCAATCACCTGCTTGGCGAAAGAATAGAGGATTTTATAAATAATGTGGGGGATAAAATAATAACCACTCACGTGTCCGATTATGATTTTGTTAACGAAAGGCATTGGTTTCCTGGTGAGGGAAAAGTAATTTGGCAATCCCTCATTGAGGCTTTAAACAGGATAAACTACAAGGGAACATGGCTTTATGAGGTGAGTTTTGTATGCCCAAAAACTATAATCCGTGACCGTTTGCTTACCTGTGAGGATTTTTTGAGAAACTATAATGAGCTTTTTAAAGGCGAAGATTTAACAGTTATTTCAAGGCCTGTAGATAATCTCGGTTTCAGTAATACATAAAATAAAAGCCCTTTTTTTCGGCGAATTATTATTACAATTGATCGCTGAAAAAACGGGCTGTGTTTATATCTGTTCAAAAATAAGTTCTCCGCTTTTGGAATTAGTTGCGGATTTAAAGGTCATGGTTCCTGCATAACCGTCTATACGTTTAAAACCGGTAAATATTATTTTACCTTGCCAAACAGCGCCCTTTGGCACGGAAGAACAGGGTACTTCGGGATTTTTTGGAGTAATCCAGTTTCCAAATGGTTCTCGGGAGTACTTGTAGTATGCCTTGCCGTTAAGGCTGTATATAAGGTAGTAGAAATCGTTGTATTCAATATAGTCCGGGCATTCGGGCTCAATGTTGTCATCGCATATATGCTCGGGAACTTCTTTTTCTGTCCATGTTTCAAGGTCTTTGGATACAAGATGGGCAAGGCAACCTTTGTCTTCCGCCATAAGCCTTGTAGTGAGCAACATATGGTAAAGACCATCTTTCCCCCATATAACCTTAGGGTCCCTGGCGGTTACACTGTCATACTTGTCGGAGAGAGCAAAGGAAAAGTTTTGGTCTTTATAAAAATGATACCCGTTATGAGAAAGACTTCTGCATATGGGAGCAGGGGAACTGTCGCAGGTTCTTACTGTGTAGTACAGATGGTGGACAGCATCTTTCTTAATATGGGAACCCGTACATATGGATGCTTCGTTTTTGTCTGTAATGGGAACAGCCATGGGGTGTATACTCCAGTTTACAAAGTCATCGGTGGATATATGCTCCCATTGATGAGCACCAAGACCCCACTTGCTTTTGTGGTGGTGACGGTCTTTAAGATAGAGCACATGGTATCTTTCGTTATCGGTGTAGGGCATACAGTCACCTACAAAAACGTTTTCATCCGGTCGCCAGCCTTCTGCATTGGTAAAGACATCTGTTATAACGGGTACTTCCTCTGCATCAGACTCTGTAAAAAATTCAATATATGCAGGTAAATCGGTTTGCAAAACATCATTGGGCGTAAAGAGGATATTTCCTGCAGGCCATTCTTCGTCCAGCAGCTTGCCATCGCATCTTAGCTCAATGCGATGCTCATAAAATGTAAGAGAAGCATCACAACCGGTTATCTTTCCGCTGAGAATAAGCGGTTCATCTTTGTAATCACAGTATACTTCGCATTCTATGTACTCATTTCGGGAATTTATTATGAGAGTATTTTCTCTTTTTGCATTAATGTGTGTGTTTAGTTTGTTCAGGCGAAAATGAAGAATAAAGTTAACCATACATATGCCTCCGTAATATCCGTATTGTATCTGCATCATATCACCATTTGTAGGATGTGTCAATAGATGGGATGTGTTGACTTAAGATATAAATAATGTTAGAATCACTTGTAAATAAGAAGGGAGATAGCTTACATGAGTATTATTGCATCTACACTTAACCAAACTGCATTTTTGTTTGGACTTATTCTTATAGGATACATACTTTCCAAAACAAAAATACTTCCTCAGAATTCCGCAGGAGTTCTGTCTAAACTGGAAAGCTATGTTTTTATACCGGCTCTTGTTTTGGGGACATTCATAGATAACTTTACGCCGGAGAGAATGTCACGGTCGGCTGTTTTACTGGCAATAAGCTGTGTTATTACTGCGCTTTCGGCAGTATTTGCTGTGTTGGTTTCAAAGCTTTTTACAAAGGACAGATATATCCGCAACATATACACCTACGGTCTGGCATTTTCTAACTTCGGTTTTATGGGTAATGCAGTAGTAAAGAGTCTTTTTCCGGATATATTCTTTGAATATCTGCTCTTTACACTTCCTTTGTGGACTCTTATTTACTTATGGGGTGTTCCAAGGCTTCTTATGGCTGATTCAGATAAAAAGCAGAGCTTTAAGGAGAGTCTTAAATCTTTTGTGAATCCTATGTTTATAGCTATGGTTGTGGGTATGATTATAGGAATCACAAGGATAAACCTCCCACCATGGCTAAGTTCTATAGTCCGGGTGTCGGGGGATTGTATGTCACCTATTGCTATGCTTCTTACCGGTGCGGTGGTGTCTTCAATATCATTGAAAAAGACCTTTACCAATGTAAGAATATACGGAATAACACTGGTACGGCTTGTGATTATGCCTCTTATCTTTATAGGAATTGCGCGGTTTGCGGATATTCCTCATACGGTGTATGTATGTGCGGTGTGTTCTCTGGCTATGCCCCTTGGATTGAACACCATAGTAATACCAAGCGGATTGGGCAAGGACAGCTCTGAGGCAGCGGGAATGGCGTTGATATCTCACCTTTTGTCCTGCATAACCATACCGCTTATTTTTGCATTAGTGTGACAGAATGGTTAAAATGTGTTAACATTTTCTGCTGACGGGTAGTTTTGCTTAATTATGCGGTGATATAATCGTCTTGTAATATAAAGGAATAAAGGGGATTAACTATGAAAAAGATTTTTGCTTTGATGCTTGTGCTTGTAATGGCATTTTCATTCGCAGCCTGTGATGACGAAAATGAAACCAAATCCAACAAGAAGGGTTCCGAAGAAAGTGCTGCTACAGAAGATATTGCCGAGGTTGAGGGTAAAGAAGCCGACGGACCCGAAAGAAAATCCACAGCTTCCACAAAACTGTTAAGATACTACGAGGATGTTCTTCAAAGCGATGAATTTACTTTGAAGATGACTACTTCAATGAACAATATGGTAAACGAGGTAATGGTTGTACGAAGCGGTAATATGATGTACTCTGAAAGCAAGGTAGCTTCAATGGTAATGAAGCAGATTGTAAGAGATTCCAATCAGTACCTTATATACCCCGCCGGAAAGATTATAAAGGTCAGCTATCCCGGTCCCATAGAGTTGCCGGACGAAGTTAACATTATAGATAAAAATCAGCTTCAGTACTACGAAAGTTATTCCTCATCGGGTACAATGAACTACAATGGAAAAGACTATGACTACGAGGAATTCAGCATAAGCGGTATAAGTGTCAGATATCTTTTCGACGGCAATGACCTTGCATTTGTAATACAGAAGGTTGGTCAGCTTGAGGTTGTTTCCGAAATATCGGTTACATACACTGTTGACAATTCGCTTTTCACCGTTCCTCAAGGTGAAATAACTGAGATGGAAGTACCTGGTATTCAGTAGAATTAAAAAGACCTGCTAAATAAAGTCAAGAGAAAATTCAAAAAATTTTCAGCTTAAATAATATCATAGCAAACAGACCGGCATTGAAAAGTGTCGGTCTGAAATTTATGCAAAAATAATTCTATGAGTTTAAATAGACTCCCT
>JAZQFN010000085.1:0-36728 GCA_045539515.1 Clostridia bacterium
AAGCACAAACAGAGACAGGGTTAATCATTAATTATTAACCGTTGCTTGTAAGAGCAAAAATTCATTCAGCCTTATAGCCGTAAGGGAGCGGCTGCACCATATGGTGAACCCTTCGGTTATGAATATATACTATTGTTAATATCAAAGCAGGAGGTGCAAAAAGCTAATGGCAAGAATAGCAGGTGTAGACTTACCTAATGAAAAGAGAGTTGAATACGGCCTTACCTATGTATACGGTATTGGCGTAAAGAGCTCCAACAAGATTTTAGCAGAAGCTGGTATCAATCCTAATACCAGAGTTAAAGATTTAACGGAAGACGAAGTATCTAAAATCAGAGAAATCATTGACAGAGATTACACAGTTGAAGGTGATTTAAGAAGACAGATTGCTCTCGATATTAAGCGTCTTATAGAAATCGGCTGTTACAGAGGTCTTCGTCACAGAAGAGGTCTCCCCGTAAGAGGTCAGAATACTAAGAATAACGCAAGAACCAGAAAAGGTCCCAAGAGAACAATCGCTGGTAAGAAGAAATAAGAGAAGGAGGGAAATTTAAATGGCTGCTCAGGTCAAGAAAACTCGTAAAAGACGAGAAAAGAAAAATATAGAACGCGGAGCTGTTCATATTCGCTCCACTTTTAACAACACTATAGTAACAATTACAGACGTGCAGGGTAATGCACTTTCATGGGCAAGCTCCGGTGGTCTCGGTTTCAGAGGCTCCAAGAAGAGCACACCCTTTGCTTCACAGATGGCTGCAGAAACAGCTGCTAAGGCTGCTATGGAACATGGCTTAAAGTCTGTTGAAGTATACGTAAAGGGTCCCGGTGCCGGCAGAGAAGCTGCAATTCGTGCACTTCAGACTGCAGGTCTTGAAGTAACAATGATTAAAGACGTAACTCCGATTCCTCATAACGGTTGCAGACCGCCTAAGAGAAGAAGAGTTTGATTTAAGGGAAGGAGGAATTTACAATGGCTAAAAATATGCAACCTATTGCAAAAAGATGTAGAACATTGGGTATTTCACCCGCTGTTATGGGATACGAAAACAAAAAGTCTAACAGAAATCCTAACCCTACAAGAAAGAAACAGAGTGAATACGGCAGACAGCTTACAGAAAAGCAGAAGGTAAAGTTTGTTTACGGTATGCTTGAAAAGCCCTTCAGAAGACTTTATGAATCTGCTGTTAAGATGCCCGGCGTAACAGGTGAAAACTTACTTTCACTTCTCGAATGCAGACTTGATAATGTAGTATTCAGATTAGCTCTTGCAACTACAAGAAGAGAATCCAGACAGATGGTTAACCACGGACACATTCTTGTAAACGGTAAGAGAGTTGATATTCCCTCTTATTCTGTTAAAGTTGGTGACGTTATCACTGTAAGAGAAAAATCACTTGAATCCGCAAGAATGAAGGCTCTTATTGAGAAGAATTCTTCAAGAAACGTTCCCAAGTGGTTAGATATGGACAAGACAACAGTAACAGGTAAAGTTATTGCTGTACCTCAGAGAGACGATATTGACTTTGAAGTTGAAGAACACCTTATTATCGAGTTGTACTCCAAATAATAAGGATGCCCTCAGTAATGAGATAATATTAGTTTTGAAATGGAGGGTTACAATATGATCGAAATGGTGAAACCAGGTCTTGAAAGAGTCGACGACAAGACCAATCCCAGATATGCGAAATTTGAAGTTCAGCCTCTCGAAAGAGGTTACGGTACAACTTTAGGTAATGCATTAAGAAGAGTTCTTTTATCTTCACTTCCCGGTGCAGCGCCCACAAGCGTTAAGATTGATGGAATACTTCATGAGTTTTCCACAATACCCGGTGTTAAGGAAGATGTTACAGAAATAATCCTTAATGTAAAGAGAATCATAGCAAAGGTTTACAGCGATGCTCCCAAAACCGTTTACATTGAAGCAAACGGCGCCGGTGAAGTATTCGCAAAGGATATTGTTACAGACCACGAAATCGACATTATGAACGGAGATTTGCACATTGCTACACTTAGCGATAAAGCAAGACTCTATATGGAGATTGTTTTTGAAAACGGCAGAGGTTATGTAACAAGTGAAAAGAACAAAGAGAAGCTTCAGAATGTAATCGGTGTTATCCCCGTGGATTCTGTATATTCTCCTGTAGATAAGGTTAACTACACAGTAACAAATTACCGTGTAGGTCAGATAACTGACTATGACAAGCTTACTTTGGAAATCTTTACCGACGGAACAATAGCTCCCGAGGATGCTCTTTCCTTAAGTTCAAAGATTGTCACTGAGCATATGAACCTCTTTACAGATCTTTCCGACGATATTGCAAATACCGATATTATGGTAGATACGGTTGAAGAAAAACAGGATAAAGTTCTTGAAACTACTATCGAGGAACTCGATTTGTCCGTTCGTTCATTTAACTGCTTAAAGAGAGCAGGCATTAACACTGTTGCTGATTTGGTATCCAAGTCAGAAGCTGAAATGATGAGAGTCAGAAACCTTGGAAGAAAGTCCCTGGAAGAAGTTGTCGGCAAGATTACTTCTTTGGGTCTTGAATTCTCCAAAGAATATGACGAGTAATCATTGTTGAACAGATATTTGGTATATAATTAGTACAAAGGAGGTTTATCCAATGCCCGGTACAAGAAAACTTGGTCGTGCTTCCGATCACAGAGAAGCAATGCTTAAGAATCTCGTTACTTCTCTCCTTGAAAACGGTAAAATTGAAACAACCGTTGAAAAGGCTAAGGAAACAAGATGCATGGCTGAAAAAATGATAACATTAGGTAAGACTAATACATTGCATACAAAGAGACAGGCACTTGCATACATCACAAAGAGAGATGTAGTAATCAAGTTATTTGATGAAATAGCTCCCAAGTATGCAGACAGAAACGGCGGCTACACCAGAATTATGAAATTAGGTCCCAGACGCGGTGACGATGCTGAAATGGCAATAATTGAATTAGTTTAATCTTAAGGTTAAATAAACGAAATCCCCACTCGATTATGAGTGGGGATTTTTGTTGTGAAGACGTAGTTAAATAATGGTTGCTTGATATCATTACAAATTTCATCAATGTGCTCCAATTCCATTGGCATAATTGATAAATTCAACATTCGAAATTTCTCCTTTAAAAGTTTATAAAATCTTTTGATATATCGGATAACATCCTTATGTACTCTTTTCCGCCCTTTAATTTTGCAATACGGTTAATTGCTTTATGAACATTTTGAACAAATTCCGGTTCAAGTTGTCCGGGCTTTAAGCTCCTTGCCAAGGGACATATACCTTTGGCAAGCGGATTCATGATAAGCTTTGTGCTTCCATCATCATTAATAATTGGTGTAAGGGGAAATATTCTGCAGGCAAGAGGTCTTAATTTTCGGTTGCAGGTTCCGTTGCAGTAGAGTATGTATGCATTTTTATTGCCATACTTCCACTCTGATTGCTCAATTTCATATCCCTTATGGTTGAGTACCTTTTCTTCAAATGGGAAAAGCAACATGCCCTTTCTTTCAGACTCTCCGTCTTTGCAACAAGCACCGCTGCAGAGCATACCGCAGTCTTTGGAAAGGGGCGTAACAGTATCAAGCATTTCATACAATTTTTGATAATAATCAGAAACTTTCATAATTAGATTTCAACTCTTTCGGTTATTTCAGCTTTGCCGTTTTTCCATTTAAAACTTATTTTCTCGCCTGTACGGGTTACAAAGCCCTTGACTTCACCGGATTTCCACTCTTTGGGAAGTGCCGGTATAAGCTCGATTTTGCCCTTGTGGCTTTGGATAAGTGCTTCGCATATTGCTGAGCATATACCGAAGTTTCCGTCAATCTGGAAGGGCGGGTGAGCGTCAAGCATATTGGGATAAATGGATTTTTTAAACATAGTGTTGATACAACCTATTACACCTTGAGAAACCCCAAGTCTTGCATATATATTTGCTATCCATGCATTTGACCACCCGGTGTGCCCTCCACCGTTGTCAAGACGGAATTTAAGAGTTTTTTGCACAGCATTGTCATAGCTTCCGTCTGCCCATATGTCGGATGGGAACAATCCATAAAGGTGAGATATATGCCTGTGACCCGGCTCGGATTCATTAAGCTCTCTGCTCCATTCAAGAATTCTTCCGTCTTTTCCTACAGCAACCGGTTTTATACGTCTTAAGATATTTTCAAATTCTGATACATCTTTTCCGAGAATATTTCCGGCTTTGACGGTTTTATCAAATGTATCAAAGCATATTGAAAGGTCCATGGCACTGCCCTCACAAACAGCACATTTTTCTCCGTCCCGGAGAAATTCATTTTCCGGAGATGTTGAAGGACAGGTTGTGAGAAATCCGTTTTCGTCTGTAATCATCCATTCTTTCAGAAAATCTGTTGCACCAATCATTACGGGATACATTCTTTTAAGGAATTTAATATCTTTGGTGTGGATATAGTGCTCCCATATATGACGCATAAGCCAGAATCCACCCATTTGCCAATAACCCCATAGAGGTTCTTTGGTTGCTTCGTAGTTAAAACGCCACAAATCAGTGTTGTGCCACACCGACCAACCCGGGAGCCCGAAAGTATTGCCTTTTTCGTAAAATTCTTCAAGCATTTTGAAAAGAGGCATATGACACTCTGGAAGGTCGCAGGTTTCTGTTATCCAGTAGTTCATTTCTGTGTTAATATTTGTGGTGTAGTCACACCTCCAGGGTGGTATCATTTTGTCGTTCCATATACCTTGCAGGTTCATGGGCTGACTCTCTTCGGAAGAACCGCAGATAGTAAGATATCTTGCGTAGTCAAATAGCAGTGTTACAAGTCCGTTGTCGCACCGTCCTTGTGCTGCAAGCTTTATTCTTTTGTTTGTTGGTTCATGGGAGTAATCCTCACCGTCTATTGTAAGATTTACTCTGTCAAACATTGATTTGTGTTTTTGTATATGCCTTGCTTTGAGCTCTTCATAGGAAAGCTTCATGGCATTTTCAAGAGATTGAGTGCAGGCATTCACATATTCTTTGCCTTGAGATACGGGCATTTTGTTGTATCCGTTAAAGCTTGTTTTAAGGGAGAAAAGAAGGGTAATATCAGTTCCGCCTACTCTCATGTAGCCTCCGCCTGCTTTGTAACTTGAATCCCAGGGACTATCATTGGTGTCATTGGTTATGGCATCAAGGTGAGACGCAAAGTGTACGGTTTCTTCATCGCCGTATTCAAGGTTGGTGTTTGTCGGGCATCTTCCGGTATGTTTTACGCCTTTTGTGCACTTTTCCGTTTTGTTTTCGAGAGAAATAGAGTGGTATAAGTGAAAGTGCATTCTTTTATCGCATTTAAGATTTATAACAAGAATATCATCTTCCAATGATACAAAATACTCTTTGCTTATATTGCAATCACAATATTTATAGGTTGTTTTTATGATACCAGTTTGCATATTGAGTTCGCGGTAATAGTCGGTAATTTCCACGTTGTCCGTTATTTCCGACCTTGCGGACATAAGCTCAATATTTATGCTTCCGTAAGGAACATATGCTTCACAAGAAGTGCCGAACATAGTGTCCGACAGGGCTTTGTTTGCTTTGGCATATTGTTCTTCTTCTATCATTTTTCGTATGGGTAAGAGTTCGTCTGTACTGTGCTTTCGGGATTCCTTTCCCGGATATCCCGTCCAAAGGGTATCTTCGTTTATTTGGATTCGGTCATTTATGGGGTTGGAAAACACCATTGCACCAAGTCTTCCGTTTCCTATTGGTAGCGCTTCTTCCCAGGTCAAGGCTTCTTTGTCATACCAGAGTTTGTGCATAATATGAACCTCCGTTTACTTATTGGTTGTGGGGATGGGGATTTCCATGATAATTGCTCCGGCAACACCGGGAGCGAGTTCATATGTGCTGTAGCAGATAAAAATACTGTTATTCTTCAGGTAGTAGTTAAAGTCTTCAAGAACATAGCTGTCTATTGTTTTGGCGGCATCTTCAAAGAAACCGTCTTGTATTTGCTTTTTTGATTCCTCTTTAAAATATTTCTCGGTTTCGGACTTTGACATGCCGAGATAATCGGAAATACTCAATTCTTCTCCGGTTGCCAAGTCATAGTTGAGACCCCATGAATCTATGTTGCTTACACCACCCATAAACCATGTTCTTGTCATTTTTATGCTAAGAACACCATCTGAGTTTTTGGTAACGGCGGCAGAACAATAATTGCTGTAATTCATATTGCTTATATATTCTTCGTCCCGTACAAAGTACTCGTTTCCTTTGGCTTCATCTAAAAAACGGTCGGATTGTTTCTGTATAAGGGAATTTATGTTTTTAAAGTTTTTTCCTTTTGTGGTTATTACAACCTTTTCATAATACTGTGTGAGATAAAGCTCGCGATCTTTGTTTTCAAAAGAAAGATCATCTCTTTCAATGGTATAATCCACGGAATCAACAAGTTCTTCCTCTGTATCTCCGTCTTGTACGGAGTTATCCCGGGATTTTTCGGCGCCGTTATTTTTTGTGGTGGTCACATAGTACAGAAGCACACCGCAAACTATCAGAAGTACGGAAAGCAAGCAAATAATAATGATTAGTACAGGACTTTTTTTAGAACTCATAATTTTTCCCTCCGGGTTAAGAAATACTTTTTACAATCAAGGTTTTTTTGTTTACGGAAAATTCAACAGTAAATTTCATAAAAGACATTTTGTATACTCTGTCGGGGTCTTCGTGATAAGATGGTCTCGGATCGTTTTCCAGAATTTTTATAAGTGATTGACGACTCTCTTGAGGTATTACTTCAAGTATAGCATTATCTACCGAGACATCAAGCTTGTATCCGAGCACATCCTGCGCAAAACCACACTCCGCTTCCGGATGACTGTCGGTATATGTAAGGTATGGCTTTATATCATATATTGGTGTGCCGTCTACCATATCGGCTCCCTCTACATAGAGAACAGGTGCTTCTTCGGACAGCCAATCAATCTCAAGCAGTTTTACGGATGAAAGACCCAGTCCGTTTGGTCTGAAAGGTGACCTGGTTGCAAATACGCCTATTCTTTTGTTGCCGCCAAGGCGCGGTGGACGAACAGTAGGGGACCATTCTTCGCAAACATTCAATGAAAACTGCCATATAAGCCATATGTGGGAGTATCCCTCCAGTCCGCGTATTGCATCCGGATTACGATATTCGGGTTCAAAAACAATTTTTCCCTTTGTGGCGGCAAGACCGCTTTGTCTTGGAATGCCGAATTTTTCTGAAAACGGGGTATATATGGTGGCAATAGGTTTAATTTCCATAGGATGTATCTCCTGCAATAATATATGTTTTGGTGCCGTTGGTCAGTATGTTGCTACAACGTATATAATCTCCCTTGGCAAGAGATTTAAGTTCTTCCACCGGGTTATCTTCAAAGGACGTAAACCGGTCCGTATAATGGTACGGAAAGTTCTCTACCTTGTCTATAAGGGAGTAGGGCGTGCCGATAAGATGAATACCTATATCTGCATTTATTACTTTGCCTATTACACGGTGAGCTTCACCAAGGAAAAAACCCGTTTTGAAATAGCCTATGGAAACTGTAAGGTCTGATTTAATACATTTTATGTATTTTCCGTTGTTTCCGTTTAAACCGCTGTTTATGTCTACGGAAATTACTCTTTTTTGGGATTGGTTGATTTTGTCTATGATTTGAGCAACAAGACCTTTTGGTTCACCTTTAAATCCGGTTCCGAATATACAGTCTATTATGTCCGAATAGCCCTCAAAGGTCGTGTTTTCATCGGCATAAGTATAGTTTATTCCTTTTTCTTTACACCGGTTGAAATAATAAAGTCCGTCCTCGGAAAATTTATTTCCCAAAAGTAAAAGGGTGGGATTAAGACCGGCTTTTTCCATTTCCAGAGCTATTACATATCCATCGCCGGCGTTATTGCCGCTGCCGCAAACTATAACACTTCCGTCAGCGGGGCAGGCAATGTCAAAAACAGCCTTTCCGGCTTTGTACATAAGCTCTTTGGAAGAAATAAAATTTTTAATGGTATATTTGTCGCTTTCGCGCATCAGTTCTACGGATATAACCGGAATCATAGACTACCTCCGGAGATTATTTTATGGATTTAAAAAGTCTTTCTATGGTGGAAACGGCCTGTTCTGCAGTATATGTGCTCATGGGTGAAACTCCGTCGCCTGTACCGGACATTATTTTCCCGGATACAGCCAGATAGATATATTCCTTTGCCCAGGCAGGTATCTGGTTATCGTCGGAGAATTTTTCACCTTTATATTCTTGGAATTCAATACCGTTGTAGCGTGCAACCCTGTAGAGAATAGAAGCAGCTTCAGCTCTGGTAAGGCTGTCGTCGGGAGCAAATTTTCCGTCACCCTTACCGCTTATAATACCTTCTTGTGCCAGATAGAGAACTTTTGTGTTTTCGGTATCGGTAAATGATGTGTCGGCAACATTTACTGTTCCCAGCATATCCAGGTCTCTTAACATATTGTAAGTAATTTCGCAGAATTGTTCGCGTGTAATGTTTACAGTGAAATCATTGTTAAAATCTTCCGGCGAAGTCCAGTGATTTTTAATGCCATATTCTACACTTGCTTTTGCCCAGGAGGAAACGTTGTAGACAGGAGGCTTGTATTCTGTTTTGGGCATATGGTATATAAAGTTGCCGTCGGCATCTTTTTTAAGACCGTATTTTGCGGCAATGCTGTCGATGATGCCCTCTTCCTTTAATTCGGCTATAGCTTTGTTGAGTTCCTCTTTGTACTCACCGGAAAGCTTTACCGGAATAGCATAGCTCTCATCATACCATTTATCGAGGTTGGGATTGTATGTCTTACAACTTAAGTATGTATCTGTGAAGTCTACAAATTTTTTCCTTTGCTCCGTTATGGTCATTGCAGAAATTCCAAAATCTGCAAGAGGACTTCTTACAGAAGGGATTATAGCATCAAAATCTATGTTCAGATATTTTGGCGTAACACCCATTTTGTTGCATAACTCATTCATTATGTCCACATCAATGCCGGTTGGATTGTTGTTATCATCCATGTATTCGAATGGTTTGAAGTCAGCACTTATTGCTATGGTTACCTCGGGGAGTTTTTCCTCGGCTGATACGCAAATACTTATTGCCAAAAGGAAAATAACGCATAAAATACATAAAGCGAAAAGTTTACGAAGTTTCATATTTATATCTCCTTGTTCAAGATTTAGTACAATTAAAGTATATCAAATATGGATAGGGATTGCAACTGCTTAAAGTAAAAATGCCGCACAAAGAAGTTGGCTTTGTACGGCATTGTCATATGCAATGTAAGCTTATTTAATTACAGAATCAGTAAAAATCTCTTTAAAATCACCCTGACCGGGATCTATTCTATAGTTATCGTCTTTTTTTACAAGTACAATAGTCTTTGTTGATGTAACTTTATCAGTGAACTTTTTGGGGGCATTAATCATTCTTTGAACAAATTCTCTGTATGCAGGATCGCTGAATTTGTCGGCTTTTTTAAGTTCATCCTGTACTTCAAGAGCAATGTTTGTAAGGAGTTCGTTGTACTTACTAATGTCGGGAGCAGTACATTCAAGAGTAACAATTATGGTGTCTTTGTCTTCTTTGTAGTCTGTTGGTTTATATTCCCGTATGATTTTAAACATTTCCATCAGATTTTCGGTATATTTCAGGGCGTCCTCTGATGTCCATACTTTACCGGAAGCACCACTTTGGAGCTTTTTTACGTAATTATTTTTAATCTGTTCATCTGATTCGAATTCAAATACGCCCTCAGCGTATTTTTCATTTGTAAGATATGTTTTTGCATTGGCTATATTGTATTTTTGGAACGAGTCAATAAACTCCTCCACAACTTTTTTATAATCGGCAGTGTTTTCATCCTTTTTTTCCGGAACAAAGTCTTTGGGAGAACAACCTGCAAATGATAATATAATTACACCGGCCAGAATTATACACAAAACAGTTTTGAGAATGCGCATACAGTTCAACTCCGTAACAATAATGTATTGTAATAAGTATAATTCAATCATAATAAAAAGTCAATAGCCCCCAAAACTCATAAATTGAAGGTAATGCCAATAAAAAAGAAAAAAACAACAGGTTTTTCTTGAGATTTTTAAAAATAACTCTTGACAAACTGCATTTTTTAGAGTATTATATTTAAATGTAGCCGATGTGCAGATTCGTATGCGCCTATAGCTCAGCAGGATAGAGCGAACGCCTCCTAAGCGTTAGGCCGGTGGTTCGAATCCACTTAGGCGCGCCATACATTTCGGGGTGTAGCGCAGTTGGTAGCGCACCAGACTGGGGGTCTGGGGGCCGTGGGTTCAAGTCCCGTCACTCCGACCAACAAAAAGAGACTTGCTTGTGCAAGTCTTTTTTTGTTGCGTAAAATAGGGGGGACTTGAACCCTAAGAGGGTTTTCGCGTTAAGAAAAACATGCCGGTGGCATGTTTTTCAGCGAAAAGGTGCGTAGACCGGTACCGAAGCCGAAGGCTTGGGTGGGCAAGCAGGTAGGATGCGAAGCAGCCGTGTCCCGTCACTCCGACCAACAAAAAGAGACTTGCTTGTGCAAGTCTTTTTTTGTTGCGCAAAATAGGGGGGACTTGACCCCTAAGAGGGTTTATGGATATTTAAACGACAAAAAGTGACATCATTCTTGACATAAGATTTTATTGTGTGTTACACTTGAAAAAGACAGGAGGTTTTAATATGGCAAATTTATTAAGAGTTAAATGTTCTTCTTGCGGAGAAGTTCTCAACACCACACCGGGAAGCTATTGCCCAAAGTGCAGACAGCTTCTTAATATTCCCGAGGATGCTGCAATCTATTTATACAGAAAGGGTTCGCCCCTTGGTATTGCCGGAGGCTTTGGCATATACATCGACGGAGAACCTATGGGCTATATAGGCAACAGAGAAACCTTGTGTATTCCTGTAAGGTACGGCATGCATACTTTGCATGTAGCTGCCGGATTGAACCGAAGATGCAACGATTTGCACATAAATCTTACTCCACAGAACAGAATCGCTTACACCAAGGTTTGGATGCGTCCCGGTTTTTGGACAAATTCTTTTGTTCTCGAAGTGGCAAGACCCGACGAAATGCCCAATTTATAATAAAGTCTCCCGGTTGCGTGGCAATACGGGAGTTTTGTTTTGTGTTGTGAAAGATTTGCCTCTTGTAAATTTTCGGGTTTTGTTATACAATGATATGGTATAAAAGTTTTATAAGAATTGCAGGAATGATACAAATGAAAAAGATTATATGTATACTTACAGTATTTATAATGTTATTTTCAGTGGCATATGCCGACGATGAGTTTTTGTCTGTTTATGATGAGGCAGGTATAATTTCCGAGCCCGTTGAAAAGTATATTTTAACTCAAAACTCTATGCTTTCGGAAGATACCGGTGCCCGTATAATAATAGCTACAGAAAAAACCACCGGAGAGCTTTCTGTTGCGGAATATGCCCAAAAGCTCTACGAAGACCTCGAGGTAGAATCAATCGGCAGAAAAAACAGTATTTTTATTTTTATATGTGAATCCGCTGACGATTATCATATAATAATTTCTCCCGGTATAAGCGCTGCTATAACAGAACAGATGTCTCAGGATATATTGGTATCGTATATGGAGCCGGATTTTGACAAAGAAAACTACGACGTTGCAGTTGTAAAGACATTTAATGCTTTTGCATCCTGGTATGCAGAAAAATACGGAACAGAGCTTACTATTACCGAAGATATGAGCGAGTACAGAGACATAATTCGTACTGAAAACAACGAAAGAACGCTTAAAACCATAATTGTTGTAATTTTAGTTATCCTTACGGTTATAGTTATTTTGTGGATAGCAATATACATAAGAAGACGGCGCCGTATGGATAAACTCAGGAAAAAACATCAAGAGAGAAGAAAACGTTATATGAGAATAAAGTGAGGTTTTCATATGGAGCAATGCAATTTGTGTCCTCGAAAGTGCAATGTGATAAGGCAAGGAGCTTTTTTGGGATATTGTAATTCGCCAAAAGAAATCATGGCATCAAAGGCATATTTGCATATGTGGGAAGAACCGTGTATATCCGGAAAAAATGGGTCCGGTACGGTGTTCTTTAATGGTTGTAACCTAAGGTGTATTTTCTGTCAGAACCATGCTGTTTCTCAGAAAAACTCCGGAAAGATTCTGACATTGGAGGAGCTTGCCGGAATTTTTATGAATTTGCAAACCAAGGGTGCTCATAACATTAATCTGGTTACGCCTACTCATTATGCCTTTGAAATAAAAAAGGCAGTAGATATAGCGAAAAATATGGGCCTTGAAATCCCCGTGGTATACAACAGTGGGGGATATGAACTTGTTGATACTCTCAAAGAGATAGAAGATATCGTTGATATATATCTTCCGGATTTTAAATATATGGACGGAGGCCTTGCTCAAAAATATTCCGGTGCCGGAGATTATCCGGAGGTTACAAAGGCCGCTTTGGCTGAAATGGTGCGGCAAAAGGATAAGGTTATTATTGATAATGACGGAATTGCAAGGAAAGGTGTAATTGTACGACATATGCTTTTGCCCGGAAGTTTAAAAAATTCAAAAGCGGTTGTGGAGTATCTGTATAAAACCTACGGCGACAGTATCTTCATAAGTATTATGAATCAGTACACACCCATAGGGGAATTCCCGGAACATCCCGAACTTTCGGAAACACCTTCGCGCAGAGAATATGAAAAGCTTGTAGACTATGCTCTTTCTCTGGGAGTTAAAAATGCATATGTGCAGGATTCGGCAAGCTCGGATAAGGCGTTTATTCCTGATTTTGACATGGAGGGAATTTAACAAATTGTTCATTGACTTATACTTCGTATAAAGGTATAATGTAACATAGATGTTGTACATTAAAGGAGATATTTGATGAAAAAGAAACCTCAGGATAGTTGTCCCGCTCATATTACTTCTATAGGCGGACAGGCTGTAATAGAAGGCGTTATGATGCGTGGACCCAAGGAAATTGCAACTGCAGTGCGCAAGTCCGACGGCACCATAGTTATAGATAAAAAGCCCGTAAACAGTTTTGTTGTAAAACACAAATTAAATAAAATTCCTATTTTAAGAGGAGTTATATCTTTTGTTGAATCATTGCTTACCGGTATGAAGTGTCTTATGTTTTCAGCAGATCAGATGGATATCGATGAAGATGATGAGAACTATAAGCCTTCAAAATTTGAAGCTTGGCTGGACAGAAAATTCGGCAATAAGGTAAAGGATATTGCAATTTACTTTGCTGTGTTTGTAGCGATTATTTTCAGCATTGGTCTTTTTATGCTTTTGCCAAATGCCCTTGCTACGGTTATTGGCATTTTTATAAAAAAACCTATTATTCTAAATCTTGCCGAGGGGCTTATAAGAATGCTTATTTTCCTCGGATATATGCTTTTAGTTTCCCGTATGAAGGATATTCAGAGAGTGTTTGAATATCATGGTGCAGAGCACAAAACCATAGCCACTTATGAAAGTGGTGCCGAGCTCACCGTGGAAAATGCAAGAGAACACTCCAGGCTTCACCCCAGGTGCGGAACCAGTTTTCTCCTCATTGTTATGGTAGTAAGTATAATTACTTTTTCTTTCCTTAAATGGGGAGTTATGTGGCAGAATATGCTTATGCGTATAGCTCTTATGCCGGTTGTTGCAGGCGTTTCCTACGAAATTATTAAAATTGCAGGCAGAAGCAGAAACAGAGTTGTACGTGTGCTTACTCTTCCCGGATTGTGGCTTCAGAAGATTACAACCCGTGAACCCGACGACAGTCAGCTTGAAGTTGCTATAGCTTCTATAAAGGCTGTTATTCCCGAAGACAAAGAGGAAGACAAATGGTAAAATACAAGATAGGCGATGCCCTTAAAAAAGGCATCGCTTTACTTAACGAAAATTCAATAGAAACTGCAGGACTTGATGCAAGAATTCTTCTTTGCAAGGCTTTGGGGTGCGATTCGGTGTATCTTACGGTTCACAGAGAGGATGAAATGCCTCAACAGGCAAACGATGAGTATTTTTCATACATAGACCGCAGGAGCAAGAGGGAACCGGTGGGATACATTATCGGTAAAAAGGAATTTATGTCCATGGACTTTGTTGTAACCCGTGATGTCCTTATCCCAAGACCTGATACGGAAATTCTTGTAGAAAGAGCTTTGGAGTTTTTGAAGGACAAGCGAAATCCATTGATAATAGATATGTGTACCGGATCCGGTGCCATTGCGGTGTCTTTGGCAAAGTATTCACCGGGAGCTTTGGTAATTGGTCTGGATATAAGTGAGCCGGCACTTGCAGTTGCAAGGCAAAATGCTCGGATGAACGGAGTGGATATTACTTTTGATATCCATAATGTTCTTGTTCCTTATACATCCGTTATTGCGGACTGTGTTGTTTCCAATCCACCGTACATTCCAACTGAGGTAGTTGAAGGTCTCGAGTCGGATGTAGTGGATTATGAACCGTGCCTGGCTCTTGATGGCGGGAGCGACGGATTGGATTTTTACAAAGCCATTGTCAGTAACATTTCCGCTTGCCTGAAAAAAGGCGGACTGCTTGCTTTCGAGGTGGGTATGGGGCAGGCAGAAGATGTTGTCTCCCTTATGGAACCATTCTTCTATAATATTTCTGTTGATAAAGATCTTGCCGGGATAGAACGTGTGGTTTACGGATATCTTAAGTGATTTAAGCGAGTTCAAGGGCTTTTGTAAGTAACCTTGAGTTGGCGGGATAAATATCTGCAAAATCTGTGATGGGAAGTGGATTTTGACCTCTTCCGCTTTCTACGGTGTATCCGGGTCGGTTATAATAGGATATAAACCAGTCCTTATACCCTGCAAAACTTGACGCATAGGGTGTGTCTTCGGGTATGTAACCGCTTACACGGGCCAATTCATTGACTATTTCTTCACTTCGTGGCGGGAGAAGGTCAAGATATTTCCAATATATAACTTCTCCCTGGGTGTGCATAGACACAGTAAGGGAGAAGTTGTTTTTTATTGTAAAATTATACAGTGCTCTGCTTTCTATTGCTGAAAGAGGAGAAGAACCCACATAATCTCGGGGAGCAGGAGATACAAAACCCATGGAGTATTTTATTTCTTTTGCCTTTTCCCAGGATGCCGGATAGTTAAGGTTGAGGTCTGTTCCCGATATATTTGCTTTCCAACCATTCGGAAACAGTATGGAGGGGTATGAGCTTGCAATGTTACGTGCGGTTATATACTCGGGGTCGTCGGTATTAAGAGCTCCTGTTACCAGATCTACCCCGTCAGGATTAACAAGGGGTATCATATATAGGGTTTTGGTGCTGTATAAGTCTTTGGCACTTTGACCGTTTATGGTTTCATTATTTGATGTTGCTTTCAGGTAATCCTCGGTAAATTTCATTAGGATGGGCGTGGTAATCCACTCATTTGCATGATGGGATGCATTAAAGAATACTCTTTTTTCGCCGGTTCCGATTTTAAGATACCAAAGCTCTTTATTCATTACAGAGTTACCTGCAGATGAAAGTTCAATAAAAGGATATCGCGCTTTAAGACCTTCCATAAAGAATGTAACAAGCTCGTAGGAGTAGTCCACATTATCTGCAACAACGTCAAAGCCAAACGGAACCGTTATTTGGGCACCGGGAGAGAAGTTTTGTAACATAGGATTTGCGTTGCGGATAGCATTTTCTGAAGTTGAGTATTTATCAGAAATGGAAGATAAATCCTCACCTTGGGAAATAACAGTTGTAATGTATCCTTTAAGATATGGCAAAAGTCGTGAGAAAGTGTCCTCGCCGGCGATGCCATCGGCAGATATTCCCTGACTATTCTGAAAGGCAACCACAGCATTGTGCAGGCTTTGGTCAAAAAGGCTTTTGATTCCTCCGGGGTTGAAACCTGCGCGAATCAGACCCAGGGATAAATATTGGACGTCAAGATATGAATCCCCGATTTTTAATGTTCTCATTATAATTATTCCTTTCATATACATATTACACCATACATATTTATTAGACTGTAAAAAGATTAATGTTTAAATTTGTTAAACTTTAATTGATTTTTTATTCGCATTAAAAAAACCCGGTTTTTTTGAGGTTGACATAAAGCATTATTTTTAAATTTTATTGCGAAATTTTCTGCCGCAAAAACAATCGATGTCAAGGAAAAATTTCTATAAAAAAGAAAAAATATTTTAGTAAAAATTCTTTCTTGACAAAGCTTTTTTACCAAAAAAATCAAAAGTTTAAAAAACGACAAAAGGTAGTTGTTTAGTGGGTTTAATCCACATATCCACAAAGTTATCCACACAAAAAGAAAGCTTTTTTCAAAAAAATTTTCGAAAAAAAACAAAAAATTTTTTTAAAAAATTTCAGGTTACATAATATTTTATTTAACATTTTTGTAATAACTTTTCCGGAATTTTTTTGTCAATTTTTTTAAGAATTTGAAGATGAAGAAAAAGTATGCTTTTTTTGAACATTTCTCTGAAAACCGCATAAATACTGGGTTTTGGGCTATAGTGAGCAAAACAGATACATATTTATGCGCAAAAACGTACTTTTTTTGCATATTTAAAAAAAGTATGAAAAGAATTTGAAAAAAACCAAATTTCCTCTTGACAAAATGAATTTTGTGAGTTATAATGCAGGCGTAAGGTCAAAGAAAGTCAAAGTCAAAAACCGAAGGAGGGGATTTCTTTTGAAAATCAGTGATTCAATAGAGAACTTTATAAGAGAACTTCTTGAAGCGCAGACAAGTGTGGAACTCAAGCGAAATGAACTTGCTTCATATTTCAATTGTGTTCCCTCGCAGATAAATTACGTAATACAAACCCGATTTACTACAGAAAGAGGTTTTTTGGTTGAGTCCAGGAGAGGTGGCGGCGGATACGTAAAGATTACCCGTGTGGAACTGGAAAACAATAATATGATTGAGCATATTCTGGGGCGCCTCGGTAACAGCGTGGACATAATGACCGTTGAAGCTATACTTAATTCTCTTTATGTCAATAATATAATTGGCTCAGCGGAAGTTAAAATAATAATGACGGCTTGTTCAAATAATGCCCTTTCTGCCATACCGGATGGACCGGTAAAGAATAGGGTACGGGCGGATATATTTAAAAGTTTACTTTTGTTGTTTGTTTAAGCCTAAAAACACGGACCCAAAACGAGTTCGGATTAATTATAAGGAAAGGAATGATTAATATGTTATGTACAAATTGTAATTCAAGAGAAGCTAGTTTTCATTATAAGCAGATTATCGGCGGACAAAAGACCGAGCAGCATCTTTGCCCGGTATGTGCTCAGGAATTGGGATATCTGGGTCATTCAGAAAGCATCTTTGATATAGGAAGCATTCTCAATGATTTTATTTCAATGCCTGCTTCTCATAAAACCACAAAGTCGGTGGCAAAATGCAATGCTTGCAACACTTCATATGATGAATTTCGCAGGACGGGGCTTCTGGGCTGCGATAAGTGTTACGAAACATTTGGCTCAATAATCGAAAGCACTCTGGCGCAGATACAGCCGGCCACCGTTCACAAAGGAAGCCTTAGCGGCGAAGCGGGCGAGAAAATCCGCAAGGAGAATGAATTATCCGAGCTTAAGGATGAACTCAAAAAGGCAATTATAGAAGAACGCTATGAAGATGCCGCAGTGTTGAGAGATAAAATTAAGAAGATGGAGGAGAAGGAAAATGGCTAGATGGTATGACGATTCGGGTTTTCAAAGTGACATAGTGCTAAGCACAAGAGTTCGCCTTGCCCGAAATATAAAAGATATTCCCTTCCCCAACAAAATGACGGATCAGCAGGCTGCAGAGGTTATAGCCACTGTAGAAAATGCATTGGGAAGAATGAATATGAATTTTCAACGAAAGGATATTCTTTCACTAAGTCCTCTTGAGAGAGAGCAACTTGTGGAAAAAAGATTTATAAGTCCTAATTTTGCAAAGGCAAAAAAGCCTTCAGCTGTATTTTTAAGCGGAGATGAAACAATAAGCCTTATGGTTAATGAAGAAGACCACATTCGTCTGCAGGCTATTTTTGCAGGGTTTGAATGTCAGAAAGCTTATGAAATCGTGTCAAAAATGGATACGGTACTCGGCGAAACTACCAACTATGCCGTTCACCAGAAATATGGCTACCTTACAAGTTGTCTTACAAATGTAGGTACAGGAATAAGAATCTCTTTTATGATGCATCTTCCTGCAATTTGTAAGACCCATATGGCAGAAAGTCTTTTTTCAGCACTCGGTAAATTGGGAGTGACTGTCCGTGGAATGTACGGAGAAGGCAGTAAAGCATCGGGATACTTGTTTCAGGTGTCCAATCAGATGACTTTGGGCGTAAATGAAAAGGAAATAGCAGAGCGTCTTAATGATGTGGTTAACCAGCTTATAAGTAAGGAAAGAGAACTCAGAAATGAACTTCTTAAAAGAGAGGGCGCAGTATTGGAGGATAAGATAATGCGTTCTGTGGGTATACTTAAGACAGCCAGATTGCTTTCTACCAAAGAAATGCTCAATCTGTTTTCCAATTTACGATATGGAATATCGGTAGGCCTTGTAAAAGATATATCTCCCGAAACACTTAACTTACTTATGGTAGAAACAAGTCCGGCTCATCTTGCTGCAAATAATGAGAGCCCTCAAGAGAGAGATGAAGAAAGAGCAAAACGCGTAAGGGAAAAACTCAATTGACCCAAACCCTAAAATAAGTTTATGAAAGGAATGATATTTTATGGATTCCAGATTTTCGGATAAAACTCAAAAAATATTGAGAATATCTCATGACATAGCTACAGAACTTGGTTATAACTATGTCGGCAGTGAACATCTTGTGGCGGGAATACTGAGAGAAGGCACATCGGAGCCTGCCTCAATTCTTGAAAACAACGGTATAGACTACGATGAATTTGTGGCAAAAATACCATTGTACAGCACACCGACAGGAAAACCCGGAATAAACAACAAAGCGTTGCCTGTAACACCCAGGACAAAGGTAATTATAGAGATAAGTTTTAATGAGGCAAAGAAGGCAGGTTCACTTTACATCGAACCTGAGCATCTTTTCGGGGCGATAATAAGAGAGGGACAAAGCATCGGGGTAAAAATTCTTGCAGATATGGGTTTTGACCTTTCTGCCGGTATCAGATACAGCGATATCACTCAGGATAATTCCGATGGCAGTAAAAAAACCGCCGGAAAAAAAGCAGGGCTTAAAAATTTGCAGCAATTCGGAACAGACCTTACAGCTTTGGCAGAAGAAGGTAAGTTTGACCCGATTATAGGCAGAGATAAGGAAATAGAGAGAGTAGTACAGATACTTTCCAGACGAACAAAAAATAACCCATGCCTTATAGGTGAACCCGGGGTAGGTAAAACCGCAGTTGCCGAAGGACTGGCAAGTAAGATAGCAGAGGGTACTATTCCTGAAACTCTTAAGGGTAAAAGGCTCTTTTCTCTCGACCTTTCTGCAATGATAGCAGGTACCAAGTACAGAGGTGAGTTTGAAGAGAGAATAAAGACAGCACTGGATGAAGTCAGGAAGAATAAGAACATTATTTTGTTTATAGATGAGGTTCACACCCTTGTGGGTGCAGGTGCGGCAGAGGGTGCTATGGATGCTGCAAACATCTTAAAACCACTTCTTGCCAGAGGCGAACTCCAGCTTATAGGCGCTACAACCCTGGATGAGTACAGAAAAAACATAGAGAAGGATTCTGCCCTGGAAAGACGTTTTCAACCCATAACTGTAGGGGAACCTACGGTTGATGAAACTATTGAAATATTAAAGGGTATACGCGAAAAGTACGAAAGTCATCACAGAGTAACTATAACCGATTCAGCGTTGGAGAGTGCTGCAAAGCTTTCGGCAAGATATATTACGGACAGATTCCTTCCGGATAAAGCAATTGACCTTATTGATGAGGCATCATCTAAAATACGGATGAAGGCATTTACTGCTCCGCCCGACATTAAAGATATAGAGGAAAAATTAAATGAAGTGAGCACCAAAAAAAGAAATGCCATAGAAAGTCAGGAGTTTGAGGAAGCCGCAAAGCTTAGGGATGAAGAAGAAAAAATCCGCAAGGAGCTTTCCGACAAAAAAGCCGAATGGGAAAAAGGTAATTCCAAAGAGGAGCTGTGCGTTACAGAGGATGAAATTTGTGATGTAATCACAGACTGGACTTCCATTCCCGTGAAGAAACTTGCCGGAGAAGAACAGGAAAGACTCAAGAAAATGGAGGAAATCCTTCATGGCAGAGTAGTTGGTCAGGATGAGGCAGTGGTTGCTGTATCCAAGGCAATTCGCCGTGGCAGAATAGGTCTTAAAGATCCAAAAAGACCTACCGGTTCTTTTATTTTCTTGGGACCTACAGGCGTAGGTAAGACAGAGCTTTGTAAGGCATTGGCGGAAGCTGTTTTTGGCGATGAAAATGCCGTTATCCGTGTAGATATGAGTGAGTATATGGATAAGCACAATGTATCCAGACTGGTGGGTTCGCCTCCCGGTTTTGTGGGATACGAAGAAGGCGGCCAACTTACTGAAAAGGTGCGCAGAAAGCCATATTCCGTAGTACTCTTTGATGAGATAGAAAAAGCTCATCCCGATGTATTCAATATACTTTTGCAAATTCTGGAAGACGGCATTCTTACCGATTCACAGGGCAGAAGAGTGGACTTTAAGAATACGGTTATCATTATGACCTCCAATGTAGGCGCAAGGCTTATTACAGAGAAGTCTAAGCCAAGTCTTGGTTTCGGAAGCTCTTCAGACAGTGCCGACAGTGACTACGAAAGCATTAAGTCCAAAGTTTTGGGTGAACTTAAAGAAGTGATGCGCCCCGAGCTTATAAACCGAATCGACGAAATTATAGTGTTCAGAAAGCTCACAAGTGACGATATCGAAAAGATAGCCGGCATTATGCTTTCGTCACTTAAGCAAAGGCTGGAATCTCTTGGTCATGAAGTTACATTCACTCCCGAGCTTATAGCACATCTTGCCGAGGCAGGCTATGATGATGTATATGGAGCAAGACCTCTAAGACGTGCAATTCAGTCGGAGGTTGAGGACTTTCTTGCAGATGCTATTTTAAACGGAGAAGTTAAGGACGGAGCCTCTGTTACTGTTGACTATTGTGACGGAAAAGTTTGCGTTAAGAATACAGATTAAATAATATGGTATAAATGTCATATAAACTAAAATCGGTTGTCGCTGTAATTGCGACATCCGATTTATTTGTAATTAAAATCAATGTTTTTCGTCGTTAATTAATCCTACAATGTAATCAGAAGAAACATCGTAATATTTGCAAAGGGTAACCAAATCTTCTATTTTAAGTTCCGCTCTGCCTGTTTCAATATGGTTATACCCTTGCTGTGATTTGTTGAGTATTTTGCCAATTTCGGATTGCGTAATATCTCTGTCTTCACGCAATGCTTTTAATCTTGCTCTGTAATCCATAGTAAATCGACTTCCTTTCAATCAATGAATCTAATGTATAGAAAAATCATAGCATACTCAAAAATTGAGTATTGACAATTACTCAAACATTAGGTTAAGTATGTTTAGAGCATATGGTAATATGTGGAAAAACACCTTTAATTTTAAGGGGCGCGTAGGAAGAAATGAGTATTGGCTTGCATTTCTTGGTGAATTCAATGTTGGTATTCTTATCGCTTTGATTTTAAGGCTGGTTTTCGGTGCTCTCAGATTTAATGGTGTTGAAATATCACCCACAATGTATATGGTTGCAATTGCTGTATATGTTGTTGCTGTGTTGGGATGGGTTAGTTTACGTTATGCAGCAATAGGCGTATTGATGAATCTGGATAAATTGATGAAGCTTTTTTATATGCCGGTATGGTCATGGCAATTCTGGATTTTGCTTTGGCTTGCTTAGTGGTACTTGATAATCAAACAATAGTTTGACTTTTGCATAAAAATATCGTATAATTATACAAAATAGGATTTTTATGCATTTTATCAATAATCGAAGGAGGTCTTGGTAATGAAAAACATCTCAATAATTACAAATAAAGATAAAGACAAAGACCTTGTGTATACAAATAAAATCAAATCACTTTTGCCGGAAGACATAAATGTAAGAGTGGCTACGGTAACCGATGACATTTATGATGTAATGAAGGGAGCAGACGCTGCTATTGTTCTTGGCGGCGACGGAACAATTCTTCCTTGCGCCAATCCCGGTGCAGAACTCAATGTGCCTATTTTGGGTATCAATCTTGGTACCCTGGGTTTTCTCTCTGCTGTGGAGAAAAACGAAACAGAATATGCTGTAGAAAAGCTTCTTGCCGGTGACTATACCATTGATGAACGACTGATGCTTGAGGCTTCGGTTATTCGTGGCGGTAAGACTATACGTACATATACAGCTTTAAATGATATTGTAGTTTCATGTTCATCGGTACGAAGAATTATCTCTACAGAGGTTTATGTGGATGACAGCTTTGTGGCAAGGTACGACGGTGACGGTGTGATATTTGCCACACCCACGGGAAGTACCGGATATAATTTAAGCGCCGGAGGTCCCATAGTGGATACGGAAGTGGGGGCCGGAGTTATAACCCCTATTTGCCCTCACAGGTGCTCTTCCACGTCGATTATCATTCCATCAAAGAAAACCGTTAAGGTTTGCCTTACGGATAATTTCGATAAAAAGTCAATTCTTACTGCTGATGGTCAGCAGGGTTTTGAACTTAATTGTGATGATGCATTGGAAATTAAAGTCAGCGATAAAAAAGCAAAACTTATCAAAGTTCACGACAGAAGCTTATACGAGGTGCTGTCTATCAAAAATATAACTGTAGGAAAAAAATGATTGGAGAATTGTTATGAGCAAAGCAAGCAGACACAAAAAAATACTTGAACTTATTTCGGAAAGGAATGTATCTACACAGACCGACCTTACCAATCTTCTTATTGCTGCAGGTTTCGATGTAACTCAGGCAACAACATCGAGAGATTTGCAGGAACTTCGCATTATGAAGGTTCTTCTCAATGACGGCACATACAAATACACAGCATCAAAGGAACAGGATGCCGATATTAACGGAAAATTGCGCACAGTTCTTGGTGAATGCCTTGTAAATGCAGACAGTGCTATGAATATTGTTGTTTTAAAAACTATTACCGGAGCAGCTCAGGCGGTTGCATTCGCTTTGGAATCTGTTGTGGATGAGGAAATTGTGGGCTCTATTGCCGGAGATGACACAATTATGATTGTGGTAAGAAGTGAGAAGAATGCTAAAAATCTTGCGTTTAAGTTGAAAAAATATATCAGATGAGGTAACAGGTCATGCTTAAGGCGCTTTCTATAAAAAACATTGCAGTTATAGAAAATGTGAATATAGAATTCGAAGGCGGTTTTAATATTCTTACAGGTGAAACAGGTGCCGGAAAATCTATAATCATTGATTCGCTCAATTTGCTGAAGGGTGAACGTGCACAAAAGAATATTATTCGCAACGGCGAAACCAAGGCCAGAGTTGACGGCGTTTTTGAGCTTGATGAGGACGAAGCGCAATACATAGGCGAATTGCTTGGTATTGACCCCGAGGAGGAGCTTATTATATCCAGAGAGATTACAGCTGACGGTAAAGGCTCTGTAAGGGTAAACGGAGTTCCAATCACGTTGACAATGCTTAAATCTGCCGGAGAAAGGCTTATTACCATCCACGGACAGCACGACAACACCAATCTTTTGGCGAAGAAGACTCATATGGAGTTTCTTGACAGTTACGGCGGTGCCGATATAGCAGAGGCAAAGCAGAAGTATGTGGCATTGCATACAGAGATAAATAAAATTGAGAAAATAATAGACTCTCTTGATAACGATGAAAAAGATGCCGCAAAGCGGGCAGAACTTTTGAACTTCCAGATAGAAGAGATAGATATGTCGGGGATTTTTGTGGGCGAAGATGACGAGTTGGAGGAGAGAAAAACCGTCATAGAAAATGCATATAAAATCGCATCAGGAACCTCAAAGGCATACGCTGCTCTCTATGAGGGTGGCGACGTAGGTCAAAGCGCCTACGATGCACTGTGGACGGCTCTTAAAGCCATAGAACCCCTTACTCGTTATGACAAATCGTTGGAGGATGCTTATAGCGCTCTTAGCGATGCAAGCGATACTATAAGCGAAAATGCAAGATTCTTAAAAAATTACTGCGAGGATGTGGAGTCAACGGGAAATGAGCTTGACGACATAGAAACCAGGCTTGACGATATACAGACCCTTAAGATTAAGTATGGTTCCACCATTGAAAGCATACTCAATAAGCGCAATGAAATGGCTGAAGAACTGGATGGAATCAATTCTTCCGACAAGCGTATTTCTGAGCTTAAGGAAAAGCTTGAAATGCTCCTGCCTCAAAGAGAAGCTGCGGCAGTAAAACTTACTGAAATCCGCAAACAGTACAGCCAAAAGCTTTCTTGCAAAATTGCACAGTCTTTGTCCGAGCTGTGTATGCCAAATGTAAAGTTTGATACGGATTTTCAGCCTTGCAAATATAAATCCGACGGAGCCGATGAGGTGGAGTTTATCATATGTACAAATGCCGGCGAGGGTATGAAACCTCTTGCACAGATTGCCTCCGGCGGTGAGCTTTCAAGAATAATGCTTGCCATTAAGGGAGTGCTTGCAGGCAGTGAAAATTCGCATCTTATGATATTCGACGAGGTGGATACCGGTGTAAGCGGTGCTGCAGCACAGAAGATAGGAGAAAAGCTCTGGAAGACAGCACGCTATTCTCAGGTAATATGCATAACCCATCTCCCTCAGATTTCAGCAATGGCTGACAATCACTACCTTATAGAAAAACACACCGATGGAGAGAGAACCAGAACGACAGTTGAGCTTTTGTCCCCGGAAAGAAGGATAAAAGAAATTGCCCGAACTCTTGGCGGTACAGAAATAACGGATGCCGCTTTGAATAACGCAGGCGAACTTATAAAGCTTGCAAAAGAATATAAATCCTGTGGAGGAAATGAAAATGAGTGAAAGTTTAAGAAGAGATAAGCACAATTATTATCTTGACATCGCAGAAACAGTATTGGAAAGAGGAACCTGTCTGAGACGTAATTACGGAGCAATCATAGTAAACAACGATGAAATAGTATCTACCGGGTATACAGGTGCGCCCCGAGGCAGAAAGAATTGTATGGATATGGGATTTTGTCAGAGAGTAAAGATGAATATTCCCAGAGGAGAGCGCTATGAGCTTTGTCGCTCTGTACACAGCGAGGCAAATGCCATAATAAGTGCATCCCGAAAAGAAATGATAGGTGCAACAATGTACCTTGTTGGTAAGGACTATGTTACAAAGGAAATAGTAGAAAATGCAACTTCTTGTGCTATGTGTAAGAGAATGATTATAAATGCAGGCATTGCACAGGTTGTAGTTCGTCTTACCGCCGATGATTTTAAGGTGATAGATGTAAACGACTGGATAGAAAATGACGATTCTTTAAGCGGAGAACTCGGTTATTGATAAAGGATTGTGGTATTAATGAGTAAAGTAGGTAAGTTTTTCATAAAGTGGATAGATGCTTTTATCCTTAGAATTCCTTTTTCCTATTTGGTGCTTGTGCTGGCGTTGCAGGTGGCAGGTGTGGAAGAACGGCAATTTACGCCGAGACTTCTTTCCAATAATCCAATCCTTTTGGTAATGGTGTTTTTGTTTGCCATAATATGGTCGCTTATTTATGCTTCTGTCGGCAAAAGGCGTTTCAGGGGCTTTATTATAGTATTGGAGGTTCTTTATTGCACTTTCCTCGGATATGCTTTGCTGGCCAATATACAGACTCCTCAGAGAATAGTACCTTTTATTAAATCCTTAGGTACAGCGGAGATATTGCTGGCACTCTGGACGGCATATATGATTGCTTCGGAGATTGTCAAAGGCAAAATAGCAAGAAGACAGCGCAATGAATATCGTAATTCCCGAAAACCCGAAGGAAATTTTGCATTACAGAGCTTTATGCAGCTTACGGATACAGCACTGACACTTTCTGCTATGGGGCGAGTGGTAAGTAACAAAGGTTACAAACGCCCTGCCAATGCAAATGTTGCATCATCAAATCCGCAAAGAACCCACAAACCCGTCTCCAATCAAAAAAACAATACATCATCAATGGGTTCCGGAGCTAAGACTGAAGGTGAATTCCATAATTTACTCAGAAAAAAAGGATATGAAATATTTAAACTGAGAAATAAAATGGTGCTTGTAATTGCCAATTCAAGAGTATACATATTGAGATATGTCAAAGAGCAGGGTGAATACTCTCAAGAAGACGGCAAATGGTATAAGGATGGAAACTTCTACGCGGATATGCGTTCGGAACTTGCTTCGGTGGAGCAAATGCTGAAGTCGGACTGCAAGGTGGGTTGGGTAAAGGCCTTGGTTATGAAGACTTTTAAAGACGGAAAGGTGCCCGGAAGCAAGGAGCTTAAATATGCTGATGTGTCAGAAAACTATGACAGCGCAGAAGCTGTTATATTAAAGCAGATACCTCTTAATCGTGCGGAAAAGAAGCACGTGTCTGCTACAAGCGAAAGAGTAAAATCTGTTTTTAAAGACCGTATGGCGGCGGAAGGAGGCGAGAGATAATGCTGAAGCCCGGTGTAATTTTATTTACTATGGCAATTATGGGTGGTGTTCTTGCATTATATCTTATATTTTGCCTTCGCAAAAAGATTTCCGAGAAAAAGGAAATTAACAGAAAAGTTCAACAGGACCCTATAGTTAAAAATTTGCCTGTATTTATTAAGCGTAACATTATAACAATAAATGACAAGCTTAATAAAAACAGCTGGGACACGGCCATCCCTCTTGTTGAAGAAGAGATGCGCCTTATGGGTATGAATCCCAAGTCTTTTACAAGAGATGAAACCTGTCAGCTTATAAACAGACTGATTCGTAAGTACTACAGCGGTAAAAAATATAACTCCGTGAGTGATAAGTGCGGCAAAAATGTAATAGATCTTGTGCATACAAATTTGCAGATAGCTTTTGAAACAGGTCCTGAGTACGAAAAGGTTAAAAAGAAAATCGAAAATAAGCTCAAAAACATCTCAAAAGCAGAAATCAGAAAATTTGCAGAGGAGAGGTATACCGGCAAGGTAACCGATGAAATGATAAACAGAATGCACTCGGATATACGAAGAGGTTCTGTGGCGGATTTTCAGGAGGAAATGCAAAATCAAATGCAAAATGATATGCAGGTGCAAATGCAAATGGATATGCAAAACCAGATGATGATGCAAATGCAGATGGATATGCAGAATCAGATGATGATGCAGATGCAAAACGATATGCAGAATCAGATGATAAACCAAATGCAAAATGATATGCATAATCAAATGATGGCGGACAATATGCATTCAATGCATCAGTCTGAAATGGCAATTACCCCTATGCACGACGGCGGACATATGATGGATATGAACAATATGCATATGGGCGGAATGTAAAAACAAAGTGGCTTCTTTTTCTTAGAAGTCACTTTCCTTTTGATATGGATGTCAAAATATTAATAATCTGTTGACGGATTTTCAATAAAGAGTAAACTTCGTTGAATTTATTGTGTGTGTATGGTATAATGAATTCAACGAAGTTGAATTCAGCTAAATTCGCCTGACGGCGAGCTAAATGTGCTGACGCACGCTAAATTACTTCGTAGCTAAATTGACCTACGGTCAGCTAATAGCGAATTTAATTTAGCTACTCCGAAGGAGTTATTTAGCTATCGAATAAAATGAGATAATTTAGCTTTGAACGAAGTTCAAAATTTAGCTAAAAGAAATTGATTGGATGTGAGAATATGGCAGAAAGCATAATGCTTAATAAAGCAAAAGATTTTGCTGTTGAAATTATAAATATGTGTAAGAACATAAAAGAGACAAAAAGAGAAAGTGTATTAACAAATCAACTGATGCGTTCTGGGACTTCAATTGGTGCCAATATTCACGAGTCAAAATATGCACATGGAACGGCAGATTTTATTTCAAAAATGCAGATTGCTTTAAAAGAGTGTTATGAGTCGGAATATTGGTTAGAACTTCTCAATCGAATTGGACATATTGATGACGAACAATATAAATTAATAATAAATGAATGTGGACAAATTCGCAGAATGTTGATTTCATCAATTAACACAGTAAAAGAAAAAACAAAAAATAGGGAGAGATAAATATGGGATTAGTTATTTCTTATGTATTAGCAGAAGAGTTTATGGAAATTGCATCCCAAAAGGGATATTCTAATAGAAAATAATTTTGGTATTGTTTTTTGTTTGGGGTATCAGGATACTTAATTGTCATTGCTTTGCCCACTATAGAGGAAGGTGTTCACAAAAAAGATTTTAGCGTTGAAGAAAATAATACAATAGATAAATATAAGGATAAAAATGAATATATTGGAAATTTTCCGAAATTTGATTTTTCGGATGAAGATGGATTAAAACAGTGCCCAAATTGTGGAACGTGTCATGATTCTGCGTATGAAGTTTGTCCAGCATGCAAGTATACATATAATAAGTAAGAGGTTTAAAGATTGGCATCTAAATCGTTCACGAATTCTATAATATAATAAACTAGACTGATAAAGAAAGGAAGTGCACTATGGATAACGAATTGCAAAAAGTATTTCCCGAGAGAATGGTCCTGGACCTTAACTCTCCCGAAGCACTGGAAAGTATAAATAATTTTTCACAGATAATGATGATGTATAATTGTGCCATAAGGGAAGTCCGCACCAAATTTGAGGTTCTCAACGACGAACTTTCCTCAACTACCAACCGAAATCCTATAGAAATAATAAAAAGCCGGGTTAAGAAGCCGTTAAGCATTGTCAATAAGCTGGCACGTAACGGCTGGGATGTAAGTGTGGATTCTCTTATGAATAAGCTTCACGACGTTGCCGGTGTCAGAGTAGTATGCTCTTTTATAGATGATATATATCGTGTGGCAGATATGCTTGCAGCACAAGACGACATCACTGTTCTTGAAGTTAAAGATTACATAAAGCACCCCAAGGATAACGGATACCGCAGTTATCATATGATTATAGAAATTCCCGTGTTTTTCTCAAACAAAAAGCAACTTATTAAGGTTGAAGTACAGCTTCGGACAATTGCCATGGACTTCTGGGCAAGTCTTGAGCACAGTATGAAATACAAAAAAGATGTTAAAAATGCAGATGCAATAGCCTGTGAACTGAAGGAATGTGCTGACCTTATAACTGAGGCGGATTTGCGTATGCAACAGATAAACAATAAAATAAACGAGCAATAGCCTATTATTTAATTGTAATACCGAAGTGCAGGAATTTGACACTTCGGTATTTTTTGTTGATAATTTCATAAATATAGTATTAGTCCCTTTAAAAGGAAGTGATATTATGTTTCCGCGATACGGCCGTTCACATAGAAAATATAAGGTGCGTCAGCCGACGCCGACGCACTCTTATGGTGAAAAGCTTAAAGCACGTACCATTGTTTCAGCAGTAATTCTTGTTATCCTGATAGTTATGTCATTTTTTAAGTTTACCCCTTCCGGAAGAATAAAAAAATACTTGTATACATCGTACACTTTAAAGAACTGGCAGGAGGCCTTTATGCCGGCTTTTAAAAAAGCCGGGGCTTTTTCCGAAAAAACTTTAGCTGTGTATGCAGATGTTTTTAACTTAAAAAAAGAAGAAAAAGATTCTTCGGTGTCGCGACAGCCGGTTGCAAAAGCACAAGCTCACACTGTTTTAGAAATGTGCGGACCACCCGAGATTAAAAAAGAGGCAGAAAGGTGGATTATGCCACACCCTGGAGAAATTTCGTCCGTATATGGGGAAAGAGTTCATCCTGTAACCGGCGAAGTAAACGCTCACAACGGGATAGATATTGCGGCATCCTATGGAGAAAATGTATGTACAGTACACAGCGGAACCGTAGAGAAAACCGGTACGGACAATGTTAACGGAAACTATATCATAGTAAATCACGGTGAAGGAATTACAAGTGTGTATATACATTTATCGGTTATTTGTGTGAATCCGGGTCAGATGCTGCAGCCCGGCGAAAAAATCGGCGAGGTGGGTTCTACGGGAGTGTCAACCGGACCGCACCTTCATTTTGAAATCAAGGAGAATGGAGTGAGCGTTAATCCGGAAAAATATATTTACCCGGACAAAGGCTAAACTGTTGGGAGTTAAACCCTGTGTTAAATTTTGTATAGTTTTAATTTTGTGGTCTTTTATTTTTTCTGTTAAGTGGATTGCTGTAGTGGGAGTATGCGTTTTCCTTCATGAATGTGCACATATGGCTGCTTGCAGAATACTTGGAATTCCTGTTTTGGGTGTAAGGCCTTTGCCCTGGGGACTGACAGCTTCTGCACCTATGATGTATGAGCCGTTTTCACAGTTTGCGGTTTCCGTGGCAGGGCCTATGTTTAACTTTTTCTTATTGATGTTTTCGGGGATTGTAGAGCGGATGTTCGGAGAGGAAACATCGGGCTTGTTCGTTCTTGCAAATCTTGCAGATGGATTGCTTAACCTTATACCTGCATTGCCTTTGGACGGCGGAATTATCCTGAAGGCTTTTTTGTGCTCAAGGTTGGGGTTCATAAGGGGATTTATACGAATGATACACCTTACTGCCGGAATAGGGGTATTTCTGATGATTTTTGGAGTACAGATGTTTTTGGCTACAGGATATAATGTTTCATATTTTGTGGCAGGATTGTTTGTGGTGATTAATCTCCGCCATGAAAAGGAAATCCTTTGGTGTGTGAAAAAGAGGGTTCTTACAGGCGAAATACGTTCCGTACCATTAAAAAAAGGAATGTCTGTATCTTTTGAAAGCAATGCGTTGAGGCTTGTAGATTTTATAAGTCCGTCATATACACTGGTGTTTAAGGTTATGAAAGATAAAAAAGAGATTGGAATATTACATCAGGACAGACTTTTGGAATGTGTACTTAAAAACGCTATGATTACTGCCGGAGAATGTATTGAAAAAATCTGATTTTTGTAGTATACTAAAGACAATATATTTGTCCGAAAGGAAATGTCATGATGCTTAAGAAAAAGATAGAAAATATTCTTCCGCTTGTTGAGAAACCTGCCCGTTATACCGGCGGTGAGCTCAATAGCGTAATTAAAGATAAAAATGATGTAGATATCCGTGTGGCTTTCTGCTTTGCCGATACTTATGAAGTGGGCATGAGCCATCTGGGTATGAAGATTCTTTACGGTCTTTTAAACGAAAGAAAAGATACCTGGTGCGAAAGAGTATTTGCACCATGGGTGGATATGGAAGATAAAATGAGGGAAAACAGCATACCCTTGTACGGACTTGAGAGCATGGAACCCATAAGGGATTTTGATTTTCTTGCTTTTACGCTTCAGTACGAAATGAGCTACACCAATATTTTAAATATGATGGACCTTGCAGGAGTTCCTCTTCTTCAGAAAGACAGGGGCGAGGGCGACCCCTTTGTAATGATGGGAGGACCCTGTGCATACAGCGCAGAGTGCCTGGCTCCCTTTGCCGATTTCTTTCAGCTTGGAGAAGGCGAAGAGCTTATGAATGAATGTATGGATGTGTATGCCCAATGGAAAAAGAAGAAGCTTCCCCGAGAAGAGTTTCTTAAGATGGTATCACAGATACCGGGTATATACGTTCCTTCTTACTACGATGTATCCTACAACGAAGACGGTACCGTTAAGGCAATTGAACCTCTTTATGATTTTGTACCAAAGACAGTTAAAAAGAGAGTTGTGGAAAACCTTGATACTATGTACGCTCCCGATAAGGTGGTGGTGCCTTTCGTGGAAATAATCCACGACAGAAATATGCTTGAGGTTTTCAGAGGTTGTATAAGAGGTTGCCGTTTTTGTCAGGCAGGGCAGATTTACCGCCCTGTAAGAGAAAAATCTCCTGAAACACTATTAAAGCAAGCAAAAGCGCTTATAGAATCAACCGGTTATGAGGAAATAAGTCTTTCCTCACTTAGTACCTCGGACTACCGGGGCTTAAAGGAGCTTACCGACGGGCTTCTGGAAATGACGGAAAGTAAGCGCATAAACCTGGCGCTTCCTTCCTTAAGACTTGATTCCTTCTCCATGGAGCTTATGGACAAGATTTCCAAGGTGCGTAAAAGCTCTCTTACCTTTGCTCCTGAAGCCGGAACTCAGAGAATGAGAGATGTTATAAACAAAGGCATTACTGAAGAAGACCTTATGTCGAGTACAAAAATGGCATTCGAAGGCGGTTACAGCAAAATTAAGCTTTACTTTATGATAGGTCTTCCTTTTGAAACTATAGAAGATGTATGCGGTATAGGTCACCTTGCAGAAAAGGTAGACAGAAACTACTTTACCGTACCAAAGGAGCAAAGAGCACCCGGACTTACCATAAGTCTTTCGGTATCTTCCTTTGTGCCAAAGGCGTTTACTCCCTTCCAGTGGGCAAAGCAGGATACCATGGCGGAGCTACGTGTAAAACAGCTTGCTTTAAGAGATACTATAAAATGCAAGAGGATTAAATACAATTATCATGAAGCACCCGTAAGCGTGTTGGAAGGCGTGTTTGCAAGAGGTGACAGACGTCTTGCAGATGTACTCCTTAAAGCCCATGAAAAGGGCATCCGTTTTGACGGCTGGAGTGAGTTCTTCAGTATGGAAAAATGGATGGAATGTTTTAAAGAGTGCGGCATAGACCCCGACTTCTACACAAGGGCAAGAGATTTTGGTGAAATTCTTCCCTGGGACATGATAGATGTAGGTGTTAAAAAGAGCTTCCTTATAGAGGAAGCAAAGAGAGCCGAAAGGGCAGAGGTTACTCCCAATTGCAGAGAAAAATGTTCTGCCTGCGGTGCAAATTGCTTTAAAGGTGGTGTGTGCTTTGAGTAAATACAGAATATGCTATTCACAGGGAGAGGAAGTAAAATTTATATCTCACCTGGACTTTCTGCGTACAATAGTGCGTACCTTTCGCAGAGCAAATTTTCCGGTGAAATACTCTGAAGGATTTAATCCTCATATGGTTATGACTATAGGATTGCCCCTTTCCGTGGGTACTACATCAGTGTGCGACTGCCTTGAGGTAGAGCTCACCGAGGAAATAAATATTGCTGAGTCTATAGAAAATATAAATGCAGTAGCACCACGCGGAATTAAAATTCTCGGCATGAAGCCTGCCGAAGGCCTTACACCTATGTACGGCATAGACAGTGCAGATTATACGGCAGAATTTACTACGGACAAGTCTGTAAATGTAGAGGAATATATATCCGCCCCCGAGGTAATGATAGAAAAGAAATCCAAACGTAAGATAAACGAAGTAAATATAAAGGATTTTATACGAAATATAGATGTTGTGTTATCAGATGGTGTAAATCACAGCTTAAAGCTTCACCTAAATGCCGGAAATACATCAAACTTAAAGCCTGAACTTGTGTTGAAGTCCATGGAAAGGTTTTTTGATTGCAGAATTACCGATATAATGATAGAAAGAAAACAAATTTATTTTGAAGATATGACTACTGTTTTTTGATGGTGATAATTATGGATTATGAAGCGTTAAAAAAAGAAATAGCCTACCACAGTCACAGGTATTATGTGCTGGACGACCCAGAGATTACCGATGCCGAATACGATGCTCTTATGCGTAAGCTTTTGACTTATGAAAAGGAGCATCCCGATGTGGTAACTCCCGATTCACCTTCGCAGAAAATAGGCGGTGTAATTCTTGAAGGGTTTGAAAGTGTGGTTCACGATGTGCAGATGCAAAGCCTTCAGGATGCTTTTAATTTTGGTGAGGTAAAGGATTTTGACAATCGTGTGGTCGATGCTCTCGGCAGAAAGACTGCCTATGCGGTAGAACACAAGATAGATGGCCTTTCCGTATCTCTCGAATACGAAAACTCTGTATTTAAAAGAGGTTCTACCCGTGGCGACGGAAATGTTGGCGAGGACGTAACCGAAAACTTAAAAACGGTTATGAGCATACCGTTAAAACTTAATGTAGATGTGCCGTATCTTGAGGTAAGAGGCGAGGTCTTTATATCCAAAAAGAACTTTGAAAAGATAAATGCCGAAAGAGAGCTTGCCGGCGAGCAGGTTTTTGCCAATCCCAGAAATGCCGCCGCAGGCTCCCTGCGTCAGCTTAACAGTGCTGTGGCTGCAAAGCGTAATCTTGATATATTTGTATTTAACATTCAAAAGGTTGAGGGCGTGGAAATTAAAAGTCACCTTGAAGGTCTTGAATTTCTGCGTAAGGCAGGATTTAAAGTAATATCCAATGACGTGCTTTTTGATACCATTGAAGATGCTTTCAGGGAAGTTGAGCATATCGGCGAAATACGTTCATCTCTTTATTACGACATTGACGGAGCGGTTATTAAGGTAAATGACCTTGCCGACAGAGAACTTCTGGGTTCTACTGCCAAAACTCCCAAATGGGCTATTGCGTATAAATATCCGGCCGAGCAAAAGAAAACAAAAATTCGTGATATTGTAATTCAGGTAGGAAGAACCGGTGTCCTTACGCCAAATGCCGAGTTTGACCCTGTTACTGTGTCCGGAAGTGTTATAGCAAGAGCTACTCTTCATAATGAAGATTATATTAAAATGAAGGATATCCGTATAGGGGACACCGTTCTTGTGCAAAAAGCGGGAGATATCATTCCCGAGGTTGTAAGGGTTATTACTGAGGAAAGGAACGGCAGTGAGGTTCCCTATGTAATGCCCCATAGCTGTCCTGTGTGCGGTGCCCCCGTTCACAGAGAAGAAGGGGAAGCTGCATTAAGATGTACCGATGCTCTGTGCCCTGCACAGCTTGCCAGAAGTATAGAACATTTTGTAAGCCGTGATGCTATGGATATAGAGGGCCTTGGACCTTCAATTGTAGATAAATTCCTTGAAAACGGTCTTATAAAAAGCAGTGCGGATTTATACTATATAAAGGCAGAAGATATTGCATCTTTGGATAAGATGGGGCAGAAGAGTGCCGAAAATCTTATAGCTTCTCTGGAAAACTCCAAGAGTAACGATATGTTCAGACTTCTCTTCGGTCTTGGTATAAGGCATATTGGTCTTGGCGCAGCAAAGAAGATATCGCAAGCCGTAGGTTCTGTAGATGCTCTTTTTGATATTACTGCAGAGGAGCTTTGCACTATAGACGATGTGGGTGCCATAATGGCTGAAAGTCTTGTGGATTTCTTTAGAAGAGAAAGCACAAGAGAACTTATAGATGCTCTTAAAGGTGCAGGAGTTAATATGCTTAGTCTTACATCCAATGAAAAGACAGGCTCTGCGTTAGACGGACTTACCTTTGTAATTACCGGTACTCTTCCCACTATGGGAAGAAAGGAAGCTACCGAGCTTATAGAGGCAAACGGAGGCAGGGTTACAGGGTCTGTATCCAAGAAAACCGATTACCTTCTTGCGGGTGAAGAAGCCGGCAGTAAGCTTGATAAGGCAAATTCTCTGGGAATAAAAGTAATTTCAGAGGAAGAATTGTTTCAACTTATAGGTTAATTTTTAATATAATATACAAAAAACAAAAGAAAAATTGGACATATCCAACAAAATGCGGGAAAAGTACTTGCGTACTGCCCGCATTTTATGTATAATGGGTATAAATTTTTTCTATAGCTTGCTATAGTTTTAAACTATAGCAAATAATCAAAACGGAGGTAACAGATATGAACAGAGTTTACAATTTTTCGGCAGGCCCTTCTGCATTGCCACTTGAAGTACTTGAAAAAGCACAGGCGGAGCTTGTGTGCCACGGTACATCAGGAATGTCAGTTATGGAGATGAGCCACCGATCTCCCGTTTACGAAGAAATCATCAAGGCAGCTGAGCAGGATCTCAGAACCCTGTTAAACGTGCCCGATAATTATAAGATCCTCTTTATGCAGGGCGGTGCTTCCGGTCAGTTTGCAGCAGTTCCGCTTAACCTTCTTAACGGAAGCGGTAAGGCTGATTACATAGTTTCCGGTCAGTTCTCCGGCAAAGCTTATAAGGAAGCTAAGAAGTACGGCGATATCGCACTTGCCGCAACCTCCGAGGAGGATAACTTCACCCACGTTCCCGCAACTACAAAGGACAGCTTCCGTGCTGATGCCGACTACGTACATATGTGCTTTAACAACACAATTTATGGTACCAAGTTCAACTATATCCCTGATACCGGTGATATTCCGCTTGTTGCGGATATGTCCTCCTGCATTCTCTCCGAGCCTGTTGATATCTCCAAGTTCGGTGTAATTTACGCAGGCGCACAGAAGAATATGGCTCCCGCAGGTGTTACCGTAGTAATCGTTCGTGAGGATCTTATCGGTAAGGAGAATGCTCTTACCCCTGCAGTATTCAGCTACAAGAACACTGCTGATAACGATTCTATGTATAACACTCCTCCGTGCTACTCCATTTATATGTGCGGACTTGTTGCAAAGTATCTGCTTTCTATCGGCGGTCTTGAGGAGATGAAGAAGCGCAACGAGGCAAAGGCTAAGCTTCTTTACGATTATCTTGACAGCCAGGATTACTATAAGGCTCCCGTTGAGCCTGCATCCCGTTCTATGATGTACGTAACCTTCGTTACAGGTGACAAGGATCTTGACAAGAAGTATGCCGCAGAAGCAGACGCCGCAGGTCTTAAGAA
>JAZQFN010000086.1:0-8827 GCA_045539515.1 Clostridia bacterium
CTTTCCCTTATGGCAGAGGGAAAAATAGAAAAGCGATTCGATAAGAAAATTTTCGATAAAATGTTTGAGGAAAGAAAGCCTTTTTCCGAGCTTTTCAGAAAAGAGGATTTTGCCCCGATTTCAGATGATGAGCTTATAAAGATAGCAGAAAATGTAATAATCGGAAACGAAAAGGCAATTTCCGATTTTTTAGAAGGAAAGGAAAAGGCGATAGCCCCGCTTATCGGAAAAATAATGAAGGAAACAAAGGGCAGGGCAGATGCTAAAAAGGCAGAACCGGAACAGCGCCGTGAACGTCCTGCAAGAAGACCGAAGGGAGGCAGATAATCATGTTGTTACCTAAGAGAGTTAAATACAGAAGAGTTATGAGAGGCCGTCTTAAAGGCCAGGCTATGCGCGGTAACAAGGTTAGCTACGGTGAATTCGGTCTTCAGGCTTTAGAGCCCTGCTGGATCACTTCTAACCAGATAGAAGCTGCCAGAGTAGCTATGACTCGTTATACAAAGAGAGGCGGTCAGGTTTGGATTAAGATATTCCCCGACAAGCCCATCACAGAGAAACCTGCTGAAACTCGAATGGGTTCCGGTAAAGGTTCACCCGAATACTGGGTTGCAGTTGTTAAGCCCGGTAGAGTAATGTTCGAAGTAGGCGGCGTATCGGAAGAGGTTGCAAGAGAAGCTTTAAGACTTGCTGCTCACAAGCTCCCGATTAAGACCAAGGTCGTTGTCCGCGAAAAGGAAATGGAGGGCGATTCTAGTGAAAATTAATGAAATCAGAGATCTCACCAATGACGAATTAAATCAGAAATTAGAGGATTTGAAAAAAGAGCTTTTTAATCTCAGATTCCAGCACGCAACAAATCAGCTCGACAATCCCAGAGTAATTACTGAAGTAAAAAGAACCATTGCGAGAATAAAGACAATCCTTCGTGAAAGAGAATTAAATCAGATTGCCTGATTAGAGAGGAGGAAATATAAGAATGGAACGTAATTACAGAAAGACACGTATCGGTACAGTAATCAGCGATAAGATGGATAAGACAATCGTTGTTGCTATCAAAGAAAACGTAAAGCACAAATTATATAACAAAATCGTTAAAAGAACTTATAAACTCAAGGCTCATGACGAGGAGAATGTTGCTAACATAGGTGACAGAGTTAAAGTCATGGAGACAAGACCTCTCTCTAAGGACAAGAGATGGAGATTGGTTGAAATCGTTGAGAAAGCTCAGTAATTTTACGGGAAGGAGAGAGTCAAGTGATTCAACAGCAGACTTTATTAAAAGTTGCCGACAACACAGGTGCTAAGGAACTTATGTGCATCAGAGTGCTCGGCGGCTCAAGAAGAAAATACGCTAATATCGGTGATGTTGTTGTTGCTTCTGTTAAAAAAGCAACACCCGGCGGTGTTGTTAAGAAGGGCGATGTTGTTAAGGCAGTTATCGTTCGTTCTGTTAACGGTGTAAGAAGAAACGACGGAACCTATATAAAATTTGACGAAAACGCAGCAGTAATAATCAGAGATGATAAAAACCCCAGAGGTACTCGTATATTTGGACCTATAGCTCGTGAGCTTAGAGACAAGGACTATATGAAGATTTTATCATTAGCACCTGAAGTTCTGTAAGGAGGTGGCAAGTATGAAAAATAAAATTCATATTAAAAAAGGTGATAACGTAGTTGTTATTTCCGGTAAGGACAAGGGCAAAAAGGGTAAGGTTTTATCCGTAGGCGTTAACAAGAGAACAGTCCTCGTTGAAGGAATTAATATGGCTACAAAGCACACTAAGGCAAGAAGAGCCGGCGAAACCGGTGGCATAGTTCACCAGGAAGCTCCTATATATGCATGCAAAGTAATGCTCAGCTGCCCCAAGTGCGGTGAGAAGACCAGAGTAGGCTACAAGATTTTAGCTGACGGCACAAAGTCCAGAATGTGTAAGAAATGCATGGAAGTATTAGATGACTAATAGAGAGGAGGATTTTCGCACATGACAGTTATGAGAGCGAAATACGAACAGGAAGTTAAAAAAGCTCTTATGGAAAAGTATGGCTACAAGAGCCCTATGCAGATTCCTAAGCTTGATAAAATAGTAATCAACATCGGCGTTGGCGAAGCAAAAGACAACGCAAAGGCACTCGAAGCTGCAGTAGCAGACCTCGCTTTAATTACAGGTCAGCAGCCTGTAATTACAAAGGCTAAGAAGTCCGTTGCTAACTTTAAGATCAGAGAAGGCATGAACCTCGGTTGCAAAGTTACACTTCGCAGTGACAAGATGTATGAATTTGTAGACAGATTATTTAACATTGCACTCCCCAGAGTAAGAGATTTCAGAGGTATCAATCCTAATGCATTCGACGGCAGAGGTAACTATGCCTTAGGTATTAAGGAACAGCTCATATTCCCCGAAATCGATTACGATAAGATCGATAAGATCAGAGGTATGGACATCATCTTCGTAACAACAGCACAGACTGATGAAGAAGCAAGAGAGCTCCTTTCTCTTATGGGTGCTCCGTTCACAAAGGCCTAAGAAGGGGGTATATCACAATGGCTAAAAAGTCTATGATCGTTAAACAGCAGAAAGAACAGAAATACAAAACCCGTGAATATACCAGATGTAATATCTGCGGAAGACCTCATTCAGTCCTCAGAAAGTTCGGCATCTGCCGTATCTGCTTCAGAGAACTTGCTTACAAAGGTCAGATTCCCGGTGTTAAGAAGGCAAGTTGGTAAGATTTAATTAGATAAAGGAGGTAGTACAATGCAAATTACAGATCCTATTGCTGATATGCTTACACGTATCAGAAACGCAAATTCTTCAAAGCACGAATCTGTAAATGTGCCCGCTTCCAAGCTTAAGATTGAAATCGCAAGAATCTTAAACGAAGAAGGCTACATCAACGGATATGAAGTTATAGACGACGGTTTGCAGGGTGTAATCAAGATTACACTTAAATACGCAGCAAACAAGCAGAAAGTTATTACCGGTTTAAAGAGAGTATCTAAGCCGGGCTTAAGAGTATATGCAGGTAAAGATGAGCTCCCCAGAGTTTTAAGGGGCTTAGGTATCGCTATTATTTCTACTTCTAAGGGTATCATGACCGATAAAGAAGCTAGAAAAGCCAACGTTGGCGGCGAAGTTTTAGCATTTATCTGGTAAGAATTTTGGGAGGTGAAATACATTGTCACGTATTGGTAAAATGCCTATCGCAGTACCCCAGGGTGTTGAGATTAAAATAGGCGCAAACAACGAAGTTACCGTTAAAGGACCCAAGGGTACTTTAGAAAAGGCACTTCACAAGGATATGATAATCAAGGTTGAAGAAAACCAGATTATCGTTGAAAGACCGGATGACAAGAAAGAAAACAGATCACTTCACGGTCTTACAAGAACACTTTTAAATAACATGGTTGTCGGTGTAACAGAAGGTTACCAGAAGACACTCCAGATAAACGGTGTAGGTTACAGATGTCAGAAGCAGGGCAAGAAGCTCGTTCTTACATTAGGTTACTCCCACCCGGTTGAATTCGAGGATGCCGAAGATTACACATTCGAAGCTCCCGACCCCAATACAATCATTGTTAAGGGTATCGACAAGCAGATCGTTGGACAGATTGCTGCTGTTGTAAGGGAAAAGAGAATGCCTGAACCTTATAAGGGCAAGGGTATCAAGTACGCTGATGAAGTAATCAGAAGAAAAGAAGGTAAAACCGGCGCTAAGAAGTAAGCCAGAAAGGAGTAAAGAAAAATGATTAGTAAGAAAAGCAGTAATGCACAGAGAATTAAAAGACACTTAAGAGTCAGAAAAAATATTTCCGGTACTCCTGCACGCCCCAGACTTAACGTATTCAGAAGTCTTAGCAACATTTATGCTCAGATTATCGATGATACAACAGGTAAGACTTTAGTTTCCGCTTCCTCTTTGGATAAGGAAATTAAGGAAAAGGTTTCCTACGGCGGCAACAAGGCTGCTGCTAAGGAAGTTGGAATACTCGTTGCTACAAGAGCTATTGAAGCCGGTATCAAGGAAGTAGTATTCGACAGAGGCGGTTATGTTTATCACGGCAGAGTTCAGGAACTCGCAGACGGCGCCAGAGAAGGCGGCTTAGAATTCTAATAAGGAGGTAAAAGCTTTTATGTTAAAATTTAATGCAGACGAATTAGATTTAAAAGAAAAGATAGTTAACATCAATCGTGTTGCTAAGGTTGTAAAGGGCGGTAGAACCTTCAGATTTAGTGTTCTTGTCGTAGTTGGTGATGAAAACGGCCATGTTGGTGCAGGCACCGGTAAGGCTGCAGAAATTCCGGATGCAGTAAGAAAAGCAATCGATTCCGCTAAGAAGAATATGATTGAAGTTCCTATGGTAGGCACCACAATTGCTCATGAAGTTATCGGCGAATTCGGCGCAGGCAAGGTTCTTATGAAGCCTGCTAAAGAAGGTACCGGTATCATCGCCGGCGGCGGCGTAAGAGCAGTGCTTGAGCTTGCAGGTATCCGCAATATCAGAGCTAAGTCTCTTCGTTCCAACACTCCTAACAATCTTGTAAACGCAACAATCGAAGGCCTTAAGAGTCTTAAGGTAGCAGAAGAAGTTGCAGCACTTCGCGGCAAGACCGTTGAAGAGCTCCTCGGCTAATAGAGAATAAGCGTTTAAAATAAATTAGGAGGATATAACGATGGCTAAAATTAAAGTTACTTTAACTAAGAGCACAATCGGTTCCAAAAAGGATCAGATTGCTACAGTTAAGGCTCTTGGTTTGAAGAAAATAAGAGACGAAAAAATCCACGAAGCTACACCTCAGATTAAGGGTATGGTAGCAAAGGTTTGCCACTTAGTCAGTGTAGAAGAAATATAAATCTAAAAGGAGGTGCCTTAGATGAAATTATTTGAACTCGCTCCCGCAGAAGGTTCCACTAAGGATTCAAAGAGAAAGGGTAGAGGACACGGTTCAGGTAACGGTAAGACAGCAGGTCGCGGTCACAAGGGTCAGAATGCAAGATCCGGCGGCGGTGTTAGAATCGGTTTTGAAGGCGGTCAGATGCCCATATACAGAAGACTTCCTAAGCGTGGTTTTACAAATATTTTTGCAAAGCAGTACGCAGAGGTTAAGCTTTCTGATTTAAATATGTTTGAAGATGGCGCAGTAGTAGATGCACAGGCTTTACTCGAAGCAGGAATTATTTCCAAGGCTTTAGACGGCGTTAAGGTTCTCGGAAACGGTGAACTTACAAAGAAGATTACAGTAAAGGCAGCAAAATATACAGCTACTGCAGCATCCAAAATAGAAGCAGCAGGTGGAAAGGCAGAGGTGATGTAAAGTGTTTAAAACTCTTAGAAACGCCTGGGCTATCCCGGACTTAAGACATAGAATGCTTTACACCTTGCTTATGATATTTGTTTTCAGACTTGGTTCATATATTCCTGTACCCGGTCTGGAAGCAGGAGCACTTTCCTCAATGTTTGGAAATGGGGAAGCAAACAATCTTTTCACAATGCTTAATGCATTTTCCGGTGGTGCATTTGCCAATGCAACAATATTTGCAATGGGTATTACACCGTACATTAACTCTTCCATTATTATGCAGCTTCTTACAGTTGCAGTTCCTTACCTTGAAAGAGTTTCCAAGGAAGGCGAAGAAGGAAGAAAGATTATTGCCAAATGGACTCGCTTTGGTACAATCATACTTGCCATTATTCAGGCAACAGGTCTTTTCTTTGCAATTAAGAACAGTCTCGGATATGAGAGCGTATGGATGGGTTACCTTACAATAGTAATTACATTTACTGCAGGTACAGCATTCCTTATGTGGCTCGGCGAGCAGATTACTGAAAAAGGTATCGGTAACGGTATCTCCATGATAATCTTTGCAGGTATTCTTGCAGGAATGCCTTCAATGATCGGTAACCTTTGGGCAGGACTCAAGGTTGACTCCAGTGCAACAAATATTATAACTGTAATTGGTGTATTTGTTGTTGCAATTCTTATGATAGTGTTCGTAGTATTTATGGACAATGCAGACAGAAGAATCCCCGTACAGTATGCTAAGAGAATGGTTGGCAGAAAGATGTACGGCGGCCAGAGTACTCATATTCCGATTAAGGTTGTTATGACAGGTGTTATTCCGATAATCTTTGCTATGAGTATTATGAGTTTCCCACAGACAATTATGTCTTTTGTGTCTTATGATCCCACAACAAAGACAGGCTGGTGGGCAGCTATTATGAGACAGTTTGCTACAATTTCACCGGTGTATATGATCTTGTATTTCTTGCTGATAGTATTCTTCACATATTTCTATACAGCAATACAGTTCAACCCTGTTGAAATTTCTAACAACTTAAAGAGAAATGGTGGTTTCGTTCCCGGTATCAGACCCGGAAAGCCCACAAGCGATTATGTATCCAAGATTCTTACCAGAATCACACTTGTTGGTGCATTCTTCCTTGGCGTGGTTGCAGTAATACCTATGATTCTTTCTGCAGTTACAGAAAATGCCGCATTCTATTCAATCGGCGGTTCCTCACTGCTCATTATAGTAGGTGTTGCAATAGAAACAACCAAACAGCTTGAATCTCAGATGCTTATGCGTCATTATAAGGGATTCCTCGAGTAATAAGCAGGTGACTGTTATGAAACTCATTATTTTGGGTGCGCCCGGTGCCGGCAAAGGCACTCAGGCGGAAATTTTAAGTGAAAAACTTTCTATACCGGCAATATCTACCGGTGCCATAATCCGCGAGGCAATTGAGAAGAAGACTCCCTTTGGTATTAAGGCTAAGACCTATATAGACAAAGGCCAGCTTCTTCCCGATGATGCGGTCATAGAAATAATTATGCATCGCATTGCAGAGCCCGACTGTAAGGATGGCTATATATTGGATGGCTTTCCCAGAACACTAAGTCAGGCTGAGGTCCTCGATGAATACGGCATAGAAATAGATACGGCATTATCTCTTGAGGTTGATGATGATGTCATAGTCGAAAGACTCTCCGGAAGAAGGGAATGTTCTGTATGCAGAACACCTTATCACATTGTATCCAATCCTCCTATGGTGGACGGAATATGCGATAAGTGTTCATCTCCTCTTATAGCAAGAGAAGATGATGTCCCCGAAATCATAGCTTCGCGCCTTAAGGTTTACCATGAGGAAACAGCTCCTGTTAAGGAGTACTACGAAGCTAAAGGGAAGCTAAAACGCGTTATGGGCGAAAGTAGCGTCGAAGCTACATCGCAAAGTGTTTTAAATGCACTTTCAGAGCTCATATAAAACGGAGGGCGAGAGATATATGATATATATAAAATCGTCAACTGAAATTGCAAAAATGAAAGTATCAGGCAGAATTGTATTTGAAACTTTAAAAGAAGTTGAAAAGAATATAAAAGCCGGCATTACTACAAAAGAGTTAGACCAAATTGCAAAAAATTATATCTTAAGTCAAGGAGCAAAACCATCTTTTTTGGGATATAACGGTTATCCGGCAAGTATTTGCGCCTCGGTAAACGAGGTGGTAATACACGGAATACCCTCCGACAAAAAGCTTGAGGATGGCGACATTATAAGCATTGATGTAGGAGCTGTAAAAGATGGATACCACGGCGATGCCGCAAGGACATTTGCAGTAGGTACTGTAAGCCCCGAAGCTAAACGTCTTATGGATGTTACAAAGCAAAGCTTCTTTGAAGGATTAAAGTTTGCCAAGCATGGAGAGAGGCTTGGAAGCATTCAGGCCACTATCCAGAAACACGTTGAAGATAACGGATTTGGTATAGTCAGAAATTATTGCGGTCACGGAATTGGCAGAGAAATGCACGAAAGCCCGGAAATTCCCAATCACGGAACTTTCGGACGTGGAATAAAGCTTGCCAAGGGGATGACGATAGCGGTAGAACCTATGGTAACATACGGTAACTACCATACAACAACCCTCAAAGACGGTTGGACGGTGGTTTCTTTGGACAGATCACTTACTGCCCACTACGAAAACACCATACTGATTACCGATGGTGAGCCCATACTTCTGACAGAATATGATGAGGTGTACTGATATGAACATTCATCCCGGAGAATTTGTTTATGCAACAAAGGGACGGGACCTCGGTAAATGTTTTTTGGTAATAGCCCGTAAGGATGATTATCTGTATTTGTGTGATGGCAAAAGCCGAAAGGTGAGCAATCCTAAAAAGAAAAAGTTAAAACATACAAGTCCCTTAGGCATTTCGGATTGTGATATAACCCGTAAGCTTACAGAGGAATGTATACTGACCAATAAGGAAATCAGATGCTCGCTTATGAAAATCAAGAGCAGAGTATCGGAACAAAATTGTTGATAAGGGAGGTTTTGTACTTGGCAAAAGAAGATGTTTTAGAATTGGAAGGAACAGTAGTAGAGGCACTGCCTAATGCTATGTTCCAGGTTGAATTTGATAACGGGCATAAAATTTTAGCTCACATCTCGGGTAAGCTTCGTATGAATTTTATCAGAATTCTTCCCGGTGATAAAGTGACAGTTGAGATGAGTCCCTATGATTTGACCAGAGGACGCATTACTTGGAGAGCCAAATAAGGCTTTATTATAAAGGAGGTAGCCAATATGAAGGTAAGACCATCAGTAAAACCTATGTGCGAAAAGTGCAAAATAATCAAAAGAAAAGGTAAAATAATGGTTATTTGTGAAAATCCTAAGCACAAACAGAGACAGGGTTAATCATTAATTATTAACCGTTGCTTGTAAGAGCAAAAATTCATTCAGCCTTATAGCCGTAAGGGAGCGGCTGCACCATATGGTGAACCCTTCGGTTATGAATATATACTATTGTTAATA
>JAZQFN010000087.1:0-67112 GCA_045539515.1 Clostridia bacterium
AATCGAACTCAAAGCAAGGCTTTGACTTGCTTTGAGTGGTAACCCGAAGGCGTGCGAGGGCACGTCGAGAGGTGAGATTTGGCAATAGCAAAAAGGCATATATATGAAGAAAAACATCTGGAAAACAGATGTTTTTCAACATTTATGGTAATTTTAAATGATTTACAGGATAATTTATACTCTGTATTCTTTCTTATCCCTGCCTTTTTGCGGTCTGGACTTTTTTACATTCCATTTATTTTATATGGTTATCTCTTCCATTTACCCGGTGAAAAAAGCACCAGAATGGGGAATATTTCAAGTCTTCCTATGAGCATATCCAAGATAAGAACTATTTTGGAAAGATTGGAGTAATCCCCGAAGTTAGACACAGGACCTACTCCGGCAAGACCGGGGCCGATATTATTTAATGTTGCTGCAACAGCGGTAAAATTAGTGGTAAAATCCATATTGTCTATGCTTATTATAAGCACAGAAAAAGCATATATAACAACATATGCTGCCAGAAACATAGTTACTCCGCGTGTGGTTTCGTGTTCTACCACACGACCATCCATTTTGATTTTGTGAACGCGGTGAGGATGGGCAGAAATCTTGATCTCCTTGACTATGCTTTTGCAAAGTATCATAATTCTTGAAACCTTGATACCGCCACCGGTAGAACCTGCGCAGGCTCCTATAAACATTATAAGCACAAGTACCGCCTTGGAAAGCTCCGGCCATTTGTCAAAATTCACCGTGGTATATCCGGTTGTGGTAATGATTGAGCCCACCTGAAATGCAGCGTGTTTAATGGTTTCACCGATAGTATCGTAGTAATCAATACAATTAAGCGTAATTACAAGTATGGAAACAAATATAATGCCAAGGTACACCTTAAGTTCTCCGGAACTCAATGCTTCCTTAACCTTACCAATAAGTATGAGATAGAACAGCGAGAAGTTAATACCGCAAAGTATCATAAATACAGTTACTACAATTTGCTGATAGGACGTAAATGATGCCATACTGTCGTTTCGGACACCGAATCCGCCGGTGCCCACCGTACCGAAAGATGTAGTCATAGCATCAAAAAGACTCATACCTCCACATACCAAAAGAACAATCTCTATGATGGTAATTACAAAATAAATAATATACAATATTTTGGCGGTTGACCTTACCTTGGGCACAATTTTGCTGACTGCCGGACCGGTACTTTCTGCTTTAAGAAGATACATATTGCTTCCGCCGGAAAGGGGCAAAAGCGCCACCAAAAACACCAGTACTCCCATGCCTCCTATCCAATGGGTAAAGCTTCGCCAAAACAAAAGACTATTTGGAAAAGATTCCACCTCTGAAAGAATGGATGCACCTGTAGTTGTAAAACCGGACACTGTTTCAAATACAGCATCAACGATATTTGGAATATAACCGGAAAAAACAAAAGGCAAAGCTCCAAAGATACTAAGGGCAATCCAGCTTAGTGCAACTATGGAGAAGCCCTCTTTGGAGTACATTTTCTGCTCTTTGGGTTTAATTGAATACAGGGGAGCACCTACTACGGCATTAATAGCTATACATAAAAGAAACCATTTTATCTGACCGTCGCCGTATATAGCAGAACATACGGCAGGCAAAAGCATACACACAGCCTCAAGCAGTATTGTCAATCCCAAAATACGAAAAACCAATTTATAGTTCATAACATCTGCTCCGTTACTTAATGATTTGATCTATTGCAGTAACACCATGATGGGTAGTAACTACAATAACACTGTCACCGGGAAGAATACTGTCTTTACCACGGGGAATAATAGCTTTTCCATTGCGGTTAATGCAGGCTATAAGAACATTTTCTTTAATGGGAAGTTCTATAAGGGTTCTGCCGCAGACCTTTTCCGTACCCTTTATCTTGAATTCAAGAGCTTCTGCCTTGTCGTCAAGTATAAGGTGCATAGTTTCTATTTCATCGGCACCATTGGCAGTAGCACGTACAAAACGTTCTATTCTTTCGGCAGTTATATCATTGGGGTTCACTATAGTATCCAGCTTAAGACTTTCTATAACGTTATCGTAGGTTATACGATTTATTTTTGTAACTATTTTTCCGTCACTTACTGTTCTTGCAAACAGAGAAAGCATTATATTCTCTTCGTCGATACCTGTAAGAGTTACCACGGACTCATAGCCGGAAATACCTTCCTCCATAAGAAGGTCTGTATTTGTACCGTCGCCATTAATAACGGAAGCCTTGGGAAGCAAATCACAAAGTTCTTCGCAACGTTTAAGATTCTGTTCTATAATTTTAACGGATATTCCCGCTTGCTGTAACCTCTGTGCAAGGTAGTATGCGGTATCGCCGCCGCCTATAATAAGAGTATTCTTTACGCTATTGGTTTTGACACCTATTGCATTAAAAAATTGAGCCGCACTGCTGGGTGTTGCCACAATGCTCACAAGGTCACCTGTTTCAAGAGTAAAGCTACCACCGGGAATAAAAGCTTCATCTCCGCGCTCTACACCGCACACAAGTATGTCGCAACCAAATTTATTGACAAGTTCGTATATTTTAACACCATCTACGGGAGATTTATCCTGAATACGGAATTTAAGAATCTCTATTCTTCCCTTTGCAAAAGTGTCTATCTGTATAGCCGAGGGGAATCTCAGCACTCTGGCAACCTCGGAAGCTGCTGCATACTCGGGGTTGATGGCAAGAGCCAGACCCAAATCATCCTTAAAAAGGTTGGCTGCAGAAATGTACTGTCTTTTTCTTACGCGTGCAATGGTTTTACAGTCGCCCGCTTTCCTTGCAAGGAGGCATATAAGGAGGTTAACCTCGTCGTTGCCTGCAACACTTATAAGAAGATCGGCTCCTTCAACACCGGCTTCCTTTAAGATATCTATATCAGTAGCATCACCAACTACGCCCATTATATCACACTCATTGACGATATGTCGTATATTGTCGCCCGATATATCTATAACTGTTACTTCGTGATTTTCTTCTTTACTCAAAAGCCTGGAAAGCTTATAGCCTGTCTTACCTATACCTGCAATGATAATTTTCAATTAAAGTCACCTCGAAAACAATATCAATCAATGCCATTGTAGCACAAAAAGTTATAACATTCAAGACGTATTTAACCTGCGCTTACTTCAATATGTTTCTCATTTAGCTTGGAATAAATTATTTTCTGACTTTTGTAAAGCCCGTAGTTACCGCTTAGAATATAGCTAACTGCACAGCACAGGGCAAATATTATAAGGGAATCTCCTCCGAATACTTCAAAGGCAAGCATAACCGAAGCCAGAGGGCAATTGACAACACAGCAAAACAGTGTAACAAAACCTATGGCTGCACCATAGGCAGAATCTATGCCGAGCATAGGCGAAACAACGGCTCCAAAGGTAGAACCCACGAAAAATGCAGGCACAATTTCGCCGCCTTTAAAGCCTGCACCTATGGTTATGGCAGTAAGTATTATTTTTATTAAAAAGGCTTCGGGACGCGCCTCGCCGCCAAGTGCTCTTGCTACCACATCCATACCTGCACCATTGTAATCGTAAGTGCCCAGCATAAGAGTAAAAAGCACCACCAGCGCACCGCCTGCAAGGCTTCTTACATAGGGATTTGGCAAAAGCTTTTTGGAATACTTTTCGCTGTATTTTATAGCAAGACAAAAAACAATGCTTACCATTGCACAAAGTATTGCAAGACCTACCACACCGCCAATAAATCTCAAGGTTATTTCTTCTGTAATCACACCGGCAAAAGAAACCGGCGAAACACCGAAAACTTTCTGAATTTCAAAGGCGGTAAGAGATGCCAGAACACATGGATAAAAAGCCGTGTAATGCATTACGCCTACAGAGCTTACCTCTATAGAAAAGACCGATGCAGTAATGGGAGTACCAAAAAGTGACGTAAATACCGCACTCATACCGGTCATTATAATAATCCTGGTATCGTGCATACCCAGACGAAATATTCTGCCCAAACGGTAACCGAGTCCGCCGCCAAGCTGAAGTGCAGCACCCTCTCTGCCGGCAGAGCCGCCAAAAAGATGGGTAATAACCGTAGATACAAATATAAGGGGTACCAACACAAAGGGTACGCTTTCCTTATCCTGAACGGCTTTTATGATTCTGTTGGTGTCAAGCTTACCGAAGCGTTTGCATATGCCGTACAAAAGAGCTATAAAAGCTCCTGCCGCAGGAAGAAACAATATAATGCGGGGGTTTTGCATACGAAAATGGGTAGCATAGTCTATAAGAATATGGAAAATACAACCCAGACTCCCTCCTATTATACCCATAATAAGAGAAAGTAACGTCCACTTAAAAAAAGTAATAAGATAGCTTGACGGATTTGTAAAATATTTCTTTAGTAATGTCATCTCTGTCACCAATCAAAATGCAGGAGCCGATGTAGCATCTGCCCCTGCAAAATAGTTTATATTATCTGTTTTTAGCATTTTGAAGTTTTGTCTGTCTGCGGTTCTTAACCTCATCGCTCTGAGGTTTGATATCACCTGCGGCAGTAAGAGCCATTCTGGTAAATACAGGGCCGAAGAGTTCGTAGATAAGCACTGCAAAAAGAGTGATGTTTCTTATAAGATTGCCTTCGCCTCCGGGAAGCTGAGCAGAAGCAATGGTGCACATACCCAAAGCCACACCTGCCTGTGGGAGCAGTGTAATACCCAGATACTTACATATCTCCGTTGAACACTTGGTTGCCTTAGCACTTATATAGGAACCAAAGTATTTACCCAAGGAACGGAATATGATGTACACCACACCGATACCCACAATGACTACGTCTGAAAATACGCCGAGTTCAAGTTCTGCACCGCTTATTACAAAGAACAGCGCAAAAAGAGGAGATGTCCATTTATCTGCACCTTCCATAAGGTCATTAGAGAGAGGACATATGTTGCAGAACACGGTACCAAGCATCATACATACAAGAAGCGAAGAAAAGCTTACATGTACAGGTCCAATGGAAAAGTCCAGCATAGAAAGGGACGCTGTGAGAAATACAAATGCTATGGTAAGGTTAAGACGGTTGGTGTTGGAGTTAAAGAATTTTTCAAGCTGAGTAAGCACCCAACCCATTACAGCACCAAGGGTAAGCGAAGCCACAATCTCAACCAGAGGATTAATAATGATAGATATCATATCCGGCTGACCGGAAGCTATAAGAGCCTTGGCAATACCGAAGGATACGGCAAATACCACAAGACCCACGGCATCATCCAGAGCAACTATAGGTAAAAGTAAGCTCGTAAGAGGACCCTTTGCCTTATACTGACGAACAACCATAAGAGTTGCCGCAGGAGCAGTAGCGGTAGCTATAGCACCTAAGGTAATTGCCTGTGACATTGATAGCTTATCGGGGAAGATTACATGAACGCCCCACAGAGCAAGGTCGACAAAAAGGGTTGCAACAAGAGCCTGAACAACGCCTATAACAGATGCCTGATGGCCTGTCTTCTTGAGTTCATCAAGTCGGAACTCATTACCAATGGAAAAGGCTATAAAGCCAAGAGCAACCTCGGATACAAGTCCAAGCATTTCAACAGCGTGCATACTGTTAAAGCCGAGGCCTTCAATACCAACACGGCCAAGACAGTAAGGCCCTATGAGCACACCGGCTATGAGATAAGCCGTAACTGCAGGGAGCTTGAGCTTTTTGAAAACACGAGTCATAAGCAAGCCTGCAAGAAGGGCTATAGAAGTAGATAACAATGTCATAAAAATTCATCTTCTTTCAAAATAATACAGTTTTTCTGAAAAAGTCCAACCTTATGAAGTATATCATAAACGTTTTATAAATTCAAGAATAATATTTACAAAAAAACGGATTTTCTTATAAAAAAATTGGTGACAATTATGCCACCAATTTTAAGTCAATATCTTAAAAGTACAGTGAGGATAAAATCCAACCCCACAACAAGTACAATAACACCGGAAGTTACAATAATTATGCGGTCTTTAACCTTTGACAAAATCCATTTCGTCATCGGGTACACGCCGTACAGAAATACCATGGAGCCGGCTGTAAGAATACTGCTGTTTCTTAAGGATACCCTGCCGTCAATATGGAGCTTATCCACCTTGCTGTAATCCCACCATCTGCGGTGATACACAAGCTCCATAATGTAGCTTACGCAAAACTCTATGAGAGATATTATAACCATTGCCGCCAAAAACACAAGTATGGGCATAATGTTCACTTTTGCGAGAAATATTTTTTTTGACATAAGATTCTTAAGACAAAGCACAAGCACCACACCGCCAAAGCCATAGATTGGCAGATAACATCCGTACATAAATCCCTTATTTACAAAATAGCCGTGGTTAATGGAAGACCATACGCTTTCGTATATCCAGCCTATACAGCTAAACAGAAAAAAACACCATATGTAAGTAGCAATTTCTCTTGATATCTTTGTATTATTCATAGATTAATCCGCCATAATTTCATCAATTTTCCGAAGTGTTTCCTCATCAAAGGAGGTATTTTGAAGCATAGCAATATTATCTTTTATCTGTCCGGGATTAGATGCGCCCACAAGCACACTTGTAACCGCTTTATTGCGATACACCCAAGAAAGAGCCATCTGCGCCAGGGTCTGTCCCCTGTGGGCAGCTATTTCATTAAGCGCGCTTACCTTAGCTATAACATCCTCCGTAAGGGAAGCTTCCTTTAAAAATCTTCCGTCGGTACGAACACGGCTGTCCTGAGGTATGCCTTTAAGATAGCGATCTGTAAGGACTCCCTGTGCCAAAGGTGAAAAGACAATCACACCCTTTTTTAAATTTAATGCACTATCTAAAATGCCGTTTTTCTCTGCGGTACGGTCAAATATAGAATATCTGTTCTGGTTTATTATAAAGGGGCATTTAAGCTCTGTGAGAATCTTTGCGGCCTCCTCCATGGTGTTGCCGTCATAGTTGGAAAGTCCCACATAAAGCGCCTTACCGCTCTTTACAATGCCGTCTAAAGCCCACATGGTTTCGTATAGAGGAGTTTCGGGAGTCATCCTGTGGTGGTAAAATATATCCACATAGTCAATACCCATACGCTTAAGACTTTGGTCAAGGCTTGAAACAATATATTTTTTACTGCCAAGGTCGCCATAAGGACCCTCCCACATATAGTAACCCGCCTTGGTGCTCACAATAATTTCATCACGATAGCTTCCGAGGTGGTCCTTTAAAATCCTGCCGAAATTGCGTTCGGCACTTCCCGCCTCGGGTCCATAGTTATTGGCAAGGTCGAAATGGGTAATGCCATTGTCAAAGGCAGTAAAGCACATATTACACATATTGGCATAGTCTGCATTGTCACCAAAATTGTGCCAAAGACCCAAAGACACCGCCGGAAGTCTTAAACCACTTTCTCCGCAATGATTGTACACCATATCATTGTACCTTAAGCTATCTGCAGTATATTTTTCCATACTATTTCCTCCACATATTTATATTATAAGTATACCATACACGCTATACCTTATCAACAGTTTTATTTGACCTTGATGTCATATTATGATAGAATATACGGGTAAAAGTATACTTATGAGGAAATATAGCCATGAAAGAATTCGAAAGGTATCATCCATTGGTAAACTTAATATATTTTGTCTTCGTCATTGTATTCGCTTGCGTGTTTATGCATCCGGTGTGTCTTGGTGTTTCTTTTGTATGCGCATTTATCTATTCCATACTGATTAAAGGCTTTAAAAGAGCCATTAAAAGCCTTTGCGTAATAGTGCCTCTTATACTGGTAACCGCTCTTGTAAATCCGGTGTTCAATCACCGTGGTGTAACTATACTTATGTATTTCCCCGACGGCAACCCCCTGACATTGGAATCCATAATATACGGCATAGGTGCTGCATTTATGATTGCCTCGGTGATAATGTGGTTTTCCTGTTTTAATGAGATTATGTCTTCGGACAAATATGTGTATCTCTTTGGAAAGATAATGCCTGCAATGTCACTTATTCTCTCCATGGTGCTGAGGTTTGTGCCTAAGTTTAAAGCACAATATAAAGATATAGCCAATGCTCAAGTTTGCATAGGCAAAGATACCTCAAAAGGTTCTTTAATAACCCGATGCAAAAATACCGCAAAGGTGGTTTCCATGAATATAAGCCGCTCTCTGGAGGAATCCATAGACACCGCCGACAGTATGAAAAGTCGCGGCTACGGACTTGAAGGGCGGACGGCATTTTCCACATACAAATTCACAACAAGGGATTGGACAACGCTGATTTTTACATTGGCAGCATGTATTTATATTTTCATAGGCGGTATTCTCGGAAATCTTAATTTTTACTACTTCCCAACCATATCAGGACCGACCGCTTCCCCCTACGGAGTAAGCCTTACGGTAATATACTGCTTATACTGTATGCTGCCCATACTACTGGAAATAAAGGAGGCAAGGAAATGGAAATACTAAAAATCAATAACCTTACATTTACATATCCTTGTCGCGAAAAATCCGCACTGACGGATATATCCCTCATAGTACAAAAAGGAGAATTTGTAACGCTTTGCGGAAAATCCGGTTGCGGTAAGTCTACCCTTTTGCGCCACTTAAAGCCCATCCTTACACCTCACGGCACAAAAGAGGGTTCAGTATGCTACGAAGACAGAGATATTAATGAACTAACTCAAAGAGAACAATGCGAAAAAATCGGATATATAATGCAAAATCCCGACAGCCAGATAGTGACTGACAAGGTGTGGCATGAGCTTGCCTTCGGACTTGAAAGCCTTGGAATGTCCAATGACGAAATACGGATACGGGTAGCAGAGATTGCATCATTCTTCGGTATAGAAAATCTTTTTGAAGAAAACACCTCTTCCCTATCCGGCGGACAGAAGCAGCTTATAAATCTGGCATCGGTTATGGTGATGAATCCTTCAATCATCATCCTGGATGAGCCCACAAGTCAGCTTGACCCCATAGCTGCCCAGAGATTTATCGAAACCCTTGCCAGAATAAACAGGGAAACAGGAACTACCATAATACTCAGCGAGCACCGCCTTGAGGATGCTGTAAGTGTGTGCAGCAGACTTGTGGTGATGGATGAAGGAAAAATTATTGCAGACGGAAGTCCCCGGGACTGTGCAGGTACGCTAAAAAACATAAAAAGCGATATGATGATTGCAATGCCTACTCCCATAAAGGTATACTATGATGCTTCTCTTTTGGGGGAATGTCCCATAACCGTAAGAGAAGGCAGAGATACACTTTGGAAAAACAAAGATAGAATAAAGCATACCATTACGCCCGAGCCTTCAGGAGATACTAATAAAGAAAGTGTACTGACGCTAAAAAATTTATGGTTCAGATACGAAAAGGACTCTAAAGATATAGTAAAGGATTTGTCTTTGGATATAAAGGCAGGCGAAACCTTTGCAATTGTAGGTGGCAACGGAACAGGAAAAACCACAACTCTTAATCTGATTTGCAATATTTTAGAACCCCAAAGAGGTAAGATATCTGCAGCGGGCAAAATATCTATGCTTCCTCAGAATCCAAGGAACCTGTTTACACGTAAAACAGTAAAAGAAGAACTTTGGGAAATGACCGACGGTAAAACCCTTACCAAAGCTCAAAAAGAAGAACTTATAAATCAAACCGTTTCACTCTGCGAGCTTAATGATTTTATGGACTTTCATCCCTATGACCTTTCCGGCGGTGAAATGCAGAGAGCAGGTCTTGCAAAGGTTCTGATGACAAAACCGGATATACTGCTCCTGGATGAACCCACAAAAGGACTTGACGGTCACTTTAAAGAAAAGCTTGCATCAATAATTTGCTCTCTTAATACAAGCGGTGTAACGGTGGTTATGGTTTCCCATGATATAGAATTTTGTGCGAAATACGCCGACAGGTGCGGTATGTTTTTTGACGGATGCATTATATGCCGTGGAACTCCGCGGGAATTCTTCAACGGCAAAAGCTTCTACACCACCGCGGCAAACCGTATGGCATCGGGAGTTATTGACAATGCCCTAACAAGTGAAGATATAATTTTTGCTTTTACGGGAAATATTCCCAAATTTGAAGTACCTGACAAAGAAAACAAAAGACCACAAAACAAAGCAAATACCTCAAAAGATAAAGATGAGCCGAAGCTTACCAAAAAAAACATTATTTCCGGCATAATATTTGCATTGACATTCATAGTACTGCAGATTTTGTTTTATGACAAATACACCGATTACCGAAACCATATTGTAACAGCAATGGGATTTTTGCTTCTGGCATTATCTTTAATAAATCTAATACCCCAAAAAGAGCTTGGACAAAGGGAAGTGCAGACACCAAAAAGCAAAAGGCATTTGGTAAAGCGCACTATCATAGGAGCCTTTACAGCGCTTATTGCAATACCTATAACAATATTTGCCGGTAAGACATATTTCGGTGACAGAAAGTATTATTTTATAAGTATGCTGATAATAGCCGAAACTCTGCTACCCTTTATGCTGGCATTTGAAAAGAGAAAACCTATGGCAAGGGAAATAGTAATACTTAGTGTGTTGTGTGCCTTGGGGGTTGCAGGAAGAGCGGCATTTTCCGCGTTTCCGCAGTTTAAGCCTCTGCTTGCCATAGTAATAATTACCGGGGTATGCTTTGGCGGTGAAAGCGGATTTCTGGTAGGTGCCCTGTCGGGATTTATATCCAATTTCTTTTTAGGCCAGGGTCCATGGACCCCATGGCAGATGTTTGCTCTGGGGATTGTGGGATTTTTGGCAGGAATACTCTACCGAAAGGGAATACTCAGAAAGACTAAAGGCTCACTTTGTCTTTTCGGATTTATTTCATCTGTTATAATATACGGATGCATAGTGGATATTGCCCATATTCTCATATCTGCCTCTCCCAGCCGTGAACTGATTTTGACGGCATTTCTGCAAGGGCTTCCCTTTAACCTGATACACGGGTTTGCAACAGGAATTTTCCTCTATTTTGCGGCTGAACCAATGATAGAAAAGCTGGATAGAGTAAAAATAAAATACGGTCTTATATGATAAAAAGGGATGTAAGATTTCAAACGATTTTTACATCCCTCTGTTCTTTAATAAACTAATCTTCGTATTTTACCATCTTACTGAATGAGTTCCTTATACATAACTGCCTTCAGCATAAAACCGAGGCTCTGTACAAAAAATATAATCCCTATTACATGGTTAAAACCCACGGCGATGTCTATCGGTTTAAGAAGCGACATAGTACCAGAAGCAAGCTCAATAATACTAATAAAAGCAAATCCTGTCCAGCATCGCATACCATCGTGCTTAAGTTCCGCAGTATCGGAAAGCTTGATTACTCCGGAGAAAAGCTCCCACACTCCAAAGAAAAAGGGAATTACCGCAGGAAATATCATATTGTTAAACAATGGAAAGAGGGACAAAAGAACCGTTGCAAGTCCATCTGCTTCAAGCCAGCGAACACCGTGGATAATATGGCGGTGCGTATGGCACACGGCAAAGTTTGTACCTCCGGCGAGAAGCATAGCTATACCGAGAATCCGTGAAAACCTGATAATATCTGAATTTTTACTTAGGTAAGCATATAAACCCGCCCCAAATAATATCAAACCTATTATAAACCACAACAGCGAAACTATATGTATTCTATGTTTTTTCATAAATAACCTCTTTCGTATACAAGCTATCCTTATTTTTTGTAATTGTACTATATGAATAGAATTTTGTCAAACTCACCTTTTTAATTTCTAATTCATAAAATAGCTATATGGGAGGTGATAATTATGACAAACTGTAATTGTAAAGCGGATTGTACCGTACTTGCCGTTGTATCCGCCATAACAGTAGGTATAGTTGCCGCTATTTTAAAGTACACCGCAATAGTGACTGTAACTCCTGCCTTTCTTTGGGTACTTTTCGGAATTGGCGTAGTATACCTTGGTTTAAGTCCTGTGATAACGACGACGGCACGCAGAATAAGCTACGGAAACTGCATTTGTCCTGCTACAAGCGGAATACTTTGGGGTACCCTCGGCACAATACTCACTTCGGTACTGCTTTTGGGTATTGATTTTGCTGCTACAAGCCCTGTGGGCGCTATAGTCTTTGGTATTCTCGGAGCATTCTTCACGTTGACATTGGCATCGGTTGCGTGCCTTACAAAATGCGTGGCACGATGTGACGGCGGTGTATGTACCGAATAGGTTTTACCCGACACAACTGAAAATACGCCCGGTAAAGCTAAAGAGTGAAAAGGGTTGTTTCAATTAACAAAAATCCTCAAAGAGCATCACGCTCCTTGAGGATTTTTAATTTAAAGCATATTATTTTTTATTTCAATTCAAACTCAATAAAATAGTTGTATCTTAATTTAAAAATATGTTATAATATATAAGACATAAATAAAAAGAGGAAAATCTATGAATCGCAAAGAAACTATACTTGAATTTTTAAAAGACGAAAAGTACCCTCCTGTAAATGTTGAAGAGATGATGCTGATGCTTGACATTCCCTTTGACGACAGAGAGGAGCTTATGCTTATACTGGACGACCTTGTAGGAGAAGGGTCTGTAATAAAATCTGCAAAAAAGAAATACGGCTCCCCCGAAAAAATGGGATTTGTGGTGGGAAAGCTGTCTGTAAACCCCAGGGGCTTCGGATTTTTGATAAAAGAAGACGGCGATGTGTTTATACCGCCAAATGACCTTGGGGACAGCTTAAACGGTGACAAGGTAATGATAACCCTTACACGCAAAGGCGGCGAAGGCTCGCGCCCGGAAGGAAGAGTGGTAAAAGTAATTGAGCGTGGCTCAAAGGAAGTTGTGGGTACCTTTCAAAACAGCCGCAACTTTGGATTCGTGATACCCGACGACGAAAGATTTGGCTACGATATATTTATAAAGAAAAGTAAAACCTTAAACGCCCGTGACGGCCACAAGGTAGTGGCAAGAATAACCAAATGGCCCGAAAAGGGCAAAAAGCCCGAGGGCGAAATTACAGAGATACTGGGATTTCCCCACCAAAAGGGCGTAGACATACTTTCCGTAATGCGTGCTCACGGACTTAGTGAGGAATTTCCCCATAAGATTCTCATTCAATCGGACAACATAGACGAAACCATATCGGAAGCAGATATTTCGGTACGCACAGATTTCCGAAAAGACCCGGTTATTACCATAGACGGTGCAGACAGCCGTGACTTTGACGATGCTGTATACGTTACAAAGGAAAACAATATATATACCCTTAGCGTACACATTGCCGATGTTACCCATTATGTTACGGAAAACTCCCCTCTTGACAAAGAGGCCTTAAAGCGCGGCACAAGCGTGTACTTCCCCGGAAGTGTGGTGCCTATGCTTCCAAAGAAGCTATCCAACGGAATATGCAGTCTTAACCCGAATGAGGACAGACTTACCCTTTCGGTAATAATGAAAATAAATGAAAACGGCGAAGTTACAGAGCACTCCATAACCGAAGGGATAATATGTTCAAAGGAGCGTATGACCTATGATGATGTAACCGCAATTCTTGAAGGTGACAAAGCTCTAAAAGAGAAGTACAGCCACATATACCCAATGCTGTGCGATATGCAGGATTTAAGCCTTATACTCCGAAAAAAAAGGCAATCTCGGGGAAGTATAGATTTTGACTTCCCGGAAGTGAAAATAAAAACCGACGACAAAGGTAAAGCCATAGATGTATACAAGTATGAGGCAGGCATATCCAACAAGATAATAGAAGAATTTATGCTCATAGCAAACCAAACTGTGGCAGAGGAGTTCTTTTGGGCGGACATACCTTTTGTATACAGGGTTCACGAAAAGCCTTCGGGCGAAAAGATAGCCGCCTTTAACGACTTTGCAAAGAACCTGGGCTACAGGCTCTCTACATCCCACGAACCACACCCGGGCGAATTTGCAAAAATACTAAATGACATAAAAGGCACAAGAGAAGAACTGCTTATAAGCAAGGTGATGCTGCGCTCACTTATGAAAGCAAGATACGCTCCCGAGTGTCTGGGGCATTTTGGATTGAGCTTTAAATATTATTGTCACTTCACCTCCCCCATCCGCAGGTACCCTGACCTTGCCATACACAGGATAATAAAGGAATTTATTAAATACGGTATGGACGAAAAGAGAATGCGTTACTTCCGCAAGTTTGCAGAAGAGGCTTCCTTAAAATCCAGCGAAGCGGAAATTGCCGCCATGGAAGCTGAAAGAGAAGCCGATGATATGAAAAAAGCAGAATATATGCAAAGTTTTATCGGAGAAGACTTTGAAGGAATTATTTCTTCGGTTACAAGCTTTGGATTTTTTGCGGAGCTGGAAAATGGCATTGAAGGTCTTGTGAGAATGACAGACCTTAAGGACGACTACTATATCTTTAACGAAAAGGATTTTTCTCTGGTGGGCGAACACACAGGAAGAACCTTCTTAATAGGCGACAGAGTAAACATAACAGTTGCCAACGCAAGCCCGAAAACAAGACAGATAGATTTTATATTAAAGGATTGACTTAATTTATGGCAGAAAAAGACAGCATCAAACTTATATCTCAAAACAAAAAAGCATACCACGACTACTTTATAGAGGAAACCTACGAATGCGGTATATCCCTTGCGGGAACCGAGGTAAAGTCTGTGAGAAACGGTCAGGTAAACCTGAAAGACAGCTTTGCATCGGTAACTGCCGGTGAAGTATGGGTAACCGGTATGCACATAAGCCCCTACGAAAAAGGCAACATCTTTAACAAAGACCCATTAAGAGAAAGAAAGCTCCTTATGCACAAATCAGAAATATTAAGACTTCTTGGGAAAGTCAAAGAGGACGGCTATTCCCTTATACCCACCAAGGTGTACCTTAAAGGCTCCAAGGTGAAAATAGAGCTTGCTCTGGCAAAGGGCAAAAAGCTCTATGACAAGAGAGCTGCAATAGCCGACAAAGAGGCAAAACGAAGAATAGACAGAAAGATAAAAGAATACAATCAGTAATACACAAAGGAGAAATATCCATGAAAAAGAAAATCGGTTTATCTGTATTCAGCTTTCAGCACAAATACGACGAAAAGAAATCAATTGAACTGGCAAAGAAAGCGGGAGCTGATGCGGTTGATTTGAACCTTTGCGGAGAAAACTACGACTACAGAAACACGGACAGCATCTATGTCAAAAGTGATGAAGAAATCTATAGCTACTTTAAATCTGTTGGAGATTATGCAAAGGAAATCGGCATAGAGATAGCACAGACTCACGGCAGAATAGAAGGCTTTAAAAATATAACGGAAGAGGACGATGCCCTTATAGCAAATGCCCGTCTGGACTTATTGGCAACTGCTGCCATGGGATGTGATATATGCGTAATGCACTCCGTTACCACCATATTTTTAGGCCCCGATGCAGACCCCGACCTATACAGGGATTTAAACTACGATATGTTTACAAAAATCCTCGCCTTTGCCAAAAAATATAATGTTAAAGTTGCCACAGAAACCTTTGGCGATGCCGCAAGATTTGGTTGTTGCGACTTTTTCGGAAACATTGACGAATTTATAAACAGCTACAACCGCATAAAGGCAACCCCGGAGCTGGGAGATTACTATGTAACCTGCGTAGACACAGGTCACTCCAACAAAGCAATGCGCTTTGATAACCCCACCCCCGGCGATGTAATAAGAAAGCTGGGAAGCTCTGTAAAAGTGCTTCACCTGCACGACAACGACACCTTAACCGACCAGCATAAGGTGCCTATGACCGGATGCATTGACTGGGAGGATGTGTTAAACGCTCTTGACGAAATAGGCTATGACGGCGTATACAATATGGAGGTAGTTCTGGAATGTTTTGGCGAAGGAATTGAAGAAGAAACTGCCGCCTACGCTGTGAAAGTTATGAGAAACATGCTGGATAAGCATTATGAGAATTAAATTAACCTAAAATACATAAAAAGGTCTGTAAAACGAATTTATCGTCTTACAGACCTTTGCTTTTTATAAAGTTTATTCCACGGGGATTTCCAGATAGGATTTGTCAAGATATACCGTGTTGCGAGCCACCTTTGCTCTTGTCTGCTCGCTGAAAAGTCCTCTGTAATTGGTATGACGCACATAGTTGTTGGCATCGGCTGATGCTATGTCTATGCGAAGTCTTTCACCTGTTTTTACCATAAATGCATGTTCATCGAATGTAAAAGGAATTTCCACCACATCGCCTGGCTTGTAATCGGGATAAAATTCGCTCAAGGAATGAATGTCCTCTCTTAAGCCGTAATCTCCCCCATCTTTTGTTATGGAGGTTCTTATGTAAAATGCAGTGTCTTCGCAATCGGAAGAAACCGTAATCCTTGCGGTCATATTTCCCTTTACAAGAACATTTTGTTTAAACGGTTCTGTGTAAATGCTTACTATGTCATAACGGGCATTGGGTGGATTTTCAAACGCCACTCCCCCAAAGTTTGATGAAAGTCCGCCGGGAAATGCCGGAGGGTCAAAGGGGTTGTAGGTATAAGTAACAGCCTTATCACCCAGAGGGAACTTGATGCTTTCTTTTGCTGTGTAGAAATCGTCGGTTGCCCACTTGTTTAAGAAAAGCTTGTAGTATGTAACCTTGCCGGGCTTAATGGGAGCCTCTCTCTTTCCAAGAACATAGTCGCACCAGTCCACATCGTATTCCATGCCAAACTGCTGTGCCCTGCTTGCCTTCGGGAAAGGAATGGGACTTGAAGAAGGATCATCCCCATGGTCGTAGGCGGATACCACAAAGGCACAACTTGACTTGGCATCATCGGACATATCCTGCCACATATCGAAAACTCCGCCTTCAAATATATCGTACCAGGAGGTTTCTATAAGCACGGGGATTTTAACATTTTTAAGAGCGTATCTTTCCTTGCCGCCCCCTAAATGTGTATCCCAGAAAGGGTCATCCCTGCGTGGATGTTTAAGAATTTCATCATAATCGGGTGCACTCTCACCGTAAACCGTTTTAGTAAAATCAGATAAAGGCAACGTATTGAATGCACTTTTACTGTAGTTCTTGGTAATGCCGTTACGCACCTTGTACATTTCGGTAATAAACCAGTCACCATAAAGAGCAGTTTTAAAATGTCCGTTACGGTAGCAGAAGGTGTAACGCTCGGTATCACGCACACGAAGCACCGCACCCTTTATATCCTCGGCAAAAGGAGCTGTGGCATAGTGTACCTCACAGCAATAGCTGCCGCCCCAAAGGAAAAGCTCTCCGTTGTAGAAGCTTTGTTTTCTTATATATTCCTGAAGATTTAATCCGTCTTCTCTTTCGTTTACAAATGGGTCGCACTCACCTTCGCTCTTGCCACGACCTCTGCAATGCTGAAATACTACTGCATATCCCCTTTTAAGCCACTTTTCGTTTTCTGTCATATACATCATAAGCAGCTTTTCATCGGAATGAACCGTGGTGGGGTTTACATAAGGGTTACGCTTTATAACCGTAGGAAATTTTCCTTCCTTTGACGGAAGCATAACTGCCGTATACAGCTTATGTCCGCCGCTTTCTATATACTCATTGTAGCCGTAGTAAGTGAGTTCCATAGTATGTCCTCTTTTCTATATACTTCGAAATCCCCTGCCTATAATCTCGCTGCTTGTAGTGACTATAATAAAAGCGTGGGGATCTATTTCTTTGATTTTACTTCTGAGCTTTACAGCCTCAATTCGTTTACAAACCGTATGAATCATTGTTTTTTCTTCACCGGTGTAGTAGCCTATTACTGAATCCACCGTTACACCGTGATGCATATTCTCGATAATATAGTCTGCAATTTCTTCCTTTTTGGAAGTAATTACAACAAAGTATTTACAGGTATTTAAGCTTTCTATAACCGTATCCACTATAAACGCCTTGGAGAAAAGACCCAAAAGCGAAAACAAACCAGCCTTGATACCAAATACCCAAAATGAGCTTGCCGCCACCACAAAATCTGTAACCAAAAGAGCCTTGCCTACATCTATGCTGGAGTATTTCTTTAATATAAGCGCCACTATGTCGGTACCGCCGGAGGAGGCATTGGCATTGAATATCATTGCCGAGCCTATGGATGTAAGAAGCATTGCATACACAAGTTCCAATAAGGGCTGGTCGGAAAGAGGAGCCGTGAGCGGAACCACAATTTCCAATACAAAGGTTATAGCAGAATAAAGCATACTGCAGTATACCGTCATAAGGCCTGTCTTCTTGCCGAGGATAATAAAGCCCAACACAAGCAGTGCAATATTAAGTATCCAAATCCATGCACCTGCAGTAATTGCGGGAGCCGTAAATTTGGCAAGAATGGTACCTATACCGGTAACACCGCCTGTAGCAAAGCCGTTGGGAATTTTAAAGAAGTATACGCCCATAGCAAGGAGTATACAGCCTAATGTCATCATAATAAAAGATGTAAATTTTTTCATAGTTTATCTTCTCCGAAATTTAGTATTTCCATCCTTATTATTATAAAACAAAGGAAAATTCCGGTCAATAACGCCCCTGCAACTGCATTGACTTATTTATGAAACAAATATGCATCTCTTTTAAAATTATATCAACGAAAGGTATCAAAGTCAAGATATAGCGTGGGAAGATTCTTCGCTACGCTCGGAATGACATAGTTAAAATGAAAAATTGCAAATAAGAAAAAGGCAAAGATTCCGATTTTTAGGAACCTTTGCCTTTTATTGTTAAATTATTTTTCTATTATTCCAAAACCTTCGTCAAAATGCTTGCCCGACAAAGCCCGTCTTTGGATTTCCTTTGCAAGAGAGCTTTTTGCCTCGAAATCCCCTACGGTTTCCCAGCGGGTATTCCATTTAAAAAGATACTGCACAATGGAATCGTGAGGGTGACGGCGGATGATTTCGAACATCCTTATAAACTTGCCTATGTTACTTTCTGGACTTACGATTTCCTCCGGGTCGGAGCCGAGAAGCCAGGAATCGCAGGTAAAGCATTTGTAGTTATAGTCAGGATAGTACTTTGCAAAGAATTCCCTTGCCATAACAAGAGATGCTTTGCATTCTTCCGACTTCAAGGGACCTCTTTCGGGAATGTGGATTTCTATGATTGGGTCACCTTTTTTAAGACCTTTTTTCTCAATATCTTCGGGAAGAGTATTCATACAGAACTGAAGTCTGCCAAGCTTATAAAGCCTTGAAGTAAGGTGGTTGGAAAGCCATGGTAGCTCGCCTAAATACAGCTCACCCTTTACCTCGCTCCAGATATTTGTCCACACGGAAATATCTATAAGAGTATCTATGAGGATTTCCTCGGGTATGCCCTTTTCTTCGTATGTATTTTTAAGTTCTTCGCACATATAAAGAAAAGACAAAAGGTTCTTTTTGCCATCGGTGCAGTCGGTATCGTATGCGGAAAGTCGTGTATAATCGGGAATATCGATTTCGGCAAGTGCCTTATAGAACTCCTCGTCAAACTCGGGGTCAAATCCTATTTTTTTATACCAGTATTCTATGATTTCCCTTGTATCTTCGCCTTTGGCGCTCCAGGTGTTGGCATTGTCCGGAACCGGGCTTAAATGAGGAATTTTAACTTCCGTTTTGCCAAGAAATCTCAAAAGGTTATGGTAGTATATATCCTCTCTCACCTTTTTGCCTACACCATACTTATCCATAAGCTCTCCGTCTTTTTTAAGCCACTTTGCAGCCCACTCACTGTTATAGCATTCGGATGAGCAGTCTGTGCCGAACAAAAGGTTGTGACCAAAGTCGTAACCGATGTTAAAAAGCTTATTTATAAGGTCATCCCTATACATATCGGGAGTGCCGGGGGTCATATCAAGAAACATCTCCGCAGTATCTTCCACGGTAAGAGCATTTAAAAACTTGCCGTAAAGAGCAATGCATTCGTCATGCCATGGCCAGGAGCAATGCCCCATAGAGAAACGAAGTCCCTTAATGGGGATAAGAGCTTCCCAGTTCATGGGGCGGTTGAAGTTTGAAGAAACCTGCCCGTCCCAAAGTATTCCGCTGTGGAAAAACACAGGCTTTCCCAGGGCAGCAATAGCCTTTAAAAGCTCAATGGACTTATCTTCGTACACATAGAAATTGGAGCAGATAATCTTAAAACCGTCTATGCCTCTGTCCACTGCAATTTTTACTTTATTTACAATATCCTCTTCGTAAGGGTGTACCCAAAGAATAGGAAAAAGTCTGCCCTCATAACCCTTTGCGGCATTAAGCACGGTATCAAGTCTTTCCTCAAAGCCTGCTGTGGGAATAGAGCCTTCATTTTCGTTTCTGTACTCTGACGGAGGACAGGAAAAAAGGCAGCCGCCGTACACCCCTGCCGCTTCAAATTCTTTAAGAAGCTTTGGGATATTCTGCTCACTTTCGTTCATATGTATGTGACAATCATATATTTTCATGTATGTTCCCCCTTATTTACCCAGCACATTCTTTACTGCAAGATAGTTGTTTGTAAGTATACAGTCTATACCCATATCAAGATATTTTTGTATTTCTTGGGGCTCATCGCAGTAGAAAAGATTGCACAAAATACCGTTATCGTGCGCCTTCTCTATAAGTCCGGGCAAAAGCTTTGTGTGGAAAAGCTGTGCCTTTTGACATCCGCACTCTATGGCTCTGTCCACAATAGTGGTGGGGTTGTCGCCATTCTCTCCCATACAGCGTGCTATATCCGGGCAAAGCTCACTTAATTTTTTGTGAAGCTTTGTACTTACCGTCATAAAATACACATAGTTTGCACAGTCATACTTACGGATGGTGTTTATCATATCCATAAGCTCTTCATCGGAATAAATCTCGTCAACTCCGCGGTATTCCATCTGTGTTTTAATGTGAATATTCATTACCGTGTGGCAGGCGAATTTTTTAAGTATATCTTCAAGAGTAAGAATTGAAAGGCCTTTGAAATCCTCGGAGAAGTGAGAGCCGAAGTCCAGCTTTTTAAGCTCATCCAGGGTATACTCCCACACATTTCCGTGACCGTTTGAAACACGGTCAAGGGAATTGTCGTGAATGGAAACCCATTTGCCGTCCTTGGTTGTCCAAAGGTCAAACTCAATTTCCTCCGCACCCAGGGCAACTGCCGCACCAAAGGCGGGGAGGCTATTTTCCGGTGCTACCTTGCTGAAGCCGCGGTGTGCGCATATTCTTGGATAAGGCATCCACCTGTCGTCATTTACAATGGCACTTCCGCCGGGGCGGTACTGCCAGGGCTTTCTGCCGTATTCTATGTATTCATAATGAGAAGCATCGGGGTTGCCGTAGCCTGCAGGCTTATAGTACTTGTCTTTGGGGTCAAATTCTGCTGTAGCCATGCCGAACTTTCCGCCCATATTGGCAAGAACCCTGCCGGTGGGGTGAACTATCATACTTGCACCGCATATGGTGGAAGCCTCATCAAAGCTTACGGAGGAACGTATTACATAAGCATTGGTGTTGTAGGCAAGAAAACGGCACATGGTTTCTATGGCATCATGGCTGTCACTTCTCTGGAGAGAACAGCCTATGATAATGTCCACATTGTTTCTTGCAATATTGGCAAACGCCTCGTAGAAATAAAAGTCGTAGCAGGTAAGAAAGCCGTATCTTAAGCCTTCGATTTCTATAACATAAGGCTCGGAAGGTTCAAATGTATACGCCGAGTCAAGGCTCAAGGTTTCAAGCTCCAGGGGTGGAAGGTGCTTTTTAAAATATTTACCCACAAGCTCACCCTTGCGGTCAAAAGCATAGGTGGTGTTGCGGTAATTATCCCCTATAGGGCAAAGAGCATTTACAAACACAAGGGAATTGCAACGGATTGCAGTTTCCTTGCATTTATTTAAAAGCACATCTATATACTTTTTGTGATAGTACAAAGTTTCCTCAAGATTGGTGGTGGCACAGGGCACATCACTGTACTCGGGAAGCACTATAATATCCATGCTTTCGTCACATTCTGCAAGCTTATTTAATTTATAGTTAAAATACTCCTGGGAAAGAGATAAATCTCTTGAATATGGTGGCTGAATAACACAGGCTTTCATTGAAATCTTCCTTTCGTGGTTTTCTTCCACCATTATACAGCAAAAAGAAGTTTTTGTAAATAAAAAACAGCAGAAAGTATCAAAATCTTTCTGCTGTTTTTATGAGTTATTTTACAAGATAATATACCGTATATTTGCCATCGCGATTTCTGGCAAAAGGTTCTCTCTTCATGAAGTCAAAAGAAAGTGAAAGGTCTATTCTTTCCATAATCTCCGTGAGCTTAAATTCCTTTACCTTAAGTGCAAAGGAGTCGGTCTCTTTTGCTCTGATGTCATTGTCGCTAGTTCGTGTAATACGGACATATTCCATGGCAAGGCGTTCTCTTTGGATACGTTTTTTTACTTCGCCGCTTTCGGCTTTTTCCGCCATGTCAAAAAGTTCCAGAGATTTTGCCACAAGTTCGTCTGTAATATACTCGCTGTCGGGAAAATCATAGAGGGTCATGGTGCTATTTGAAACCGCACCTGAAATAAGGTCTATATATTCCTTTATATACTTTCCGCCCTCGCCGTATACACCTTGAGTAAACTCATCTATAAGAGTTCTGACATCGGTGTCCGGATTCCAAAAGAGCTTTGACATAACATATATTTTGAGGTCGTCCAACGATGCTCCGGCTCCGTAGGAAAAGTTACCCTGCTGAAGAACACCCTTTACACCCATATCCCGATACATTTTTATGTTTTTTTCGAGCTGATAGAAAATGGGGAAAGGTTGGAGATAGTTAGCAAAGTTTACGGCGTAATCCCACACATAAAGTCTGTCGGTAACAGCGCCCCATTCCTTTATACTTTGCAAAAACTCTGCTGTTTTGCTGCTTGGCTTAAGCTTGGCAGTTTCTTCAAAGGCTCTGCCCCACTCACACTCTATATTTGCAAGGCGGACAATGACGTTTTTGTGTGGTTTAACATATTTAGGTACCTTGCGTGAATATGTAAAAGCAAAGGTGTGTATAAGCACATCGGGGTATTTTTCGGTAACCCTTTGGCAAACTTTGTTTACAAAACGGATTACGCTTCCTGCAGGAGAACCTTCGTATTCATCAATGGCTCTACACTCCGGGCAGGTGCAATAGTGAGGAGTTTCTGTTACCTCGTCGTTTTGTGCCACAGAAAACACCCGACAATGGGGATTTTGTTCTATCCACTCAAAGACCTGATTAGTGGCTATATCCAACACATCGGGGTTAGACAGGCACAGCTGAATGGGCACTCTTTTGCCATCCACAAGAGAATAGTATTCAGGATGTGTTTCCAGATATTTTCGCGGTGGCACCAGGTCATTAAACGAATGATGACAGTTGTAGAATTTCAGGTTTCCTCCCTTGGCCCTCGAAGAATCAGTAAGGGTGGAATTGAGCTTTGCCTTGGCGGCAAATTCCCCATTAAAGGCATTGCGAAAATATGCATCTCTGTACTCAAAAGCGGGAAACTCGCGTATGTAAACTTCACGGAGGGCAAGACTTTCTACCCTGTCCACCTTTTCCACATCTTTGGTAAACGCTCTGAAACCAAAGTATTTTTCAAGGAAAGTATACACTCCGTAGAGAGTACCTCTGGAGGTTTTGCCTGCGATGAGGATGTCCTCGCCAACGGATTTTATAACAAATCCTTCCTCACCGATTCCACCAAGCTCATCTTCCGAGAGAAACACATTTCTTGTGCCGTTCCCAACCAGTAGTTCCTTGCCGCGTTTTTCGCAACGCTCTGCAAAATAGGGCAAAAGCACATCGGTACTTTGATATATATACTTTTGAAGTTCGGAGGCGGCATAGCGCTCACATTCATCAGAAAATTCCGAACCTGCTATGTAATAGTCGCTGCTTCCGTTTACAATAATTTCGTGCATCTTCATGCACCTCCATAAATTCTGCTTTTTACTGTTCTTTTGCCATCTTAAGTCTTTCGTTATACTGTCCATTGAATGTTCTTACAAAATATGAAGCATCAAACACATCTTTAAATTCATACTCATATTTGTAAGCTGTATCTATAATATTCTCTCCTATTTTTATGGCCTCGTCGGTGCCGTATTTAAGGACATATTCCACCATAAGAGAATATAGCTTATTGTAAAAGTCAAGCTTTTTCCAGTTTATTGCCAAATCGGATTTTAAGCCATCTTCGATTACCGGTCTGAAATTCTTAAGAATTCTTGAAGATTCTTCCTGCTTGGCCTTATATGTATCGTCATACTTATCTTCCCCGCGTATAAGCTTTGCATGGCTGTTTTCGGAAAGAGCGCTAAGATAATCTCTTACCTTCTCCCACTCTGCGCCAAACTCTGCTTTAAGCACATTTTCACAAACCTCGTCAAAGGAGGCTTCCTTGTTCCAGAGGGTTTCTGCAAGAATATTCATACCAAGGGATGTGGGGGTAAAGGCTCTGTGTACCTGACAGTTTACAAAGCCGTTTATCTTTATGCTTTCAAGATTTTTAATATCATCGGAAAGTATCTGTGCATGTTTGTATTGAGCAAAGTCGTAGTAGTGATCCCACATAAAATGATAGTCAAACACAAAGCTGTCACCGCTAAAATCCTTCTGCCAATCCCTTAAGTATTCAAGGGTATCTCCTATGCCGTGAGGAAATTCCAGATTATTTAATACAAAGGGCTTCATTTCACCATGGGCATTGGCATCATAGGAACAGGAGTATGACCTGCCTATGGGAGCAAACATCATGGTGAATCTGTCCTGATTTTGTATTTTGTTCTTTATGGGTTTCCACAAAAGGTCATAGTAGAGAAGGAACACAATCTTTGTATCTATTCCCTTTTCCGTAAGCTTTCTGTCAAGGTCGTTCAGCATCATTGCATAGTATTCCGAGGGAATGTTCTTTCTGCACTCGTCGCACTCGCAGTGATTGTTTGTGGCATCTGCAAGCCAGAAGTGAAGATACTTAACCTGTGGATGCTCCTCGCAATAGTTTACAATATTATCTGTTACCGAATCTCTTACATCCTGTCTTGAATAGCAAAGATTGGTAAACAGCGGCGTCTTTGCAAACAGCTCTCTTTTGCCGTCAATCTTTGCCATAACGGACTTTTGCTCCTCGGTAGGCTCAATATCTGTGGGGTCAAAGGAGCTTCCTTCCATGCCGAAGGCTTCGCTTGTCCAGCCGTGGCCTACTGCATGGTACATAATATTTCTTTTGTCAAGCTCGTCCTCAAAGTCCTTTATTATAGCTTGGATTTCTCCGGTGGTAAGAGCCTTACTCTCTCTGTAGGGATTTGGCGAATTGTACCAACGGTCAAAGAAAGTTCTTGGCAAGCGGAACTGAACAAAATACTCATTCATGGCAACCTTTGGCAGCCAGTCTGCCACATCGCAAAGTTCCTCCTGAAACACTCCCCCCTCTATACACATACCTCTGTGTCTGTAGGAAGCCTTTTCTAAAAGACTTACCTTGGAGCCGTCTATGGTCTTGGGGATAATCTCACCGTCTTTACCGGGTCGGATAAACTTAAATCCCTTTTCTTTTAAAAATTTATATACTGCAATAAGCACACTTCGGGAGTTGGTGCCGCTAATTAAGCCGGAGAAGTTTTCAACATCTATGCATATTGCATCATCCAACACTTTGTCGGAAACCTCCGGCATTACGGCAAGGTTTGTACCCAGAAACAATACACCTTCCGACGGTTCATACTTTTGAGTTGCCATGACGGGGATTTCTTCACAGATAACCATTTTTAAATATCTTTGAAGCTCCTTTGCGGCAAACATAAGGGTCCTGTTTTCTTTGTCATTCAGGTTTAAAACGGGTTTGATTTTACAAAGCATTAATATCCACACCTTTTATAAAGTAATTATAATAATGATAATATATATTTTTGTCGATATGCAATCTTCGATTGCCATATGTTTTTATTATCACAAAATCGATATGTTTTCCCTTTGGTCAAAGTCGATATGATATAAATCTCGTTGCGTCAACAACATATCGAGCCGTAAGGCATATCGGGTGCGACAGCACATATCGAAAATCCCCCAAGAGATTTATATCGACGATTTCATCTCCGATGAAATCATTATAGCGTAAGCCATTTGGAAATTCAAGCCACAGTTTTTTATTTTTAAAAAGTGCTGTTTCTATGAAAAAAACAGCACTTTTACTCTCATTGGTATGTATTAGTTACATTCGGCCACAAGGGGACCTGCAAGCTCTTTAAGATAGAAAAGCTTACCGGGAAGTGTGGGCATAAATGTAGATGTAATGTTCATATCGGGTCCGTAGTGAAGTGTGGTAAGGAAGCTCATGCCCTGCCAGCCCATGCCACGGCCAAGAGCACCGTCACATCCGCCGATTATGTAGTCTGCCTGGAGGAAAAGACCGGGTCCAATGGTATTGGCTCTGCAGGGTACTAAAGTTGTGCGGCTCTTAAAGCTTGTGATGGCATTCTGCTCTATGGTAAGAGGATGAAGCTTTGCGCCTATGCGATAGCAAGCTGACTTCCACTCTTCAACCGATGCATAGTCCTCTGCAAACTGTGGCTCCCAGAAAGCAATATGGCACATTCTGCCTATGCCGAATACAAGCACCAGCTTTGCACCTTCCTCTTTAAGTGCTTTGATTTTATCGGGATATGTGGGTAAGTTTTCCTTGGTGGCAAAGTTTCTCTGTGCTTCGGGAACAGTTTTATTAAGCTTATTAAAGAAAGCCTGCTTCATGCTGAATTCAAAGGAAGCGGGATTTGTACTGTCTAATGTATTGCCTTCGCCGTCTGCCCATTCATCCATGTTGAAGGTGTATACATGGGAGCAGTCCACATCCCATTCGTTGATGAAATATGCCGCCCACTTGTACATGCCCATGGGTCCTACAGGAAGTATCATGGCAAGCTTTTCGCCTTTTTCAGCACTGAGCTTAATCTGCTGTGCAATTTCGTGACCCATAAGGGTGTCAAATTCATAGATATTTTCACATTCTATAGGGTTAAAATCCTTGTTCCAGAAATCTTCCCTCTTAACGCCCATGTCGCAGCATTTGTCAATTTTTTCCATATCCCAGCCCTTGGGATAAAAACCTTCTAAAAGGCTGCCTTTAACTGTTGATAAAAAATCCATTTTTGATTTCTCCTTTTGATATATTAATAATTTTATTAAACACTGATTAGTATGTCATTCTGAACGCAGTGAAGAATCTTCTTTACAAAGGAGATTCCTCGGCTTCGCCTCGGAATGACAAGATGATAGTGTCTGCGCTTTTTACATTCCGAGGAATAGAAAAAAAGATGCAGAATGTTCAAACTGCGCCCAAGCTTTGCTTGGGTTTGCCCGAAGGCGGTGGTGAGGTGCAACCACTTTAATAGCATTATTGCTGAATTTGGCGGAAGTACCACCTCATCCACCGCTTATGCGGTCCCCCTTCCCCTCCCAAGGGGAAGGCTTTTTATATCTCACTGATAAATCCCTATTTATATTTCACAAATCTGCCAAAGCGGATTTGCACCTTACTTCTTCACTATTCCATATTACTTATTACCTATTGACATTTGTCAACGACAAATGTCAATTTACGGCAGTAAACGTTTGGGTAATACCTTAGGCCATACCAACTCCTGGGTAAATGCCTCCGCATAATCCACTCCGCACTGAAGTCCGCGGAATTTTGAACAGGTACGCACAAAATCTGCAAAGTCTATATGGTCGTGATCCCTCATCCATTTGAGCTGACTTTCGTGACATTCAAGCATCTGAAGTTTAAGCTCAATTTCGTCGGTGATATCCACATACTCTGTGGGGTTAAAATTCATACCTGCAAGATTATCCATATAGTATATAGGCACTACCCTTGCCTTACCCTCCGCACCGTAGTGAGGAACGCTTGCACCGAAGGAAGCATCAAACACCAGTTTCTGCACAGCAAGATGGTCGGGCATATAGTCTGTGGGACTGTGGGTAATTATAAAATCAGGCTGAACCTTCTTGATAAGGGCAATTAGTTTATCCCTTTGCTCAATTGAGCATCCGTTAGGGAGTAAATCACCCACATCCAAAGTGACAACCTCAATACTCGCAAGTGAACCTGCCTTCTTTGCCTCACCTATGCGCATAACTCTTAAATCCTCAGGGCTTATAATTTCGTGACCCATATTGCCGTTTGCCACATGGCATACTGTAACCTTATCGCCGCGCTTTACGCATTTAGCAAGAGTTCCGCTGCAGGATATTTCTATATCGTCGGGGTGTGCCCCTACAGCTAATACATTCATACTTTAAAACCTCCCTTAAAATATTGACATTACTGTAATTTGATTATATAATAGCTATGTCGTTTTGTATTTATCAATTATTACTCAAGATTTATCATTTTGTCCGCAGAGGGGTGTTTGCTGTGTTCGATATGCAACCTATAAAAGATGAAATCGTCCTTAAAGGCTTTAATTCCATATACTATTTTGAAATGGGAAAGAACTTTACCCACGAGCCGGAAAGTCACGACTTTTGGGAGATGGTATATGTAGACAATGGAAGTATCTATGCCATAACAGACGGCGTGGGCATAAGTCTTAATCAAGGACAAGCAATATTCCATAAACCAAATGAACTTCACGCCCATATATCTGACAAAAAATCTCCCAACAATATGCTTGTTGTGGCATTTACCGCAGAAGGCGAAGCTATGGAATACTTTAAGGGAAAAACCTTTACCCTTGATAAGACAAGCAAAATTTTGCTTTCTCTTTTCCTTGAAGAAGCAAAAAATGCTCTTGTCAATGTGCCCGGAAACTACAACAACAAAGGAAATCTTGATTTTTCCAAAAGCTCTTTTGGTGCCGTTCAGCTTCTTGGATGCCACTTCACGGAGTTTTTAATAAAGCTTATACGCATAGGTTCTAAAGCAAGCGCAAGGCTTGTATCTGACGAAAATTCCAGAAACATAGCCACAAATTCTCTTTGCGAGCTTATAGCCGAATATATGAAAAAGAATGTGCGCGGAAACCTTACACTTAAGGAGCTTTGCACAGCCTTTTCCATGGGAAAAACAAAAATATGCTCCATATTTGGTGAATGGTCGGGAAAAAGCCCCATGGAATACTATCAAGTTCTTAAGATAAGCGAGGCAAAAAGGCTCTTAAGAGAAAATGTCTACTCCGTAAGCCAGATTTCGGAAATCCTGGGCTACACAACCATACACAACTTTTCCAGAGCATTTAAAAAAGCCGCAGGACTCTCTCCCACGGCTTATATTAAAAGTATTATTTCATAAGATAGTCGTACACGGCTTTTATATATTTAAGCTTTTCACCTTTTAACTCAAAAGGCATATTGTAGCTTTCGCCGGGGATTTCCAAATTGAAAAGTCCGGTGTAATCAATCTCTTTTAAAGTGTCAATTACTTCCTTAAAGTTTACGTTGCCTCTGCCAAAAGGCATCATATGCTGGTCGGTTTCGCCCTGATTGTCGGCAATGTGAAGTGCCTTAAGCTTGCTTCCTGCTTTAAGAATAAACTCCCTTTGATTTTTGGCGGTAAGGTTAAGGTGACCTGTATCAAGGCAAATTGCAAATCGGTCGCTTACAACTGCATCTATAATATAAAGAAGGTCGTCTGCATTTTCGTCAACAAGGAAAGGCTCATCAGGACTAAAGGGTCGAAGGTTTTCAAGACATATATAAATATCCTTATCCTTAATGTGCTCTGCCACCAATCTAAGACTTTCGATATTTTTCTCTTGTTTTTCTTCCTTGGTAAGGTTTGTTCCAAAGAGATTGTCGCAATGGAGAACCATATTTTTAATGCCTATGGCTTCATACATATCTATCCACTTGCAAAGCTCTCTTATGTCATCCTCGCCTGAGCATATTTTTACCTTAAGCCACAGGTGTCCCTGAGATATCTCAAAATTACGCTCCTTGGCAAATTCTCCGAATTTTTTGCCCGTTTCTATGTAGTTATCCCCTCTTTGTAAAAGCATGAGCCCGTGTTCATCAGAAAGCTCACAGCAATATATGCCGTTTTTAATAAACTCTTCAACGGCTTTTTCGGGGGTTAATTCAATATAATAACTTGACCATAAACTTAATTTTGCTTTCATTACTGTTCTCCTTTATTTCTTTTGGGTATTGTAATAATTGTACCGAAAGCCATAAGAGCAAACCACACAAGGATGAGATTTCCCCAGCCTATGGTTTTAACTGCATTGGCAAAGATAACGCTGGAAAGCGCCGCCGAGCCGTAGCTTATGAAGTCGAGAAATCCGGTAGCAGAGGACACCATGCCTGTGTCACGAAGTCCGGGGCAATATCTGCTCCACATAATAGCCGCTGCAGCATCTGCCGCAAGAACAGCCACAACAAAAAGCACAATGTTGACACTTGGAGTCTTTACAAAATACATCAGTATGAAAAACACCGCTGAAACAAGGAAAAATGCAAAGAGTGCACGGTACATATTGTGTCTTAGTTTTTCGTATACAAATACTGCAAGGAAGGTGGCAAAGGATATTATAAAGCTTGCCACTGTAAATATAAGTGCCGCTGTATCTGCGGAAAAGCCCAGATATTGCTTAAAGTATGTAGGCATCCAGAACACTACCGTTGTGCGAGTTACGCCTGTAACTGCAGATATAAGTGTAAAGCGGATTATTCTGTGTTTAATAAGTACGCCTATACTTCCGCCCTTTTCTTCCTTTTGGATTTTGAACTTGTTGTAGGATACAAAACCCTTCTTTTCAAATATTGTAAATATAATAAATGCCAGCACCGCCATGGCAACAAGGAAGCCCGTACTTGCAAAGAACACCCCCTGCCACACAAGAACCGCCGCGGCTACACCTGCCATAGGAGAACCGAGGAAGGATGCAAAGGTGTAACCGAGAGAGCATCTTGTAGCGTATATGGGTTCGGTATTTTCCGCAACAACCTTGGTCATGGGGCCGTATATCATGGCAAGGAAAAATCCCGTACATCCGAACATGGCATTTGCACCGCTAAGGCTTACAGAGGTCATAGCAGGAAACAGCATATTGGAAACACCTGCAAGAAGCAAGCCAAGGCTTATCATATATTTAGCCTTTATTTTATCCCCTATTATGCCATTTATAAGCTGACCTACTGCATAGCACAAAAAGTACACAGAGGACACACTGCCTATAAATGCCTCGCTGAAGCCATCCTCCAGCATATGGGGAGTTACTGCACCTAAGATATTTCGCGCAAAGTATACTGCAAGATAAGACACCGAGCACAGGGTACCTATATATATTGCTTTTTTAGCATTTTGGCTGATTGTCATTATTGATACCTTCTTTTGTATATTTTAGAATTGTAAATTCAAATTTTAGCTTATCACCGAGTTTAACAAGTGAGGACCTTACTTATGTGTGTCATCCTGAGGCGAAGCTGAAGGATCTCCATAACAAATGAGCTGCTCAATTTTAATGAAGATTCTTCGCTACGCTCAGAATGACATATTGGTAACGAGTTCCTCATACAAAGCATTTCTCATTTCGGTCTGAATCTTAAGCGGCCAGTTGTGAACATGTTGGAAATATGTAAAAGAAAGCTTATTCTTTGTGTCAACCATAGAGAAAGCACCTGCGGCACCATCCCAGCCAAATTCCCCCACGGGACTTATGGAACCGCTTTTTTCGGGGTTGATATGTGTGCGGACACCAAGCCCATAACCGTAACCGGGACGCATATTATCAAAATCATCGCATTGCTTTCCGGTTAGGTGATTAGTACCCATAAGCTTTACGGTATCTTCCTTTAATATTCTGTTGCCGTTTTTGGCTACACCACCCGATGCAAGTGCGTCAAGAAAAAGTGCATAGTCCTCTGTACATGAGGTAAGCCCTGCCCCACCGCTTTCATATTCGGGTGACAGGTTGTACATACATTCCAAAGGCAACCTTTCGGGATTGCCCTTTTCATCAAATATATATCTTGCCGCATAATCATCAAGTCTTTCTCTGCAAATACCAAAAAATGTATTTTTCATACCTATTGGTTCAAAAACATTTTCTTTCATGTATTCACTGAATTTCTGCCCCGACCATATTTCAATGAGGGCACCAAGTATATCGTGACAAAGGCTATAGCGATATCTTGTACCGGGTTCAAAGCCCAGAACACAGTTTGAAAGCTCCCCTGCCATATCTCTTGTGGTGGTTCTGCCTTCCTCTATCGCCTTTTTAAAATAGTCTGCCTGCAGATTATAGTCAAAGCCTGCTCCCATGGTAAAAAGATGCTTTACCGTTATGGGATTTTTGGCATAGCCGTCTACCGATGCATGGGCATCCTCCCCAAACGAAGCACCCGAGGCAATTTTTGCAGCGTTTACAGTATCAAAATCCTCACTGCTCACACGCATTTTGCCAAACTCCGGCATAAACTTACTTATGGGGTCTTGAAGGGTGAATTTGCCCTTTTCCATAAGCTGAAGTGCCGCCGTGCAGGTGAGCATCTTGGTCATGGAAAATATAAGATATATCTCATTTCCGTCCATGGGCTTGTTTTCCTCTTTATCCCTTTTGCCTGTGTAATAGCGGAAAAGCTCCTTGTGATCCTTGTACACTATGCAATCAACACCGGGAACCTTAACTTCCGTCGTAAGATAGTCCATATATTCTTTCAGCTTTGTAAAGTCCATATTTCAAACCTCAATATATTTTTTAATTTCTTTTGTATAACCTATTGCGTAAAACACATTGCCGAGGTCGGTAAAGTGAACCTTATCGGCAAAATAGCAATCCTCATAGCAAGGAACAAAGTCCTTTGCATTAATGCAGGTAACAGTCGGAAAATCCTTTGCCACATTTGCCAGAATTTGTCTTACCTCCTCCAGGGAGGAAACTCTCTTTTTGTTTTCGCCTATCTCTTGTTTTATTATATCTTCATTTTTTATGTTTTCTTCAATATATTTGTTATCCAGAGGGAGGGTGAAAAATATCCTTTTATCGGGATATAGAGTAGTTAAAGCCTCAAGATAAGCATGCGCTTCTTCGCCGTTTCCGAGCCTATATGATGCCCAGTCGTTGATGCCATATGCCACTGTGATAAAATCCGGCTCGAATCCCTCTGCAATGTAGACATTTTCTCTGCGGAAGCAATCACCGCCCACAGCCTGATTTATAATATTGGCATCAAGCTCATCTGCAACTATGTTCATATAAGTATTACAGAAATGATTGGGATGATATCCCTGAACAAGAGAATCTCCCAAAGTGAGTATTTTGAGGGTACGGTTGTGGGGCTTGAAATCTTTTGGCAAAGACAGATTTTTAAGCTTTAAACAGGCTGTAGTGGGGAAATACAAAGTAACACGCTTAAATTCCTCCGACAGAGAAACAGCAAATGTAAAGGTATCTTTATCGGTATTTGTATTTTTGCATACGCCGTGGCGGTAAACACCGTCTACCTTTAAATCAATGGAATAATACTCGCGGACTGTACCGGGGCTTATTTCGTAATCAAAGGATATTTCTCCGCCCTTTGTGAAAAACTCCAGTCGGATATTTGAGGTGCCGAATATCTTGGTGCCGCAACCGTAATCTAAAAGATCCTGCTCCTGTTTTTGAGTAAAACGGGAAAAACACACATACCCGTCTTTTTCATAAACTCTCAGTGCTCCCAGAGTTATTTCTTTAATCTGATTTACCTCAGTCATCACAAAAGCTCCTCAATTAAAACAAATCTTTTATTTCTCCATACATTGCCTCTGCCCATACCTTGCCGCCTTCATCATTGGGGTGACCGCCGTATTTTGCCATATGGGGCATATGGGAGCTTTCCCAAAGAGCAGGAACACAGTCATAAAGATAGTCTACCTTGTATTTAAGCTCACGGTGGATATACTCATTTAATTCCACCCATTTTGCATTACGCTCTTCGTTGTAGTCAAAGGGCGGTATGGTCTGTAAGATTACTCTTTTGCCGTGAGATTTCAGGGTATCTATAATTATATTTAAATCTCTTTTGGTTTCTTCTGCGGTAAATTGTCTGCAAAGGTCATTTACACCAAAGCACACAACGAGGGTGTCGCATTTTAATGCCTTATACATCCAGGCACTGCCGGATGCGGCATCGTTTGCTCTGCCATAGCCTATACCTATGTTCCAGTAAGCGTAGTCCTCACCTATCATTTCCGAAAGACGTGAATTCCAGTGTAAATACGAATTGGGTGTGGAGCCTATGCCCTGGGTAATGGAGTCGCCCCAGTAGCCTACACTCTCTTTAACGGGTCTGTCGCATCCTATCATACCGGGCAGGGGCATTTTTTTGTTGTATTCCCATTTTTCGCCATTCTTTATGTATATTGGCAAAAGGCTCTCCTCGTGGTATGGGAGCATAGTACCCGAAAAAGTCATTTCAAGGCAAAGGTACTCTCCTTTTTTAAATTCCAGTTTTATGGGGTCGGTAGAGAAAAACTCACCGGGCATAACACTCTTTGATGTATTACCGCTAAAAGTAATGTCCTTAAAATCCGAAACCGAAATATCATCATAAACGGTAATATCTTCGTGAATATAAGTACACTTTCCCACTTTTGCCGAATGTATCTGCCACTCGTTGCAAATAAGATTTTTGTGGCTTATGTCACCATCTGCATAGGTGCTGTCCATAATGTTTGAAAAAAGCAAAGAATAATTATACTCTCCGTCCTTAAATATCTTATAGAAAACTCTTCCTGTACATTCTTTTCCGTCTGTGGAAAAATACAGCTGATTGCCACTTGAAGCACAGGTATTGGAAGTGTATTTGTTAAAGTATTTCATATATCATCCCTCCTTCCAGTTGATTATACTCTTTCAAAACTAAAATGTAAAGTCAAAATACTTTATTTATTTAAAAAATGCGGCATTCTCTAACAACTATGATTATCAAAAATTTTCCATATCAACACCCACGAAAAAAGGAGCTGCAAAAACAGCTCCTTCAAATTACATAATAAATTGTATTGTGCAAAACGCTGCGTATATAAGCAGTAACGATATACCCTGAACTTTGGAAAGCTTCTGCCGAATAAGTGCAGGAACGGTAAGTATCAGCATTACGGCAAACATTACGGGAATATCCAGTACAAGAGATGCATTGTGACCCATAATCTTCGATGAGGAGGGTATTGCAAAAGGTGAAAGCACTACGGATACACCGCTTACAAGCACCAGGTTAAACAGGTTAGCACCTATGATATTGCCCAAGGACAACGCACCGTGGCCCTTTATAAGAGCGGTAAGTGCCGTAACAAGCTCGGGAAGTGATGTGCCGAGTGCCACAAAGGTAAGAGCAATTACAGATTCAGGCACTCCGAAAGCCTTGGCAATGATAATGCCGTTATCTACAAGCAAATCCGCTCCTATGGCAATCAAAGCCGCACCTACCACCAGAAGAATAATAAACTTAACCATACCGGAGGTTTGTTCGCTTTGTGTTGCATTAGCATTATTGGAATTGGATATTTTAAGTACACTTCTTACATTAATGGCTATATACGCCAAAAATCCCAAAAGAAGTATTATACCCGTAAGTCTTGAAAAATATCCTGTAGTATATGCTACAACAGAGTAAAACACAGCCGCACCAAAGAAGAATATAACAGGTACAACCATTGTTGAACGCTCTGCCTTACCCGGCTTTATGGCAATGGTAAGAGCTGCAATAAGAGAGGTGTTGCATATGATAGAACCTATGGCGTTGCCGTAGGCAATTTCACCGTGACCGCCGATGGCAGAGGTTGCCGAAACCATTACCTCGGGAAGTGTAGTACCTATGGATACTACCGTAGCACCAATGAGGAGCTCGGGAATGTTGAACTTACGTGCTATGCCGGTGGCTCCGTCTACAAACCAATCGCCGCCCTTAATAAGGAGCACAAGCCCCACAATGAACAATAATATGGGAATTAACATATAAATCACTCTCCTATATTTATTTCTTTAAAGAATTCCGGTACAACCTTTGGACTATAGCCGAATTTATTCATATCAATATTATCAAAAAGACCGCAATGCATAGGAACTGCAACAGTACCTATTTTTTTACAGAATTTTTTTGCATCGGAAAAGTTCATATTGTTGCCCTCACCGTTTACCGGAAGAAACACTGCATTGATGTCATGGGGCAAATCTTCAAAAATTTCGGTATTATAGAGAGTATCTCCGGCAACGTAATACTTCTTGCCTTCTGCTTCAATGATGACCCCTATAGCCATTAAATCGGAGTGTTCTGCCTTTACTGCAGTAAAGGTAATACCCCCCTCTGTCCACTGTGTGTGGCGATTAAAGGCAACATAGTTGTTGTTACCGCCTAATTTTCGGGCAATCTGCCATGCGTTGTAGGGTGCAAGAACGCACACACTTGAATCCTCTGTAAGATAATGCTTAAGAGTTTCGGGGTCAGTGTGGTCTAAGTGGTCATGGGTTAAGACTATTATATCCGGCTTAATATCAAATATGCTTTCATCAACAGGAACACGGCGATGTTTTAAAGGATTAATTGTTTCTCCTACGCTGTCTGAAAGGTAAGGGTCTACCATAATAATTTTGCCCATTGTTTCAAACATAAGTCCTGCCTGACCAAGCCAAGTTATTTTCATAATAATACCTCCGATGTAATTTGTTAAATTAAGTATACTACTTGTAGGAAGGTAATTCAAGTTTTAAATCGATTTTTGTTTTCAGAATGTTTTTATAACAACCAATAAACATAAATACAGATACGGCGCACCCAATCGGGTACGCCGTTTTACGTTTAACTACATATTATTTAAAATACTTAACAGCCGCATCGAAGATACCCATATCGTAATTACCTTCAACGTTCTTATAAAGACCGTTTGTGTATCTTTCGGTATGACCCATTTTACCGAATACTCTGCCGTCGGGAGATGTGATACCTTCCACAGCAAGGATTGAGCCGTTGGGGTTATACTGAATATCGTATGTGGGGTTGCCGCTAAGGTCTGCATACTGGGTAGCAATCTGACCGTTTGCCGCAAGCTCCTTAATAAGCTCTTCGCTTGCAAGGAATCGACCTTCACCGTGGGAAATGGGTACATTGTACACTTCGCCGGGGTTGGTATTTGCAAGCCAGGGGGACTTGTTGGAAGCCACTCTTGTTCTTACAATCTTGGATTGGTGACGTGCTATGGTGTTAAATGTAAGTGTGGGGCAGTTTTCGTCGGTGTCTATAATCTTGCCGTAGGGCACAAGACCAAGCTTAATTAATGCCTGGAAGCCGTTACAGATACCGCACATAAGACCGTCACGGTTTTCCAAAAGGTCGGTTACTGCCTCTTTAATGGCATCGTTACGGAAGAATGCTGTAATGAGCTTTGCACTGCCTTCGGGTTCGTCACCGCCGGAGAAACCGCCGGGGATGAAGATTATCTGACTTTCCTTTATAGCCTTGGCAAAGTTTTCTACAGATTCAGTAATAGCCTGAGGGCTTAAGTTGCGGATAACGAAGATATTGCTGTCGGCACCTGCAGCGTTCATAGCTGTAGCAGAATCGTATTCGCAGTTAGTACCGGGGAATACAGGAATAAGCACCTTGGGTTTTGCAACCTTAATTGCAGGAGCCTTTCTTTCTGTTGCGCTGTAGGTGAACACGGGAGCCTCTCTGTCATCAGTTTCCACGTTGTTGCACTTATATACCTTTTCAAGCTTTGTTTCATAGATTTCGTTAATCTCGCACTTGCAGATTTCTTCGCCCTTGTAGGTAAAGAGCTTTTCTGTAACCTTACCCAGAAGAACAGCATCCTCTATAGCTTCGGCAGCTTCGATTACGAAAGCACCGTAGTTGTAGCCGAAGATTTCTTCCATGGAAACAGCGTCTTCAAAAGCAAAGCCGTAGCCGTTACCCATAGCCATTTTAATAACGGCTTCTGCCACGCCACCGTAGGTGGGTGTGTAAACGGAGAGAGCTATGCCCTTTCTGCAAAGATCGGTAACCTTCTTAAACAAAGCCTTTAAGGAATCTGCATTGGGAAGACCGTTTGCATCGTACTGGGGCTTTAAAAGATATACACTGTTGCCAACTGTTTTAAACTCGTTGGTTACTATGTTTTTAATCTTATCGGTAGTTACTGCAAAGGACACAAGTGTAGGCGGAACATCTATATTTTCGAAGGAACCGCTCATGGAGTCCTTACCGCCGATGGAGCCGATTTCGTATTCCATCTGTGCCTTAAACGCACCAAGAAGTGCCGCAGCAGGCTTACCCCATCTCTTGGGTTCTGCCTTGGGCTTTTCAAAATATTCCTGGAATGTAAGGTACACATCCTCAAAGGAAGCACCGGTGGTTACAAGCTTACAGATGGATTCAACCACTGCAAGGTAAGCACCGTGGAAGGGGCTCTTTTCTGTGATAAAGGGATTGTAGCCCCAGCTCATTACGGAGCAGTCGTCTGTAACCTTATTTTCGGAGGAAATTTTGTTTACCATAGCCTGAATAGGTGTTCTCTGATATTTACCGCCGAAAGGCATAAGAACCGTACCCTTGCCGATGGTGGAGTCAAAGCGCTCGGAAAGACCTCTTCTGGAGCAGACATTAAGGTCACCTGCAAGTGCCTTCATGTTGTCTGTGAAAGTGCCTTCCACCTTTTTGTCAAAGGCTTCTGCCTTGGGGATTTCCACATTAATGTGCTTCTGCGCACCGTTGGAATTTAAGAACTCTCTGGAAAGGTTAACAATCTTGTTGCCGTTCCAATGCATTACAAAGTAGGGATTTTCCTGAACAACTGCAACCTTTGTAGCCTCAAGGTTTTCACCGTTGGCAAGCTCAATGAACTTGTCGGCATCCTTGGCTTCTACAACTACAGCCATTCTTTCCTGAGATTCGGAAATGGCAAGCTCGGTACCGTCAAGACCTTCGTACTTTTTGGGTACTGCATTAAGGTCTACAACAAGACCGTCTGCAAGCTCACCTATGGCAACAGACACACCGCCTGCACCAAAGTCGTTACAACGCTTAATGAGCTTGGAAGCCACGGGATTTCTGAATAATCTCTGGAGCTTTCTTTCTTCGGGAGCATTACCCTTCTGTACTTCTGCACCGCAGCTTTCGAGGGATTCCAATGTGTGAGATTTGGAGGAGCCTGTAGCACCGCCGCAGCCGTCACGGCCTGTTCTTCCGCCAAGGAGGATTATGATATCTCCGGGCTGGGGTCTTTCACGGCGTACATTCTCCGCGGGGGCAGCAGCAATAACTGCACCGATTTCCATTCTCTTTGCCACATAGCCGTCGTGATAGATTTCGTCTACAACGCCGGTAGCAAGACCAATCTGATTACCGTAGGAGGAATAGCCGTTTGCAGCGGTAGTAACAATCTTACGCTGGGGGAGCTTTCCTTCCATGGTTTCGGATACGGGCTTTGTGGGGTCTGCCGCACCGGTAACACGCATAGCTGCATATACGTAGGAACGACCTGAGAGTGGGTCACGGATAGCACCGCCTATACAGGTAGCTGCACCACCAAAGGGTTCAATTTCTGTGGGATGGTTGTGGGTTTCATTCTTAAAGAGAAGAAGCCACTTTTCGGGTTTTCCGTCCATTTCCACATCTATCTTAACTGTGCAGGCATTGATTTCTTCGGACTCGTCAAGCTTATCCAATTTGCCTGCTTTTCTTAAATGCTTAACTGCAATTGTTGCAATGTCCATAAGGTTGATGGGCTTGGTTCTGCCAAGGGCATCTCTTACGGATATGTATTCGTCATAGGCTTCCTTAACATTTTCATCTTCAATATTTGCAGAATCGATGGTTGTAAGGAAGGTGGTATGACGGCAATGGTCGGACCAGTAGGTATCTATCATCTTTATTTCCGTAATTGTGGGGTCTCTCTTCTCGGAAATAAAGTACTGCTGACAGAAGGTAAGGTCATCCAAATCCATGGCAAGTCCGTTTTCCTTAAGGAAAGCTTCAAGACCGGCTTTGTCTAAGTTTATAAAGCCGGTAAGAGTCTTGACCTCGGAGGGTACATCGTACTTCATAGCGAGAGTTTCGTACTCTTCAAGGGATGCTTCTCTTGCTTCCACGGGATTTACAACATACTTTTTGATTTCTGCTATTTCATCTTGGGAAAGGGTACCCTTTAAGATATAAACCTTTGCGGTTTTAACAAGGGGTCTTTCGCCCTGGGAAATAAGCTGAATACATTCAGCGGCAGAGTTTGCTCTCTGGTCGAACTGACCGGGGAGATATTCCACTGCAAATACAGCGGCGGCACCCTCTGCATCGTATGTAGTGGAAACATCATCAAGCTGAGGCTCGGAGAAAACTGTGTTTTTGCAGCTTTCAAAAAGCTCTTCGGTGATGTTTTCCGCATCATAGCGGTTTATGATTCTCACATCTTCTATGCCCTTTATGCCAAGAAAGCTCTTAATGTCGCCCTTAAGAGAATTGGCTTCATGAGCAAGATGCTTTTTCTTTTCTACATATACTCTGTATACCATTAGTTAATTCCCTCCAATGCTCTTTTGCCTATATCCTTGCGGTAATACGCATTGTCAAAGCTTACGGTCTTAACCGTACCGTATGCCTTTTCTACAGCCTCTTTAAGGCTTGGGGCAGTTTCGGTAACACCTAAGACCCTGCCGCCTGCGGTAAGGAGTCTGCCGTCAGAAAGCTTTGCTCCTGCCACATATATGTTTTTGTCTTTCGGCATGGTGATTTCAAAACCGGAGTCGTATTTTTGGGGGTAGCCATCTGACGCCATAACTACACAGCAGGCACTTTCTTCTTTAAACTTAACCTGTGTTTCGGAAAGTGTACCGTCGGCAACGCTTATCATAATGTCCAGAAGGTCGCTGTCTAAAAGAGGAAGTACAACCTGTGTTTCGGGGTCACCGAAACGGCAGTTATACTCTATAACCTTTGGACCCTTGGGAGTAAGCATAAGACCAAAGTAAAGGCATCCTTTGAAAGTTCTGCCCTCTTTATTCATAGCTTCCATAGTGGGAATAAAGATTTTTTCCATACACTCTATGGCAACCTCTTTTGTGTAGTAGGGATTGGGAGCAATGGTGCCCATACCACCGGTGTTTAAGCCTTCGTCGCCGTCTTTGGCTCTCTTGTGGTCCATGGAGGAAACCATGGGAACAAGGGTTTTGCCGTCGGTAAAGCTAAGTACGGAAACTTCGGGTCCGGTTAAAAATTCTTCTATAACAACCTGACTTCCGCTTTCGCCGAAAATCTTATCTTCCATCATGGATTTAACTGCATCCTTTGCTTCATCACGGGTCATGGCAATAATAACGCCCTTACCGAGAGCAAGTCCGTCTGCCTTTACAACCACGGGAATAGACGCCGTGTCAAGATATGTAAGTGCCTCATCCATGTCGGTAAACACTTCGTATTCTGCTGTAGGAATGCCGTACTTTTTCATAAGGTTCTTTGAAAAAACCTTACTGCCTTCAATAATAGCAGCATTGGCCTTTGGTCCGAAGCACTTGATGCCAACATCATTTAATGCATCTACGCAACCAAGCACAAGTGGATCGTCGGGAGCAACTACTGCAAAATCAATGGCATTGTTCTTTGCAAACTCCACTATGGCACTAATATCCTTTGCACCGATGTTTACACATTCGGCATCGGCAGCTATACCGCCGTTACCGGGGAGTGCATATATTTTATCTGCCTTGGGGCTTTCTTTAATCTTTTTAATTATGGCGTGTTCTCTTCCGCCACCGCCAACAACCATTATGTTCATAGCTTTATGTTCCTTTCCAAAAGTAAAATCAATAATATATTTAGCAATGAAGATTCTTCGCCTTCGCCTACGGCTTAGCTCAGAATGACATATTGTGAGTTTGTTTTACTTATTCACTACAATTTGAATTTCAGTAATATAAATAATTCAAAACGCAAGGCGTTTTGTACCTTACCTGTTCACTATTCCCTATTACTTATTCCCTCAATTTTAGTGGTGGAAAAGACGCATTCCGGTCATAGCCATTGCTATGCCTCTCTTGTTGCATTCTTCTATAACATTGTCGTCACGTATGGAGCCGCCGGGCTGTGCCACATAGCTTACACCGCTCTTTGCAGCTCTTATGATATTGTCACCAAAGGGGAAGAACGCATCGGAACCTAAAGCAACACCGGAAATTGTGGCAAGATATGCCTTCTTTTCTTCCTTTGTAAATTCTTCGGGCTTGGTTTTAAAGAGCTTCTGCCATTCGCCTTCTGCAAGTAAATCTTCGCTTTCGTCGGAGATATACACATCTATAGCATTATCTCTGTCAGGTCTTTTTACTGTGTCAAGGAAAGGAAGGTTAAGCACTTTATCGCTCTGTCTTAAATGCCAGTTATCTGCCTTGCTTCCTGCAAGTCTTGTGCAGTGAATTCTGGACTGCTGACCTGCACCTACACCTATAGCCTGTCCATCCTTTGCAAAGCATACGGAGTTGGACTGTGTGTATTTAAGAGTGATTAATGCAATAATAAGGTCTCTCTTTGCCTCAGAGGGGAATTCCTTATTGTCTGTAACAAGATTTGTAAGGATGGTTTCGTCAATTTTGTAGTTATTTCTGCCCTGCTCAAAGGTGATACCGTATACATCCTTGTGTTCCACAGCTTCGGGAACATAGTCAGGGTCAATCTTAACTACATTGTAAGCACCCTTTTTCTTGTTCTTTAAGATTTCAAGTGCTTCGGGCTCGTAATCGGGAGCTATAACACCGTCGGAAACTTCTCTTGCAATGAGCTTTGCAGTCATAACATCACACTTGTCGGAAAGTGCAATCCAATCGCCAAAAGATGACATTCTGTCGGTACCTCTTGCTCTTGCATATGCAGTTGCCAGGGGGGATTCGTCAATACCGGGCATATCATCTACGAAACAAGCTTTTTTAAGCTTTTCGTCCATTTTGATGCCAACTGCGGCAGATGTGGGGCTTACATGCTTAAAGGAAGTAGCCGCACACATACCGAGAGCTTCTTTAATCTCCTTAACAAGCTGCCAGCTGTTGAATGCATCGAGGAAGTTGATAAATCCGGGCTTACCGTTTAAAATTTCTATAGGAAGCTCTGCACCGTTTGACATAAAAATCTTTGCAGGCTTCTGATTGGGGTTACAACCGTATTTTAATTCGAAATCCTTCATTTTGAATTCTCCTTACTTCTGATTTTTGTTTATCATTCTGTTTTCCACAGATCCGTCTTTTAAGTTAATATATCTAACATAAATGGAAATTTTGTTAGCTTCGTTCAAATTTTCCCAGATGTTTGTTGTAAACTCGTCAATGTCATTGGGAATCTCTACCCTCTCAGGCTCACCTGTAAATGTGGGGATGGGGTTTCCGTCATGGTTGTAGGTGTGGATAAAGTGACCCAGACCCTTAAGTGCCTTATAGGAGAAGGTGTATCTGTTGCACTCTGTGCCTTCGGGGTCTGCACTCTTTAAGATGCTCATCTTATAGGAAAAATCTCCGTCGGCAAAGTTCATAATACCGCTTATTCTGGGGGTAAAGTTGGGAGCGTCAGGTTCAAACTCTCTGGTTTCAAGAGCTTCTTCAAAGCTCTTGCCTTCCTTTACAAAATCGTATACGGTATCGGTCTGGTCGCCGTTGGTCACTATAAGAGAATTTCCGATTTTACGTACGGGAGAATAAATAATAAGTGAGGGATCTTCTACCTTTGAAGCATCAAAGGGATAGATTGTTACATCGTCACCGTTTTCGGTAAAAATTCTGTTACGGCTGTTTTCACTTCTGCCCATAATAAAGTATGCAAAAGCTGCCTTTTCGCCATCGGCACTCTTTCCTATTACAATACCTCTGCCCACATAGGAATTGTCCTTAATGAGCTCACCCATGTTATTGATATCATATATGCTCATAACTAAATCTCCTTATTTGTTTTTAAGAATATCCTGTGCTACCTTTTCCACAGACTCGGGAAGTATTATCCACTCGGCCTCTTCCATAACACGCTTCTGCAGTGTTTCGGGGGTATCCCCTTCCTTAATTGCTACTGCCTTTTGCATTATTATCTTTCCTCCGTCGGGAATTTCGTTTACAAAATGCACTGTGGCACCTGTAACCTTAACTCCATACTCCAAAGCCGCCTCATGAACGTGAAGTCCGTAAAAGCCTTTGCCGCAGAAGGAAGGAATAAGCGAAGGATGCACATTTATTATTTTTTCCGGGAACTTTTTTGTAAAGCTTTCCGAAAGAATGCACATAAAGCCTGCAAGAACTATAAAGTCTGTTTCGTACTTTTCAATAATATCCTCTATTGCCTTTTCAAAGGCATCCTGTGAGGGCATCATCTTCTTGTGCACAACCTCTGTGGGAATGCCGTTATTTTTTGCTCTTTCCAGTGCATAGGCAGTGGGGTTTGAAGCAACCACGACGGAAACCTCTGCAGAGTTTATAATGCCGCTTTTAGTGGCATCTATTATTGCCTGAAGGTTTGTACCGCCGCCGGAAACCAGCACGCAGACCTTAGCCTTTAGCATAATACCACACTTTCCTCACCTTCGACAATTTCGCCGATGATGTATGCGTCTTCGCCGTTTGCCTTAAGCACTTCTATTGCCTTGTCGGCATCTTCTTTGGCAACGACAATGCTCATACCTACACCCATATTGAAGGTGTTGAACATATCTCTTTCGGGAATATTGCCTCTCTTTGCAATGAGGTCGAATATAGGAAGAATCTTTACAGATGCTTTGTCTATCTTTGCTGTGAAGCCTTTGGGAATACTTCTGGGGATATTCTCGTAGAAACCACCGCCTGTGATGTGAGATACAGCTTTAACCGTAACTTCTTCAAAAAGAGCACACATAGGCTTTACGTAAATCTTGGTAGGTGTAAGCAGTGTCTCTCCGATAGACTTACCGCCAAGCTCTGCAACGGGTTCTTTAATATCGGCATTTTCCACATCGAATACCTTACGTACAAGAGAGAAGCCGTTGGAGTGAACACCGCTGGAAGGAAGGGCTATAATAACATCCCCTTCTTTGATGCTCTTGTTGTTAAGCACTTTGCTCTTGTCTACAATACCTACGCTAAAGCCTGCAAGGTCGTATTCGTCTATAGGATAGAAACCGGGCATTTCTGCAGTTTCACCACCGATAAGAGCCGCACCGGACTGAACACAGCCGTCTGCAATACCCTTAACTATGTCTGCAATCTTTTCGGGAACATTTTTACCGCATGCTATGTAATCCAGGAAGAAAAGGGGCTTTGCGCCACAGCAAATGATGTCGTTTACACACATGGCAACACAGTCTATACCCACTGTATCGTGCTTATCCATAATAAATGCAAGCTTGAGCTTTGTACCAACACCGTCTGTACCGCTTACAAGTACGGGCTGTGTCATACCTGTGATGTCAAGCTCAAAAAGACCTCCGAAACCGCCTATATCGGACATGGAACCCTTTGTCATGGTTTCGGCAATATGTTTTTTCATAAGTTCTACTGCACGGTAACCGGCTGTAATATCAACACCGGCAGCTTTGTAACTGTCACTGTAACTTTTCAAATCATTCTACCTCTTTCTCTGATATTTTTTTTGAATATTTATTTTTTTCCGTTTGTTCCGGAATGATTGTGGGGTAATTGTTGGTAAAGCATGCATCGCAGTAACCGCATCCGTTTTCCACGCCGATGAGCTTACCTAAGTTTTCAATGTCTAAGAAACCGATGGAATCCACTCCTATGATTTCCTTCATTTCGTCCAATGTGTGGTTACACGCAATAAGCACATCCCTTGATGCAATATCTGTACCGTAGTAGCATGGATTTAAGAACATTGGAGCGGAAGAGCGAAGATGAACTTCGGTGGCTCCTGCTTCTCTTAAAAGCTTTACTATGATGGCGCTGGTGGTGCCTCTCACTATAGAATCGTCCACAAGGACTACTCTTTTGCCCTTTACTGTATCTGCAACTGCATTGAGTTTAATTTTAACTTTATCTTCACGGACATTTTGTCCGGGAACAATGAAGGTTCTGCCTATGTATTTGTTTTTAATAAGTCCTATACCATAGGGTATGCCGGATTCCTGCGCATAACCCAAGGCTGCATCAAGACCGGAATCAGGAACGCCTATTACCACATCTGCTTTAATAGGATTCTGCCTTGCAAGCCATTTGCCGGCATTGCGACGGGCTTTGTGAACACTCTTGCCCTCTATTACAGAATCCGGGCGTGCAAAGTATATGTATTCAAATATACAAAGCTTCTTTTCACATTTATTGCAATGGGTTTTTATGCTTTTTAAACCGTCATTGCCGAAAACTACGATTTCGCCGGGTTCAATTTCTCTTATAAGTGTAGCGCCTACAGAATCTAAAGCACAGCTTTCGGAAGCAACAACATAACTTCCGTCACGGGTTATGCCGTAACACAGAGGTCTGAAACCGAATTTATCTCTGGCAGCTATAAGTTTTGTTGGCGACATCATAACTATAGAGTACGCCCCTTCAATCCTTTCCATAGCTTTTTCGAGAGATTCTTCAACCGAACCGCAGGAAAGTCTTGCCTTGGTTGTAAAGTAAGATATAACTTCTATATCGCTGTTGGTATGAAAGATTGCTCCTTCAAGTTCCAGTTCTCTTCTTAACGCATGGTAGTTTGTAATGGCACCGTTGTATGCCAGAGCTGTGTGACCCTTTATATGATTTACAACTATGGGCTGTGCATTAACTCTGCCTTTGGTATCACTTGTGCCGTAACGCACATGACCCAACGCCATATTACCCATGCCGAGACCGTCCAAAACCTGATGGGTGAAAACATCGTTAACTATACCGTTATCCCTGTGCATTGTAAATACACCGTCGTCGTTTACCACTATACCGCAACTTTCCTGACCTCTGTGCTGAAGAGCAAAAAGTCCGTAATATGTACTTGCGGCAACATGGCTTTTCTGAGGACTTATAATACCGAAAACGCCACATTCTTCGTGAAGATTACTCATAAAAATCGCCTTGCCTTTCTCTTGCTGAAACATACATTCAACAAGTATTTTTTATCGCGGTACAAATACCTACCACAGGAAATTTATCCTTAAAAGCTGAATTTGTATGTATGATATAAATACAAATAAGCGGAAGTGATATTCCGCTTACTATAATTATTTACAGTTGTACTGTTGTTCAATTTTGGCATTCTTTTCCAAAACTGTATTAGCTGCAGTTTCTCTGTCCGCCTTAAGCTTACAGTAAAGTTCATCGTCGCCGAGGGCTATAATCTGGGCAGCAAGAATTGCTGCATTCTTGGCTCCGTCTATAGCAACGGTGGCCACAGGAATGCCCGAGGGCATCTGCACGGTTGCAAGAAGAGCATCAAGTCCGTCAAGCTTCTTGGCACTTACGGGTATACCTATAACGGGAAGCACGGTATTTGCCGCAACTGCACCTGCAAGATGCGCCGCCATACCTGCTGCCGCTATAATGACGCCAAATCCATTGTCCTTGGCGCCCGACACAAAATCCCTTACCTGCTCGGGGGTGCGGTGAGCGGAATACACATGTACCTCATAGGGTATACCGTACTCCTTAAGAGTATCCATTGCCTTTTCAACTACGGGCAAATCACTATCACTGCCCATTATTACTGCTACCTTCTTCAAAGAAAAGCACCTCCGATTAATATATTTGGATTACGTTATATATAATAACATTTTTTGTATAGTTTTGTCAATAAATCACCTTAAAACTTGTGAGATAACGCCAATAAAAATCACAAATATCCTCAAGTTATATATTATTTATCCACTTAATATTTCACATGTCTCTCTTGGGCTTGGGATTTACAATATCTCTCCAATCGAGGTAACCCTTATCAAGACCTAGGATAAGCACCTCGGCTGTTGCCACATTGGTTGCAACGGGTATGTTGTGAATATCGCAAAGCTTGAGGATGTTGAGAACCTCGGGTTCATAAGTTTTTGATGTGAGAGGATCCCTGAAGAACAACACAAGATCTATCTCATTGTAGGCTATTCTTGCGCCAATCTGCTGGTCTCCGCCCTGAGCACCTGCAAGGAACTTGTGGACTTCGAGTCCTGTGGCATCAGTAATAAGACCGCCTGTGGTTCCGGTGGCAACGAGATTGTGCTTTGCAAATATACCCTTGTATGCTATGCAAAACTGTACCATAAGTTCTTTCTTTTTGTCGTGAGCTATCAATGCAATGTTCATTTCGTATCCTTCCCTTCTTTATATTTAATCTGCCTTAAGAGAGAATTTTCTTCCCGGTTTAAAGCAATCATAAACCTTTTTGAATTCTTGAGCACATACCCTCTGCCCTTCTATACGGGATGCAATATTGGCAAAGGCCTCTTTAAGTGATTTATCTTCCATTGAGTTTATTATACCCTGCCTGTATATAATTTCCGCTTCATAAGTCCACGGCACAAGTCCGAGAAGCGGATAACCTATGCTGTCGAGAATTTCATCTATCGTAAGGTGTATTCCTTTTTGTATATAGGTGGGTATTATTTTGTTAACAATTACACGGGTATCGGTAAAATCATACACACCGGCTGACCTTTCACAAAGTTGAACGGAAAGCTTACCGGGCTCGGTAACCAGCACCAAAGTATCCGTAAACCCGAGAACCTCTTTTACAAAGTCTTCATCTCTGTCGGTTAAATCACAAAAGATATATTTAAAATCCGAATTTTTTAAGATTTCAAAGGCTGCGCTTACATCAAAGAAGTCCTTTTCGTAATCGCATCGTATAAAACTTCCGCTGCCCTTTTTGCACAGGGTTTCCTCAAAGCTGCAATCTCCGGAAACCGCATCGGAGAGTGTATATACATAATCGTTGTTAAATCCAAGTGCCAAATCGAGCCCGCACCTTTCAAAGCACATATCGCAGGCGAGTACTTCTACAGATTTATCAACAAAAGAACTCCACACTCCGGCAAGGCAAAGGGTAGCTCCGCTTCCGCCTTTTGGAGCTGTAAATGCAATTACTTTCGCCATTTTACCCTCCATATTTTATCATTATACCATATTATTCATTGATTTGCTATAGATTTTTGCATTTTTATGCAAAAATTCTTAATTATCCTACGTATTACGGTCTTAAGCTGTTGGTTACCGGCATACTGTCCTTTTCCCTGTCTACGTTAATTCCGAAATACTGTTCATATATTTTGCGGGCTATAGGTGCAAGAGCTGCACCGGAACCGGCATTTTCTATAACTACAGCTACCGCAATCTGAGGATTCTCGTAGGGTGCATATGATGCAAATACACCATTGGCACTACCTGTATTTACCTGAGCAGAACCAGTCTTTGAGCACACGTTTATTGGGAAGTCTGCAAACACGGCAGAGGATGTACCCTCGCGGCTTCCCAGATACATACCATAGGTTATGGCATCGTAGGTTTCATCGCTCATTTCAATCTTGGCAACAACCTCGGGGTCAAATCTGTTTACAATGCCTCCGTCTTCGGAGCTTCGTATATATTTGGTAAGATGCGGTCTGTAGAGAGTTCCGCCGTTGGCAACAGCGGCTATATAATTGGCAATCTGTAGGGGCGTAAACACGTTGAACGACTGACCTATCGCCATCTGAAGAGTATCACCGGGATACCACACCTGATTGAAGGTGTCGTCCTTGTACTTTTCGTTGGCAAGTATTCCGGCGGTTTCGCCTTCTATCTCTATACCTGTTTTTTTGCCGAGACCAAATTTGTCGGCATATTCATATATTTTCTTTTCTCCAAGCTGTTTGCCAAGCTCATAGAAAAAGTAGTTGCAGGAGTTGCCTATTGCCAGTTCTACATTCTGACTTCCATGAGTTCCGCCGTTTTGCGACCATATCCAGCAATTAAAGGTCTGACCGTAATGCTCATACTGACCTTTGTCCACAATGGTGGTTGAAGGAGTTATGATGCCCTCTTCAAGGCCTGCTATTGCGGTAACTATTTTAAATACGGAACCCGGCGGATACGTACCGCTTATGGCGCGGTTAAAGAGCGGATTTCCGGAGTCTTTTATAAGCTCGTCATAATCTTCCTCGAACCTGTCGGGGTCAAAATCCGGATAACTTGTCATAGCCAGAATTTCCCCTGTGCGCACATCTATAACCACGACTGCACCGCCACCTGCATCGGCACCGGCTTTATCGTCGGAGGATTCACCCTTGCGCTTAATGTTGTCGATGGTTTCTTTGAGAACATCTTCGGCAACCTTCTGAAGCTCGTAGTCTATAGTAAGGATGGCATCATTACCGGGAATGGCAGGAACCTCATAGGGAACATAGGTACCTGTGGCGGTATCCAGATTTCTTGTAATTTTACCGTCGGTTCCCTTGATGTAAGGCTCAAGGAACTTTTCAAGACCTTCTTTACCTATGATGTCATTCATACCGTAATTTTTGTCCTTTAACTGTTCGTACTCTTCCTGGTATATTACACCTACTCTGCCCAATATATGGGAAGCCATAGAACCGTGAACAAACTTTCTGAAAGGTGAACTTATAACATTTATATTAAAGTAATAGTCGCTGTTTTCCTTAAGAACGGAAACTGTGTTCATACTTACGTCACCGGCAATTGTAACCGGTGCTCCGTATGCAAGACCTCTGGCCTCAAGTTCATACCTTATACCCACAATCTTACGGATTTCTTCATCGGTGTAGCGTTCATCCAGATTATAGCGTTTTGCAAGCTCCATAAGAGCTTCCTTACCGGAAGCATCGGAGGATATTTCGTATTTTTTCTTAAAAGCCTTAATCTTATCCGCTTTGGTTTTTTGGTCGTCGTCTTTATATGTAAAGGAATAGTCTTCTTTGGATATGGGTAGAGAATCCACATACATATCCTCGTTTGCTTCCAGTACATTAATTGTTGCAAGAAGTACGTCGTTCACCTTGTCATTGGACTCCTGGCTATAAACTACCTGAACGGAAAAGCCGACTCTGTTTGCTATAAGGGGAACACCGTTTCTGTCGTATATAACTCCTCTTGGCGCAGATACAACAACAGAATTGGTGAGTTTATCCATAGCCTGTTTCTGATAATCCTCACCCTTGGCAATCTGCAGGACCATAAGCTTGATGATAATTGCCACAAGCATAAGAGAAACCACAAGAAGCATTATGAAATTTTTGTCTTTAAGCTTTTCTCTCACTTATAATCCCTTTATCCTTTCCTCACTAAGCCAACGCGCCCAATACGATATAACAACAGATATAACTGCATCGTATACAGCTGTAGGCAACACAATACGCAAAAACGGATACCACATGGTGGCATAGCCGGGTATAACATAATTAATAATAAGTATCGCCGTGTGGTATACCAGAGAAACCACCAGCACACCAAGGGCTACAGTCCATATGTTTTTCTTAATAAGCGATGCCGCAAAGTTGGAAATAGCAAGACCTATATACATATACAAAAGGGCATTTACACCCACATAGGGCTGTGAATACAAATCCACCATAATACCTGCCACAAGGCAAAGCACCGTTGACCTTACGGGAAAATTGTACATAGAATAACATACCGCAAATACAAATATAATGTTTGGCGCTATGGAATATATATCAATATATATACCCAGGCTTGTCTGCAGTATATATATAACAATCAGCGTTATATATGTCAGTACATAATTCATCATAACCTAAATCCAACCTTATACATTCTTGATTACAAGAACCTCATTAAGGTCCTTAAAATCCACACCGGTTTTAATAATAGCTTCCTTTGAAACTCCGGTAACATCGTCTTTAATTTCCTGAACCTTGCCGATATAAATCCCGGGAGGAATAATGCCGCCGGCACCGGAGGTTTCAATGTGGTCGCCCACCTCAATACCCGATTCCACAGACACATAGGTCATCTTGCACAGGCCGTCTTCCATAAGGCTTATATCGCCCTGAACTATGGCAGTATTGGATACACGCGGTACCGTAGCGCTTACTGCTACTTTGCTGTCTATAATAGGGCTTACCTTAGCCCAGTTTCTGCCAACCTCAGAAACATAACCCACAAGTCCGTAGGGAGTGATAACGGCGCAGTTACGGGTAATACCGTCACTTATACCCTTGTTTATGGTGTATGTCTTGGAGAAATTATCTATCTGATAGGCAATGACATCGCATGCCACAGTATCGAAATCCTTCTCGTTTTCCTTAAGTTCGAGCATCTTACGAAGACGTTCGTTTTCCTCTTTAAGGTCATCGGTTTTCCTGAGTTCATCCTCAAGGACTGCCACACGTTCTCTAAGAGTTTCGTTTTCCTTTTCGTAACCGTTCATATTGGTAAGATATTCAAAAAATCCGCTTATGGAATCGCCAATTCCCGAGAAAAAGCTCTGTATGGGAGAAAACACCGTACCCATGGCATCGGAGGAACCCCCTGCTTTCTTTCTGTTGACGGCAGACCCCACAATAATGCCTATAATAAGAATTACCGTGGCGGCAATAAGCAATATCTTAAATTTATTCTTTTGAAAAAAATACATCTTTAAAGCTTTCCTTTCGCCCGGCAGGGATTACCTTACCAGAGTATCGCTGAGTGTTTCTATTTCGCTTATTACAAGGCCTGCACCGGAAGCAACACTGTCTAAGGGGTTATCTGCTATGGTAACAGGCATACCTGTTTCGTTTTTAATAACGATATCAAGTCCTCTTATAAGGGCTCCTCCGCCGGTAAGAACTATACCTCTGTCCATAATATCTGCCGAAAGCTCGGGCGGAGTATCCTCCAGAGTAAGTTTTATGGCAGATACTATATCGGATATACATTCTTTGAGGGCGCTTCTTACATCTATTGAGGTAATAGTAAGGAATTTTGGAAGTCCTGTAGATAAATCTCTGCCGCAAACCTCTGTGGATTCCTCAAGTTCCAAAGGATACGCAGAACCGATTTCAATTTTAACTCTCTCCGCAGTAGCCTCGCCAATGAGCACATTGTACTCCTTACGGATGTAATTTACTATGGCTTCGTTCATTTCGTCCCCTGCCATACGCAGAGACCTGCTGATAACTATACCACCTAATGATATTACAGCAACCTCGCTTGTACCTCCGCCTATGTCACATATCATACTTCCGGTGGCTTCCTCCACAGGAAGCTTAGCTCCGAAAGCTGCTGCCATAGGCTCCTCTATAAGGAAAGCCTCTCTGGCGCCTGCCTGAAGGGTGGCCTCCTCTACAGCCATCTTCTCCACATCGGTAACTCCCGAGGGGACACATATCACAACTCTGGGCCTTGAAAAGCCGGACTTTTCCAATGCCTTTTCTATAAAATACTTAAGCATTACCTGAGTTACGTCAAAATCTGCAATAACTCCGTCCTTAAGAGGTCTTATTGCCACAATGTTTTCGGGAGTTCTGCCAAGCATTTCCTTGGCATCCTTTCCTACTGCAATAACCTCGCCTGTATCCTTATTTATAGCCACAACGCTGGGCTCATTTATTACAATACCCTTTGACTTAACGTACACAAGAGTATTTGCTGTACCAAGGTCTATACCAATATCTCTTTTTGACATTATATCAATTCCTCTCCGTATTCCTCTGATATCATAGTGGCAAGTCTGCAAACCGGCAGACCCACTATATTGAAATAATCGCCTTCTATTTTGCTTACAAATATACTTGCATACTCCTGTATGCCGTAGGAACCTGCTTTGTCGAGAACACTGAAGTTATCCACATAGTAATTTATCTCTCTGTCCGTAAGTTCCCTGAAAGTTACTGCCGTCTTTTCAAAGTCGGATGCCACCTTTGCGCGGAAAGTGTTTATAACCGTAATACCGGTATAAACATAGTGAACTTTGCCGGAAAGCTGCTTTAAGGTATTTACGGCATCCTCCCGGTCTGCAGGTTTACCTATAATCTCGCCGGATTGGGACACAACCACGGTGTCGGCACCTATTACAAATGCATCTTCAAATCCTATTTTCTCTGCTGCAGCCTTTGCCTTTATGGCGGAAAGCTCACGAACATATTCTCCGGGAGCAAGATTTTTTGAAACAATGTTTTCGTCGGCATCGGTTACAAGAACATCGAACTTAAGACCTATATTTTCAAGAAGTTCCTTACGTCTTGGTGATTTGGACGCAAGTATTATCCTGCGCATTAAAATGCACCTGTGGAGCCAAAGCCCCCGCTTCCTCTTTCGGTTTCGTCAAGCTCCCTTACCACATTAAACTTAGCCTGCGCTACAGGTAAGATTACCATCTGTGCAATTCTCTCTCCCTTGGTGAGGGTATACTCTTCGTTACTTAAGTTTATAAGTGCAACCTTGATTTCTCCGGTGTAGTCGCTGTCAACCACACCTACGCAGTTGGCAAGGGTTATGCCCTTTTTGGAAGCAAGTCCGCTTCTTGCAAAAATAAACGCACCGTAATCCTCGCTTGGAAGCTTAATGGCAATACCTGTGGGAATAAGCTTCCTTTCCAAAGGCTTTAATACCACGTCTTCGTCTATGCAAGCGGTAAGATCCATACCTGCAGAACCCTTTGTAGCATAAAAGGGAAGCTTCTGTTCTTTATTATTGTCCAAAAACTTGATTTTTACATTAACTTCATTCATAGTTTATCTCCATCCCGCCTTAAAGATACAAGGCAAGTATTTTTAAACTCCGCGATAGAAATGACCTCTGGTAAATATATCGTCGGTTTTTTCATTGTTTTTATATTTGTTGTAAATATCTTTTATTTCTTCGGCACTTTCCAATGTAAATATGAAACGCAGTGCCGAAACCCCGCCAGGCAATTCTTCCAATCTGTCCCCCATATAAACCGGAGCACTGTTGTACAGAACATTGGTGCAGGTAAGCTTGTCTGTAAACAGGGGGAAGTAAACTCCCTTTCTGTCTTTAAGATAGTATACCCCATCCGTGCACGAGCATCCTTGCATTGCTGACTTTACCGCGCAGTTCTGAACTGTCATAACCGGGATTCTTCCGTATGCTATAACCTCTGCAGGAAGGGTAAGCTTAATAGCTGAAATCTGCCTTATGTTCATTTCCGGGGAAAGGCATACCGAAACGGCTCCCATACATTTAAGCTGATTAACGGAATGGGAATTAAAGGCATTTATCCTGAAATCCGCCGTAACCTCCTTGCCCTCAAAAGTTTTAAATTGAGAAAGATTTGAAATATATATTTCCCGGGGAAGAGCATCACCGGCAAATTTTCTGTTATCCCGCATTATAGGCGGTGCAACAAGTGCAATCCTTTCGAGATATTTATCAAAAAAAGCTTTGTTTCGGATATACAATCCGTAAGGAACAAGGATTTTGTCGAACCCTGCCTCAAGAGCTGCCAATGCCTGAGCCGTGTTTCTTACCTCGGCATTATACATAACCTTATCTTTTTTATCCGGATAAGCTGTTACCGGTTTAAACGGATATACCCCATCGCCATTTCTTATGGCGGATAGTTCAGACTCAAGTTCATTAAGTGCTCTCCTGCGAAGGTCATTTATTTCCTTTACGGGGAGGCTGAGTCCGTCTTTAATATCCGCTGTAAATTCACCAAGCACAAAGGGCGTGGAGCCGGTTTTTAAAATCTGTGCCTTTACCCTTTGGGAATCAAGACTCACATTAAGAGCCTTTTCACTTAAGACCTCACCTTTCACGGTTACGGTTTTCCCTTTGGCACATACCGTAAGAACCATTGGTGAGGCATCATCCAAAGTAACCTTTGCATCAAAGGTAATCTTTTGGGAAGATTTTACTGCAAGCTCTTCTGCTCTTGCAAGAACAGCAGGGTCTATTTTATCATATACGCTGTCATTGTTCCTGTCATAGTTAAGCATATGTCTGCCGGTGTTTTCCTCAAGATAGCCTTTGGTAAATCCGCTTCTGCTGAATATGGATTTAAGCGCATTGTAATCTTCCTTTGAAACCGTGCCGCCGTTTCTGTATTTATCATAAACAGAAGTAACAAGGGACACATATTCAATGCTTTTCATTCTGCCTTCAATTTTAAGAGATTTTACGCCGCATTCCTTAAGAGTTCTCATTTCATCTATGAGGCACAAATCCTTAAGACTGAGAAGATACTTATCCTTTTGGCTTAAAGGCTTTTTCGAAGAATCGCAAAGTGTATATGGAAGTCTGCAAGGCTGTGCACAGGCTCCGCGGTTGCCGCTTCGGGCACCCAGGAAACTGCTCATAAGGCACTGACCGCTGTAGCTCATACAAAGAGCCCCGTGAACAAAAACCTCAAGCTCAATATCCACATTTTGGGAAATATTCTTTATCTCGGCAAAGCTGAGTTCTCTGGAAAGAACCACACGGGAAAACCCAAGTTCTTTTGCAAGGCGTGCACCGTCCGCATTGTGAATGGTCATCTGGGTACTTGCGTGAACCTCAAAATCCGGAAAGCTTTCCTTAATCATTTTAAGCACGCCAAGGTCCTGAATAATAAGTGCATCCGCCTGATTTTCATAAAGAAACTTAACAAAGTCATACACTTGGGAAAGCTCGCTGTCCGATATAATGGTGTTTACCGTAACATATACCTTGGCACCGTAAAGATGAGCATAACGTATGGCTTCGATAATTTCCTCGTCGGAAAAGTTAACTGCATTCTTACGTGCACTAAAGGCTTTGCCGCCTATGTACACCGCATCGGCACCATTGTTTACGGCAGCTTTTAACGTGGCAAGACTACCTGCCGGAGAAAGTATTTCGAATTGATTATCCGGCATAATCTGCCCTCCTTTTTCAGCATAAAAAACACCTATTCTATTATATCATCACCTATTATACTACACATTTTCAAAAAAGAACAGTATTTTTGCAAAATTTTTATAATTTTTTTTACATTTTTATACAGTAAATTCATTTACGTATTTTAAGTAAGACAGTTTCTTCTTTTGTTGATGATGCACATATAAAAAAACATCCTGAAAAACAATTTATTCAAAATTTTTGTAGACAAATCATAAAATATATGATAAAATACCTTGTATAAATGCGATGATGGGGACAAAGTCCTGTCAGGTGATGCTAAGAGAGCTGTTGGTTGCTGCAAAACAGCGTTCACGGACAGATGACGAACTCACCCCTGAGCAGTCAGTTGAAAGCCCTCAGGGCAAGTAGATGCGACCGGGCTTCTCACCGTTATCAGGAGAAGGTATTGTTGGATACCTTATAATGCACAGATATTTATATCTTAGAGTGTATATATTTCTATCCAAAGATATCTCCTGCTACGGACTCCCGTTTGCAGGAGTTTTTATTTGGAAAAGGAAAGGATTTGAACATTATGAAAATTGCATTTTCAACCCTGGGATGTCCCAATTACAGTTGGAAAGATATCCGAGCTATGGCAAAGGATCTGGGCTTTGAAGGTATTGAAGTACGCGATATAGGCGACGAAAGAACCTCTTCCCCATTTTCTCCGGAAAACTGCGAGGAAACTATTAAAAAGCTCCGTGCTTCCAATCTGGAAGTGCCCTGTCTTTCCACGGGCTGTGTTTTAAAAGACACCGACAAAAGAGAAGAGAACACCGCAGAAATAGAAAAGTATATAGAAGTTGCCGCTAAAATCGGCACACCCTTTATAAGAATTCTGGGCGACCGTAAGGCAGGCCCCGAAGGTGAAGTGGACGATGCTTTGGTAGCAGAAGAGCTTAAGCGCTATGTGCCCAAGGCAGAACAGTTCGGTGTAACTCTTCTTGTGGAAACCAACGGTGTGTACGCAGATACAGAAAGACTTTGTAACCTCTTAAACGAAATTGCCAGCGACAATGTGGCAGCTTTGTGGGATGTACATCACCCTTACAGATACTTTGGCGAAACTCCCGAAAAAACCCTTACAAACCTTGGTGCATACATAAAGTATATACACATAAAGGACTCCGTAATAGATGAAAACGGCAATGTGGCATACAGAATGCTCGGCGAGGGCGACCTTCCCATAGATGCAATTATGTCTGCTCTGCGCTCCATAAACTACGAAGGCTATGTTACTTTAGAATGGGTAAAGCAATGGGCGGAGGATCTCTTAAGTGCAGGTATAGTATTCCCCCAGTATGTGGACTATATGGCAAAATACCGCGACTCCAACACTTCCAAGGGCGTGCTCTACGACAACTTAAGAGGCACAGGTAAGTATGTGTGGAAGAAAAACAACTTAATTGACCTTACCTTTCCTCAGGTTCTTGACCGTATGGTGGAAGAATTCCCCGACCAGTACGCATTCAGATACACAACTTTAGACTACACAAGAACCTACAGCCAGTTCAGAGATGATGTGGACGACTTTGCAAGAGCGCTTATTGCTCTGGGTGTACGCAGAGGTGACCACGTGGCAATATGGGCTACAAACGTGCCTGCCTGGTACATCACCTTCTGGGCAACGGTTAAAATCGGTGCTGTTCTTGTAACCGTTAATACTGCATATAAAATTTATGAAGCCGAATATCTTTTAAGACAGTCCGACACACATACTCTGGTAATGGTAGACGGCTATAAGGATTCCAACTACATAGACATTATGCAGAAGCTCTGCCCCGAACTTGCAACTCACGAAGCGGGCAAGCCTCTCCATTCCAAAAAGTTGCCTTTCTTAAGAAACATAATCACCTATGACTGCGAAATGCCCGGTGCAATTAAATGGGAGGATGCCTTTAAGCTCAAAGACAACACACCCTACGAAGAGGTACTCCGCAGACAGATGAGCATAAACAAGCACGATGTTTGCAACATTCAGTATACATCCGGTACTACAGGCTTCCCCAAGGGCGTTATGCTCACCCACTACAATGTAGTAAATAACGGTAAAGCAATCGGTGACTGCATGGACCTTTCCACAGCGGACAGAATGATGATTCAGGTGCCAATGTTCCACTGCTTCGGCATGGTGCTTGCAATGACAGCATCCATGACCCATGGTGTAACAATGTCCCCCATTCCTGCATTCTCCCCAAGAAGAGGCCTTGACTGCATAAACAAAGAAAAGATTACCTGCTTCCACGGTGTACCTACAATGTTTATAGCAATGCTCGGTCACGAAGACTTCGAAAAGACGGATTTCTCCCATATGAGAACAGGTATTATGGCAGGATCTCCCTGTCCCATACAGACCATGAAGGAAGTTATCGAAAAGATGAATATGCCTGAAATCTGTATAACATACGGACAGACAGAAGCCTCACCTGCTACCACAATGAGTAAGACAACCGACTCCATAGAAACCAGAGTTAACACCGTTGGTGCACCGATATTTGGTGTGGAATGTAAGATTATAGACCCCGAAACAGGCGAAGAACTCCCCGACAATGTAGACGGCGAATTTGTGGCAAGGGGATACAACATAATGAAGGGTTACTACAAAATGCCCGAAGCTACGGCTGTTGCCATTGACTCCGAGGGTTGGCTCCATTCCGGTGACCTTGCAAGACGTACTCCCGAAGGCTACTACAAAATTACCGGACGCATAAAAGATATGATAATCCGCGGCGGCGAAAACCTTTATCCCAAGGAAATTGAAGACTTCCTCTACACACATCCCGATGTAAAGGATGTACAGGTAATAGGTGTTCCCGATAAGCAATACGGCGAAGAAGCCATGGCTTGCGTAATTCCCAAGGAAGGCTCCACCATTACCGAAGAGGATTTAAGACAATATTCCATGGAAAATATGGCAAAACACAAAGTGCCCAGATACTTCCGTTTTGTGAATTCATTCCCAATGAATGCTGCAGGTAAAATACTTAAGTATAAAATGCGCGAAGAAGCCATAGAATATTTGGGATTGCAGGATGCCAGCAAAATTGTAACAGCGTAATATAACCGTACATTAAATGCCGATATCCCTCGCAAATACTCAAGGGTATCGGCATCAATTTTTATAATAAAAGGAGAATGAATATGCAGGAAAAAACTTTTTTTACAGGCAAAAACATTGCTATTATAGCCGTAATAGCCGTAGTACTGATACTTATAGTATCCTTTGTAAGTTCATATAATTCATTGGCAAGCAAAAAGGAAGAAACAGAAGAAAAGCTCTCTGTAATTGATGTACAGCTTAAAAGACGTGCAGACCTTATACCCAACCTTGTAAGCACGGTTAAAGGCTACGCAAAGCACGAAACAGAGGCTATAGATGCAGTAACAGAAGCCAGAACCAAGTACGGCTCTGCAACAACTACCGAAGAAAAGGCGGCAGCAGACGGCGAGCTTTCAAGTGCAATATCACGTCTTCTGGTAATTGCAGAAAACTATCCTGATTTAAAGGCCGATGCCAACTTCAGACAGCTTGCAGACGAGCTCTCCGGTACGGAAAACCGTATTGCTGTAGCAAGAAAGGATTACAATGAATCCGCAAAGGAATATAACACCAAACTGGTAAGATTCCCCTCTAACCTTATAGCAGGCATGTTCGGATTTGAAAAGGTAGCATACTTTGAAGCAAGTGAATCTGACAAGGCTGTACCTAAGGTGGATTTCGATGATTAAAAAAATTCTTGCTGTTATTTGTGCAATATATGTTGTAAGCATAAGTGCATTTGCACTGCCCTCTCCCACCAATGAATTCTATGTAAATGACTTTGCAGGTGTTCTTGATGCCAATGTAGAGAAGCATATTGTAAATATGTCTGCCCTTATAGAAAAGGAAACCGGTGCTCAGCTTGTTGTGGTAACGGTGGAAAGTCTTGAGGGTATGGCGGATACACAATATGCTCTGGAGCTTGGCAGAGAGTGGGGAATCGGCGATGAAGAAAAAGACAACGGATTTCTTATGCTGATATCCACGGGCGACGGCGCACTTCGGTTTGAAGTGGGCTACGGTCTGGAAGGCGCATTGCCCGACGGCAAATGCGGCAGAATTCAGGACGAATATATGATACCTTTCCTCACAGACGGCAAAAGAGATTTCTCCAATGCTGTTCTTAAAGGCTATGACCAGATTGTAGCCGAGGTTTGCAACGAGTACGGTATAGATATCCCCAAAGAGGTTGATGCAACCCCGTTAAAGGAAGATAACAGCGGCTTAATAAAGGCTGTTGTAGTAATAGTCCTTTTGGTGATAATTGTTATAATACAGATTAAATCCCCTCCGTCTGCACGGGCTACGAGATTTATATTTTTCCCAGGTCCCGGAGGCTTTGGCGGTCACGGCGGTGGCTTTGGCGGAGGAGGCTTCTCCGGTGGCGGAGGAAGCTTCGGCGGCGGAGGAAGCAGCAGAAGATTTTAGCAGTAACACAAAAAGCTCACTTCGGTATAATATCCGTTGTGAGCTTTGTTGTATTATAGGCTTATTGTAATTAAATCTCTATCCTGTATTTTAAGCGGCATATCACATTTTGAATGTTTGTAATAGCATATAATTATGTCGGCTTTTGCAATCAGATAGTCATTGCATTTTTGTTTTGCTGTATTTCTGTTTTGAGGTTCTATGCTTCCGCGAAGCATAACATCATAGTTTCCTTTCTCGTATCCGGGAGCAATATACTCCATAGCAGAAAGATATATAATATGGGGATAGTCCTTCTTGTACTCCTCGATAATTCTTTTGCACAAAAGACCATAATCGCTGTATCCGTCTGAGATAAAAACAACCCTGCCGTCCCTTAAAAGATACTCTGTGACATTTCTGATTTTTTCTTCCAGAAAAAGGACATCGGCATCTATAACACATTCATCACCGCAAAAACATGCTATCACAGTAATTCCTCCAATAAAAAAAGGTGCACCCGAGAGTGCACCCCAAAAAACGTAACACTCTGCATAATGCACCACACATCATCAACTACGCCAAAAAAGGGAAAGTCAAAAACAGAGGTACGCTTTTTACTAAAAGCGTAACCCTTCTTTGGCATAAATATTAAAAATGATATGTGGTGATTATATTATAGCACAATTTGATTGTTTTTACAAGAAATTTTTATAAAAAAGCAGAAGCCGAAGCTTCTGCTTTTTTAATGAGAATCTCATTTGTATGGAAGATTCTTCACTTCGCTTACAATGACATATTTTTAATAAATATTCCGTTCGGGATGATATTTATTCTTCAATCATATCCGCAAGTTTTCTTGCTGATTTGGAAAGCTCCTTAATACCTTCAAACACATTTTCTTCGTTATATGCTTTAAGGTACTGGTCTGCCTCCAGGGTGATGTAGCCATCATATTCTATTTCCTTAAGTGCCTTTGCAATGGCATCAAAATCCATATCCATGCTAAAGGGTATCTGGTGGCTGTCGTGCCAACGGTCGTTGTCGTGCACGTGGAGAGCCTTAAGCCTCTTTCCCAGTGCCTTTATCATACCGGGAGCAGATGACATATCTCCCATCATTTCCGCATGACCCAAGTCAAGGCATGCCACGAGGTACTCATCATTTACCACATCAAGATGTTTGTTAAAATCCTCCGCTGTGGCACAGGCGGAAAAGCTCGCTCTGTCGGTTGCATCATCCCACTGCCACATATTTTCCGTGGCGATTTTTACACCGCACTCTTTGGCAAAGGGTAAAAGGTCAAAAAACATCTCTGCATTTTCTTCGGCAGACTTGTAGTTGTCGGGGTGGATAACGCAAATCTTTCCGCCGGCTTCTGCGGTACATTCTATGGCACGCTTCTGCAGGTCAAGTATTTCCTTTATACGTACGGGAAACGGTGCATGGGACTGATTGCAATGTATGCCGTTGTCAAGACCTATCTGCTTTAATCTTCTTGCAAATTTAAGATAATCATTTCCTCTTAATGGATGATTGCTTTCAACAATACACATATTTTCCCAGTCGTATCTGGCCATATCAAACATGGAAAAATCCCAGGCATCAAAGCCGGCTTTTGCTATAAGCTCTATTGCTTTTTCTTCACCTGTAATTCTTGATGCAGATGCTATTTCTGTTGATATTTTCATAGTATTTGCCTCCCTTATACCTCAAATGTTCCAAACCCGGAAAGCTCATATAATGCGGATTTTACAGATACTTTTGTTTTATTCTTGAAAGAATATACAAAGTCACTTACATTGTCTGCACACTCTACATTCAGCGTACCATCCATAAACTCTGCTGTGCAACCAAATGTTGTAAGGCTGCCGTCATCATTCTGGTGAACAAAGGCTTTCTTAAGTACGGTTTCTTCCATACACTTGAAGATTTCGTGTACGTCATTGTCACAGCAACCGCCCTGGGTATCTACGATTTCTTCTACTCCTCCGCCCAGAATAAGAGGACAGAATTCATAACCCCCGTTTACCTTCTGTTCACCTATGCGGTACCAGCCGGATATCATATCTACATAGCCTTCGGTAAATTCCTTTTCCACATATTTGGCTCTGTATGCCTTTTCCTTGGGCTCTACAAACTTGTAGCCGTCTTTAACCTCGTTGTCGAAGTCCGGCACAAAGGCTCTTTCGGCTTTTATGTAGGGTGCGGCACAGAACGCCCAGCGAAGGTTGCCATTTTCATCAATGAGCTGTGCACTTGCTCCCATACCGTTCATAAGGCTCATAAGGTACTTCTTCTTTCCGGTGAGCATGTAGAGATAATAGTGAGCGTAGAGGGTCCAGCCTGTCCAGCCGTGAGGAGAATTGAACATATTTTCCCTTATCATTACATCGTACTGGGATTCCCAGTAGCGGATTGATGCACCGTTCATACGGCAGTCGGGTATGAGCTGTTGTTCAAGGCAGGAATGAATTGAAAGCATATATTCTGCCGCATTTATATACTCTGCCCTTTCCTCTTCAGGAAGTGTAAGAGCAAACATACCTATCTGCAGAGCAGAACAGGAAATCATACCGTCTTCAAGGGTCATTTCGCCCTCGGTTTCAATGTTGTCAAGGTTGCGGACAAGCTCGTCTACAGCTTTCTTTGCAGATTCATAGTGAACCCGGGAGAGCTTTACAAGTTCACTGTCACCGCACTCTTTTTCCGCAAGAGCAAGCTCCAGCATAGACTTGGCAATGTATATAACGCAGGTATAGTGCACCTTTTTGTTTTTGTAAGCTCCGGTTGCATCCTGATGCTTAATAAGGAAGTCCGCAAAGCCTGCGGCGTATTTAAGGCAATCAAGCCTGTTGTCGGGTTCTGCCTCATACATATCCACAAGCACGCTTATAAGACCGGAGGTGTTCTGTATTCTGTCGGGAATCACTATGGGCTCGCACTTTTCAAAATCAAACATAAGGGGCATTGTTTCCCAAAAGGCTTCGTATGCCTTATCCCCTATTTTCTTATCACCGGTGTGCTTGTAGTGAAGAAACAGTGAGAAAAATCCGTAAAAACTCTCTGTATGGGTTGATGCCTTGGGTGGCTTGGAAAGGGCGTTTTCTGCAGCTTTTTCAAGATAGTAATCCCAGTCTTTGCGCACAAAGAATTTAGCTTCAGCAGTTTTGCCGTTGTTATCAACTACCTTTAAGGTATACACACCCTGCTGTGTAAGGGAATCATTAACAGCTGCCAAAGAACCGTCGGGGCAAATAAACTCCAAAGAATAACCGCAGGAAGAATTAACAGCAAGGTCAAGCTTTTCTCCGTTTTCAATGGTATATTTGGTTGCATCCACTGTAGGCACTCCTGCCGCAGCTGTTATTGACTTTTTGATATCTGCCTTATTTGTAACGGGTATAAGGTAGATTGTGTTGGTATAGGTTTCTCCGGATTTAAAGATTTTAAGGTTGTCGGGGTGTCTTTCCGGCAAAACAGTATTCTGATAAAAATAAATGTTTGAGCCAAGAATTCTGTGACCGCAATGGATAACACCTTCGCTTTCCTCAAACAGATTGTATGAGATGTCATATGACGCCACGGGACCCGAGGTTGCTATGGCAAGGGCATTTTCCGCGGTGTTCATATAGTAGCCCCAAAGGTGAGTTTTTTCGCATCTTAAAAGTGTGGGGAAAAACAAATCGTTCCATTGGGGATAGTGTGTCATATAGGAATCAACACCTGTGATAAAGCCAATCCTTCCGTCAAAATCGGCACCGTTATTTTTCATTGAAACATTTATCTCAAGGCAATCGGGCTTTTGTGCATAGGACAGTTCAAAGTCCATATCCATACACTTTCCGCAAAAGCTTTCTCCATTGGGCTTTAGTTCAACATTTGTTTTTTCGCCGTCTTTTTCTACAAAAAATCCGTAGTTGTCCTTCATAAAAGGAACGGTAAAATCCTCACCTTCAATTTTAATAATTCTCTCATTTAAAAACTCTGTTTTCAAAGAAAGCACCTCCTGTAATTTATAAAAAGATTTTTAACTGTTTAGTTTAAATAAAATAAATATTAACAATGAAATTTCTTACTATGATATTTTTGTTTTGTTCCTTTAGTGATGTAAAATATCTTTCCTTTCAGCAACATTTAACATAATTATTGTGAGGCATAAGGTTTAGATGCAAATCTTTCAAAGGCTCCCTTGAGGCTCCCTTGTGTAAAGGGAGCTGTCAGCGTAGCTGACTGAGGGATTGTTTTACTATATCATCAATATACATACAAACTTCCTCAAAGTTTTTCAAGACATCAAGATTTGATAGTCGTATAACCTTTATCCCATACTGCTTTAAATATTCAGTTCTTTTTTCATCTTTGATAAGTCCTTCATCCTCATAATGCTGAGAGCCATCTAATTCTATAACAATATTTGCTTTTGCACAATAGAAATCCGCTATGTATTTTCCCAACACTTTTTGTCTGGTGAATTTCTCAGGGTAATTTCTTAAAAAATCGTACCACAAATGTCTTTCTTCTTTTGTCATATTCTTTCTAAGTTCCTTTGCAAATGGAACTATTTTGCTATTATGTTTTCTATCCATTTACAACCCCTCCGAGTTTGCTTCGCAAACTCACCTCCCCTTAAACAGGGGAGGCGTTTTATTTCGACAACATTCGACATATTTATATTGCGAGGCATAAGGTTTAGATGCAAAGGATTTTGTTGTCAAGTTCGTACTAGGTTAAGAACAAAAAATTATTTGTATAATTGATTGACATAATTCCATAGCACTAATGAAATCAAAGCAACCATGACATGTAAAATTGGCAACCAACTTACAAATGACAACTTTTTGTTATCGAGGGTTTTAATTAAAGAAAAACTATATGTACCTATGTATAAAACCCCTATTAACATTGTTATTAATGCAACAACAGATTGAATTACTACCTCCATTTGAGACCAATCTGTTTCCACAAAGCTAACAACCGAAAACAAAAGCATTAATCCGGCTAATAATGCAAAAGGTATTGCTATTGCTTGAATTACAAATAATATTATGATACCTATTTTATTCTTCATTCCTCTTTCTCCTTTCGACAACATTCGACATATCTATATTGCGAGGCATAAGGTTTAGATGCAAACATTTTTCAGCGAAAGTTTATGTCGTGTTAGAACTAAAAAATCATTTGCTATATGTCCCGTCGTAGAAATCCTTTAAAAACATAATATCAAGATCAACAACCAAACCCATATCTGATAAAAGCTTTAATGTTTTATTTTCTAAATGAATATTGCTTTGCTCATCATCAGGATATACAGAAACCCATAATGTTGCATCAAAATTATCCGATAACTTTTTTATGTATTCTTTTGATTTTATAAACCTTGTTAGAAACGCATATAACATATCGTCAAAAGTTTCGTTTTCTTGTTTTTCAACCTCAAAAATCCAGCAATCTTCTTCATAGATTATGGGTTGCTTATCACCAAATTTTGGAGTGTAACAATCACCTTTCCGATATATGAAACTTGGTTGTTGCGATAACTTTTGAGTTATTTCTTCAAAATTCAGGTTCTGCCCTGCTATTCTAAGTTTTATAAATCCGTTTCCTTTCATTGTTAACACTCCTTTTCTACATATTTCGACATCTTTATATTGCGACACATAAGGTTTAGATGCAAACATTCTTCAAAGAACGGTTATGTCAAATCAGAAACCTATATATAAACTTGCATTTTAGGCTTGTATCAAACAGACATCATAGCTTCAAACCATCCAAAATATCTTAGATATAAATGGCGGTGTTTCATAGGCGTCAATATTTTTTCTTGATGTTTAAAAGGCGTTCCGTACGGTGATGTATCACAACTATATCTATGATATGTCGCATCAGGTCCGCCCCAACTTGATGTTCCAATTCGATTATACGGTACCTTTAATGAATAGCTATAAACCTCTTTTCTATAAAAATAGTTAGAGTTGCTGGTTGCATTAAGGTTGAGGTAAAGACATGGATAAGA
>JAZQFN010000088.1:0-18087 GCA_045539515.1 Clostridia bacterium
TCCTTAAGACCGCTTGGCCTCCGACTTGTGAATAGCAGAGGAGAAGCTATTTTCTCCCCGTCTTCACGTGGCTGAACCCAATCACCAAGTCCGCAGGCAACAAGTCCGTTATCATCACGTTTTCCTGCAATATATTTCAGATACTTAATAATCATCCCCGTGTTTTTCAGGATAATGTCTTTTCTGCCGTCATACTTATAGCAATAATATGGTACGTTTACAATGGCGCTGTCCCATGCAGGACCGCAGCCCCATTTGTATCCCCATGTGTCGGTAGGTATTATTCCTGGAAGTTGCCCCTCCTCGGTTTGTGCGTATCTGGCATTGTCGAGCCAAACGTCAAAACTTTGCGAACAGTCGAAACTTAAAAGCAACTGGTGCGCTGAAACTGATATATCGCCCGTCCAACCGTTCTTTTCTCTATGCGGACAATCGGTAGGGAAATGATGGAAATTAGAAAGGTCAGCACGAATTCCCATTTCGTAGAGATTGTTAAGGGTGCTGTCTGAACACCTGAAGCTCGACCTTTTCTTTATGTCAGTATTAAACACAACATATGTAAGTAAATCCTTGGTTGCCTGTTCTTCGGTTATTCCCTCAACAAGAACGTACCTGAAACCATGATAGGTAAATATGGGGATGAAAAGCTCCTCTTCATCTCCTTTTAAGACATAAACATCTGTCTGGTGCAAATGTATGTGCCTTTCAAACCCGGGCTTAATTGTAAATATTGAATTTATGTTGAAATATCCGTTTCTTAGATATTCTCCGTGACGAAGAGTGATTTTTTGTCCTCGTCTGCCTTTAATTTTGAGTCGGCATACTCCGGAGCAGTTAAAACCAAAATCATACAACCACCCCTCTTTAACATATGTATGCATAATCGGCTCATCTTCATCTGAATGCAGATAACAAAAATCTGTTTGCTTTTCAATTTGCCGAGGCAAAAGCTCATACTGAGGAGTTATAGGTACTGCGCTTGAAATAGTTATTTTTCCTTTAGGCACTTGGGCATATTTTGCGTTTTCCCATAAGGAATCATCGAAGTCTGCGCTTGAAAATCCTTCAATTTCCTCTCTTGCATCGTAAATTATACCATAACGATACATATCAAAGAGAATAGGGGAGGAGTGCACCTTAAAACTTTCATCAGATTCAATGACACACTCTTCGACTCCGTTTTTTGCTGTTATATTTAGGTGCATACATAAGGGCGCACGAAAAGAGGCTTTGCAAAAATCCCAGTTAGTGACATCTTGGTTGGCAAATCCGTTTCCCAAAATTACGGCAACAGCATTTTTACCCTGATTAAGGAGCGTTGTAACATCATATTCATCACAATATAAAATGTGATCTGGGTTATTTATGTAAGGTGCTAGTTCCCCTTTTGTGATTCGTTGTCCATTTAGGTAAAGATCATAAAATCCGGACACGCAAATTGAAAGCTTTGATTTCTCTGGCAAAAAATCAAGGTAAAAGCTCTTTCTGAGAATAGGTGCAGGGACGTTATGTTCAATTGTACAGTATGTATCAGTTCCACGTATAAATTTCATTCTGTTGGGCCTCCAAAATTAGCTGTAGTATTAAGCGTTATTCCAGTACAACCTCTTTTCCGGTACGTGCAGATTCGTATATTCCAAGAATAATTTCAACACTCTTTTTAGCTTCTTCTCCGGTTATCACAGGGGTGCGATTTTCCAAAATCGATGTTGCCATATCTTCGATTAAAATGGTGTGGCCGACATTTGTTGTATAATATTGACAGTTCTTTCCTCCCATAATCCATGCGAGCATGTCAATTCCGTGTACACCCTGATTCATTAAAGCTCCGCCACCGTCAAGTTCCCATGTGGCACACCATTCACCGCTGTCATAATACTCCTGGTCTCTGTAATATTTGAGTGAAGCATCAGCAAGAGCTACTCGTCCTATTTTACCGGATTCTATGACTTCTTTTGTTTTAATTGCTCCGTCATAGGTGCGGCGTTGGAATACGCAGCCAAGCTTTACATTGTTTTCTTTGCAGCAATCGATAATTTTTGCATTTTTTCTTTAGTGACTTCCAATGACTTTTCACAAAGAACGTTTACGCCGTAACTAGCAATAAGGCAGGCACATTCGCAATGAAGTCCACTTGGAGTAAGTATGCAGCAAACGTCAATTTTTTCGCTTTTAAGCATTTCTTCAGCATCAGTATACCATTTTTCAAGTCCGTTTTCAAGTGCCAGACTTTCTATTACATCAAGCTCGTGAAGATTTGTACATATGGGTTTATCGCAAATTACATGCTTTCCAGACTGTAGTGCAGATATAACCATTTCTCCTCTAATTACGAAATAATCCCTGATGGCAACAATATCTACGTTGCTATCAGCTAAAATATCCTGATATGTATCATAATTAAACGTGATTGAGTAATTTTCTTCAGCAGATTTTCTTGCGTCAGCATCCTTTTCAAAACATCCTGTAAGTTTCAGGGAAGGTGTGTTTAAAACAGTGTTATACAGACCAAAAATATGCCCGTGACGAAATCCCGCAAAAGCTATTTTCATGATATGTCATCCTCTCCAAAGTACTGCCTTGTGATAAATTCTTTTTCTGAATTCTTCATAGAACGGTCAATCGCATTTAAAATAAGTACTGGTGATATAAACTCTTCATATGTCTCAGCTTGTTGCTTGCCTTTTAAAAGCTTGTAGAATGACTCAAACTCCTCTTTGAAGCAACCGTCAAGCGTGTATTCTGAAAATACGCCGTACTTTTCACAGTTAATACCTGAATAAAATGCACTGTCATCGTCTGCGAATACAATGTTTACATCATATTCATTGTATCGAACAACACACGTAATTACACCGCCGTTTACATATGCTTTTACTGAGTTGGGGAAGAATCCGAAGATTTCGCACATTGCCTGAACAAGGTGCTGAGAATAAAAATAAAAGTTACCGTACTCATTTTCAAGAATTACCGGTCCTCTTAAAAGTCCGCCGTACACCTTGCCGTGGATACCTTCTTTAACTGCTTTTTTTAATTCTTTTACAAAGGCAGGAAATATACAAACTGAGCCTCCGCAAACTTTCGAACCGCTTTTTATCAAGTCCTCTTTTAAGCTAAGAGCGTCAGATTCGGATATTGTTATAGGTTTGTCAATGAAGAGTGGTATTCCTGATTCAATATAAGGTTTTGCGTATTTGTAATGCTTATCCCCGTGGCGTTCAGTGATAATGATTCCGTCAACTTTGCCTACAAATTCATCGTAGCTTTTTGCTACGTAAACACCATATGTTTCGTTAAGCTTATTTGCGGCTTCATAATCATCGCTATAAACGCCCATAACTTCGACGTCGGTATATAAAACTTGTCTCTTATTATAAAATTCAGAAAAGTGTTAGCGTGAGAGTTTTCACAGCCAAGTATTGCTATTTTGTACATCGCTTCTCCTCCATTAAAACTTTACAGGCAACGGATTTTCTGCATGAACTTGTTCTATTGCGCTAATAACCATTGCGGCATGTTCGGGTTTAACTGACATTTCCTCGTCTTTTGTTATTGTATTATACATCATTTCATAAAAACGCTGTGTTCCCACGTTAAACGCGTTACCTTCAAAGGTTCCTTCCTCGGTATGAGTGATTAGATCTTCTCCGCAATAAATAGGATATCCGTTTTCGTCTTTTAAAGAATCAATAACAAGCTTTTGTTCAGGGTTTTCACCGTCTACAATATATTTCATCTGGTAACTGTCGGTAGAGGAAATATAAGTTCCTTTCGAACCAATAGTGCTCGTTGGAAAAAGATGAATTTATGACAAGGTCAATATCTTTTCGTCCGTAAAGTTCAGAATGACTTTCAAAAACTTCACATCCAGGATACTCCTCAAGAGCTCTTTCTCTTCTTAACGGGTCACGGTCGACAATAGCCACTACGTTAAATAATGTGTTGTTTTCGGATTTCAAATGTCGTCCGTGGATGTTTCTGCCGCTTCGTCCTTGTCCAATGATATCAATGTTTATGCCAAGTCCTTACCTGAATTTTCTGTTGTCAGAGAAATGTCCGGTGTGGGCGATGTGCTTGCACCACGTATTATTGCAGAAATTGGAGATGTCAGAAGATTTCATAGTGCATCAGCTTTAATTGCATATGCAGGGATTGATACACCCCCATACGAATCCGGAGATTTTCGGGCAAGTAACCGTAAAATTACCAAGAGAGGTTCTGCATCACTTAGAAAAACAGGATATGAAATCATGCAAGCTCTAAAGGTAGTACAACCCCAAAACGATAACGCAGTCTATCAGTATTTAATTAAAAAAGAAAACGAAGGAAAACCGCTAAAAGTTGCTAAAATTGCAGCATTAAACAAATTTTTGCGAATTTATTATTCAAGAGTTAAGGGAGTCTATTTAAACTCATAGAATTATTTTTGCATAAATTTCAGACCGACACTTTTCAATGCCGGTCTGTTTGCTATGATATTATTTAAGCTGAAAATTTTTTGAATTTTCTCTTGACTTTATTTAGCAGGTCTCTATTCTTCCTCTTCCTCATGGCCTTTAGCCGGAAGTTTATCGTTATTCATAAGACTGCCAAAGGTTACGGCACCGGAGCCGAATTTGGTTTCAAGGTCATAAGCGGCTTTTTCTGCCTTTTCCCTTTTTTCGTCCTTTAACTCATCTTGTTCAAAAAAGCTTATCTGCTCTTCCTCATCATCACCGGAAAGCTTTACTGCACGTACCGTAAGAGCACGGACATTTTTGTGCCAGGTGTATTTTTGTTTAAACAGAGCAAAAAGAGCTTTTGCAATGTCATATGCACTGTGGGTTGGATTTTTTAATGGTGTCTGATATTCCTTTACGCCTAAATCCTCGTCTTTGATGGTTATTGAGCAGGTTGAGGCAAATACATCCTTATGCCTTAAGGATTTTTCAAGTTCACGGCTCAAGTGATAAATTACCCTCCACACTTCCTCGTTGTTTACAAGGTCTTCCTTTAAGGTTCTGCCGTGGCCTATGCTTTTGGCAGGGGCTTTGTAGTCCTGATGGCACACAGGGGAATCATCGAGTCCGTTGGCATTTTTCCAAAGGTACACTCCCATTTTTCCAAAACGGGTTTCAAAAAATTCAAAGGGCGCGTTTGCCATATCGCCTATGGTCTTTATCCCCAAGGCGTTGAGCCTTGCAAGGGTTGCCTTGCCCACTCCCACAATATCTCCTGCAGGAAGAGGCCACACCTTCTCTTTAAAATTTTCTTTGGATATTTCGGTAACCGCGTCGGGCTTTTTCATATCACTGCCAAGCTTTGCAAATATCTTATTAAAGGATACTCCCACGGAAACCGTAAGACCTGTTTTTTCCTTTACTTCCCTGCGGATTTTCTCTGCAATAGTAACCCCATCGCCAAAGAGAAGTCTGCTTCCGGTAACATCAAGCCAGCACTCGTCCATGCCAAAAGGCTCTATAAGGTCTGTGTACTGCTTATATATTTCCCGTACCATAAGTGAATATTTGCGGTACTCTTCAAAATGAGGCGGCACCGTCACAAGGTCGGGGCATTTTTTCTTTGCCTGCCATATGGTTTCGGCAGTTTTAACCCCGAATTTCTTGGCGGCTTCGTTCTTGGCAAGGACTATGCCGTGGCGATTTTCCTCACTTCCGCAAACTGCCACGCATTTGCCCTTAAGCTCCGGGTGAAGCATACACTCAACCGATGCATAAAAATTATTTAAATCGCTGTGAAGTATCACCCTGTCCACGGCTATGCCCCCTCATAACGTTATACATATATTATGAATGATTTTTGTTACAATTTCAAGAGTTTAGTGTAAAATACCTTGATAGACATATCAATATCTGCTACAATAAATGTATAAAACTCATTGGAGGTTGTATATTATGAAAAAACTTATGTCAATTATATTGGTTTTAGTATTGATGCTATCCTTATCGGCACATGCTATGCCAAGGCCCTATGAAATAACCGTGTACGTTGACGGTGAAAAACTTGAATTTGATGTTCCGCCAAGAGCAGAGTTTGGCAGAACTTTAGTGCCTATGAGATACATATTTGAAGCACTCGGTGCCGAGGTCAACTGGATTCCGGATGAAAACAGAGCCGTTGCCGCCAAGGATGACATTACAATAGACCTCACCTTAGGAAGCGATGTGATGTACAGAAACGGTGCACCCATTAAGCTTGACGTACCTGCAAAGGCAATAGACGGAAGAACCCTGGTTCCTGCAAGAGCCGTGTCGGAAGCTCTTGATGCTACCGTGGAATGGGATGGCGACACATACACAGTAACCATTACAAGCCCTAAGCCCTATGTACCCGGAGAATATCACTACACAGAGCTTAGCGATAAAGACTTAGACACATTCAGAAAACTCTATCCTTCCCTTTACACTCTGTATGCACAGGAAGTGCTTTATGAAAATATGGCACAGTACCCCGAGGATGTGACAGAGCTTATAAATGCAGAGGATGCAAGAATCCGTATGTTTGCAGACGATGTGTGGAATAATCTTATGGCACACACCATACTTAACATACAGACAGAATCAAATGATATGTATATCTTCGATATTCCCGAAGATATGGAAATTGACTCCTACACCCTTATGAGCGACTACATCGCCCTTACAGAATCAGAAGATATGTCCTCGGAAGCCGCCATGGAAACAAAGTTCATTAAGATTGGCGACACACCAATACTTGAAATATATTTCAAGGGTCAGAAGACCATTTACGGCATATCCGATGTAGATTATATTTTTGTTGTACCCACAGAGGATAATTTCCGTTATTTCTACTCTGTATACCCCACAGACGGTGACGTTACCAAAAGCAAGGTATATGAAGTAACCGTCGAAGGCTCCGGGAAAGTTGACGAAATAAACAGCGAAGGTATGTGGGAATCCGGAGCAAAATCCCATATACAGGTAATTGAAAACGTTATTAAAAATTCAAAATAATTATAAAAGGAGTAAATAAAAATGAAAAACAAATTTTTAGCACTACTCATTGCAGCTCTGATGCTCATATCTTCTGTTGGCACAGTTTTTGCCGCAGAGGACAAAGTGATAACCGTATTTGTGGACGGAGAGCAGATTCAGTTTGATGTTCCGCCAATCTCCGAAAACGGCAGAACCCTTGTTCCCATGAGATACATTTTTGAAGCTTTGGGCGCAGAGGTTAACTGGATTCAGGAAGAAAACAAAGCTGTAGCAACAAAAGGCGACATTACAGTGGAATTAGTTCTCGGAAGCAACATTATGACAAAAAACGGCAAAGAAATAACCCTTGATGTACCTGCAAAGGCAATAAACGGAAGAACCCTTGTTCCAGCAAGAGCTGTATCGGAAGCCCTTGATGCCAAGGTTAACTGGATAGGCGAAGAGTTCAAAGTAGACATCGTTTCAAAAGCGGAAGCGGCTGCCGTACTCGACGAAAACGAAGCACAGGTACGCGAAATTCTGGAAAGCTACTACGACGCCATTTTGGAACTTGATTTAAAGAAAGCTGCTCAGTACTGCTCAAACACCGAAGAAATTATAGAAAATCTTCCGGAAGACAAAACCCTGGAAACAATAATTTGCGATATAGTTACCGAAATAGGAAAAAAGGAAGGAGCAACCGAAGAAGAAATAGATGCTGTATGCTCTACTGTTACTCCCATTATTGCACCTATTGTTGATGCTTTCCTCGATAGTATGGAAATAACCATAACCGATGTAAAATCCGGTGATGGCTCATATACCTATACTGTAAACTATGCTTATCCCTCTTCAGAAAAGCTCGAAGAATATTTTTCCACCGAAGAATTCGCAAACGAAATAGAAACCATATCAGGTGAAGCATCCATTGAACTTATGCTGAATCCCTCCATTCAAAATATGAGCGAAGCTGAAACTGCTCAACTTTTTGTAGAAATTTTTGGTAAAAAACTTTTCGAAAAGTTATCAAAAGATATTAAAGAAATTGAAAAAATCTCTGATACCGAAATAATAACCGTTGTTTATAAAGACGGAAAATGGCTTGTGGAAATGCCCGAGGAAGATTTGTCGGCATTGGATTATGAAGCCCTTATTGAAGCGTTACTTCAATAAATGAGTAATGGGAATGTAAAAAAAGTCCAGACCGCAAAAAGGCAGGGATAAGAAAGAATACAGAGTATAAATTATCCTGTAAATCATTTAAAATTACCATAAATGTTGAAAAACATCTGTTTTCCAGATGTTTTTCTTCATATATATGCCTTTTTACTATTGCCAAATCTCACCTCTCGACGTGCCCTCGCACGCCTTCGGGTTACCACTCAAAGCAAGACAAAGCCTTGCTTTGAGTTCGATTTGACAATTCTGAATCGTTTTTTCCTATTCCCTAAGGGAGTGTAAATTAATTCGCTGAATTAATTTACACTCCCTATTTTTATATATCTTACTCTTCAATTTTAGCGATTGCAATACCCAGTTCATCAAGCTGTTTAACTTCAACTACATCGGGAGCACCGCTCATAAGCTCGGAAGCATTCTGTACCTTGGGGAATGCAATAACATCTCTTATGGATTCACAGCCATCCATAAGCATTATCATACGGTCAAAGCCATATGCCATACCGCCGTGGGGAGGTGTGCCGTACTTTAAGGCTTCCATAAGGAATCCGAATCTTGCCCAGGCATCTTCCTTGGTGAAGCCGAGAACCTTGAACATCTTTTCCTGAAGTTCTGAATTATAAATTCTGATACTACCACCACCAAGCTCTACGCCGTTTAAGATAATGTCATATGCTTTGGCATTAACCTTACCGGGGTCTGTATCAAGAAGTTCTAAGTCCTCATCCTTGGGAGATGTAAATGGATGATGCATAGCAACGTATCTGTTTTCTTCCTCATCATACTCAAGAAGCGGGAAGTCTGTAACCCAGAGGAAGTTAAATTTATTTTCGTCTATAAGACCGTAGTTTTTGGCAATTTCAAGTCTTAAAGCACCAAGGGATGCATATGTTACGGAATCTTTATCGGCAATAATAAAGATAACGTCATTTTCCTTGGCATCCATTGTCTTTAAGATAGTGTTCATTTCGTCTTCGGAAAGGAACTTAGCAATTGGGGACTGAACTCCGTCGGGGTTAACCTTAATCCATGCAAGAGCCTTTGCCTTATAAGTCTTTACAAACTCACCGAGAGCATCTATTTTCTTTCTTGTAAGCTGTTCGCCAAGTCCTTCGGCATTTATTGCACGTACAGAACCGCCATTTGCAAGAACATCTGTAAATACCTTAAATTCGCAATTTTTAACATCATCAGAAATATCCTTAAGTTCAAGACCGAAGCGGGTATCCGGCTTATCGGAACCAAAACGTCCCATAGCTTCGCTATAAGGCATTCTCTGGAAAGGAATCTGAAGATCAATTCCCTTGATTTCCTTAAAAATTCTCTGGAGAAGTCTTTCATTTACTTCTATAACATCGTCCATTTCCACAAAGGACATTTCAATATCTATCTGTGTAAACTCAGGCTGTCTGTCTGCTCTTAAGTCTTCATCACGGAAGCACTTAACTATCTGATAGTATCTGTCCATACCGGAAATCATAAGAAGCTGCTTGTAGAGCTGTGGTGACTGAGGAAGTGCATAGAATTTACCGTTGTGTACACGGCTGGGTACAAGGTAATCTCTTGCGCCTTCGGGTGTGCTCTTGTTAAGCATAGGTGTTTCAATCTCAAGGAAGCCGTTTTCGTCGTAGAAGTTACGGACAATTTTGGCAACCTTGGAGCGGAGAATCATTCTTCTCTGCATATCGGGACGGCGAAGGTCAAGATAGCGGTATTTAAGTCTTAATTCTTCCTTAACATCGCTGTTTTCCACAATATAGAAAGGTGGGGTTTCGGCAGAATCCAGGATTCTGAGCTCGGAAACCGCAATTTCGATTTCACCTGTTTTCATATTTTTGTTTACGGAAGAACGCTGAGAAACAACACCCTTTGCAGCAAGTACATATTCACTTCTTACTCTGCCGGCTTTTTCGCAGAGTTCCTTATTGTCAACATCAAACATAAGCTGAATAATACCGGAGATATCTCTTAAATTAATAAAGATAAGACCGCCAAGGTCACGTACCTGGTCTGCAAAGCCCATTACGATGACTTCTTTGCCTATGTCGTCTTTTGTAAGATTGCCGCACATTGCGGTCCTTTTAAAGTTACTTATATTTTCGAACATTTTATATCTATCCTTTCGTGATTTATTTGTAAAGGAGATTCTTCGCTTTCGCTCAGAATGACACTAACCTAATTATGCTGTAATTGAGATTCTTCGACTACGCCTACGGCTCCGCTCAGAATGACAAAAAATTGTTGCCTACGGCTCCGCTCAGAATGACAAGTAGAAATAATCCATAAAACAGATTCTCTTGTTACATTCAGAATGACATCAGTCTTTTATGGCTTTTGCAATTTCTTCGGCACTTAAGGCTACCTCAACAGACTCACCGAGAGCCATATTTTTAAGCATTACCTTACCTTCTGCAATTTCGTTATCTCCTATTATAAGAGAATACTTACAGCCAAGTTTGTTTGCCTGCTTCATCTGTGCCTTAACGCTTCTGTCAAGCTTGTCATAATCGGCACTGATACCGAGAAGTCTTAAATCATGAACAAGCTTCTGAGCACATTTTGCACTTTCCGAGCCGATATTACCTACGAAAATATCCATAGCATTTTCATCAATAACTTCAACGCCCTGAGCGTCCATACAGAGAAAAAGTCTTTCCATACCGATGGCAAAACCGCAAGCAGGAGTTGCAGGACCGCCAAGCTGCTCTACAAGACCATCGTAGCGACCGCCGCCGCAAATGGTGGTATTGGAGCTCTGGATGTCGGCTGTAATTTCAAATACTGTCTTGGTGTAGTAGTCAAGACCGCGTACTATGTCGGGGTCAATCTCATACTTAATATTCATATTGTCAAGGGATGCCTTAACATTTTCGAAATGCTCTGAGCATTCCTCACAAAGGTAATCAATAAGTCTTGGAGCATCCTTAATGATATCTTTACAGATTGTGGACTTACAGTCAATAATACGCATTGGGTTACGCTCAAATCTGCTCTTACAGGTTTCGCAAAGGCTTTCGTAATTGTCCTTTAAGTATTCCTTGAGCTTGTCGTTATATGCCTTACGGCAAGTGGGACAGCCAATGGAGTTTATGCGAAGTGTAAGATCTTTAAGACCAAGTCTTGTAAAGAGCATAAGGGCAAGCTCTATGATTTCCGCATCGGCAGCATAATTCTGTGTACCGAAGTACTCAACACCAAACTGATGGAACTCTCTCATTCTTCCTGCTTGAGGTTTTTCATAGCGGTAACAGCTTATCTGGTAAAAGAGCTTGGTAGGCTGAGGATTGTTGAAAAGTCCGTGTTCTATAAAGCTTCTTGCAGCACCTGCGGTACCTTCCGGTCTTAAGGTTATGCTTCTGTCGCCCTTGTCATTAAAGGTGTACATTTCCTTTTCTACAACGTCTGTGGTATCGCCAACACCTCTTGAGAAAAGCTCTGTGTGTTCAAAAACAGGTGTGCGGATTTCCTTAACACCGAAATCCTTACAAAGCTTTCTGATTTCATTTTCTGCATATTGCCATTTATAGGAATTTTCGGGCAAAATGTCCGCTGTTCCCTTTGGAGCTTTTGTAAGCATTATTCTTTCCTCCAAAATGATATTTCTAAATATATTCATACAATTTTATTTTACAAAAAATAGCCTTAAAAGTCAAGTATCTGAAGGGAATTTGTAGCATCAAATCAAACACCTCCATAATTATTTTATCACAAAAACAAAAAAGCAGATACATGGTGGTTTTCCATGTGTCTACTTTTATTTTACTACTTCAATCATAGCGGGTGGTTGTCTGTTTGTACGCTTTGCGTACTCAACTGTCTAAAGACATCAATAATAAGGAAGCTGCAAATTAACGCAGCTTCCTTTAATTATTATCAAATATTAAGTTTTGCACCAATTACGGTCTTAAGCCCATACCGCCTTCAAGTGTAAGGGTTTCGCCGTTCATATACTTAAAATCGGGAGAAGCAAGCTGAACACATACTCTGCCGATTTCAAGCTCGGAGTCACCAAAATGACCTGCAGGGGGAACCTTGACATTTGCCTTGAATGCATCGGGATATGCTTTCTCGAAGTTTTCAAGCTGAGCAGTCCATGCAAGAGGACAAACAACATTGGTGTTGATGCCGTCTTTAGCCCATTCTGTAGCAGCTACACGACTAAGACCTCTTATGCCTTCCTTTGCAGCAGCATAGGAACACTGACCGTAGTTACCGAAAAGTCCTGCACCGGAAGCAAAGTTAATAACACTGCCCTTTGTTTCCTTAAGATAAGGATAGCAAGCCTTCATATAGTAGAATGCTGCATAAAGACCGGAATACATTGCAAGGTTAAACTGCTCTGTGGTGTGATCCTGAATGGTAACACCGGAAGCGGAAGCCTGTGCGTTATTAATAAGTACATCAATTCTTCCGAATTCTTCAATAGCCTTGTCTACTACGCTCTTTGCGGTAGCTTCGTTGTCGTTGCCTTCGGAAATGTCTGCAGGAATTGCAAGAACCTTGATGCCGTAGAGCTTTTCAAGCTCTTCCTTTGCTTTTTCAAGCTTGGATACATTTCTGCCTGTAATAACAAGATTTGCGCCTTCTTTGGCATATGCTGTTGCTATACCGTAACCGATGGAACCGCATCTTCCGTCAGAAAGAGCAGCATAGCCTGCACCTGTGATAATTGCTACTTTACCTTTTAAAAAACTCATTTTAAATCCTCCTGTTTTATATAAATTAAAATAAATAAAAACGATACATTATAAATCTCGTTGCCGTAAGGCATATCGAGTGTGACAGCACATATCGAAAATCTCGCAAGAGATTTATATCGACGATTTCATCTTCGATGAAATCATTATATAAAGACTGTATAATCCGGATGCCACTGTAGTTTATTTGTGGTAATTCACTTTTATTTGTGTTCGAATACCTGTTGCAAAAGCGAAGAACCATTTCCATCTTTTTCCATGACCATTATGCCCTCCATACTTTCGTTCCATCTTGCAACAACAGGGCTTTCATACTGAACCTTTTGCGCATATTCGATACTTTCACACTCGTAATAACCAAAGAGGTGGTCACCTGTGTTCCAGATGGTGTAGTTGTGTATACCCGCTTCATTGAGTGTAGCAGTCATTTCAGCCCAGATTTCATCGTGTCTTTTGATGTACTCTTCCTTTTTTCCAGGGTAAAGCACTGCATGCCATGCAAATCTTTCCATTTTTAATACCTCCGTATGTATACTATATAATTAAAATCATTTTATAAAGACTGTATAATCTAGATGCCAAGATTATTTAGTGATTGCGAGGCATAAGGTTTAGATGCAAACCTTTTTCAGAGACAGTTCATATCAAGTTAAGGCTAAAAATTATCTGAACACATCTCTTATTAAATAACTAGCTTGTTCATAATCTTTTTTGTGAACATATATTTTATATTCATATGAACGCAAATTTAATGCATAAGGATGTACATTTCGCACCTTGATAATATAATCGATGTTATCGGATGCAAGAATATCTCTAACTTTTGATTGAATTGCAGTATCGTAAGTTATTATAAGTTCTTTTCTATTAAATATAGTTATCATATTATCTCATTTCCTTTGCCAAATTTCGACACTCTTACTATAAAGACTGTATAATCTAGATGCCAATTTTTTAGTGATTGCGACACATAAGTTTTAGATGCAAATCTTTTTGCCGAGAGTTCATGTATCGTTATCTATGATTTAACCATTACACATAAAGCATCATCAATATTGAAATGATATAATTTACTAAAAAAATTAGCAATACTCACTAAAAATATATTCTCAGCTTTTGTGCAAAAATTGATTCAATACTATTACAATTTTTCTTTCATTTTCCCCTTTCTCTCCTGTATTGTGTCGGTGACACTAAAAACCTTTCTCTAAAATGCCTTTCAAAATTTGCATAGTCACAAAATCCTGATTCAAAGCATATGTCCGTAACCGTCATATTGGAATGCTCAAGCAACTTTTTTGCATAATCGTATCTTATTGTACTCAGATACTCCTTGAAGTTCACACCGCACTCCTTTAAAAAAATACTGCTCATATAGGATGGTGTTACCGCTGCGTCAGCTGCAATATCAGAAAGTCTTATGTCATTTCTGAAATTATTTTGAATATAAAGCATTGCCTTTTGTACTTTTGACATATAACCATGTCTGTGAGTATTGTTTATCCTACATATTTTCCCAAGAATACTGTTTAATAAATAAAAGCTGTACTCATCATCATTTTCGGAAGAAGCAAGATTAAGCTCATGCATAACTGTCGCAAGATACCCTGCATCCTCATCAGAAAGCATAACACTGTCCGAATTAAAAACCGTAGAAAGCTTAAACAGCATATTTCTGTCACATACCTCTCCCGTAAACATAAGTGTGATAACCTGCGAGTCTTCCGTTATTACCTTATGAAAATTTACCGGTGTCATAAAAAACAACATATTTCTTTCTATCTTCCTCTCGACACCGTCTATTATATAGCTCCCACTTCCTGATATAATCAGTTCAATTTCATAAAATTCATGCCAATGTGTGGGATAACTGCTAATATTCTTTTCTTTCACCATTATTTTTTCGTTTTTTATTTTTTGCAATCTTGTATATCTGTCTATCATAATCTATCACCAAAAATAATTATATATCAAAATCGTAAAAAAAGCAATATGATTTAATAAATTTACAATGCATGTATATAAAAAATGTAATATACTATATCAGCAAAATAAAAAAAGGAGACAAAGTGAAATGAAACTGTTTATTGACACCGCAAATATTGAAGAAATCAAAGAAGCCAATGAACTTGGCGTAATATGTGGAGTTACCACAAATCCGTCTCTAATCGCAAAAGAAGGCAGAGATTTTAAGACTGTAATTAACGAAATCACCGCCATTGTAAACGGACCAATATCTGCCGAGGTAATAAGCCTTGATGCTGACTCCATGGTAGAAGAAGCCATACCTCTTGCTCAGATGAATAAAAATATCGTCATTAAAATCCCTATGACCGCAGAAGGTTTGAAGGCTGTAAAAAGACTTAGTGCTATGGGTATACATACGAATGTAACTTTGATTTTTTCGGCTTCACAGGCGCTTCTTGCCGCACGTGCAGGTGCAACCTATGTAAGCCCATTCTTAGGCAGACTTGATGATACAAACTCTGATGGAATGGCATTAATTTCCGATATTGTCGATATTTTTGGTGCTCATGCAATCAATACCGAAATTATATGTGCAAGTATCAGAAATCCAAATCATGTCACAGAAGCCGCAAAGCTCGGCGCTGATATAGCTACTGTTCCATACGGTGTAATTATGCAGATGTTGAAGCACCCTCTTACTGACGCCGGAATAGAAAAATTTTTAAAAGACTGGGAACAGCATTTAAACAGATAAAATCAAAGCATATAATACAGAATAAAACATCGGTTCAGAGACAAGATAAAATCTCCGTGATCCGATGTTTTTTCTTTTCTTTCTAATCACCTTTATTCTTGGTTGCATCAACTCTTAGACATTCTTCATTTAAACAATGGAGATTTTTTTCATTAGACATTATTCGACATATCTATATTGCGAGGCATAAGGTTTAGATGCAAAAGCTTTCAAAGGCTCCCTTGTGTAAAGGGAGCTGTCAACGAAGTTGACTGAGGGATTGTTTCACTGCATTATCTATATACATACAAACGCCCTCAAAATTTTTCAAAACGTCAAGGTTTGATATTATTAAAACCTTTATCCCATATTGTTCTAAATACTCTGTTCTCTTTTCGTCATTGACAAGACCTTCATCCTCGTAGTGCTGAGAGCCATCCAATTCAATAACAATATTTGCCCTTGCACAATAGAAATCAGCTATGTATTTTCCCAATACTTTTTGCCAGGCGAATTTTTCAGGGTAATTTCTTAAAAATCGTACCACAAATGTCTCTCTTCTTTTGTCATATTCTTCCTGAGTTCCTTTGCAAATGGAACTATTTTACTATTATGTTTTCTATCCATTTACAATCCCTCCGGCTCTTCGAGCCACCTCCCTTTACACAAGGGAGGCTTTTTGATTTCGACTTTTTTCGACAATCTTTATATAAAGACTGTATAATTTAGATGCCAATAATACTGGGCAGATCTTCATATATAGTTAAGAGCAAAAAACTATTATATAACTCTTGTAACTCCAATACCTTTTGACTTAAAATATTCTATTGCCTTTTCATCATATACCGTTGTGAAAAGTATATGTTTTCTATGGTGAATATGAAAATCCCAAACTCCGTTATCAGAACTACGATTTTCAAAATCCTTATCCTTAAGATAAATCATTTTATATTTGTACTCGCCTTTGATTTTTAAATCAATGCTTATAAAATTACCAATATATATTTGGTCTTTAACAATATGTAATCCCGCTATTTGATTTATCTCATAATATTTCTTTCTTAATCCTTTATAACACAGTTTACCATTTTCTATTAATAACCCTTCGTTTCTGCAAAGCAACCATAACACCGCAACAATAATTGTAAGTCCACAGGCTATTGTAAAAGAGAATTTAAAAGTATTTTCTTGTATTCCGAATACTATAAGTGCAATATCTGCAATCAAAGTAATAATCCAAAGAAACTTTGCAGAATAATTATCAGCTTTTATAAACAACCTCATTTCATTCTCCTTTCGCCAACATTCGACATCCTTTATATGATTTTGTCAAGTTAGAGACAAAAATTTGTTTTCTTTAAGGCTTCCCCTTGAGGGGAAGCTGTCACGAAGTGACTGATGAGGTGTAGATTGCGTAGCAATCGTTATCTATTTCCACCTCATCCACCGCGAGCGGTCCCCCTTCCCCTCAAGGGGAAGGCTTTTTGTCCCTTACATATCAAAGTTTAAAATTAGTGAACCATTTAGATGACACTAATTTTTTGTCGATATGCAAACTAAAGTTTGCTCGATATATTTACTCCGTAAATTCAATATGTTTTTCGTTTCACTCAAAACTCGATATGATATAAATCTCGTTGCGTCAGCAACATATCGAGCCACAAGGCATATCGAGTGCAATAGCACATATCCAAAATCTCGCAAGAGATTTATATCACTGAATTCAAGCTTTGCTTGAATTCATTATACCATTATCAAATAAATATTTCAATATAAAATCAAAAGACCCCGCAGATTTCTCTGCAGGGTCTTAAAACATCAATTATTTTGTAATTTTAAATTACATTTCCTTGATTGCAGCCTGAGCAGCAGCAAGTCTTGCTATCGGCACACGGAAAGGTGAGCAGGATACGTAGTCAAGACCGATGTTGTGGCAGAATTCAACGGAAAGCCGGTTAAAAGATACTTGACCTTGACCGAAATAGTATATTTCGGGGCGAAGAATTTTAACATAATAAAAATAGTTGTACACAAGGCAAAAGCACAGGGAATCCTTTCGGGTGGATTTCCGAGCATTTTAACGAAGTGTACTGCTATTTTTATATGTTAAAATCAAGGTATAAGTATTTTTTAAACGGCATTAGTCACCGCCGTGTTCACCACAGATACCGCAGTGCATTTCAGGACGAACCTTCTTACCAAGTGTAACAGCCCTTTTCAGGACTTACTAACATAAAAAGACCCTACAGATTTCTCTGCAGGGTCTTAAAAATATCAATTATTTTGTAATTTTAAATTACATTTCCTTGATTGCAGCCTGAGCAGCAGCAAGTCTTGCTATCGGCACACGGAAAGGTGAGCAGGATACGTAGTCAAGACCGATGTTGTGGCAGAATTCAACGGAAACAGGATCACCGCCGTGTTCACCACAGATACCGCAGTGCATTTCAGGACGAACCTTCTTACCAAGTGTAACAGCCATTTCCATGAGCTTACCAACACCTGTCTGGTCGAGCTTAGCAAAGGGATCGTTTTCGAAGATCTTAGCATCATAGTAAGCATCGAGGAACTTACC
>JAZQFN010000089.1:0-9604 GCA_045539515.1 Clostridia bacterium
AAAAACGCAGCTAATGCTTTGTGCATTAGCGAGTATTTTAACGAAGTAGTGTTTCAAAAATTCACACTCAAAACGGCTTCTGATACCAAAGCAAATGCTTTCGCACGTCGAGAGGTGAGATTTGGCAATAGCAAAAAGGCATATATGAAGAAAAACATCTGTAAAACAGATGTTTTTCAACATTTATGGTAATTTTATATGATTTACAGGATAATTTATACTCTGTATTCTTTCTTATCCCTGCCTTTTTGCGGTCTGGACTTTTTTTACATTCCCTTTGAACACGTGTAATTATTTGTTGTTCTGTGTAAACTTCCATGAGTCGGCACACATACGTGCTATGTCAAGCTCGGCTTTCCATCCGAGTTCCTTGAAGGATTTTTCTGTATCTGCATAACATTCGGGTATGTCGCCGGGACGTCTTGGAGCAACTTCGTATTTAAGAGTTTTTCCGCATGCTTTTTCGTAAGCGTGGAGTACCTCAAGTACACTGTAGCCATTGCCTGTGCCAAGATTGTATATGTTTACTCCTGTGCAGGATTCAGCTTTTTCCACGGCCTTTACATGGCCTTTGCTAAGGTCTACTACGTGTATGTAATCTCTTACGCCGGTTCCGTCTTTGGTGGGGTAATCATCGCCGAATACATTGAGGTGATCAAGCTCGCCTATGGCAACCTTGGCAATATAGGGAACAAGGTTGTTTGGTATACCGTTGGGGTTTTCTCCTATAAGACCGCTTTCGTGTGCGCCTATGGGGTTGAAGTATCTTAAGAGAACTATAGACCATTCGTTGTCGGAAATATATAAGTCCTGCAAGATATTTTCTATCATAAGCTTAGTGCTTCCGTAGGGGTTTGTTGTGGAAAGGGGGAAGTCTTCTTTAATGGGAACTGTGTGGGGATTTCCGTAAACTGTTGCAGAGGAGCTGAATACCAGTTTCTTACAACCGTATTTTGCCATTACTTCGCAAAGTACCAATGTGCTTAAGATGTTGTTGTGATAGTATGTCAGAGGAATCTGCACAGATTCACCCACAGCTTTAAGACCTGCAAAGTGGATAACGGCTTCTATGTCGTTCTCCTGAAATATTTTTTCTACTGCTTCTCTGTTTATGAGGTCTTCCTCATAAAATTTGAAATCCTTACCTGTTATTTTTTTAACTTTGTCTATGCTTTCGATTTTGGAATTGCAAAGGTTGTCGATAACTGCTATCTCATAACCTGCATCCAAAAGCTCTACAGATGTATGGCTTCCTATAAAGCCGGCACCGCCTGTAACCAGTATCATAATTATTACATCCCTTCTGTTTTTATTTTTCTTAAGATATTATATAATACTTTGGTTTTTAATTCAAGAGGATATTTGATAAATGTTTTACTTTTTATAACTTATGAATACATTGTGAATATATGTGAAAAAATTATGAATATTTAAATCTTGGGGTAGATTTTTGTGTGAATTTGATGCATAATAATAATGACAGTATTATTATTGTATTTTAACAGGTATTAATAATTATTTTTTAGAGTCTGGAGGCTACGCCAAATGAATACAACAAATACCGTACTTGTGGTAGATGATGATAAAAATATATGTGAGCTTGTCCGCTTGTATCTTGCCAAAGAGGGCTACAACACAGCCTGTGCATACGACGGCAAACGAGCACTGGAAATGGTGGAAGAGCTTAAGCCTTCGGCGGTTGTTCTCGACATAATGCTGCCCGAGATAGATGGGATTGAGGTCTTAAAGCAGATACGCCAGAACAGAAGCATCCCCGTAATTATGCTTACAGCCAAAGGAGAAACCATAGATAAGGTTCTTGGGCTTGAGCTTGGTGCAGATGACTATGTTGTAAAGCCTTTCGAACCCAAGGAGCTTATGGCAAGACTTAAAGCAGTACTCAGAAGAAGCGAAGGCTCCAATGCAGATGATGGAGAGGTGGCTTTTGACAAATTGTCACTCAATATGAGTACATACGAACTTAAGATTGACGGTAACAGGATAGATATTCCCCCTAAGGAGCTGGAGCTTCTTAACTATCTTTGCATACATCCCAACAAGGTGTTTACAAGAGATCAGCTTCTTGACGAAGTGTGGGGTTATGAATATTTCGGCGATTCCAGAACAGTTGACGTTCACGTTAAACGCTTAAGGGAAAAGGTAGAGGGTGTAAGCGATAAGTGGTCGCTTAAAACCGTCTGGGGTGTAGGCTATAAATTTGAGGTGAAATAATTTGCGCAAAAGTATATTCGGAAGTCTGGTGATGAGTTGCTTTGCAGTTATATCGGTTGTTGCAATTGTAATGATGCTTTATTTCTTCACGTTTATTGAGCAGTTTGCCATTGAGGAGAAGTCAAGACTTTTTAGCGAAAACATTGATGAACTTGAGGAAGCGACCTATGTAGCACTTGTAAATCAAAGTGACACCACCGATATATTGTTTCAAAACATAATAGATACCGTAAGCGCAAATACAAAATCTCACGTAACGGTATTTGACATAAACGGTGTTATAATATCAACCTCCGGAGCTGAACCTAATGCCGATTATATTGAAAAGGTTGATGGTAAAGTATCAAAGCCTGTATTAAACGGCAAGGGTATTCAGACCGTTAATATGTACAAAGACAAAAACGGCGATAAGATTCTTACCGTAGCAATGCCCCTTAAACACAAAGGCGAGATTTACGGTGGGGTTATGTTCAATCAGCGTGTGCCCGAAATTAAAAAAATATATGGTTATGTATCCGACCGTTCTTTGGCAATACTTATTATTGCCGTAATTATGGTTGCACTTTTCTTCTATATTATTTGTTACAGGATTACACAACCCATTAACAAAATAAGTGCAGCAGTTTCGGAATTTTCAAAAGGTAATTTTAAAAAGAGAGTAGAGTACACTTCTCAGAATGAGCTAGGTGTCCTTGCCGAGAATATAAATAATATGGCTGCATCGCTGGATAATCTTGAAGGGTTGAGAAATTCCTTTGTTTCCGATGTATCTCACGAGCTGAGAACACCCCTTACCACTATATCCGGATTTGTGGAGGGCATCATAGACGGTACTGTTCCCGAGGAAAACAGGGATGAATATCTTGAGATAGTTCTCTCGGAAACCAAGCGTTTATCCAGACTTATAACGAATCTGCTTCAGGTTACAAGAATGGATAGCGATGATATGAAACTGGACAGAACGGATTTTGACATTAACGAGCTTGTAAGGCAGACCCTTTTGAAGTTTGAAATGATGATAACCCCTAAGAATATTGATGTGTTATTAAACATAAAAGAGGGTAAACTACTTGTAAACGCAGATAAGGATAATATATCTCAGGTGCTTATAAATCTTATTAATAATGCTGTTAAGTTTACCGACGAGGGCGGTAGTATAACAATAGATATAGATGATGAGAGCGATAAGGTGTGGGTTTCAGTTACCAATACCGGAAGAGGTATAGAAAAAGAGCATATTGCACATGTGTGGGACAGATTCTACAAAACGGACAAATCCCGAAGCAGGGAACGCACCGGGGTGGGGCTTGGTCTGTATATAGTAAGGAAGATTATGACCCTTCACGGGGAAAGCGTTACTGTGGAAAGTAAGGTCAACGAGTATACCAGATTTGCTTTTTCGCTCAAAAAATCGGATTATTATATTGAAGATAAAAAAGTTTAAATAATTTTTACAATTTATTCACGGATTTTTATAAATGATGTGCTAACTTTAAAAAGGGGAGTTTTCTTATGGATGATAACAAGAATTTTTACGATAACCCACCGGTTGGGGACAATGAGGAGAATAAAAACGGATTTAAAAAACCCGGAGATCTTTATGATTCCAAGCCGGCATCGTATGCTCCGGAATTCCGGGAACCCGATAATGGGGAAAAATCCAATCTCAGCGAAGACGGAAGCTACAGAATGAGTCATGGTGACTTGGATAATTTAAAGGAAACAATCTACGAGCGTACTGAGCCTAAAGGTTATTCGGATTTCAACACCTCCGGCGAGGATTACAATGGCGAATTTGAAACGGTTAATACTCATGAAACCGCTCCGCCTCCGGAGTTTTACAATACACATATCAAGAAGAAAAAGAGAAAGATGCCCATAATACTTGTTGTGGGTATCATAATAAGTGCGTTGTTTGTATTGGGTGCTTTTGCACTTAGAAATCCCGTAATCAGAGAAGAAATTTCAAAATTATGGGGTAGTGAATCTGAAGAGAAAACCGGTGCAACAACCGGCTCCGCAATAGTAGCTACCGCTACTGCTACCAGAGATGGCCAGAGTGTGCTTACCACTCCGGAAATCGTAGATAAAGTCGGCCCGGCGGTGGTTGGTGTTATAAACACTTCCGAAGTAAGCAGGGAAGGTCTTTTCTATGGCTTTTTCGGTGGTGGTGTTGACGTGCAAAAGAGCAACGGCTCGGGAGTTATTATAAGCGAAAACGGATTTATAATTACAAACAATCATGTGGTGGAAGGTGCCACAGAAATTACAGTAGTACTCAGCACAGGCGAGGAATATATTGCTACCCTTATCGGTGCTGATTCCAAAACAGATCTTGCCGTTCTTAAGATTGATGCTTCGGGGCTTACCTTTGCATCAATGGGCAGTAGCTCGGACTTAAGGGTAGGCGACACAGCAATTGCCATTGGAAATCCATTGGGTCAGGAATTTGCCGGCACAACCACACAGGGTATTATAAGCGGTCTTAACCGAACTGTTGTTATAGATAACAAGGAGCTTACGCTCATACAGACCGATGCCGCCATTAATCCCGGTAATTCCGGCGGTGCTCTTGTAGATGCCTATGGTCATCTTGTGGGCATAAATACAGCAAAGATATCTTCTGCAGCTCTGGAAGGACTTGGGTTTGCCATTCCCATAGACGAGGCAAAGCCTATTATTCAGGAGCTTATAGATAACGGTTACGTTTCCGGAAGACCTATTCTGGGTATAGGCGGAATAAATGTTACCGAACAGGAAGCAAGGGAAAACAGCCTTAAAGTGGGAGTATATGTTACAAGTATGACTTCCGAATCTCCCGCATATATCGCAGGAGTTAAAGTAGGCGATACCATTGTTGAATGTAACGGTCAGAGTGTAGCAACCGTCGATGACATCAATCAGATAAAAAATCAGTACAAACCCGGAGATGAACTTAAACTCAAGGTTTACAGACAAAACGGCTATAAGGACATTACCGTAGTTCTTGGTGAAGAGGTTCCTTTGGCTGATTAAATAAGCAAACTATTCACATTTGCAGAAATGACTGCAACCTTGCTGCAATAGTGAAGTTTGCTGAATTTATCCCCTTTCTTTTCCTCGCTCCCGAATTTGGTGGGAGCGAGGTTTTTTTATGGGTAAATTTGACTTTAAGAGGATAGTATGCTAATATTTTCTTACAAAGAATTGACAAAAGGAATGTAGTTTATGCAAAAGCGAGTTAAGCAAAAATCCATATCGCCTTTTAAAATCTTTCATATTACCACCGATGAGCATAACCTCATTACAGGGATACACAATCACACCGCTATAGAGCTTGCCTGCGTTCTTTCCGGTAGAGGTAAGGTGGAGTCTTACGGTGCAACGCATAATTTTGCACCCGGTGAGGTTTTTGTGTTTTCGCCCGGGGAGAGCCATCGTATTATAAAGGCATCTGCCGATACAGACATACTGTGTCTGGATTTCGAACCTCATTATATATGGTTTTCTGCAAGCGGTTTTTCGGACACTAAGCTTTTGGACAGCTTTCTTAATAAAAATAATAAATATAAAAATAAGCTACCTGCAGCCAACACTTCCTATGTATATAAAAACGTATGTATGTGTGAGGAAGAGCTTATAAATATGGAGCCGGAGTATATGTCCGCAATTAAGCTGCGCATAGTTGACACCCTGCTTTATATCTTAAGGAATTGCGGATTTGCCAAGCCTCAACGAATGTCTGCAAGCAGAAGTTACAATCTGGAAAGTTTAAAGAAGTCTATGGATTATATAGACAACAATCTCCACGAGGAGTTGGATTTGGATAAACTTGCCGAAGCTGCCAATATGAGCCGTTCGTATTTCTGTACTGTTTTTAAGCGCTACAACGGGATAAAACCCTGGGATTACATAACCATAAAACGTATAGACAAGGCTTTGAAACTTATAGCCATATCCGGTGAAAAGAAGCTGAACATTGCTCTGGATTGCGGTTTCAACAATACGGCAAACTTTTACCGCGCCTTCAAACGAATAACCGGCAAAACGCCCGGAGATTATATCAATAATGCATAAAAATTTTTTATGCATTATTTTTATGCAACAAAATTGCCGTTTGAAAAATAAAAAATGTAATTGTATTGACAAATTAAGGACTTTGATATATAATCAACTTGTATTTTTATACATATATAATGTAAAGGAGATTTACAAAATGAAAAGATTTTTATCATTACTTTTAGTTGTTGCTATGATTGCAACATGTGCAATTGCTTTTACTTCCTGCGGTGAAGAGGAAGAAGAAACCAACAAGCTTACAATGGCTACCAATGCGGAGTTCCCTCCCTTTGAGTATGTTGAAAACGGCGAAATCGTAGGTGCAGACGTTGAAATTGCACAGGCAATCGCTGGAAAGCTCGGCATGGAACTTGAAATAATCAACACAGACTTTGACGGCGCTCTTATGGGTGCTTCCACAGGTAAGTACGATATGGCTGTAGCAGGTATCACAGCTAACGAAGACAGAAAGAAGAATATGAACTTCTCTGATTCTTACTACAAAGCTTCTCAGGCTATCATCGTAATGGCAGACAGCGACATCGCTACTGCTGCAGACCTCAAGGGTAAGAAGGTTTCCTGTCAGGAAGGTACTACAGGTGAAACATTCCTTATAGATGAAAAGTACGAGATCCAGTCCTACAAGACCGGTGCGGAAGCCGTAGCTGCTCTTACAGCAGGTAAGGTAGATGCAGTTGTTATCGACAATCAGGTTGCTATAGCTCTCTCTGAAAAGCAGGACGGTGCAACCAAGGTTCTTGACGAAGCACTTACACAGGAAGAATATGCAATCGCTTTTGAAAAAGGCGACGATGAACTTACCGAGATGGTTAATAAGGCTCTTAAGGAATTAAAAGAAGAAGGTAAACTCGCAGAAATTTTTGAAAAATACGACTTACCGTACGATGCTGAATAATTTTTAAACGTTCAGACCAAGCGGCGCATTTTATGCGTCGCTTAGTTTTTGAATATACGTTGGAAGGGAGCGCAATATGGCGTGGCTCAATGAATGGCTCGACACTTTGTATAACACATTTATAGTGGGCGAGAGATACAAAACAATTATTGAAGGCTTTGGAAATACGTTACTTATAACCATCGGTGCACTTATAATAGGTGTTGTAATCGGGTCAATAGTAGCAGTTATCAAGGTTTTTGCAAGAGATAATAAAAAACTTAAGGTTCTGGATGTAATCTGCGATATTTATCTTACAGTAATAAGAGGAACGCCGGTTGTTGTACAGTTGCTTATAATGTTTTTTATAGTATTTGTAAGTGCAGACGACGGAAGATGGGTTGCAATACTTACATTTGGTATTAACTCCGGCGCATATGTTGCGGAAGTAATACGTTCCGGTATACTTGCCATAGATATCGGTCAGACAGAGGCAGGAAGATCTTTGGGATTTTCCAATGTTAGAACGATGTGGCTTATTGTATTTCCTCAGGCACTTAAAAACATTTTACCTGCTATAGGTAATGAAATGATTGCACTTCTTAAAGAAACTTCTGTTGCCGGTTACGTTGCAGTAATGGATCTGACCAAGGCAGGTAATCAGATACGTAATAATACATACGACAGTATAAATCCCTTGTTACTTGTAGCATTGGTATATCTTATATTGGTAATTTTCCTTACCAAAGCACTTTCTGTTGTTGAAAGGAGGCTGAGAAAGAATGAGCGCTAATTCTCTTATAAGTGTAGAGCATCTTAAAAAATACTATCTTGGCGATAGTGTAAAAGCACTGGATGATGTATCTGTAGACTTTGAAAAAGGTAAGGTAGTAGTTATTGTAGGACCTTCCGGAAGCGGTAAGTCTACACTTCTGCGTTCGCTCAATCTTCTGGAAACACCCACAGACGGTAAAATTTATTTTAAAGGTGAAAACCTTTTGGATAAAAAGGTAAATATTAATGTGCACAGACAGAAGATGGGAATGGTTTTCCAGCATTTTAATCTTTTTGGTCACATGACAATTCTTAAAAATATGACCGTAGGACCTGTAAAGCTTCTTAAGAAGTCAAAGGCAGAGGCAGAAGAGCAGGCAAGGAAGCTTCTGGAGAGAGTTGGTCTTGCGGACAGAGCAGATGCTTATCCGGCTCAGCTCTCCGGCGGACAGAAACAGAGAGTTGCCATAGTGCGTGCCCTTTGTATGTCTCCCGAGGTTATGCTCTTCGATGAGCCCACTTCGGCACTTGACCCGGAAATGGTTGGCGAAGTTCTTGACGTTATGAAGGAGCTTGCTTCCGAAGGTATGACTATGATAGTGGTAACACACGAAATGGGCTTTGCCCGCGAAGTGGCAGACAGGGTTATATTTATGGATGGCGGTCAGATTATAGAGGATGGTTCACCTCAGGAAATATTTGATAATCCCAAGAGCGACAGACTTAAAAATTTCCTTGCAAAGGTTTTATAAGTTTACATATTTCGGTGTATCTTTTTTAAAAAGGTACGCCGATTTCGTTTTAAAAATTCAAAAAATCTATTGACAATGCCCCTTTGTTGTGTTAAAATAGACAGGTCACACGGAGAGGTGTCCGAGTGGTTTAAGGAGCTAGTCTTGAAAACTAGTGATGCGAAAGCACCCAGAGTTCGAATCTCTGCCTCTCCGCCACTTCTTTTTAAAGACAATTTAATATTTACTTGAGGTTAACAGCCCATTCGGCGGGCGTTAATTATATACGGAGAAGTACTCAAGAGGCCGAAGAGGCGCCCCTGCTAAGGGTGTAGGTCGGGAAACTGGCGCGAGGGTTCAAATCCCTCCTTCTCCGCCAAAAGACGACAAGTTTCGACTTGTCGTCTTTTACTTATTACTTCTTCACTCTTCACTATTCCTTAAAAGCAAAAGTGTATTTATATATGCCACGTTTTTTATGTATATTCAGTTTTGATACAAAGGCTTGTTCGGTTCTCTGAATTCTGTATATTCGTAAGCTTCTGTAACTTTATTATTTTCAAACACAAAAGTAATCATTGTAGGATCTATGGAAAATGCACCAATATAGTAATCAATCAAATCAATGTTACCGGGGTCTGCATATGGGTTATCAGGCTTGCCAAGGATTTTTATTACTTCTTCCTTTGACATTCCGATAAAATTGTTTTCCTTTATCATATCATCGAGCATAAGATATCTTTCGCCGGGATATTTTCCCCATTTATTATGACTAAAGTCGCTAAAATAACCATGAACGGCAAAAATAGCACCTAAAGATATAACTGCGTATATTATAATAGATAGACCTGAAATCAAAACCGATTTTTTATACTTTAGCTTTAATATGATTGATAATATAAAAGCAATAACCGGAAAAGCGGTATAAATAACT
>JAZQFN010000090.1:0-9087 GCA_045539515.1 Clostridia bacterium
CCAAAAGCCGCTATTTTACACACTTTGCTTGCTTCGTCATCGCTCATTGCCGTACCTTTGTACTGCCTGCTTCGCGCTTCCTCGCCTGCGTCCATTTTCGTTCGTCTCCTCAGCGTGTCGACTTTATCGACACGCTGAGAGCATTATATGAAGCTTTAACTCATATAATGCTCTTTTTTGATGTCAAAATCCCGTAAAACTGCATATTATAACATTGCACTTGATTTAAATGGGGGAATCGGAATGAAGCTAAAAAGAGTTTTCATATGTGGGGGAGATATGCGGAGCGTCTATATGGCGGAGTATTTCAAAAAGAAAAATATAGATGTAAGACTTTACGGACATTCCCCAAAAGATAAATTTGATGGTCTTAATAATGCAGAGGTAGCAATTCTCGGATTGCCCGCAGTAAAAGACGGTATGGTCTATATGCCCGGGTGTCAAAGGAAAATGACATTTTATGAGTTTTTAAAAGAGTGTCCGCCTAAAATATCTGTGTGCGGAGGAAGGTTTACTTTAAAGGAATACAGTGAGGCAGAGGCTTTGGATATAAAGCTTTTTGATTATTCCGAAGATGAAGTATTTCAGATTGAAAATGCTCTGTATACTGCAGAGGGCGCAGTTGCAAGAGTAATAGAAAGTACACCTTGCTCACTGCATTACTGCAGAATTCTGATTGTAGGATACGGCAGAATAGGGAAGACACTTGCAAAGCTTATGAGCGGACGTATGCAGAATGTGGCAGTGTATGCCCGCAAAGAGAGAGCTCGCGCAGAATGTAAAGTCAACGGCATAGAAGCAGTATCGGAGCTGTCTTGCTGTGATAAATACGATGTTATAATAAACACGGTTCCGTATACTCTCTTTGATGATAATCTTTTGTCGTCAACAAAAAAGGATGTTCTTATTGTTGACTTGTCTGCAAGTCCGGGTTATGTTGATAAGGAACTGTGCCGGAAAAATGACAGAAAACTTTTATATCTTCCGGGAGTTCCCCTTTGGAGTGCACCACAGTCAGCGGGTATCAGCGCCGCTGAAGCTGTAGAGCGATTCACGGAAGGAAATGAATAGATATGTCGGAGGCAAAAAGAATAGGATTTGCCGTGTGCGGTTCTTTCTGTACCTTTTCCAAGGTAATGAAAGAAGTTAAAAATCTTGTGGATATGGGTTATGACATATATCCTATTATGAGTGAACAGGCTTATTCCACAGATACCCGTTTCGGCAAAGCCGAGGATTTTAGGAATTATCTTAAAAACGTAACGGGGAAGGAAATCATCTGCACCATAAAAGGTGCCGAACCCATAGGTCCCAAGGGTTTCCTGGATGCATTAGTCATAGCTCCCTGTACAGGTAACACAATAGCAAAGATAGCCAATTCCGTAACGGATTCTTCTGTTTCCATGGCGGCAAAGGCAAATTTAAGAAACGAAAGACCGCTTATAATAGCAATATCCACCAATGATGGCTTAGGTGGTAATGCACAGAATATAGGTAAGCTCCTTTCAAGAAGAAATGTTTATTTTGTTCCCTTTGGTCAGGACGATTGCATCGGAAAACCTGACTCTCTTGTGGCAGATATGACCGAAATACCTTCGGCATTGTCTATGGCTCTGGAAGGAAAACAGCAACAACCTATGCTGGTAACATCTAAAACTAATGACAGCAAATAAAAGCATTGCAAAAAGCCGAGTGATTTGATAAAACCCTTGTAATTACTTGATAAAAAGGAAGTTGCAAATTTTTGCAACTTCCTGCTTTTTGAATTAAATACTTTTAATTCTCTTATTTATCTCATTTTTCTGTATCTCGAGGGGCTTGTTCCTGTTTTTTGTTTGAAAATCGTTGAGAAGTAGTGCTCGTCATTAAAGCCAACTCTGTATGCAACATCCTTTATGGTAAGGGAAGAGCCTCTGAGCAGAGTTTTGGAAAGATTGATTCTGGTTCTTACAAGGTAATCATAAGGAGTCATGCCGAAGGCTTTTTTAAAAATTCTAAGTGCCTGGGACTCGCTTTTAAAGATAATGTCTGCAAGGTCGGCGAGGCTTACCTTATCGTTCATATGCAGGTCAAGGTATGTCCTGAGCTTTTCGGCGTCTTCATCGGTTGCTTCGGATTCGTGGTCTGCCATGAGCATTATTATTTCCAGAAGAACCATTGCTGCCTTGGCGTTTATCTCTTTTGCGCTTACGTTCTTTGTGTCGCATACCTTAAGCATCTTTTCCATAAGGTCATATCCATCAAGAGAACGAAACACATACTTGCCGTTTATATCGTAGGCATTGCATAGCTCGTCAAAGAGAGGGCCGTTGGCATTGAACCATATTTTTCGCCAGGGATTTATGGGGTCGGAGTAGTATATGTGGTTATCTCCCAAGGGGAGTATGTACATATCTCCGGCAGATACGGTTATCTTTTTGCCGTCGCGCTCTATGTGACCCTTGCCGGATATAACATATTCCACAACTATTTCAGGAGAGTTCTTGCGCTCTATGTAGTAGTTTGTGTCTTCGTAGGTTATGCCTGCCAGAGTTACAAAGAAGGGCAGCTTCCTTATGGGTGGTGGTACGTATATAAGTTTTTCTTTAGCCTTCATGACAATATTCCTCAACATAAATTTAAAATTAACTGAATTTTATGCGTTCAGTATACCATTATTTTAAATATTTGTAAAGAGAAAAAATAAAAGCCACACGAAATGTGTGGCTTGGAGATTATGAATATATGTCCGAAAGGCTGAAATCAAGAAATTTCATAGCGTTTATTAAAGCGTTATAGTATTCTGTCGGAAATTCTGAAGGTTTCAAAGTACCCTTCAGAATAAAGTCCATCGTTTCTTGCTCTTGTGCAGTTAAGTTGTTTGCCAATTTACGTACCTGAGATAAATCATCGTAGTATTGAGATTGAGCATACAAGCTGGTCATCAAATGCGTTTCTGCATCTTCTGTGGCTTGCTTGGCGCAGGCGTCCAGATGATCCATAATAGCAAATAAATTCTCATCCCAGGTTTCTGCCGAACCGTCTTCAACATCTTCAGGCCGTACGAGACATTTGTTTCTTATATGCTTTGTAGCTTCTGGTATTATACTTAAAGATTCCACAACATCGGCATTTGCCGCTTTAATTACATCGGGAGTAAGTACATCGTCACAAAGAGTTTTGGGTTTAAGAGTTGTTTTGTCCCAGGTAAAAATTTTTATTTTGTCGGGGGTTTGATCTGCAAAATATTTTCCGGAAGAAGTTGTAACTGTATCATATGTATTAACCAAGGTTTCTTGCTGAAAAAGATTAGGAGTTTTCTTTTTATCACGAGTCAATGTTGGATCAAAAGTAAATTCTTTTTTGCTTGAAACATCGTAAGGAGTAAGTTTAGTCAAACTACCATTCATATAGAAAGCTACCAGCATAGTAGAATTACTGTATGTGTCATCAAGTTCAACATTTATGCCAAGAAATTTGTCTTTTTGGTCGGGGCATATTGGTTCAATACTAAAGCTTATTAAACCGCTTTCAAGAGCATATACAGGCATAACACCTGTAAATACTATCAGGAAAGCAAGTAATAGCAATATAATTTTCTTCATTTTACATCATTCCATTCTGTAACAACCATTCTGCCACAGATTTCATTTTAAGTCAAGAGGAAATAATAAACTGTAAATCTACTGTAAAACAGAATTAACAAATAAAAAAGACTTCCCTGTTAAAAGGAAAGCCTAGTTTGCCCGATAATCCGGAAAGACAGCCTTAAAAGCCTCCCGACATTACCGGAAGGCTTATAATTATGCACTTAACTTGTTAAGCTTGGAAGAAAGCTGAGATTTCTTTCTGGAAGCTGTGTTTTTGTGAAGAACACCCTTAGCAACAGCCTGGTCAATCTTCTTGAATGCTAATTTGCAAGCAGCAACTGCCTTTTCTGCATCAGCCTTAGCAACACACTCTTCAAAGTTCTTTATGCAAGTCTTTAAGTTTGTCTTGATAATCTTGTTTCTTAAGGTCTTTGTTTCAATAACCTTAACTCTCTTTTTAGCGGATTTAATATTAGGCATAGTTTCACCTCCAATGACATAATTATCAACATAATGTGTATTCTAACACACATTTTTTCAAAAATCAAGTAAAATTTAAATATTTTTCAAAATTTAGCTATATTTTATGAAAAATAAGCCTTTGAAGCTCTGTTTTGTGAAAATAAAACAAAAATTACTTCTTAAGACGCTTTACAAGCTCTTCATCCGGGTCGGCATAGATGGTATTGTAGTCCACATATATCACCATTCCCGGCTTTGCACCGTTTGGTTTTTTTACATTTTTTACTTCTGTATAATCCACGGGAACGCTTTTGGAGCTTCTTGCCTTGCTGTAGTATGCCGCAAGAGATGCCGCCTGAAGATAGGTTCTGTCGGGCACCTCCATAGCATCCGGAGTGCGGATTATGGCGTGGGAGCCGTGAATGCTTTTAGTGTGGAACCATATATCTGTACTGCGTGACAGCTTAAAGGTTACATAGTCATTTTGAACATTGTTTTTACCTACGTATATATCGTAGCCGTCATCACTCACAAAGTGCATAGGGGTAGGGAGGGATTTTTTCTTGGGCCTTTTTGAGTACCGCTGCCTTAAATAGCCCTGTTCTGTAAGCTCTTCGCGAATCAGGGCAATCTCTGCTCCGGATTCTGCAAGCTTTATGGATTCCTTTACGGATTCCAGATAATCTATTTCTTTTATGTTGAGTTCTTTCTGTTTTATGGTTTCTGTTTCTGCTGTCTTTTGTTTAGTATATTTTGTATAGTACTTTTGAGCATTTTGTGAAGGGGTCAGGTCATCGCTTAAAGGTATTTTTACCGTTTCCTGAGTTTCCGAGTAGAAATTTTCACATTCAAGCTCCTTGTCACCATGGTTTATCCTGTAGATATTTGCAGTTATAAGATCACCGTAAATCTTATATTTTTCTTTCTTTTTTGCTTTTTCCAGAAGTTCATTTTCCAGTTGAAGCTTTTTGAGACATCTTTCAAGGTTATTGTTTACAAATTTCATAAGATCCGAGCCTTTTTGCTTAAGGCTCTGCATAGAGGATTTCTGGTGGTAGAAGGCTTCAGCAGCTTCATTTACGGACTCAAAGGGAGTTACCACGCCCATATTTTCAAACTGGGTGATTTCCAATGCGTTAAAGTCAACCAGCTTCCCGGTTTCGGCATCGGCCACCATACAAGGGCTAAGTTCGCCGTTAAAGATGTTTTCCATCATTTTTGCAAATATATAAGCAGTTTTGTCGATTTCTTCACCGGTAGCTTCCGAGGCTATTTTGTCGGTATCGCCGCATGCTCTGAATGCTGTCTCTCTTGCCATAAGAGGACTTATGCCCGAGTAGGTATCCATAAGCTGTTTGTATAAGGGTATATCTTCTGAAGTAAGACGCTTTTTGATGTCGTCTTTTGAAAATTCCATTGGATTAAGCTTGTCCTGTGCCGGTGGTGCCGTGTATATAAGCCCCGGCAAAATCTGCCTTACGCCCGATATGCTAAGGTCGATGTGATATACGGAATCTATAATCTTGCCGTCTTTATTTATTAAAATAATATTTGAGTGCTTACCCATAAGCTCGCATATAAGCACTTTTTCACTAAGGTCACCAAGCTCGTCGTAGCTTTCTATGTGTATACGGATTATTCTCTCAAAATCCGGTTGCTCTATAAGGGTTATTTTTCCGCTTCCTATGTGCTTGCGAAGAAGCATACAAAACATTGGCGGACTCATGGGGTTTTCCATACCCGAGGAAGCAAGATGTACTCTTGCACAGGAGGGATTTGCACACAAAATAAGCCTGTAGCCGCCACTTCTGGTGCGTACAGATATGAGAATTGTGTCTTTTTCCGGTTGGTGGATTTTATCTATTCTTCCGCCTACAAGGACTTCGCTGAGTTCTTTAGCAATGGCGGAAACCACAATGCCGTCGTATGCCATATTGCCTCTCCTTTTTTGTAATATGGTACAGTATAACATATTTTTTTGAAGATATCCATAGCTAAGTCTTAAAAAAATGATAAATTTAACATAACTTAGCCTGCAAAACTATTGAAAACTCACAAAAATGGCGAAAAATGCAATAAACATACTTATAATGAAAAAAAATATTTGAAATCAGAGAAGTTTTGTGCTATACTTATTAAGGTTAAGTTGGATTATTTTAAATTCGACATAACTGTATTATTGTTTTATAATATAAAATTCAAATAGGAGGTCATTAAAACATGGCAAAGAAATTCAAAACCATGGATGGTAACAATGCTGCTGCATACGTGTCCTACGCGTTTACAGAAGTTGCTGCTATCTACCCCATCACTCCTTCTTCCACAATGGCAGAAGTTGTTGATGAAATGAGTGCCAGAGGCGAAAAGAACATTTTCGGTCAGACTGTAGACGTTGTTGAAATGCAGTCCGAAGCCGGTGCTGCAGGTGCAGTTCACGGTTCACTCCAGGCAGGTGCTCTTACAACCACATTTACAGCATCTCAGGGACTTCTCCTTATGATCCCTAACATGTACAAAATTGCGGGCGAATTACTCCCCACAGTTTTCCACGTAAGTGCCAGAGCTCTTGCAGCTCACGCTCTTAACATCTTCGGTGATCATCAGGACGTTATGGCTTGCCGTCAGACAGGCTTTGCAATGCTCGCTTCCGGTTCTGTACAGGAAGTTATGGATTTAGGCGGTGTAGCACACTTAGCTTCCATTAAGAGCAGAGTTCCCTTCCTCCATTTCTTCGATGGTTTCAGAACTTCTCACGAAATTCAGAAGATCGAAGTTATAGATTACGAAGACTTAAAGGGTCTTATTGACTACGATGCATTAAAGGCATTCAAAGATAACGCTCTTAATCCTGAACACCCTGTACTCAGAGGTACAGCTCAGAACTCCGACATCTACTTCCAGGGTAGAGAAGCTGCTAACAAGTACTATGAAGCAGTTCCCGATGTAGTTGCAGATTACATGAAGGAAATTTCCAAGCTCACAGGCAGAGAATATGCACCCTTTACATACTACGGTGCAGCTGACGCTACAAAGGTTATCGTAGCTATGGGCTCTGTATGTGAAGCTATTGAAGAAACAGTAGATTACTTAAACGCTGCAGGCGAAAAGGTTGGTGTAGTTAAGGTTCACCTTTACAGACCTTTCTCTGCAAAGTACTTCTTCGATGTACTCCCTGAAACAGTTGAAAAGGTTGCTGTTCTCGACAGAACAAAGGAACCCGGCTCCCTCGGCGAACCCCTTTACCTCGATGTATGCAATCTCTTCTACGGCAAGGCTAAGGCTCCTGTTATCGTTGGCGGCCGTTACGGTCTTGGTTCCAAGGATACCACACCCACACAGATTGTTGCAGTATTCAACAACTTAGATGCCAAAGAGCCCAAGAACGGCTTTACAATCGGTATCGTAGATGACGTTACAAACACATCCTTAGAATTACCTGCAAAGGTTAATGCTGCTCCCGAAGGCACAACAAGATGTAAGTTCTGGGGCTTCGGTTCTGATGGTACTGTTGGTGCTAACAAGGATGCTATAAAGATTATCGGTGACAACACCGATCTCTACGCTCAGGCTTACTTTGATTACGACTCCAAGAAGTCCGGCGGTGTTACAATGTCTCACTTAAGATTCGGTAAGAAGCCCATTAAGTCTACTTACCTCCTTGACGAAGCAGATTACATCGCATGTCATAAGCCCGCATACCTCCACCAGTATGATATCCTCGAAGGACTTAAAAAAGGTGGTAAGTTCCTTCTTAACTGCGTATGGACTCCCGAAGAGCTCGAAGAAAAGCTTCCTGCTTCCGTTAAGAGATACCTTGCAGAAAACGAAATTGAATTCTACACAATCAACGCTGTAGATGTTGCTGTTAAGGTTGGCCTTGGACCCAACAGAATCAACATGGTAACACAGTCTGCTTTCTTTAAGCTCGCTAACGTTATCGACTTTGAAGAAGCTGTTACACTTATTAAGGCAGCTATCAAGAAGACCTACGGTAAGAAGGGTGACGAAATCGTTAACATGAACTGCGCAGCAGTTGATGGCGCTATTGAAGCTCTTAAGAAGATAGATGTTCCTGCTTCCTGGAAGGATGCAGTGGATGAAGAAGCAGCTGACAACGGCAGACCCGCATTCATCAAGAACATTGTTGATCCTGTTAACGCTCAGAGAGGTAACAAGCTCCCCGTAAGTACCTTTGCAGGTATTGAAGACGGTACTTTCGAAACCGGTACATCCGCTTTCGAAAAGAGAGGTGTTGCTGTTAACGTTCCCACATGGATTGCTGACAAGTGTATCCAGTGTAACCAGTGTTCACTCGTATGTCCTCATGCAGCTATAAGACCTGTTCTTCTTACAGAAGCAGAAGAAGCAGCTAAGCCCGCAGGCTTTGATACTCTTGCTGCTACAGGTTTTGCAGGCAAGACATATCGTATGCAGGTATCTGTTCTTGACTGTCTCGGTTGCGGCGTTTGTGCTCAGGTTTGTCCTAAGGGTGCTATCGAAATGAACCCCATCGACAGCCAGTACGATCAGGTTCCCAACTGGGATTACGCTATGGCAGTTCCCTCCAAGCAGAAGGAAATTGAAATCGACAAGAACATTAAGAATTCTCAGTTCGCTCAGCCTATGCTCGAATTCTCCGGCGCATGTGCAGGTTGTGGTGAAACACCTTATATCAAGCTTATCACTCAGCTCTTCGGTGACAGAATGATGGTTGCCAATGCTACAGGTTGTACATCAATCTGGGGTGGCTCCGCTCCTTCTACACCTTACTGTAAGAATGCAGAAGGCAAGGGTCCTGCTTGGGCTAACTCCCTCTTCGAAGATAACGCAGAGCACGGTCTCGGTATGTACCTCGGTCAGAAGGCTATCCGTGCAAGACTTATCGAAAAGATCGAAAATATGATGAAGTCCGAAAAGGCTTCCGATGCATTCAAGGCAGCAGCAGAAGAGTTCCTCGCAACTCAGAACGACGGTAAGGCAAACGATGCCGCTACAAAGGCACTCGTAGCTGAACACGAAAAGGCTGCAAGCGAAGGTTGTCCCGTAGCTCCCGAGA
>JAZQFN010000091.1:0-2049 GCA_045539515.1 Clostridia bacterium
TTTCTTCGTCCACTCCTTTATTTGTTCTTTTGCCTCCCGGCACCACTCAAGATAGGCCTCGTAGGTCTTGATGCCGAATTTAACAGTTAAATAGTAATGCTTGTGTGTATCATCTTCCAAATACTGCCCCAAATTCTCTGCAAACATATTCAGAACGACTAATTCGTCTCGGCACTTCTCTTCAAAACGCTTGATATGCTCCATTGCGCCTTCCATGCCGGTTTTATTACCAAAGAAAAGTTTTAAAAGGGTTTCGTAGCGAAGCTCGTCCTTCTCCACCGGTTTCGCAAGCCACTCTATGAGTGCGTCCTTCCCACAATCCGTAATGGAATAGGAAAGCTTTTCACGACCGTTAGAACTGGCGTCTTCCTTCGTGACCTTCCCCTCTTTCTCCAGTTGGTTTAATGTCGGATAGATGCTACCGTAGCTACCGCCCCAAAAAAAGCGAAGGGTCGTATCAAGCCTCTTCTTCATTTCATATCCTGTCATAGGCTCGTGACTTAGCAAACCTAGCAAGACATAATCCATTTTCTTCGTGTTAGCCATTTGGGTGCTCCTTAAAAGATGTATGATATATCAAATTGATATATTTATAATATTTCGGTTTGATATATTTGTCAAGTATAGAAAAGTGGTAGCACTCATAAAATGCTACCACTCTTTTTAAAACTTCAAGCATTCTACTCAAAGCTACTTTGTGTTTCTATTATATGCACATCTTTCAAAGAAATTGTGTCATCAATATTTTTCTCAACTCTGTCAATTCGTCTTGTGCCTGATTTCTTTCATTCTTTATTTTCTCAATATATGATTCACGATTTACAAGCTTCTTTGAAACATCTGCATAATATTTCATCACATCAACAGTTTTGGCAAGTGCTTCATCTATTTTTTCATTTCACTACCGACACCGCATCCAAAATTGCAACGATAAACTTGTCCACGTTTTACAGTTCTTCTCTTCGCATTAACTGACAAAGCATCTAACTTCAATTTTGTTTTTAACCACTCTAACATTTATCAATTTGTAAAGAATCAATATTCATATATCCACCTCCAACTCGAGTACCGCAATCTACACAAACTCCCCTTCCGTCCAATCAAACAGATAATCCGGATCATTCCAATACTTTATATCCCCATACTCTCGCTCATACACATCAAATTTCTGCCTTGCGTTCTGTAACGTCTTTCCATACTCCATATGATTAAACGGACTATAAAGCTCTGCCTCTTCTTCACTACATCCCACAGTCTGCAGATGCGGTTTCTTATCCGAAGACTTGGGGTTCACTTCATACACCCACTTCACCGGTTCCGGCTGACATCGGCTATGTGCGTATACCGTCTCAAAATATTCTTCCCATGAATACTGCCTCCTGTATTCATCATAGATTTCCAAGTCCGCCTGATGCTCCCGATAACACGCCTCCAGCTTCTGAAAACTATTAAACGCTCTATGCTTCTGAAACAAAGGCCGCCATCCACAACTTAATTTATTCAGGTGTATCATCTCTTTATTCCTACTCATAAAATAATAATTGGTTCCCATGACAATCCTCCTCTCCCAAATAAAAATATCCTCTTACCGGAACCCATTCAAAGGTCCTGGTAAAAGGATATCTTAATGTGATTTGTTTTGTCATTGGGCAGATTGCCTAAAATAGTTATGCTACCCTCTGCAAGCACTGGGCATAGTATAAAAGACGCTTGTCTTTCGGTTCCTGCGCCACCTTATACAAGCCTATATTCATAGACTGTCCCTGCAAAACCAGCAGTTCTTCCATATGTACACCAAGAAGAATGCTTAAGGCATAAAGTTTCTCTACCGTTGGCAGATTCTGACCTTTAAACCAACGGTAAATCGGCTGTGGACAGGAGAGGTTTAAATACTCTTGGATATACTTCACATCGTAGCCTGCCAGTTTGAACATGATTTTTAGTTTTTGTCCGGTTTTTGCTTGGTCGATGGGGTGGTACATTTTTATGATCCCTTTCTTTAAAATCGGCGGTATGTCGCCACAATTACTTTTTATTCGTAATCGCACG